>DASWRL010000073.1:0-34983 GCA_036403195.1 Gaiellaceae bacterium
CGGCCATAACCGCGTCGCCGATGAACTTCTCCACCGTACCGCCGTACAGCTCGATCAGCCGGCGGCACGTCTCGAAGTAGCGGGACAGGAGCTCCCGCACCTCCTCCGCGTCCCGCGCCTCCGAAATGCGCGTGAAGCCGACCAGGTCCGCGAACAGCACCGACACCAGCCGTCGCTCGGCTGCCGGCTGCGAACGTTCCGCCGGAGCCGCGACGGCGGTCCCGCACTCGCCGCAGAACTTGACGCCGTCGCCGAGGGCCGCACCGCACGAGGCGCACGCCAACGTCAGGCCGGTTCCGCACTCGCTGCAGAACTTCTTGCCCGCGGGGTTCTCGGTGCCGCAGCCGGGACAGAGCATGGAGCTTTAACCCTACGTTCGCCGGGTTCCGGCGCATAGTCGGCCCCCTGAAATCGTGGCTTCGCCACAGCTGCGGGTGCACAAGACCCCGATCGACGACACGCAATCGGGTGGGGGAGCCGTCCGCCGGGTGCCGACGGTCTGCCTGTCGCGGGAAGCTCAACCGAAGCCAGTCCCGTAGCGGGGAAGCGGCGTCCTCGACCAGTCGGCTCGGCCTACGGCGGCTCCTGGTAGACGGCTTGTAGACGGAGGCGCCAGTCGACCCGGTCCGGCGAGATCGTCGAGGGGCGCGCGGCTAGTGCCTTCGAAAAGAATCGAACTTGTGCACGCGGTTTAGGAAACCGGCAGCACTCTGATCTGGGTGTTCCAGAACATGCTCCATATCGCGACCGCGGCCATTCTCTCCGCGTTCTCGACGAAGACAAAAGCCCCGTTTTGCGGGGCTTTTGTAGGAGCCCTCTAACGGACTCGAACCGTTGACCCCCTCCTTACCATGGAGGTGCTCTACCAACTGAGCTAAGAGGGCAGCGCGCCGAAGCCTAGCGCGGAAGCGGCGTGGGCTCCGGATGGGGGAGAGCGGCTTCCCCACATCGGGGGATACCGGGCGACGCCAAACCACCGACATTCAGGGATGCGGGCGAGCTCTGCCCGTTCTGCGACATGGTCGGTGACCAACTGGAAACCCGTGAGCAGTCCCCGCAGGCGCCGTTCCGGCGCCGGCTTCGGCGTCGGCTGTCGTCGGAGAGCGGCATGGGTCTCGTCGAGACCGTGCTCGCGAGCGCGATCTTCGTCCTCGTCTCGACCGTGACGATCGCGACCGTCGTCTCCTCGACGACCAGCACGCGGGTCGCGAAGGATCAGACGATCTCCGAGCAGGGCGCCTCGACCATGATCGAGAGCATCCGGCTGATGGCTCAGGACCCGAACTCGTACAACAACATCGGCACGGTCAACGGGAACCCGCCGGGGACGATCCCGGCGTCGCAGCCGTTCACCGGGATCAACGGCATCGCGCTCGGCACGCCCGCGACGATGGTGACGCGCGTCACCTACGCGTCCAGCAACGTCCCGGGCTCGTACACGTCGGGGAACAGCTACAAGAAGATCTCCGTCACGATCACGCGGAACTCCGACGGGAAGCAGCTCGCCCAGCTCGTCACGTACGTCGCGCCGCCTCTCCGTGCGGCCGGCAACACGGCGACGATCAACGCGACCGTCACCGACGTCGGCAACAACACTCCCGTGCCGGGGTCGACCGTCGCGCTCTCCACGGGACCGAGCGCGCCCGCCTCCGACGTGACGGACTCCGCCGGGAAGGTGCAGTTCACGGGGCTCACGGCGAACCCGACGAGTGGTTCGCAGGCGTACTACGACCTCGCGGTCACACCGCCGTCGGGCTACCAGGTGCTGAGCGACACGGTCTCGCCGAACGCTGCTGCGCACGTGCAGCTCTCGCCGACGCAGATCTTCTCGACGACGCTCCTCGTCTACCAGGCGGTGACGATCAACGTCGCGCTGCAGAACCCGAACCTGACCACCTATACGGGGAACGCGACGGTAACGGTGACGTCGAGCCGCGGCAGTGGCACGTTCAGCTACACGGGGACGCCGCTCACCATCACGACGCTGACGCCGCCGAGCGGCGAGCTCCTCGTTCCCGGCCTCTCGTACACCGTGCAGGCGACCGCGCCCGGGTTCAACACCGTGTCGTCGATCCAGACGGTGCCGACGAGCTATCCGTCGAGCCTGAGCTCCACGTTCACGCTGACGATGACGCGCCAGACCGGGACGGTGAACGTCCAGGTACAGCGGACGAACGGCGGCACGACCAAGTTCTGCAACAACGCGCAGGTCACGATCACCGGCGGGCCGACGGCGCTCACCCTCAACGGCACCACCGGCTCGACGGGCGCCGCCGCACAGTTCCTGAACGTCCCCGTGGGCTCGGGCTACACGATCAAGGGGAAGTCGGTCGTGACGAACGTGTCGACGCCGACGCTCACGAACCAGACGGTCAACACGGGGACGAACAACTTCACCGTTCTGCTCGGATCCGGGAGCGCGACGTGCTGACGCACGCCCGCGGCGAGGGCGGGTTCACCCTCATCGAGATGCTCGTCACGCTGAGCATCCTGATGATCGTCGTGAGCGCGTTCGCGATGGTGTTCCAGACGACGATCACGCGGAGCGCGACGCTTACGGAGCACGCGACGCTCGAGGCCGAAGGGCGGTCGGTGGTCGACACGATCGCGAACGAGCTCCGGCAGGCCGCCTGCTACGACTCGACGACCCCGCCCGTCGTCGCGGGGTCGGGCTCGTCCGTCACCTTCTACACACCGGACCGCGCGACGCCGTACCACCTCCGCGAGGTCAAGTACACGCTCGCGAGCGGGACGCTGTCGGAGCAGCAGGTCCTGAGCACGAACACGACCGGACCGCCGTGGACGCTGCCGGTGATCGGCACCGCCGCGTCCATCACGAAGGTCGGGTCGGTGTCGAACTCGATCGTCTTCGACTTCGCCGACGTCACCGGAGCCGACCTGTCGGTCAACGGCGCGGCCGTCAGCGGCGCGAACCTGGACAACATCGCGTACGTGACGATCCAGGTCGACCTGCTGCCGAAGGCGAGCCACGGCGTGCAGCCCGTGCACGTGCAGGAGACGGTGACGGTTCGTTCCGCCGGAGCCTGCTGATGAAGCGGCTCCGGAACGAGGCGGGCCAGGCGATGATGATGGTCGTCATCCTCGTGACGGCGCTCGGCGTCCTCAGCACGGGGCTCGTCCAGGCCGTCATGGCGGATCAGTCGCAGGCGAACGACGCCCAGATCCGGCAGAAGGTCCTCCAGGCCGCGCAGGCCGGCATCGACGACTACACCGCGAAGCTGCTCGACGACAACCAGTACTTCCTCCACTACCTCGCGCCCGGCGAGTCGACGCGCTTCTCGGCCACGAGCGGCGGCAACATCGCCTCGGTGCTGGCCCCGGCGTCGCCGACTCCGTGGCCGTCCGCAGGCGGCACGGCGTGGTCGTACCCGAGCGGGAAGAACGCGTGGGTCGACCTCGGCAACGGCTACTCGTACAACCTGGAGATCATGGCGCCCCAGTCGGGGAACGCGAACCCGCTGTACCCGAACACCACGAACTACCTCGAGATCGTCTCGACCGGGAAGCAGAACGGCACCAACCTGAGCGCGACGAACAACAAGGTGCGGGTGCTGCAGGAGTTCCTGAGCCCGGCGTCCGTCGCCGACTTCCAGATGCTCGCGGACGCGAGCATCAGCTACGGCTCGGCCGCGACCACGTACGGGAAGATCTACGCGGGTGTCGACCCGAACAACCCGAACAACAAGTACAACGTCAACCACGACGGCGTCGCCTACGGGAACATCTACGCCGAGGGGAACGTGACCGGCGGCGTGACGATGATGAACGGCGCGCAGAAGTACAACAGCACGAACATCCGCACCGTCATCAAGAACCCGATCCAGTTCAGCGGGTTCCTCGGCTCGTTCTCCGACATCTCGCGCGCCGCGCAGAACGCCGGCGGCATCTACCTGAACAACAGCGCGTACGCCGCGTGGTGGCTCACGTTCAACTCGAACGGGACCGTCGACATCAAGGGCTGCACCGCGACGCAACCGATCGAGGACGTCCAGCCTACGAGCTGCACCACGCTGGCGGGCTCGCCGAAGACGCTGCCGCAGAACGGCGCCATCTATGCGGAGCAGAGCGTGATCGTCGCCGGCGGCAGCTCCGTCTGCGGCGGCTCGGGCGTCACGACGCAGCAGATCACCGGGAGCTGCGTCAAGGGCCGCGTCACCGTCGCCTCGAACAACGACGTCGTGATCGGCGGGAACATCGACTACGTCACCGACGGCACCGACACGCTCGGGCTCATGGCGAAGGGCGACATGCTCGTCGCGCAGTGGTCCCCGGCCACCGTCAGCTGGCGCGCCGCGGCCCTCGCCCAGACCGGCAAGTGGCAGTCGGCGCCGAACGCGCCGAACGGAAGCCACAACGGCACGATGACCTTCACCGGCTCCACCGCCGCGATCAACGGCGGCCAGATGTCGATGTTCGACTTCCGCGTGTACCAGTACGACTCGACGCTCGCCTACCTGCAGCCGCCGTGGTTCCCGACCGTGTCGCAGAGCTACACGGTCCAGCTGTTCCGCGAGCTCCCGCCGAGCTGAGCGCGGCCCTACGCCGACCGGGCGACCGGCGGCGACCACGCCGCGGGCGGCCGGTCGCGGCGGCGACGCTCGGCCCGCAGCACCTCGGCGGCGACGTCGACCTCGACGGGGCCGCCGTCGCGGCGGAACTCGACCGTGACCCGGTCGCCGTCGGCGTCGACCACGCGGCCCGAGAGGCCGCGCACGCTGCTCGGCGCCGATCCCTCGCCGGGATGGACGAACACCCAGTCGCCGCGCTCGAATCCCCATTCGCGCGCGGCACCCCCACCGTGCCGCATGCCCGCATCCTTGGCCGCCGCCGACCTCCGATCAATCCCTCGGTCGAGTGCCGTCGCGGGTCCCACTCAACTTCCGCGTCGAAATAGCCGATGATGAGCATGGCGGCGCGGGCCTGCGGCGGACTGACGGCAATCACCCCCGTTTGCCCCGCCGCCACAAGACCCTCCCGTTGCGGCACGGGAGGCTGCGCCGGCGACGACCCTGCAGCCGTCGTTCTTAGGGGCCCGTCGCCGGCGCACGGTTCGATTACGTGCTCGGAGCCACGAATCCTTGGCGTTTTCGAGCGGTACGCGCTAGTGGAAGAGGCGGGGGAGGAGCCGCAGCCGCGGCTCCAGCTCGTCGAGGTGCACGCTCTCGATCAGCGGCTCGACGAGCCGCGGGTCGAACTGCGTGCCCGCGTTCACCTCCACCTCGTGCACCGCCTGCTGCTTCGACCGGGCGGCGCGGTAGGGGCGGCGCTCGCGCATCGCGGCGAACGCGTCGGCGATGCCCACGATGCGGGCCTCGAGCGGGATCTCGTCCGAGGCGAGCCGGGCCGGGTAGCCGGTGCCGTTCCACCACTCGTGGTGGTGGCGCACGGCCGCGGCGACGCGCGGCGCCACGTCCCGCCCCACGATCTGGAAGCCGAGGTCGGGGTGCATCTTCACCGTCGCGTACTCGATGTGGTCGAGCGGCCGCCGCTTCTCGAGGATCGCCCGCGGCACGAGCGTCTTCCCGACGTCGTGGAGGAGCGCCCCCTCCACCACGGTCTCGACGTCCTTCCGCCGCAGGCCGATCCGGGCCGCGATGTCCGCGGCGAGGTGGGCGACGGTCCGTGCATGGGCGTCCGGGACGGCGATGCTCTGCATCCTCCGGAGCACGATCGCCCGGGCGCGTGCCTCGAGCTCGGCGAACGCGTCCTCGCTGGGAATCGCGGAAGGCTCGAGCGCATCCAGCATCGAGGTTCACCCATTCGGGGGATTTCCGCGTCATCCTTTGGGGTGAGTGTTTGTCGGGGAGAGAGGGCACGTGCGGCGACAACGCATCGCGACTGGCACGGTGGCGCGCCGCCTCGCGCTCGAGCATGGTGATGACCGGCTGGCCTGACCTCGACCGGCGGGCCGCCGTCGGCGCCGTCCTCGTCGCCCTCGCGGTCGGCGGGCTCGTCGTCGCCGTGGAGGCGGTCGTGCTCCACCAGGCGCGCTCGACCGCGCGCACGCACGTCTCCGCCGCCGCCGACCGGTCGGCAGCCTTCGCGATCCGGCTGCGGGAGTCGGCGGCTGCGCGGGCCGCGGCCGTCTCGCAGGCGCCGAGCGTGCAACGGGCGTTCACGGGCCACGACGCGCGCGCCCTGTCGCACTACGCGTTCCTGCACCCGAACGTCTCCTTCGGCCTGTGGAACGGGCGGATCCTCGGCCGGGCCGACCGCGGCTCGGTCGTCCAGCGCCTCGACGTCATCTCCGCGAGCGGACGCGTCGGCTCTGTGATCGCCGGCGTCGTGCCGACGACGTCGCAGCTCGGCCGGCTGCAGGCGGCGTCTCCGAAGACGCACCTGGCGTACGTCGTCGCCGGGCGCGTCGCGTGGCCGGACGGCGGCAGGCGCACCGACGGCTCGATCGTCGCGGACGTCTCGCTGCCGTCGGCGCAGCCGACGTCGCTCGTCGTCTCGGCGAAGGCAGCCGGCATCTGGGGGCGGTACCTGTGGCCGTCGCTCGCAGCGATCCTCGGCGGCCTCCTCGCCGTCCCGCTCCTCTCCCGGCGGCGGCAGCACCAGGTGCGGACGCGCGAGATCGCGAAGAGCCTCGACATCGTCGGCGAGACGCTGGCGGCGACGCACGACCCGCAGGCGCTCCTGCCGGTCGTCCTGAAGGCGGCGACCGAGGCGACGGGCGCGACGGGCGGGATGATCCTGACGGCCGACGTCCCCCGCGTCAGCTGGGGCGTCACGAACGCCTCCCGCGGCGAGCAGCTCGACGTCCCGCTCCGGACCGAGTCGGGGACGATGTCGACGCTCCGGCTCTTCAGCGGCAGCGACCCTTTCGACGAGGAGGCACGCGACGCGGCGCGGTGGATCGCGACGCAGGCGGAGATCGCGCTCGAGAACGCCCACCTGCACCGGCTCGTCCAGCAGCAGGCGCTGACCGACGAGCTGACCTCGCTCGCAAACCGCCGCCGGTTCACCGCCGAGTTCCGCCGCGAGGCCCAGCGCGCCGACCGCACGGAGACGCCCCTGAGCGTGATCGTGCTCGACATCGACGACTTCAAGCGGGTGAACGACACGTGGGGGCACGAGACCGGCGACGCCGTCCTCCGCGGTCTCGCCGACGTCCTCACCGGCGCCACGCGCACCGTCGACCTTCCGGCCCGCCTCGGCGGCGAGGAGTTCGCCGTCCTGCTCCCCAACACCGACGCGGAGGGCGCCCGCGGCGTCGCGGAACGCGTCCAGCGCGACCTGACGGCGCTGCGCGTCCCCGTCGGCGACGACTCCGTCGGGATCACGGCGAGCTTCGGGATCTCGAGCTTCCCCGACGGGGCGCCGCTCGCCGAGCTCCTGAACGACGCCGACCGCTGCCTCTACGAGGCGAAGCGCGCAGGGAAAAACCGCATCGTGGTCACAGGCGCGCGCGCGCACTAGGCGCGGCGGCCGAACCCATCCGGAAACGCGGATATCGTGGCCCGGTGCGCTTCGCCTGGGTGCCGCTCCTGCTTGCGCCTGCCGTCGTCGTGTTCGTGACGGCCAGGGCGACGATCGACAACGTCGAGGGGGGACGCCGCGTCGACGTCCCGCCCGTCCGCGCCTCGGTTCCGCTCCCAGGGATGGCGGTCGCCGGCCCGACCGGGCCACGCGCGGGCGGCACGGCCGGCCGCCCCGTCCGCGTCCCGGCCCGGCCCCACCGGCGACCGACGGCGCACCGCGCCGCCCCCGCGCCGCGCGACCAGGGGATCGCCTCGCCGGTCTCGGGAGCCCCGCAGGGGCAGGCGAGCGCGCCGACCCCCGCGACGCGGGGGCCGAGCCCCGCGCCGAGCCCCGCGCCGACCCCGAAGCCTCCGGCGAAGCCGCCGTCGCCGTCGCCGACGCCCGCGCCGTCGCCGTCCCCGCCGCCGCCTCCCGCGCCGCCGCCCCCGCCGACCCCCGCGCCGCCGCCCCCGCCGCCGACGCCCGAGCCGCCGGAGCCGACGCCCGAGCCGACGCCCAACCCGAACCCGCCACCCGCGCCGCCTCCGCCGCCGGCGACGAGCGGGTTCCACGTCGACCCGGACCCGACGAGCCACACGGCGACGTCGCCGCCGCTCCCGCCGCCCAACTGATCCAGACGCGTCGTTCATCGAATCGAACGGCGTGCGACGTTGCCGCGCGCCCGGGCGCGTGCAAGAGTTCACCGATGGTCGCCGCCGCCGCCGACGCGTACCTGATGCGCCTCCGCCTTCCGCTCGAGACCGTCGCCGCGGAGCTCGCACAGGATCTCCGCGCCCACGGTGCGAAGGTCGCACGCACCGGCGCCGACCTGACCGTCCGCTGGCCCCGGTCCGACGCCGACGACGTCGACCAGTGGCACGAGCACAGCTTCCCCGAGCTCGTCTTCTTCCTCCGCGCGTGGGCCGGCGACGACCCCGACCGGCGCCCGCAGGTGCTCGAGGACAGGCCGCTCCCCGCGCTCCGCTAGGACCTGCGGCACCGCCGATCCCCCGATCGGCCTATTGCAGCTGCCGCGGGCCTCACGACAATTCGAGGCATATCTGCGGCGATCGACAAGCGGCCACGCCTTTGAGCACGCGCGAGGACACGCGCGGCCTGCCCGCGCGCCCCGCGCCTTCGTCGGCGCGCCGTGCCGACCTGGAGGCGGTCTGGGCGATCGGCGCGTCGGACGGGGCCGCGGCGGCAGTCGACGCGGTGGTCGGCTACGCGGCCCGGACGCTGGCAGAGGCGGCGTTCGGCGGCGACGACGACGCTCGCGCGTCTGCCCGGAGCACGATCCCGCTCGTCGTCGAGCTGACCGGTCTCGACGACGACGCCTCGAGGCGCATCCTCTTCCACCACTCCGTGCGAACGGCCGCGCTCACCGCCCGCGATCCGCGCGCGACGGTCGAGGCGGCGCTCCGGCTCCTCGGCGCGCTCTCGCCCGTGACGGCGGCGTCCGTCTGGACGCGCACATCCGCGGGCCGCGTCGACGCCATCGCGGCGTGGGGCGCCCTACCCGCGACACGCGGGTGCAAGCGGGCCGCCGCCGCGCTGCTCGAGCGTCGCGAGCCCGTGCCGGTGACGTCGCGGGCACGCGTCCACAGCTTCCCGCTCGGCGACGGCGACGGCGCGCTCGTCGTCCGTGTCGCACCCGACGCGTACCTCGAGACGCTGCCGTTCCTGGACGACTTGGCGGGCACGTTTCCCGCGCTCGCGGAGCGTGACCGGCTCGCGCACGCGGTCGCCGCCGACGAGAAGCCGCTGCAGCGGGTGTACGAGCGCCGCCTCACGCGCGCGGCATTCGACCTGCACGACGGGCCGCTCCAGGATCTCGCCGCACTCGCGGGAGAGGTCAGGCTGCTCCGCGCCCAGGTGCTCGAGCACGAGTCGCTCCCGCGGGACGTCGTCGCGGGGCGCCTCGACGACGTCTCGGCGCGTGTGCTCGAGCTCGACGAGACGCTGCGTTCCGTGATGCACTCCCTCGAGACCTCGACGCTCGCCGAGCGTCCGCTGCCCGAGGCGCTGCAGCGCGAGGCGGACACGTTCATGCGCCGGAGCGACGGAATCGTCGAGGTCGAGGTCTCCGGCAGCTTCGACGACCTCACCGCGTCACAGCGAATCGCCGTTGTCCGCATCGTCCAGGAAGCGCTGAGCAACATCCGCGAGCACAGCGGAGCCACGCGTGTCCGCGTCGTGCTCGACGCGACTCCGCGCGGGCTCGCCCTGCGCGTCGAGGACGACGGGCGCGGGTTCGACGTCACCGAGACGGCCGCCGCCGCGGCCCGCCGGGGCCGCATGGGCCTCGTCGGCATGGGCGAGCGCGTCCGGCTGCTCGGCGGGGTGTTCTCGATCGAGAGCGCACCCGGCGCCGGCGCGACCGTGCTGGCGTCGATCCCGGCCTGGCGCCCGAACGGCGCGAGTAGCTAGGAGTCCTGGTCGAGGAGCGGGCTCGCGACGAGCCCCTCCTGATACGCGAACCGCGCAGCCTCCGTGCGGTTCGCGACCCCGAGCTTCCGATAGATGTTCGTCAGGTGGAACTTGACGGTCTGCTCGGCGATCCAGAGCTCCTTGCCGATCTGGCCGTTCGAGAGCCCGCGCGCGAGCGCCGAGAGGATCGCGAGCTCGCGGTCTGTGAGCCCGGCGGCCTTCGCGGCGTTCGGGGCGTCGGCGTCGGGGAGCCCGATCGCTGTGAAGACCGTTCCCGCGACCGCCTGGCGCAGCGCCGACGGCAGGTCCACGGGATTTACGCTCTTCACGATGTAGGCGCTCGCGCCGCGCGAGAGCACCGACTCGATCACGCGCTCGTCGGTCGAGACCGAGAGGACGACGACGTTGATCTGCGGGTGGCGCTTCTTGATCTGCTCGAGGCACGCGAGGCCGTCCATCCCCGGCATCCGCAGGTCGAGCACGACGAGGTCGGGCGACGTCTGGCCGACGAGCGGAAGGACGCGCTCGCCGCTCGTGGCCTCGCCGACCAGCTCGAACCCGCCGTCGTCGATCAGCGCGTGCTTGATGCCGTCGAGGATGAGCCGGTGGTCGTCGGCGACGAGGACGCGGAGGCGAGCAGGCTCGCGCCGCGGCGAGATCGAAGGGATCGCGTTCTGTGCCAGCGCCATGTTCGTTGCATCGGAAGATCGAACCGGAAAGAAGTCACCCTTCAGGGGGATCCGGGCGAGCCGTTCGGGGCGTGGACAGGAGCACGGTCCTCGCACACGATGCGTCCGACGATGAGGCTGCGCGTTCTCGTGTGCGACCCAGGGGTCGACGCCGGGCGCGCGATCACGCACGCGCTCTCGCAGGACGGGCGATACGAGATCAGCGCGACGGCCGCCGACGCCGCCCAGGCGGTGGCGCTCGCGCTCGCCGAGCGGCCGGACATCTGTCTCGTCGACACGCTCCTTCCCGGCGGCGGGCTCGCGGCGGCGTGGGAGATCGCCGCACGGCTTCCGTCGGCGCGCGTCGTGATGCTCGCGACGGAGGAGCGCGACGCCGACCTGATGGAGGCGGTCCGCCTCGGCGCGTCCGGCTACCTGGTCAAGGACCGCGATCTCGAGTGGCTGCCGAACACGCTCGCCGACGTTCGCGCAGGCGGGTTCGCGCTGTCGCGCCGGCTGACGACGCACGTCGTCGAGCAGCTGCGTGCGGGTGAGCCGCGCCGCCGGGCGGTGATCGCGCCCGGCGTGCGGTTGACGAGCCGCGAGTGGGAGGTCATGAACCTGATCGTCGACGGGCTGACGACGCGTCAGGTCGCCGACCGGCTGACTCTCTCGCCGACCGCGGTGCGCGTGCACATCTCGGCGGCCGTGCGGAAGCTCGGTGTGGCGAGCCGCGCCGACGCCATCCGGCTCCTCGGCCACGGCCGCGCCGCCGCGCGTTAACGGCTCCGCCGCTGGAGCTCCGGGACGTCGAGCACGCGGATCCGGCCGCGGCTCAGCTCGATCGTCGCCCGTTTCTCCTCGTCGCGCAGCACCTGGTTCACGGTCGGGCGCGACGCGCCGGCGAGCTCGGCGAGCGTCTCCTGCGTCAACAGGATGACAGGCCCGTCCGCGGCCGGGTAGAGATCGGAAAGCTCCACGAGCCGTCGACGCACACGCTTCTCCACCGGGACGTACAGCGCCTCGAGGAGACGCTCGTTCAGCATCCGGACCTCGTTCGTCAGGAAGCGGAGGAGCATCGTGTCGATCTCCGGATGGCGCTTCCGCACCGCGTCGAAGTCGCTCCGGAAGACGGACACCGTCTCCGACTCCTCGAGAGCCGTCACCGTTGCCGAGCGGCGCGCCTCGGCCGCCACGAGGGCCATCTCGCCGAAGCTCTCGCCCGGCCCGCGGACGGCGATCGTGGCGGTGTCGCCGAGCGGCGTCATGACGCGGATCGCGAATCGCCCGCTCCTGATCAGGTGGACCGAGTCGCCGGGGTCGTCGCGGTGGAAGACGACCTCGTTGCGCGCGAACCGCCGCCGCCGCGCGACCTGCAGGAGCTCCCGCACCTGATCCGGCGGGACGCCCTCGAGCAACGACCAGTCCGCTCCCGGGGCCACAGTGTCATGAGCATGACACTCCGGGTGTCGGCGCGGCGAACGACGCGCTGCCCGGCCCTTCCTACGCTCGTCATGTGCTCGTCACACAGGACAACGAGGAGGGAACGATGAACACCGCGCACGCCCCCATCACGAAGCTCTCGAGCCGCCTGGCCCTCTGGGTCTGCCTGGCGCTCCTTGCAACCGCCGCTGTCGCGCAGGTCGCGCTCGCCGGCGGGGAGCCGAAGAACGAGCCGCCGTTCACGCGTCACGTCGGCCGGTCGATCGAGCACGCGAAGCGGCTCGCGCGCACGAGCGAGGTCCCGCGCGGCGAGTCGAAGAACGACACGCCGTTCGTCCGCCGCGTCAGGACGAGTGCCACCGGGTGACGCACGCGGTTCCGCGGGCGGCGTAGCCATCCGCGGAGTGGGGGAAGGGAGAGGGCGGCCGCGAGGCCGCCCTCGTTTTCTCGTCAGTCCGCGACCGCGGCCGCGAGCGCCACGAGGGCGATCCCCGCTGCGAGCCCGCCCGCGACGTCGGTCGCGGTGTGGTCGGCGAGCCCCACGAGCGCCGCGGACGCCGCGAGCGCCCACACGAACGCGATCCAGCCGGAGCGCCAGACCGCCGCGGCGACCGCGGCGACCACGACCGCGCGCATCGCATGGCCGCTCGGGAACGAATGGCTGAGCCCGGGCAGGAAGCCGTGGTGACCGAACGTCGTCTGGCGAAGCGGCGGCCGCGTGACCGTGTCCTTGCCGACGACGCCGATCACGTTCGCCGCGATCCACGCGTTCGCGAGGAGCACGGCTGTGCGGACGCGGCCGCGCCGCCAGAGGACGAGCCCGCCGAGGGCGGCGAGCAGCGCGGAGATCGCGATCGACGCCGGATAGACGACGACGGCGGCGAGCTCGCCCGCCGTCGTGTGCCGCCGCGCCGGCGCGAGCGCCCGCGCGAGCGTGCTGCGATCGACCGGCGGCTCGAGCCACGGCATCCAGTGGCTGACCGTGAACTGGTCGAAGTGTGCGAAGCGGCCGCGATCGACGAGCGCCGCGAGGACGACGCAGGCGCCGCCCGCGGCGAGTGCGAGGGCGACGAGCAGCGACCGCCCGAGCAAGCTCCTGCGCCTCCGCACGCTGTGGTTGTACAGCGGCGGCCGGAGCTCACGGAAGCGTGCCGCCGCCGAAGTCGTCGATGGTGCTCGTCTTGAACTCGATCGCGAGGCTCCCCGGCGCGGTGTACCGCGTTGCGTCCCTTGCGGTGTCGTAGGCCATCACCTGCGACCATGCGCCGCCGCTGCGGCGGAGCGCCGTGACCGTCGATCCGACCACCTGGATCGCGACGCCGTCCCCGGAGGCCACCGCCGCCGTCGGCCCCGTCGCGAGCGTGACGGGGGCTCCGCCGTTGTCGACGCGCAGGATCGACCAGGCGCCGGTCGCGGAGACGGAGACGAAGTAGCCCGAGAACGCGGTGGTGCCGGCGCCTGTGATGCGGGCTCCGATCCGGAGCACGTCCGACGCTCCCGCGTTCGCGACGGTCACGTATGCCTCCGCGTTCGGCCCGAACGACGTGGGGTTCCAGAAGTTCCAGGCGAACGAGGTGGTCGACGCGTCCGCGGCCGCGTTCGCCACGACCTTCATCGAGGCGAAGCCCGACGGCTTGACGGGCGTCCAGTTCGCCCCGACTGCGCCGGCGGCCCGGTTGAACGTGTCGAGGATCGGTGTCGTGACGCCGGTGCCACCGCCACCGCCACCCGCCGTGACGACCGCGGTCGGCGCGGACGACGCGGTCGTCGATCCTCCGGCGTTCGACGCGGTGACCGAGACCACGATCGTCGAGCCGACGTCGGCACCCGACGGGCTGTACGCCGGCCCCGTCGCGCTCGCGATCGGGACGCAGCTCGCGCCGGTCCGGTCGCAGCGCTGCCAGGCGAAGGCGAACGTCGGCGTGCCGGTCCACGTGCCCGCGCTCGCCGTCAGCGTCTGGCCGACGACGGCGCTGCCGCCGATCGAAGGCAGGGTCGTCACGGCCGGCGGGGTCGGCGAGCCGGTGGGAGGCGGCGCCGCGACTCCGATCGCGTTCGCCGAGGCCTGCGTGAACCACAGGTTGCCGTCGGGCCCGGTCGTGATGCGCTTCGGCGTCGACGCGCCGAGCGGGAGCGGGAACTCGGTCACCGCTCCGGTCGTCGTCGCCGCCGCGATCTTGTTCCCGGCGCTCTCGGTGAACCAGAGGTTCCCGTCGGGCCCCGCGGTGATCCCCTGCGGCGCGGACGCGGCCGTCGGGATCGCGAACTCGGCGAACGTCCCCGTCGAGACGTCGAGCCGCGCGAGGCGGTTCCCGGCGTTCTCGGTCGCGTACAGCCTCCCGTCGGGGCCGAACGCGGTCGCGAACGGCTTCGAGCCGGCGGCCGGGAGCCGCCACTCGGTGAACCGCCCGGCCGGCGTGACCCGGCCGATCTTGTTGCCGTTCACCTCGGCGAAGTAGACGTTGCCGTCAGGCCCGAGCGACGGCCCGTGCGGGAAGCTGCTCGCGGTCGGCACGGTGAGCGTCCGCAGGACCGCCCCGGCCGTCGAGACGACGAGGACCTTCGACGTGGTCGACGCCAGCACCCACAGGTTGCCGTCGGACCCCGTGATGATCCCGTTTCCGCCGACGGGCGTCGGGAATTCGGTGATCCGGCCCGTCGTCGGGACGAGCCTCGCGACCTTGAGCCCCTTCGTCTCCGCAAACCAGATGTTCCCGTCCGGGCCCGTCGTGATCGCGCCGACCGATGCGTTCGGCGTCGGCACCGGGTACTCCGTGAGCGCACCGCCCGTCGTCAGCCGGCCGATCCGGTTCGCCGTCTCCTCGACGAACCACACGGCCCCGTCGGGCCCCGACGTGATCGTGCTCGGCCCGCTACCGCTCGCGAGCCGGATCTCCTGGATCGCCGTCGTCGCGCCGCGGGCGACCGAGCCCGGTGCCGCCGCGACCGCGAGTACGCACAGCGCCGCCACCGCAAGGCGGCATCTCCCTCTCGTCATGCCCTACCCCTTTTGCCGCAGGAGTACGTGGGTCGATACGGGCTCCGAGGCGAAACGGATTGCGCGAGAGGAAATTCGCGCTAGCGTCAGTAGGTGAAGGGCGTGGCCGCTCCCTTCGTCGTCTTCGCCACCCAGCGCACCGGCTCGTCATGGGTCGCGTCGATGCTCGGGAGCCATCCCGCCGTGGAGACGTACGGCGAGCTGTTCCAGCGCGGCGCGAAGCGAGACACCGCGTTCGACCCGTACTTCCTGGCGCACGGCGGGCGGCGGAACCGCCGACGGCGTCTCACGTTCCGGTTCCTCGACGCCCTCTACGCCGCTCAGCCGGGCATCGACGCGATCGGGTTCAAGCTGATGTACCAGGACGTGAAGGAGAACCCCGCCATCCTCGCGTACCTCGCCCGCCGCAAAGTCCGGGTCGTGCACCTCGTGCGCGCGAACCTCCTCGACGTCGTCGTCTCGAACGAGACCGCGCGGGCGCGCGGGCGCTACCACGCGGAGGGGGCGGTGGAGCAGGTCGCGGTCGCCGTCGACGCCGAGAGCCTCGTCCGCCGCCTGCGGAGCCTCGAGCGCAAGGTGAAGGTGGCGCGGACGGCGGTCGCCGCGGCGTTCGTCCCGCACGTCGAGGTCTCGTACGAGTCGCTCCTCGCGGAGCCTCGCCGGTTCGCCGACCTCCTCCGCTTCCTCGACGTGTGCGACCCCGACACGCCGTTGACGAGCCAGCTGCGGAAGCTCAACAGCCTCCGCAAGGAGGACACGATCAGCAACTTCGCCGAGGTCGAGCGCGCGCTCAGCGGGACGCGCTTCGCGGCGTTCATCGACCGGTGACGCGCGTCGTCCTGCACGTCGGGCCGGACGTGCACGAGCCCGGCGGCATCGCCGGCGTCGTCCGCGCCTACCAGCGCGCGCACCTCGACGCCTGGCGGGTCGAGCCGCTCGCAAGCTCGAGCGCGCGCTCGCGCGGCCGGTGGCTGTACCTGTTCGTAGCCTCGGGGGTCAGGATCGCCTTCGCCTCGCGCCGGACCGTCGCGGGCCTCCACTTCCACGCGTCGCAGCGGTTCGACGTCGTCCGGACGCTGGTGCTGCTCGACGTGGCGCGCGCGCGGCGTCTGCCGCGCATCGTGACGGTGCACGGCTCGGAGTTCATGGACGAGGTCCGGCGGCGCCCCGGCCTCGTGCGTGCGATGCTCCGCCGCGCCGACGCGGTGACGGTGCTGAGCACGGATGTCGAGGCGGCGGTACGGGAGCTCGGGATCGACGACGTCCGCCTGCTGCCGAATCCGGTGCGCGCTCGTGCGGCCGCCGCGGACGTGGCGGGGCGGCGGAACGTGCTGTTCGCGGGCGAGGTCGGGCGCCGCAAGGGCGTCGATGTCCTGCTCGCCGCGTGGCCGCTCGTACGCGCCGACGCCCCCGAGATGGCGCTGCACGTCGCGGGGCCGGTCGCGGAGCCGGGGCTCCTCGTCTCGCTCCCGGAAGGGGCGGTGTACGACGGGGTGCTCGAGCCGGAGGGCGTCGCGGCCGCGCTCGGCGAAGCGCGGGTCGCGGTGCTTCCGTCACGCGCCGAGGCGATGCCGATGTTCGTCCTCGAGGCGATGGCCGCCGGCGTTCCCGTCGTCGGCACGCCCGTCGGCTCGGTCGAATGGATGCTCGGCGAGGCCGGCGTCGTGGTCCCGCCCGGCGACGCCGAGGCCCTGGCCGAGGCGCTCGGGACGCTCCTCCGCGACCCGGAGCGGCTCGAGCGGATGAGCCGCGCGGCGCAGCGGCGGGTCGCCGAGCGGTTCTCGACCGACATCTTCGACCGCAACGTCGGCGAGCTCTACGCGTCCGTCTTCGGCCGGGGCTGAACGGCCCGTGCAGCCGTGGATTGCGGCGGTGTGCGGAAAAGAGACATCGGATACGATGCCGCGCACGTCGGTGAGGTCGGATCGAGCGGAGGAGGGGTCTGTGGCGGGCGTGGTGCGGCGGGGTGCGGTCGTCGGGTCGGTGGTGCTGGTCGTCGTGGCCGCGGTCGCCGCGGGCTCGGGCGCCGCTGCGCGTGCCGCACAGCACGTGAGGACGTTGAAGGTCGGCGACACGTTCCTGGCGCGCGGGGCGTCGGGGCGGCTTCCCGGGGCGACGGGCCATGCGGTCGGGCGCGTCGTGATCCGCGGCAGCTGGAACGGCGGCGCCTGGCGCGTCGTCACGACGACGCGCACCGACGCGAGCGGCCGCTACCGGTTCGTCGTCAAGCCGTCACGGCGCGGGACGCTGAAGCTGCGGATCACGCCCCCGGATCGGTACCAGCAGAGCTTCACGCTCCACGTCGTCTGACGGGCGACGGGCAGGGGACGGCGCACCGGCGCAGAACCCGGTATGCCCCCGACCACGACGACAGGACGGTGGCGGCATGGACCCGCACGCCTCACGACACCATCGGCGCATCAACCTCGGCCTCGCGGTCGCGATCGGCTGGTGCCTCGCGGTCTGGGTCGGCCTCCTGCACCTCCTCGGCCTCGGGCTGTAGCCGGCCGCGCGCGACGCGCCGAACGACGGGGTGCGAGCAGCACGACGGGCTAGTGCGGGGCCGGGGCCGGGATCGCAGACTGAGCGTGCGCGCGCAGGAAGGCCGGCGGCGGTCGGAACCGGAACGCCGCGGCTCGGTTCCCTTGGCCCCGCTCAGCGGCAAGGCCGGCCTGCGCGCCACTTCTCTTGCGTAGGGTGGCCGGCGTGGGCACGCGCGGCGTGATCTCCGTCGTCGGCTGTCACGCCGGCGGCGAGGTCGGGAACGTCGTCGTCGGCGGTGTTCCCGCGCCGCCGGGGGAAACCGTGCACGAGCGGATGGAGGCGCTGCGCGCCGACGACCGGCTGCGCAGGTTCCTCCTCCGCGAGCCGCGCGGGTCGGTGGCGACGCACGCGAACCTGATCGTCCCGTCGACGCAGCCGGGCTGCGCGTACGGCTACGTGATCATGGAGCCGACCGAGTATCCGCCGATGTCGGGCTCGAACACGATCTGCGTTGCGACGGTCCTCCTCGAGACGGGGATGGTCGAGATGCACGAGCCCGAGACGGTGGTCAGGCTCGAGGCGCCCGCCGGCGTCGTTGAGGCGCGCTGCGTCTGCCGCGACGGCCGCGTCGAGAGCGTCGAGGTGACGAACGTCGCGTGCCGCGCCACGCACCTGGACGCGGACGTCGACGTCGCGGGCATCGGAACGGTGCACGTGGACGTCGCGTTCGGCGGCATGTGGTACGCCATCGCCGACGCCGCGGCGCTGGGATTCGCCCTCGAGCCGCACGAGGCGCGCGACCTCTGCGCCGTCGGCGAGGCGATCCGCGTCGCGGTGCGCGCGCAGCTCGCCCCGCAGGTCTCGATCGTGCAGCTCGCGGGGCCGTGGCAGGGCGTCGGTGCGGTCTCGCGGAACGCCGTCGTGATCGCGCCGGGCCGCCTCGACCGCTCGGCGACGGGCACCGGCCTCTCCGCGCGGATGGCGGCGCTGTACGCGCGCGGGCTGATGCGCGTCGGAGACTCGATGGCGCACGCATCGCCGATCGGCTCCATCTTCGAGGGGCGAATCGTCGGCGAGACGCCCGACGGCATCGTCCCCGCGATCCGGGGCAGCGCCTTCGTCACCGGGCGTACCGAGCTGTACGTCGACGAGCGCGACCCGTACCCCGAGGGGTACCTGCTGACCGACACCTGGCCTGGTGGCGACGTCCAGGACTGATCGCACGGCAGCCGTCCTCGCGCCGGTCTACCGCGACGAGGCGGGGGAGCTGCGGATCGTCCTGATCGTGCGCACCGACCGCGGCCATCACGGGGGCCAGCTCGCGTTCCCGGGCGGCCGCGTCGACCCCGGCGACGAGACCCTCGTAGCGACCGCGCTGCGCGAGGCGCAGGAGGAGGTCGGGCTCGACCCGCGTCAGGTCGCGGTCGTCGCGCAGCTCGAGCCGGTGCACAGCGGGCCGACGAACATGGACGTCCACGCGTTCCTCGGCCGCATCCCCGCGGACGTCGTCTGGCGGCCCAGCCCGGAGGAGGTCGTCGACGTGCTGACGCCGACGGTCGCGGAGCTGTGGGACCCCGCGATCCGGCGCGAGCACCTGTTCACGAGCGCGCGGTGGCCCGAGGGGCTGCTCGTCGACGGGATCCCGGTCGGCGACCGGATCCTCTGGGGGATGACGCTCCGGCTCCTCGACGACCTCGTCCCGCGGCTACTCGCCGGCGAGTGGGAGGACGCGCTCCGCTAGCTGCTCGACGGACGAGCCGTAGGTCGGCTCGCCGAGCAGCATCGTCGCGAGCTCGTTCGCCTCGCGGATCACGCGCTCGCGCTGCGCATCCAGCTGCCGGGCGGCGACGAAGAGCTCGGCGTGGGCGTGCGAGGCCCACTCGACGAGGTCGCGCACCCCTTCCGGAGGCGCGGGCACGTGGCCGGCGGAGCGGGCGATATCGCGCGCCCGCTGCTCGAGGCGAGGCACCTCCTCCGGCAGCGACGACGCGTCGCGCTCGAGCTCGTCCGCCGAGGCCGTCGCCCGGTCGAGCGACGCCTCCGCGACGGTCACGTGGTCGCAGGCGCGTGCGACCGCGCTGGCTGCGCGTTCGCGTGTCGCGTCGTCGCTCGCCCTCTCGAGCTCCGCCTCCGCGCCTCGCAGCTCGTCGGTCCGGCGAGCGAGCTCGGCCGCGGCCGCCTCCCGCTCGTGCCGGCGCCGCTGCTCCTCGGCGGGGTAGGCGGCGAAGAACGCGTCGATCGTCTCGGCGCGCGCACGCACGGCGGCGACCTGCGCGTCGAGCTCCCGGAGCCGGCCGGCGCCGGTCGCGAGCTCGGCGTCCCGCCGGGCCAGCTCGCGGAGCTCGTCGAGGGCGCGGGCGTCCACGCCGGGAGTGTCGCAAGCACGGGCGCGGTCCGCGCCGCCTGACACCATCCGCGCCGATGATCCACTTCGTCGTCGGGACGCGGGCGCAGCTCCTGAAGCTCGCGCCCGTCATGGTCGAGTGCCGCAACCGCTCGCTCGAGTGGCGCTGGGTCTACAGCGCGCAGCATCGCGACACGTTCGACCAGCTGCTCGCGACGTTCGAGCTTCCGCCGCCCGACCACGTCCTCGTGCGCTGGGACGACGAGGCGCGCTCGGTCGCGTCGATGGGGCGCTGGTTCGCGCGGATGGTGCCGGCGACGCTGCGGCCGCGGCGCGCGCTCGCGGGGCTGGTCGGGCCGAGGCATCTCGTGGTGACGCACGGCGACACGTTCACGACGTGGTTCGGCGCGCTGCTCGGCAAGCTGACGCGGACGCCGGTGCTCCACGTCGAGTCCGGGCTCCGCAGCTTCAACCTGCGCAAGCCGTTCCCCGAGGAGATCAACAGGATCGTCACGTTCGCCCTCGCGGACCTCTACGCGTGCCAGGACGAGGAGGCGATCAGGAACCTGCGGCGTCACCGCGGCCTGAAGTTCGACACGCACGGCAACACGCAGATCGACACGCTGCGATTCGGCCTCGCGAACAGCGACCGGGTGCACGTGGACGTCCCCGAGGCGCCGTACGCGGTGGTGACGCTCCACCGCTACGAGAACATCTTCGACCGCGATCGCTTCACGCGGATCGTCGACCTGCTGCTCCACATCGCCGAGCGGACCGAGCTGGTGTTCATCCGCCACCCGGCGACGCAGCTGCAGCTCGTCAAGCTCGGGCTGCTCGAGCGGCTCGAGTCGAATCCGCGGATCCACCTGCTGCCGCGCCTCGAGTACCTCCCGTTCATCAAGGCGGTGCGGGGCGCGGAGTACGTCGTCACGGACGGCGGCGGCAACCAGGTCGAGCTCGCGTACCTCGGAAAGCCGACGCTGATCTTCCGCGACGAGGTCGAGCAGCGCGAGGGCATCGGCGAGAACGCGATCGTCTCGAGGCTCGACCCGTCCGTGGTGGACGACTTCCTCGACCGCTACCCGGAGCTCACCCGCCCCGTCTCCCTCCCCGACGCGTCGCCGACGAAGATCATCGTCGACGTGATCGAACGGGGCCGCTTCGGCCACTGACCCGTCGCCAAACGTCGTCACGAGAGTGTGACGCGTTTCCCACAGGCGTCGCGCGGCCGCTTCGAACGGGGGTTTGCGGCCGAGGTGGCGGGCCTCGGCTCGCCAAACGACGTGACGGGAGTGTGACGCGCGGCCGCGCTGCTAGCGCAGGTCCTTGTTCGTCTCCATGTCGAACCACATGGCGAACAGGGTGAACAGCACCGAGAACGTGAACATCAGCGCGACGAGGATCGCCGTGCCCGCATTCGGCTTGTTGCCGGAGAAGTGCCCGGCGATCGCGTAGCTCGACAGCGCGAGCCCGATCAGGCCGCTGAAGAAGCCGGAGATGTAGAAGAAGACGAGCGGGTGGAAGTCCCGGATCACGTAGCGGTGGCCGAGGCGCCAGAAGAAGCCCTTCAGGAGCAGGTACGAGATCCGCGGGATCACCGTCCGCAGCTTGATCCCCGACTGCTCGCCGACCCCGTAGATCGGACGCGACGGCACGTCGCGGACGCGGGCCGACCACACGTTGAGGTGCACGAGCATGTCGTTGGGGTAGCCGTAGCGCGCGTAGATGTTGTCCAGATCGAGCAGCTCGAGCATCCGCCGGTTGATCGCCGTGAAGCCCGCCTGCGAGTCGGCGACGTGCCAGTAGCCTGACGCGATCTTCGTGAAGAGCGAGAGGAACGCGTTCCCGAGGTAGCGCACGTGCGGGATCAGGTTCCACGCCTCGCCGGTGAACAGCCTGTTCGCCTTCGTGTAGTCGACCTCGTCACGCACCACCGGCAGCGCCATCTCGCGCAGCTCCTCGGGGTCCATCTGGTTGTCGGCGTTCATCACGCACGTCACGTCGAATCCCTCGCCGAGCGCGGCCTTGTACCCGGTCACGACGGCGGCGCCGGCGCCCCGGTTCCGCTCGTGCACGATCACGGCGATCCGCGCGTCTCGCGCGGCGCACCGGCGCGCCTGCTCGGCCGTCTCGTCACGGCTCGCGTCGTCGACGACGAAGATGCGGTCGACGAAGCTCGGGATGCCCTCGAGCGTCACCGCGAGGAGCTTCTCCTCGTTGTAGGCCGGGATCACGACGGCCGTCGTCTTGCCCTCGATCATCGGCGTCTTGTTCGGGCAGCAGCGGCGAACTCCTCAGGCCGGCGCTGCACCGCCTCGACCACGACGATCAGCGCGCCGGGCACGGAGAGGACGACCGAGAGCAGGAAGAACAGGAATCCGGTGGCGAACGCGGGGTCGGCCGCGATGCCGAGCTGGCCCAGGAAGCTCACGAAGAACGCCTCGCGCACGGCCAGGCCGCTCACGGTGAACGGGATCAGCATGACGAGGAAGAGGAGGGGGCCCATCACGTAGTACGGCCGCGGCGAGAGGTGCACGCCGACCGACCTGCCGATCAGCCAGATGCCGAGGATCCGCACCGCCTGCACGCCGACCGTCAGCAGCGTCGCCTCCACGACCGTCCCGCCGTGGCGCCGGTACGCGTGCAGGCCGCCGTACAGCGTCCGGACGTGCCGCTCGGCGCGGACGGCGCGTACGAGCGGGAGGAGCCGGCGCAGCGGCCGGCGCATCGTCCGCGAGAACACGACGACTGCGGCCAGCGCGGTGCCCGCGACAAGCGCTCCCTCGACCCAGAGGTACGGCCCGACGTCGAACGACCCGACGGCGAGCGCCAGCCCGACGGCGGCGAGGATCAGCGTCGCGACGCCGCCGAGCAGTCGTTCCATCAGCACCGACCCGACGACGGCCTCCGCTTCCCCGCGGTGCCGCCGGGTCCCGGAGTAGATGCGCGCCGCGTCGCCGCCCAGCGAGGTGGGGAGGATCTGCCCCGCCGCGTAGGAGACGAAGTACGTGCGAACGAGCCACCCGAGCGACGCCTCGACGCCGCGGGCGCGCAGGAGCCGCTGCCAGCGCCACGCGAGCGGCCAGACGGCGGCGAACCAGATCGCGACGGCGGCTGCGAGCGGGCCGGGCCGCGCCGTGCCGAGGACGTGCGCCGTCCTGCCGACGTCGATCCGGGCGAGGATGTAGACGAGGCAGAGCGCCGCGAGGGCGAGGGTCAGCGTCAGCCGTACGGCCCGCCGATCCAGCGCCTGTGCGGTTCTCATGCCGAGCGGCCGTCGGGGCGGGACGTGCATCCGGTGGCCGTCGCGGTCGACCGGGAACGTGTCACCTGCAGGTGGCCGAGACGCACGGACAGACGCCGGAACGTCGTTCCTTCGCGCAGGACGAACCGGTTCGTCGAGAACGGGATGTCGACGTGGGACGTGCCGAAGACGCACGTGACGGCGACCGAGCGGCCCGGTGCGACGACGACGCTCGCAGGCCCGAGCCCGAGCTTCGGCCCGACGGTCAGGTCCGGGGGAAGCGAGAGCACGAACGCGACGCGCACGCTCCTGTCGCCGGGATCGCCCCACGCGCGGATGCGCCCCTTGTCGGTGAGCCAGCCGTCGGAGAACCGGCCCTCGATCAGCGCACGGAGCCGCGGCGTGCCGCGCGCCGTCCAGAGGGTGAAGTTCGAGCGGCGCGCGACGCGCGTGGCGTTGGCGAACAGCGCCGTTGTCCCGTAGTCGTCGAAGAGAAACGCGCCGTGGATCTCGTCGAGCTCGCCGGTGACGGTCGGGTGGACGCGCTGGAAGGAGAAGGCGTCGGTCGGCGCGCCGTCGTCGAGCACCGCCTCGCGCTGGATCGACTGGTTCCACCACAGCTGAGAGATCAGGTCGGAAGCGGGGGAGTGAGGTGTCGCGACGGCCGTGACGCGCCCGACCGCGGCGTCGTCCACCCAGGTGAGCGAGCCGCGGAAGCTCTCGCGGATGTGGCGCGTCCCGGTGAGGTCGACCCGGGAGGCCTGGAACGTGAGGAGCATCGCGGCTGCCAGTGCGACCGCCGCGGGCACCCACAGCCGCCCGCGCAGGGCCGCGACGAACGCGACGACGACGCCGAAGGCGCCTGCCCCGGCGACGAGGAGCGCCGTGTTCGCGACGCCCAGCGACGACTCGAGGTCGCCGACGCCGAGGAGGAACTGCGAGTCGGACTTGAAGCTCGCCGCGTCGTACGACGAGATCGGAATGCGTGCGATGGCGACGAAGAGCACGCACGCGACGCCGATGACGATCCGGCGCCCGCGCCCCGAGTCCCGCGCGTACAGCGCGAACGCGAGCGCCACGAGCGGCAGGAGCACGAACAGGTATCGCTCCTTGAACTCGAGCGAGTCGGCCGCGTGGGCGGTCGCCTGAGCGATGACGAGGCCCGCGAAGGATGCACTGAGAACGGCGAAGGAGACACTGCGGCGGCCGCGCGCCGTCAGGAGACCGGCGATCGCGCCGGGGACGATCGCGACCCCGGTCTCGAGCGCGAGCAGGTACGGCTGGATCGCGAGCCACTTGACGTAGTTGAAGTCGATTCGCGTGTCCTGCACTCCCTGCGCGTAGTAGCCGAACGCCGCCAGCAGCACGACCGCGGCCGCGGGCGCGAGCGCGGCGATGGCGACCGTGTGGCGCCGCAGCGCCGCCCGGCGGTCGACGACGACGGCGGCCACCGCGTATGCGGGGACGAGCGCGAAGTACTCGACGCGTGTCAGCGACGCGAGCGTCGCCAGGGCCAGGAAGACCAGCTGACGCCGCTTCGTCGGCGTCTCGAGCGAGGAGAGGGCGGCGGCGAGTGTCGCCAGCGCGAGCGTGTACCCGAGCGCGTCGGACATCGTGTACGCGACGAGGACGAGCGAAGGGAGCGCGACCGCGTAGGTCGCGGCGCCGATCGCCCAGCCGGACGTCAGCCCGAGTCGCTTCGCGACGGCGTACACGGGCAGCGCCGCGAGCGAGGCGATGAACGCATTCTCGACCTGGACGAGGTGGTACGCCGTGGCGGTGTCGAACAGGCGCCACAGCGGCGCGGCGAGCACCGGCTCGAGGATCCCCGGAAAGAACGCGGTGCCGCCCCGGATCGCGAGGTGCCCGTGGCCGATCGAGCGGCCGAGCGCCGCGTAGATGTACTCGTCGGGGAAGTACCGCGGCGTCGAGTGCCGCCAGGCGATCGCGCCGCGGACGACGGTCGAGAGCGCGACGACGGACGCGACCGCGAGCGCGGGCGTCCGCGTCGCGATCGCGAAGCGGAGCTTGAGCGGGAGGGGAAGCGCGTCGGCCGAGATGGTGGGAAAGCCTGGTTCGAAGGTGCGGCGGCCATGCGGCCGCCGACGGGCAACTGATCGGCGCGTTCGCCGCCGAGGCGAATCACCCTTCGTGGGGATGTGCGCGCGGGGCGGAAGTCGCGGCGGCTCTACTACGGAATCGCGGTCGGCTGCGTCGGCTCGAGCTCGAGGAACGCGCCGATCACGTCGGGGTCGAAGTCGAGCCCCGCGCGCGTCCGCAGCTCCGTGCGGGCGTCGTCGGTCTTCAGCGCAGCCCGGTACGGCTGGTCGTTCGTCATCGCGTCGTAGGCGTCGACGACGGCGAAGATGCGGGCCGCGAGCGGGATCTCGGCACCGCGCAGACCGCGCGGGTAGCCGGAGCCGTCCCAGCGCTCGTGGTGAGAGGCGATCACCTGGCGCGTGAGGCCGCCGAGGGCGGGCACGGGAGCGACGATGCGTTCGCCGAGCCAGGGGTGCTCGCGGATCTCGTCGACCTCGTCGGGGGTGAGCGCGCCCGGCTTCATCAGGGTCGCGTTCGAGACGCCGATCATCCCGATGTCGTGGAGCCGGAACCCGTAGGCGAGCTGCGGGTCGAGGGCGAGCTCGGGAGCGACCCGCTCCGCGAGCTGCATCGCGAGCTGCGTCACCCGCGCGGTGTGCGAGGAGGTCTCGCCGAAGCGGCCGCGGGCGTAGTCGTGGAGCTCGAGCGCACGCGCGAGCGCCTCGACCGTGGCCGCGGTGCTCTCGAGCGTGCTGTTCGCGGTTGCGAGCTGACTCATGTGACGGGACAGAACATCGGCAGACGTCGACTGGGGTCAATGCCCCATTGAAGGGGTTCTGCCGGACGGCATCCTCCGGGAGGAGTTCGCGAACCTGGACCTAAACGAATCGGCGGTGCCTGCCGATGGAGACCACGTGAACCTGCACGAGCTCCTGTCGGCGGCCGTCGACCGCGGCGCGAGTGACGTCCATCTGAAGGTGGGGGTCCCTCCGGTGTTCCGGATCGACGGCGACCTGACCCCGTTCACGGGCCACGAGCCCCTGTCGACCGAGCTGCTCGAGGAAGTGCTGGACACGATCGGCGCGAACTCACCGCGCCGGATCGCCGCGTTCCACGAGACGGGCGAGCTCGACACGGCCTACCAGGCGCCCGACCTGCCGCGCTTTCGCGTCAACGCGTTCCGCCAGCGCGGCGACATCTCCTTCGCGTTCCGGATCATCCCGGCGCAGGTCCCCACGTTCACGAGCCTCGGCCTCCCCGCGGGCGTCGAGAGCCTCGCGGAGGAGCGGCGCGGCCTCGTGCTCGTCACGGGCGCGACCGGCTCGGGGAAGACGACGACGCTCGCCGCGGTGCTGGAGCACATCAACCGCACCCGCCGGCAGCACATCGTGTCGATCGAGGACCCGATCGAGATCCTGCACCCCGACATCAACTGCATCGTCAACCAGCGCGAGGTCGGTCTCGACACCGACTCCTTCGCGGAGGCGCTCCGGCGCGTGCTGCGCCAGGACCCCGACGTGATCCTGATCGGCGAGCTCCGCGACATGGAGACCGCCGAGACCGCGCTGCAGGCTGCGGAGTCCGGCCACCTCGTGCTCTCGACGATGCACACGGTCGACGCCGCCGAGACGGTCAGCCGCTTCTCCGAGTTCTTCCCCGCGATCAAGCAGCCGGCCGTGCGGTCGATCCTCGCAGGCGTCCTTCGCGGCGTCGTCTCGCAGCGGCTCCTGCCGCGCATCGGGGGCGGCCGTGTCGCGGCCGTCGAGGTGATGATCGCGAACAGCCGGATCCAGGAGCTCATCCGCGACAACAAGACGGAGTTCATCCCGGAGGCGGTCGCCGAGGGCTCGTTCTTCAAGATGCAGACGCTGTCGGCGGCGCTGATCCAGCTCGTGCTCGCCGACGCGGTCGACCGCGAGACCGCCGCGGGCGCCGCCCCGAACCAGCACGACTTCCTGATCGCCCTCGATCGCGCCGTCAAGGAGCACGCGCTCGCGCAGCAGCAGGCGAACGGCTCCGAGCCTGCAGTCGCGCACGCCGGCCGCGTCGACGGCCGCGGCTGAGCGGGGGGTGTGACGGACGTGGAGCTCGCTGCTCTCACACTCGCTCCGGCGCTCGCCCTCGGCAGCTTCCTCAACGTGGTGATCTCGCGCGTCCCGCTCCGTCGCTCGATCATCCGGCCGGGCTCCGCCTGCGCGGCGTGCGGCCACGAGCTCTCCTGGCACGAGAACGTGCCGCTCGTCTCGTACGCGGCCCAGCGGGGTCGCTGCCGCCACTGCGGCGCGACGATTCCCGTGCACCATCCGATCGTGGAGGCGGCGACGGCGCTCCTCGTCGCCGCCGCTTCGGTCAAGTTCGGCTTCTCGTGGGACTTCGCGGTGGCGGCGCTGTTCGTGGCGGCGCTCGTGACGGTGTCGGCCACGGACATCGAGCGGCGGATCATCCCGAACCGCGTGGTCCTCCCGGCCGCCGCCGCCGTGCTCGCCGCGAACACGCTCCTGCACCCGTCGGTCGAATGGGCGCTCGCCGGCGTCGGCGCCGCAGCCTTCCTGCTCGCGGCAGCCGTCGCGAAGCCCGGAGGCATGGGGATGGGCGACGTCAAGCTCGCAGGCCTCCTCGGCTTCATGCTCGGCCGCGACGTCACCGTCGCGCTGATGGCGGGCTTCGTCGCCGCGCTCCTGCCGTCGATCGTGCTCTTCGCCCGTCACGGGTCGAAGGCGCGGAAGATGACGATTCCGCTGGGCCCGTTCCTGGCGCTCGGGGGCGTGATCGCGCTGTTCGCCGGCCGCGGTGTCCTTCACTGGTATCTGGGGGCGATGTAGATGGGGAACGAGAACCAGCCGGATCTCCGCGTGATCGAGGGCCTGCCCGACGAGGGCGATCCGTCGTCGAACGCGAACCTCGTCGCCGAGGTGATCCGCGAGAGCGGCATCCTCGAGGCCGAGAAGGTCGACCAGGTCGAGTCCGCAGCGGGCGACGGGACGTTCGCGAACGCCCTCGTCGACGAGGGGCTCGCGAGCGCGCTCGGCGTTGCGCGCCGGCTCGCCGAGGAGTACCGCCTGCCTCTCGTCGACCTCGCGATCGCGGGCGTCGACTCGGTCGCCGCGAAGGCGATCGCGCTGCCGGTCCTCGAGCGCGTGTGTGCGATCCCGTTCGCGGGCGACGGCACGACGCTGAAGGTGGCGATCACGGATCCGCAGGACGTCCGCGGGCTCGACGAGCTGAAGCTCGCGACGCGGCTCAACGTCGAGTTCTACGTCGCGGCACGCAACGACGTGATCACGGAGCTTCGCCGTCTCGGCCGCGCCGCGGAGGCGATGAACGCGACGTTCATCCAGGACGTCGTCGCCGTCACCGACGACGACCAGGACGACCTGGAGGCGGACGACGGCATCTCCGACGCGCCGCTCGTCCGGCTCGTCAACTCGATCATCTTCCAGGCGGCCGAGGACGGCGCCAGCGACATCCACGTGGAGCCGCAGGAGAACGAGGTGGTCGTTCGCTACCGCATCGACGGCGTCCTCCACATCGCGCACCGCGTGCCGAAGAGGCTCGCGGCCGGTGTCACGACGCGTCTGAAGGTGCTCGCGAAGCTCGACATCGCCGAGCGGCGCAAGCCGCAGGACGGCCGCATCACGCTCAGCGCCGCGGCGGCCGGCCGCATGCTCGACATCCGCGTCGCGACGCTGCCGACGGTCGAGGGCGAGGCGGTGACGATGCGTCTCATCGACAAGTCGCGCGAGGTGCCGACGCTTGCCGAGATCGGCCTCGCGGAGTCGATGCAGGTGCAGATGAACGGGATCCTCGCGCGGCCGACGGGCGCCGTGCTCGTCACCGGCCCGACAGGATCGGGCAAGTCGACGACGCTGTACGCCTCGCTCGCGTCGATCAACCGGCCCGAGGTCAACATCATCACAGTCGAGGACCCCGTCGAGTACCGGCTGGCCTCGATCAAGCAGATCCAGATCAACCCGCGCGCCGGGCTGACGTTCTCGACAGCGCTGAGGTCGATCCTCCGTTCCGACCCCGACATCGTCATGGTCGGCGAGATCCGCGACGGCGAGACGGCGAAGATCTCGATCGAGGCCGCGCTCACGGGCCACTTCGTGCTCTCGACGATGCACACGAACGACGCGCCCTCGGCGCTGACGCGCCTGAACGAGATGGGCGTCGAGCCGTTCATCACGGGCGCCGCCGTGTCGGCCGTGCTCGCGCAGCGGCTTGCGCGGAAGCTGTGCGAGCACTGCGCCGAGCCGTACACGCCGACGCCGGAGGAGCTGCGCGCCCTCCATATCAGCGACCAGCGCGTCGAGGAGCTCGAGGGGAAGGTCTTCCACCGCAAGCACGGCTGCCCGCGGTGCGGCAACACCGGCTACCGCGGCCGGATCGGCGTCTTCCAGCTCCTGGAGATGAGCCCGCGCCTCGAGCAGCTCGCCTCCGAGAAGGCGTCGCGCGACGTGATCGCCGCGGCCGCCCGCGACGAGGGCATGGGGACGATGTGGGAGGACGGCATCGCGAAGGTCGAGGCCGGCACCACCACTGCCGAAGAGCTCGCCCGCGTCTGCTCGTCGTAGTCAGCGCAGCGAACGCAGATGCCCCTTCTGGGTGAGAAGCGCGGCTCCATGCCTGCCGATACCGATGCCATGTCCAGTGCTCCCGATGTTGCCTCGGCACGCGGCACGTCCTGGCGTGTCACGCGTGACGGGAACGTCGTCGCCTTCGTCTCCGTGACGCAGGACGTCGGCGGGGTCGTCGTCAACGCAGGCCCCACGCCTGCGCTGGCGAAGCCGTACCGCTTCGACTCGCCGAGTCAGGCGGACTCCTTCGTGGCGGACATCGTGGCGTCGTTCTCGTACCTCGGGTGCGAGGTCACGGAGGGGTGAGCGCAGTGAAGGTCGCGGCTCACACCACACGGGAGCAGGAACAGCCCCACGAGGGGGCGAACCGGCCCTGGCAGGTCGCTCTACCTGGGCGTACCCCGCACGTCAAGCACGTGCCCGATTACGAAGAAGGAGAACACATGTCGAAGTTGCGGCAGCGGCTCGGGCGTGAGGAGGGCTTCACGCTGATCGAGCTCCTGGTCGTGATCGTGATCGTCGGCATCCTGCTGGCGATTGCGGTGCCGTCCTACCTCGGGTTCAAGGATCGCGCGAACCAGAAGGCGGCCGACGCCGACGTCCGTGCGGCGCTCCCGTCGATCGAGGCGCTCTACGCTGACAAGGGCACCTACAGCGCCCTGACCCTGACGAAGATCCACAGCTCGTACGACTCGGGCGCGAAGTTCAAGGGTCACTCGCTGGCGAACTCCGGTCAGACGTACTGCGTCAGCATCCAGGTCGGCAACAAGTGGGCCTGGGCGCAGCGTGGCCAGGTCGCGATCGGCGGCGGTGACGTCCAGGAGACGACGCCGGCAGTCGCCTGTCAGTAGTCCTGAAGACAGCTCTATCGCACGGAACGAGGGGCGGCCATCGGCTGCCCCTCGTTGCGTGCACCGGCAACAACCGGGCTCCCGAAGAGCCACCCGAAAGGGGGTCAAGGCCCGTCGCCGCCTGCCGATCTTGAGTGGGCGGCACGCGCGACTCCCTCTCCCCGTCGCTCACGCGAACAAGGAGCGGGCGCCCGCGGACGAACGACGCCGCGCCGGGAACGCCGCGCCCGGTGCGTGCACCAGACGACCTCAAGCTTTCGACGCCTCCGACCGATAGGAACGACGTGACCTCGACCGCCCCCGCAATGTCGATCGACGATCTGCTCGCCGTCATGGTCGAGCACGACGCGTCCGACATGCACATCACCGCAGGCTCGCCGCCGGTGGTCCGCGTCGTCGGCCAGCTGCGCCGCCTTCCGGACTTCGACAACCTCGCGCCGGAGGAGACGCGCACGCTGCTCTACCGGATCCTCTCGACCGAGCAGCAGAAGGTGCTGGAGACGAAGCGCCAGCTCGACTTCTCGCACGCCGTCCCGGGCCTCGCCCGGTTCCGCGTGAACGTGTACTTCCAGCGGGAGAGTGTCGCCGCTGCGTTCCGCCTGATCCCGGCGAAGATCAAGACGCTCGAGGAGCTCAACATGCCGGCCCGGCTGTACGAGCTCGCGGAGAAGCCGCGCGGGCTCGTGCTCGTGACCGGCCCCACCGGCTCCGGCAAGTCGACGACGCTCGCGTCGCTCCTCGACCACATCAACTCTTCACGGCACGAGCACATCCTCACGATCGAGGATCCGATCGAGTTCCTCCATTGGCACCGCTCGTGCATCGTCAACCAGCGCGAGCTCGGCCCGGACGCCACGTCGTTCGGCGAGGCGCTCCGCGCGGCGCTGCGCGAGGACCCCGACGTGATCCTCGTCGGCGAGATGCGCGACCTCGAGACGATCGCGACCGCGCTCACCGCAGCCGAGACCGGGCACCTCGTGTTCGGCACGCTGCACACGCAGAGCGCTCCGCAGACGATCGACCGCATCATCGACGTCTTCCCGGCGGAGCAGCAGGGACAGATCCGCGTGCAGGTGGCCTCGACGCTCCAGGGCGTCGTCACGCAGAACCTCGTGCCGACTGCGGACGGCAGCGGCCGCGTCGCCGCACTCGAGATCCTGATGCCCGATGACGCCGTCCGGAACCTGATCCGGCAGGCGAAGATCGAGCAGGTCTACTCGGTGATGCAGACCAGCACGTCGCGCGGGATGGTGACGATGGAGCAGTCGCTCGCCGACCTCGTCCAGCGCGGGGTCATCACCTTCGAGATCGCGACCTCGCGCTCGTCGCGTCCCGACCAGCTCGAGGGCCTCCTCGAGCGCTCGGGTTTCACACCGCCGCCGTCGGCTGCGGGCTCCGTCGCGCCGGTGATGACGCCGGCCTTCGGCAGCGGCAACGGCCTCCGGCTCGCAGGGGAGGGCTGATCGATGGACATGAACAAGGAAATCAAGGTCTCGGACCTGTTCAAGGGTGTGAAGAAGGCCAAGGCGAAGACGTCGAAGGCGCCGAAGCTGAGCGCCAGCCGCCCGAAGAAGATGGACGTCGTCGGTCTCAAGATCGGCGCGTCCCAGCTCGCCGCGGCCCACGTCGTCAACAACGGCACGGCGAAGCTCGTCGACATCGCCCGCGAGCCGCTCGAGCCGGGCATCGTCGTCGCCGGCGAGGTCCGCGACATGCCGCGTCTCGCCGACGCGCTCAACGGGTTCTTCACCCGCAACAAGCTGCCGCGCAAGAACGTCCGCATCGGCATCGGCACGAACCGGGTCGGCGTCCGTGTCCTCGACGTCACCGGTGTCGACGGTGAGGACCAGCTCGCGAACGCGGTCGCCTTCCGCGCACACGAAGCGATGGCGATCCCGATGGACCAGGCGGTGCTCGACTTCCACGTCGTCGGAAAGGCGGAGTCGGAGGAGGGCCAGGGCTATCGCGTCGTCCTCGCGGCCGCGTACCGCGACCCCATCGACCAGCTCGTGATGGCGTGCCAGTCGGCCAACCTGGAGCTGATCGGTATCGACGTCGAGGCCTTCGCCCTTCTGCGCGCGGTCGGTCCGCGCGCGGCGTCGCCGGACACCGACCCGACGGCGGTCGTCGCCGTCGCGCTCGGTCACGACCGGTCGATTCTCGCGATCTCCGACGGGAAGGTCTGTGACTTCACCCGTGTCCTCGACTGGGGCGGTGCGAAGCTCGACGTCGCGATCACGCGCGGCGTCGGCGTGACCGCCGAGGAGGCCGCGGAGCTGAAGCTCAGCCTCTCGCTCGACCCCGACGACGATCCAGGAGACGCAACCATGACGCGCGCCCGTGACGCCGTCCGCGGCGAGCTCTCGAACCTCGCCCGGGAGCTGATCGCCTCGCTCCAGTTCTACCAGAGCCAGCCGGAGTCGCTCGCGATCGGCGAGATCCTCGTCACCGGCGGTACGAGCAGGATGCCCGGCCTCGTCGACGAGCTCGCGGAGCTCGTTCGCGCGAACGTCGCCGCGGCCGACCCGCTCGCAGCCGTCGAGGTCGCAGACACCGTCCGGATGGGAGATCGCGACGACCTTCCGTCGCTCGCGGTCGCGATCGGCCTGGGGGTGGAGGTCTGATGCGCGCCGTCAACCTCCTCCCGCTCGACGCGCGGCTCCAGAACCAGCGGCGCTCGACCCTCGCGACGCTGAACCCGACGCGGGTCGTTCGCGTCGGCGGCGCCGCAGCGGCCGTGCTCGCCGTGCTGCTCGGGGGCCTGTACGTGCACGAGCGCTCCTCGGTGCACAGCAAGCAGCAGGCGCTCGCGAAGACGACGTCGCAGGTCGCGTCGCTCCAGACGCGGGTCACGAAGATCCAGGCCACGCAGAACCAGGCGCAGGCACGCCTCAAGATCGTCCAGGGCGTGGCCACCACGCGGATGAACTGGGACCGCACGCTGATGGACCTCGCGCGCGTCATCCCGTCCGGCGTGTACCTGACGAGCCTGACCGTGACGTCGCCGACGACGGCGGCCGTCTCGACGGCGGCGCCGGTGACGACCTTCACGGTCGCCGGCTCGGCTCCGTCACACGTCGGCACCGCCGGCGTCCTCGACCGGCTCGCGCTGCTGCCGTGGCTCACGAACGTCGAGCTGCAGACCTCCGGTCGCCAGAGCGACGGGACGGTCACGTTCAGCATCCAGGGAACCGTTACGTCCGGAGGTGTTCGGTGATGAAGAAGCTCGGCGCGGGCGGCGCGCTCGCCGCCTCGATCGCGGCGGTCCTTCTCGTCGCCGTCGTCGGATGGTTCATGTTCGTCTCGCCGGAGCGCTCGAAGTCGAGCGATCTCGACGCGAAGAACGCGGCCGAATCCGCACAGCTCGCATCGCTCCAGCACGTGCTTGCCACGACCTCGGACGCGAAGAACGCAGCCGCCCTGCGCGCTGCGAAGCGTGCGCTGCCCGACACCCCGCAGATGTCGCAGGTCCTGCGGCAGCTCTCCTCCTACGTCACGAAGACGCAGGCCGAGCTCGACACGATCACGCCCGCGCCGCTCGTCGCGGCCGCGGCCGGCGGTGAGGCCGTGCCGCTGACCGTGACGGTGAAGGGGCGGTACTTCGAGCTCCAGCAGCTGATGAAGCTGCTGCGCCGGAGCGCCGACGTGCAGGGCAAGAACGTCACCGGCACGGGTCGTCTCTACTCGGTCGACGGCATCCAGTTCGGCGCCGCGGCCTCGACCGGCGGCACCGACTCGGGCGCGTCCCAGTCGGCGGCCGTGACCGCGACGATCTCGCTCAACGCGTTCGTGTACGGGAGTGCGGCGACCGCGGCGGCGACGACCGCGGCGGCGACCGACGCTGCGTCCACGACCTCGTCCAGCGGAACGACCGACTCGAGCGCGGCGAGCGCTACGCCCTGATGGCCGCGTCGACGTCGGTCTCCCGCCGCCGCGCGACCGCGCACGCCCAGGCGCGTGCGGCGAAGGAGCGGAAGCAGAAGATCTTCCTCGGGGTCGCGCTCGGCCTGCTCGTGCTCCTGCTCGTGTGGGAGCTCCCCAAGGTCCTCAAGCACTCGAGCAGCAGCACGCCGGCGGCGACGCCCGCGCCCGCCGACACGACGGCGCCCGCCGTCGTGGGCGACGTCGGTGCCGCCCCCGTGACGGCGAAGACGCCCGCGGAGGTCGCACGCGACCGGAAGGTGATCGCACGCCTCTCGGCGCACGACGTCTTCGGGCGTGTCGCGGCCGTCGGTGCCGAGCACGCGATGCAGGACGTCCCCGCGCCCGCCGGCTTCCGCGACCCGTTCGACAAGAACAGCACCGGGTCCGCGTCGTCGACCCCGCCGCCCGTCTCGAAGCCCGCCACGTCCTACTCCTCGACGCCGCTGCCCGCCCAGATCGTCGTGGGCAGTGCCGGCGCCGGCAAGGTCGCGGACA
>DASWRL010000074.1:0-3997 GCA_036403195.1 Gaiellaceae bacterium
GACCACGCGGCGGTCGAGGTCGACGTCGTCGACACGACGGGCGCCGGCGACGCGCTCGCAGCGGGCGTCCTCGTCGGCGGCGCCGAGCTCGGCGTGGCCACGGCGGCCCGCTGCTGCGCGCGGATGGGGGCGATGCCGTGATCCGCGTCGGCGAGGAGGTGCGCGAGGCGCCGGCGGTGGTCGCTCTCGAGACGACGCTCGTCGCGCACGGGTTCCCGCCCGGCGAGGGCGTCGAGGTCGGCCTGAGGTCCGAGGCCGCGGTCCGCACGGGCGGCGCCGTTCCCGCGACCGTCGGCGTCCTGGACGGCGAGGTCGTCGTCGGGCTGACGGAGCAGGAGCTGCGGCGATTCGGACCCGACGCGCGGAAGGTCGGCCCGCGCGACCTCGCGGCCGCGGTCGTCCAGCGTGCGATCGGAGCGACGACGGTCGGCGGCACGCTCGCGGTCTGCCGCGCCGCGGGGATCCGCGTGCTGGCGACGGGCGGGCTCGGCGGCGTCCACCGCGGCTGGCCGTCCCCGCCGGACGTCTCGGCGGACATCGAGGCGCTCGCGTCGACGCCGGCCGTGGTCGTCTCGTCGGGCGTCAAGTCGCTGCTCGACGTCCCGGCCACCGCCGAGCTGCTCGAGACGCACGGCGTGCCGGTGCTCGGTTTCGGCACCGACGCGCTGCCGCTTTTCTACGCCGCTGCCGGAGGACCGCCGGTCTCGGCGCGCGTCGAGACGGCGGCCGAGGCTGCGGCCGTCGCGCGGGCGCACTGGGAGCTCGGCGGGGGCGGCATCCTCGTCGGCCGGCCGCCGGACGCGAGCCTGGACGACGTGGAGCCGCTGATCGAGCGCGCGCTCGCCGAGGCCTCGGCCCAGGGCGTGCGCGGCCAGGCGGTCACGCCGTTCGTCCTCTCGTTCCTGCACCGCGAGAGCGGCGGCCGCACGCTGGCCGCGAACCGCGACCTCATCGTCGGAAACGCGCGGCTCGCCGGCGAGATCGCCGCCGCGGCCGCCTGACTACTCGAGCGTCCGCAGGAACTCCTCGACCTCGAGCGCCGGGAGGGTCTCGATCCGGGTCGAGCCGCGCGCACCGAGCGCGACCGACACCTTCGCCACCGTGGCGATGTCGGGCGCCTCGACGACGTTCACGAAGTCGAACTCGCCGAGCGTCGCCCACTGGTGGAGCACCTTGCATCCCAGCTCCTCGACGTCCTGGTTCACCTGGCGGAGCCGCTCAGGATTCGACTTGAGGGTCTGCACGCCCTGCTGGGTCAGCGTCGAGAGGAGGATGAACAGCGGCACGGCGCGCGGACCTTACTCGACGTGCTTCCTGGTCGACGTAGAGAAGCGCGCCCCCCACGAAGAGCAGCGGCCCGAGGACGGCGTCCGAGAGGAAGAGCGCCAGGCGCTGTCCGTTGTCGCCCTGCGTGTGCAGGAGTGCGCTGAGCGCGTTCGCGGCGACGCCGACCACGACGACGAGGGCGGCGAGGGACCCGAGCGAGTGGACGTAGTCCGCCGTCCCGAGCTCGCGTCCGCGCGCGAGCGCCTCCCGGAGCCCGACCCGCTCGACCATCGCGGCCGGGACGGCGAGGCCGATGAACGCGAGCCACGCGAGCGCGGGCAGCACGAATACCGCCCGCAGCACGGGGAACGGCAGCCAGACGAGCGTCGCCACCGCGGCCGCGGCGAGGGTCGGCCGCGCGCGCAGGACGACCCGGCACGCCCACACATATGCCGCGACGAAGAGCGGCAGCGTCGCCCAGTACGCGAGCATCTGCGTCGCCTGGCCCTGGCGCACGCTCAGCTGGTCCGCGACGGCGAGGGGCAGCCCGAGCGGAAGGATGCGCCAGAAGTCGCTGCCGTAGCCGCGAATCGTCTCCGCGACGAGCTGGCCGACGGTGCGCTCGGCCGGCGGCAGCGCGGCGGGGAGGTCACGCACGCTCGAGCTCCTCGACGAGCGCGGGCAGAGCGGCCGCGAGCGCCTGCCGCGCCTCGGCGAACCGCCACTTCGCGCGGTCGGTCTCGCCGACGGCGTTCGAGACGACCCGCACCTCGACGGCGGGAACCGCCGCGAGCATCGCCGCCCGCAGCACCCCGTACCCCTCCATCGCCTCGGTGTCGCACGCCGTCGCGCCGCCGACGCGCGCAGAGGTCCCGATCGGTGCGACCGTCGCTCCCGGCAGGGCGCGACGCGCCGCCTCGACGAGTCGCGGGTCGGCCGGGAGGCGGACCTCGATCCAGCGCGGGTCGTCCGCGTCGCAGTACACGGCCTCGCTCCCGATCACGAAGCGGGGCGCGTCGAACGTCCGGGCGCCGGCGATGCCGACGTTGACGACGGCGTCCGCGCGCGCGGCCGCGAGGGCGGCGGCGGTGCGCGCCGCGGCGTCGACGGGCCCCACGCCGCACACGGCGCCGCCCGGCGCGCCCGCGAGCTCCTCCGGCGTGGCCGCGACGACGAGGATCACGGCGCCACGCTACGCCGCGACCGCTGCGCCCGCGCGGGTGAAGACGAGGTCGCCGTTCTGGGCATCGACGAGGATCGTGTCGCCCTCGCGGAAGTCGCCCTCGAGGAGCCGGAGCGCGAGCGGGTTCTCGAGCAGGCGCTGGATCGCCCGCTTGAGCGGCCGCGCGCCGTACGCGGGGTCCCACCCCGCCTCCGCGAGCTCCCGCGTCGCGACCTCGGTGAGCTCGAGCGCGAGCCCCCGCTCGGCGAGCCGCTCGCGCAACCGCGTGAGCTGGAGCTCGACGATCTCGCCGATCTGGTCGCGCGAGAGCGGGCGGAACTCGACGATCTCGTCGATCCGGTTCAGGAACTCCGGCCGGAAGTGGTCGCGCATCGCGTCGGCGCTGCGGATGTTCGACGTCATGATCAAGACCACGTTCCGGAAGTCGACCGTGCGGCCCTGGCCGTCGGTCAGCCGGCCGTCGTCGAGCACCTGCAGGAGCACGTCGAACACCTCCGCGTGCGCCTTCTCGATCTCGTCGAGGAGCACGACGCTGTACGGGCGGCGGCGCACCGCCTCCGTCAGCTGCCCGCCCTCGTCGTACCCGACGTAGCCGGGAGGCGCGCCGACGAGGCGCGAGACCGTGTGGCGCTCCTGGTACTCCGACATGTCGAGCCGCACCATCGCGCGCTCGTCGTCGAACATGAACTCTGCGAGCGCCCGCGCGAGCTCGGTCTTCCCGACGCCGGTCGGCCCGAGGAAGACGAACGAGCCGATCGGGCGGTCCGGGTCCTGCAGGCCGGTACGGGCGCGCCGCAGCGCGTTCGCGACCGCCGTGACCGCCTCGTCCTGCCCGACGACGCGCAGGTGGAGCCGCTCCTCCATGTGGATCAGCTTCTCCGTCTCCCCTTCGAGCAGGCGGTCGACGGGGATTCCCGTCCACCGGCCGACGACGGCGGCGACGTCGTCCTCGTCGACCTCCTCCTTCACCATCGGGCTCGCGACCGCGCCGTCGCGCTCGGCGAGCTCCTTCTCGAGCGCGGGCAGCTCGCCGTACCGGATCTCGGCGACGCGCTGCAGGTTGCCCTCGCGCTCGGCGCGTTCGGCCTCCATGCGCAGCTCGTCGATGCGCCGCGTCGCCTCCTTCACGCGCTCGAGCGCCTCCTTCTCCTTCGCCCAGCGGCCGGCGAGCGCGTCGCGCTCCTCCTTCGCCTCCGCGAGGGCGCGCTCGACGGGCTCGCGCACCGCCTCCGTCTCCTTGGCCATCGCGGCGAGCTCGATCTCGAGCTGCATCACCCGGCGGTTCGCCTCGTCGAGCTCGAGCGGGCTCGAGTCGATCTCCATCCGCAGCCTCGAGGCCGCCTCGTCGACGAGGTCGATCGCCTTGTCGGGCAGGAAGCGGTCGGCGATGTAGCGGTGCGAGAGGACGGCCGCGGCGACGAGCGCGGCGTCGCGGATGCGTACGCCGTGATGCGCCTCGTAGCGCTCCTTCAGCCCGCGCAGGATCGCGATCGTGTCGGCGACGGACGGCTCGCCGACGAAGACGGGAGCGAAGCGCCGCTCCAGCGC
>DASWRL010000075.1:0-66510 GCA_036403195.1 Gaiellaceae bacterium
GGCCAGCGGCCGGGGCCCCCGGGCGCGCGCGGCGGCGCGCCCGGGGACGCGGCTGGCACGTCTCGCAGACGTAGGTGCCGCGGCCGGCGGCGACCATCTTCTTGATTTCGGCGCCACACGTGCCGCAGGCCTCGCCGCGGCGCAGGTGCACGAGGAACTCGTCCTGGAAGGCGCCGCGGACGCCGTCGGCGTGGCGGAAGTCGTCGATCGTCGCGCCCCCGGCCGCGAGCCCCGCGGAGAGCGCGTCGACGACCGCGTCGCGCAGCGCCGCGACCTGCGGGCGGCGCAGCGCCTGCGCCGGGCGCAGCGGGTGGATGCCGGCCCGGTGCAGGGCCTCGTCCGCGTAGATGTTCCCGACGCCCGCGACCGTCCGCTGGTCGAGCAGCGCCGCCTTCACCGGCGCCCGCCGGCCGGCGAGGCGCTCGCCGAGGTGCTTTGCCCGGTAGGCCTCGGCCAGCGGCTCGCGCCCGACGCGGGCGTCGACGTATGCCTCCACCTCCTCCGGCTCGAGCAACAGCCACGTGCCGAAGCGCCGGACGTCGCGGTAGGCGAGCTGCGAGCCGTCGTCGAGCGCGACGAGCGCCCGCCGGTGGTCGTCCTGCGGCAGCCCCGTCCCGTGCAGGAACGACCCCGTCATCCGCAGGTGCACGAGCAGCGCGCGGCCCGACTCGAAGCGGACGATCAGGTACTTGCCGCGGCGGTTGACCGACGCGACGCGCTCGCCCTCGAGCTCGCGCGCGACGTCCCGCGGGTCGAGCGGCCGCGTCAGCCGCGGGTCGTCGATCTCGACCCGCTCGAGGACCCGGCCGTCGAGCACGGGCGCGAGCCGCCGCCGCACCGTCTCGACCTCGGGCAGCTCGGGCACGCGGCCACGGTAGCTAGCGCACGACCTCCAGGAGGACGGGCCGCTCGTCGACCGGCGCGTCGCGGATCTCGTACGCCGCGAGCACCTCGGCCGCGCCCGCACGCGCGCCCTCGTCGTCGCGTGCGTGGATGGTCGCGAGCGGCTGCCCCGCCTCGACGCGGTCGCCGCGCTTCGCGTGCACGACGACGCCGACGGCGTGGTCGACCGCGTCCTCCTTCGTTCGCCGGCCGGCGCCGAGGTGCACGGCGGCGAGGCCGACGTCGACGGCAGTGAGACGCGCCACGCAGCCGCCGGCGGGCGCGCGGAGCTCGTGCTGTACCGGCGCCGCGGGGAGCGCCGCCTCGTCGGAGGTGCCGCCCTGCGCCACGATCCACCGGCGCCACGCGGCCTCGGCGGTCCCGTCGGCGACGGCCGCCTCGGCCCGGCGGCGCCCCTCTGCCTCGTCGATGCCGAGGTCGGAGAGCGCGAGCAGCTTCGCGCACGCGTCGAGCACGAGCTCGGTGAAGTCGGCCGGGCCCCTCCCGCGAACGGTGTCGAGCGCCTCCCGCACCTCCAGTGCGTTCCCGACCGCGGCGCCGAGCGGCTGGTCCATGTCGGTGAGCAGGCAGACGACCTCGCGCCCCGCCTCCTCGCCCAGGCCGATCATCGTCTCCGCGAGGCGCCGCGCGTCCTCGATCGTGTGCATGAACGCGCCGTTCCCGACCTTCACGTCGAGGACGATCGCCTGTGCGCCCGCCGCGAGCTTCTTCGACATGATCGACGCGGCGATCAGCGACATCTGGTCGACCGTCGCCGTCACGTCGCGGAGCCCGTAGAGGAGCTTGTCCGCAGGCACGAGGTCCCCCGTCTGCCCGACGATCGCGGCGCCGACGTCGCGGACGACGGCGATGAACTCGTCGAGCGTCAGCTCGGTGCGGTAGCCCGGGATGGACTCGAGCTTGTCGAGCGTCCCTCCGGTGTGGCCGAGGCCGCGCCCGCTCATCTTCCCGAGCGGCACGCCGCACGCAGCGACGATCGGCGCGACCGCGAGGGACGTCTTGTCGCCCACGCCGCCGGTCGAGTGCTTGTCGACGACCTTGCGGCCGAGCGCCGAGCCGAGGTCGATCGTGTCGCCGCTCCGGATCATCGCGTCGGTCAGGACGAACGTCTCGCGCGACGAGAGGCCGCGGAAGAACACCGCCATCAGGAACGCCGCCATCTGGTAGTCGGGGACCTCGCCGCGCGCGTACCCCAGCACGAGCTCCGCGAGCTCGTCGTCGGGCAGCTCCTCGCCGTCGCGCTTGCGCTGGATGAGCTCGGCGGGCCTGATCAGCGTCACGTGGTCGCGAAGAAGAGTGAGGTGCGGGCATGGGTCACGAACGGCACCTCCACGTCGTCGGGAACCGGCCGGGACGGGATCGACAGCGACTGCTGGTACGCCACGAGCCGCTGGCGCTCGCGCACCGTCACGCGCAGCTCGAGGTCGATCCGCTCGACGGCCGCGAAGTGCCTGCGCAGCCACTCGCCGCCGTTCTCGCGGCTGAACCGCTCGAGCAGCTCCTGCGAGTACCCGATCAGCGACCGGAGCTCCTCGAGGTGCGTGATCGAGTTCGTGACCGCGAACAACCCGCCGCCCGGACGCAGGACGCGCGCGATCTCGGCGAGGCCACGGTCGAGATCCTCGACGTGGTAGAGCATCCACGCGGCGACGACGGTGTCGAACGAGTCGTCCTCGAACGGGAGCTCCTGCACGTCTCCGACCTGGGCGGCGATGCCTCGGGCGCGGGCGAGCTCGACCATCCGCTCCGACTGGTCGACGAACGACACGGCCGCGTCGAGCTCCTGCGTGAGCCACTGCGCGAGCTCGCCCTGGCCGCCGCCGACCTCGAGCACGGCGCGCGGCCGCCATTCGCGGAGCGACCGCCGGAGCACGTCCTGCGCGTCGTCGCCCTCGACCTCTGCATAGAGCGCCTGGCGCGCGCGCAGGTTGTCCTCGCGTGCGTACTGCTCGCGAACGTGCACCGGGTGGTGCGACGCGCTCACCCCGCCTTCTTCGCGACGAACACCGAGCTCGCCCGGGTGACGACCAGCGGAAGGTCGATCTCCTCCGCCACGTTCGCCGCGAACGGCGACATCGAGATCGACGCGCGCACTAGAGAATCCAGGCCGCGACGACGACGTCGAAGGACGCGTCGCGGAACGGACTGGACGTCCGCGATGAGCGCCTCGACCCCGCGCTCGCGCGTCAACGCCACCATCCGCGGCGAGAGGCCGGTCGCGACGACCGACTGCACGAGCGGCACCCGGGCGTCGTCGGGCGTCCCGGCGCCGGCGTAGCCGCGCGCGCGTCGCCGCAGGCGCGTCTCGTCGGCGTACTCGGACGCGACGAGCGCCGGGTCGTCGAGCCGGGTCACGGATCGACGATCGCCGCGCCGGGAACCCCGCGTGGCGCGGCCTTGCCGCCGAGCCAGGCGTTCACCGTCGCGCCGACGTCCCCGAACTCGCCCTCGTGCACGCGCCCTGCGGCGTTTCGGCCCTCCACGTACGCGAGGAGCAGGGCGTGCTCGCGGCTGTGGTCGGTCGACGGCGTCGTCGGGTCGCACCCGTGGTCCGACGTGAGGATGAGGAGGTCGTTGGGCCGGAGCGCGTCGAGGAGGTCGGGCAGCCGCCGGTCGAAGTCCTGGAGGCACCGGTGGAAGTTCACCGGGTCGTTGCGATGGCCCCACAGCGAATCGGTCTCGACCAGGTTCGTGAAGATCAGGCCGTCGTCGACCGTGCGCAGGAGCTCCTCCGTCCGCTGGATCCCGTCGACGTTCGACTTCGTCGGGAACTCCTCGTCGACGTCCTGGTGGGCGAAGATGTCGCCGATCTTGCCGACGCCGTAGACGGTGTGCCCGGCGTCGCGCACGAGGCTGAGGTAGTTCGGCCGTCTCGGCTCGAGCGAGAAGTCGTGTCGGCTCGCGCCGTCTCGCTCGTACGCCCCCGGCGCCCCGACGAACGGACGTGCGATCACGCGCCCGACGGCGTGCTTCCCGGTCAGGAGCTCGCGCGCGATCCGGCACGCGCCGTACAGCTCCTCGAGCGGGACGATCTCCTCGTGCGCCGCGATCTGGAAGACCGAGTCGGCGCTCGTGTAGACGATCCACTTCCCCGTCCGCTGGTGCTCCTCGCCGAGCTCCTGGATGATGTCGGTGCCGCTCGCCGGCCGGTTCCCGAGGACGCCGCGGCCGGTCTGGTTCATGAACGGGTCGATCACGTCGTCGGGGAAGCCGAACGGGTACGTCGGCATCGCCTGCGGCGTCACGACGCCCATCAGCTCCCAGTGCCCCGTCGTCGTGTCCTTGCCCTTCGACCGCTCGACGAGGCGGCCGGCGATCGCCGGCGCGCCCGGCTGCGGCGCGCAGCCCTCGAGCGGCTCGATGTTGCCGAGGCCGAGCGCCTCGAGGGTCGGAAGGTCGAGGCCGCCGACCGCGCGCGCGACGTTCGCGAGCGTGTTCGAGCCCTCGTCGCCGAACTCGGCGGCATCCGGCAGCTCGCCCGCGCCGACGGCGTCGAGGACGATGACGCAGGCCCTGGGCATACCGCGAAGCTATCCTAGTCCCGTGGCCAACGTGCTCGGTCTCATCGGGATCGTCCTCTTCATCGTCGGGATGATCGCTCTCTCGGCGGGAGTGACGTGGCTCGTCGTCCGGCTGAGCCCGAACCCGAACAAGAAGCGGGCCGCGAAGGCGTCGTAGGCCCGGGCGCTAGACGGCGCTCAGCGGGACCACGTCGGCGAGCGGCGTGTAGTCGAGGCCGTGCGCCGCGGCGACCGCCTCGTACGTCACCTTTCCCTCGACGACGTTCACGCCCTTCGCGAGCGCGGGATCGGCGGCGACCGCGCCGCGGAAGCCGTGCTCGGCGATCGCCTCGACGTAGGGCAGCGTCGCGTTCGTCAGCGCCTTCGTCGACGTCACCGGGACCGCGCCCGGCATGTTCGCGACGCAGTAGTGGGTCACGCCGTCGACGACGTACACGGGGTCGGCGTGCGTCGTGGCGTGCGACGTCTCGAAGCAGCCGCCCTGGTCGATCGCGACGTCGACGACGACCGCGCCCTCCTTCATCTGCGAGATCATCTCGCGCGTCACGAGCTTCGGCGCCACCGCTCCGGGGATCAGCACAGCTCCGATGACGAGGTCGGCGTCCCCGAGTGACGACGCGACCTGCAGGCTCGAGCTCATGAGCAGCGACACCCGGCCCGACAGCACCTCCTCGAGATGGCGCATCCGGTCGATCGAGCGCTCCAGGATCGTGACCTGCGCCCCGAAGCCGAGCGCTATCACGGCCGCGTTGTAGCCGACGACGCCGCCGCCGACGATGACGACCTTGCCGGGCGCGACGCCGGGCACGCCGCCGAGCAGCAGCCCGCGACCGCCCATCGGGCGCTCGAGGAAGTACGCGCCCGCCTGCGGCGCGAGGCGGCCCGCGACCTCGGACATCGGCGCGAGCAACGGCAGGGTGCGTCCGACCTCGACCGTCTCGTACGCGACGGCGGTGACGCCGGAGTCGACGAGCGCGTGCGTGAGCGGCTCGTCGGCGGCGATGTGCAGGTACGTGAACAGGATGAGGCCGTCGCGAAGCCGGCGGTACTCGGGCTCGATCGGCTCCTTCACCTTGAGGACGAGCTCCGACGCCTCCCACACCTCGTCGACCGAGCCGATCCGCGCGCCGACCCGCTCGTAGTCGCCGTCGGCGAACGCGCTGCCGGCGCCCGCGCCCGACTCGATCGTGACGTCGTGACCGCGGTTGATCAGCTCGAGCGCGCCGGCCGGCGTCAGCGCCACGCGGTACTCGTCCGGCTTGATCTCCCTCGCGACGCCGATCTTCATGCGCGCGGAAGCGTACCCGTCGCCCGGAGATGGACGAGCATCAGCAGGCCCACGAGCGTCTTCGCATCCTCCGTCTCCTCGATGAGCGACGGGACCTCCGCGAGCGGCACGGGGACGAGCTCGAGGTCCTCCGTCTCCTCGGGGTGCGCCTCCCCCCGCTCCACGCCCGTCGCGACGAACAGGTGCATCAGCTCGTCGGTGTACCCGGGGGACGTGAAGAACGTCGCCACCTCGACCCACACGCCGCCGTGGAGACCGGTCTCCTCGGCGAGCTCGCGCTGCGCGCTCGCGAGCGGCGTCTCGCCGGGCTCGGCGACGCCAGCCGGCAGCTCGAGCACCGGCCCGCCTGCCGGGACGCGCTGCTGGCGCACGAGCATCACGTGCTCCTCGCGGTCGACCGCGACCACCGCGACCGACGGGCCATGGACCACGACGTCGCGCCCGTCGCGGCGCTCGACGTCGAAGACGGCGCCCTGGAAGACCCGCATCGGCAAGATCCTGCCTCAATGCCCCCGTCTGCGCGACGCGACACCCCGCGCGACGAACGGTCGCTCTCTACCGGGCGAGCCCCTCGACGAGCGCGCGCCCGTCGGCGTCGAGCGGCCGCGCGCCCGCATTCGCCGCCGCCCGCTCGGCCCGCGACGTCGCCGGGATGACGCAGTCGATGCGAGGGTCGCCGAGCGCCCAGCCGAGCAGCGCCGCGGCGAAGGAGCGCACGCCGAGCCGCCCACGGTCGGCAGCGGACAGCTCGACGCGGCGGCGGCCGGTCTCTCCCGATCCGCCGAGCGGCCTCATCGCGATGACGCGCACGCCGAGCTCCTCCGCGAGCGGCAGGACCTCACGCTCGCATTCGCGCTCCCACGGGTTGTACGGCACCTGAACCACCTCGAAGCGGCGCGTGCGAAGGGCCGTCCCGAGCTCGCCGAACGCCGCAGGGTCGTAATGCGTCACGCCGATCAGCCCGACCCGGCCCTCCGACCGCTCGTCCTCGAGCCACTCGACGTGCTCCCGCCATGCCACCAGGTTGTGCACCTGCTCGACGTCGACGCGCCCACCGAACCACTCGAGCTGTCGCGCGAACTGCTCGCGCCCCTCGCGCACCGTCGTCGCCCAGATCTTCGTCGCGACCGTGGCCTCGCCGCGGCGCCCGGCGAGCGCCGTACCGAGGGACGCCTCCGCGCCGCCGTACATCGGCGAGCTGTCGAAGACGCGGACGCCTGCGTCGAGCGCCGCACCCACGACGCGACGGGCGGCTTCGACGTCGTCGTCGAACGTCCGCCACGTGCCGAGGCCGACGGCCGGCCCGAGGCGGCGCTCCTCGATCACGCGCGCGCGGCGTCGACCAGTGCCAGCGTCACGTCGACCATCGCCTCGATGTCGGCGACGGCGATGTGCTCGTTCGGCGTGTGGATGTCCGTCATACCGTTCGCGAGGTTCACGCACTGGAGGCCGTGCTCGTTGAACACGTTCGCGTCCGCGGCGCCTCCCGAGAGGTCGTACGTCACATCGTGGCCGCAGCGCGTGAGCGCCTCCGCCGCGAGCGCGACTGCGCGATCGGTCTTCGCGAACCGGTACCCGCGGTAGCTCTTCCGCGCCGTCGTCTCGACGTCGCACTCGGCGACGGAGGCGGCGAACGTGATCGCGTCCTGCATCTCCTGGATCAGCTCGGCGAGGCGTCGCTCGTCGTGCGACCGCGCCTCCGCGGTGAACGTGCACCACTCGGGCACGACGTTGCCCGCGGTGCCTCCCGTGATCGTCCCGACGTTCGCCGTCGAGAGCTCGTCGACGCGGCCGAGACGCAGCTCCGAGATCGCGCGCGCGGCGGCCGCGATCGCCGACCGTCCGTCCTCCGGGTGCATCCCCGAGTGCGCGGCCCGCCCGTGGAAGGTCACCTCGAGCGCCTGCGAGAACGGCGCACCGAGGATCACCACGCCGATCGGCGCGGCCTGGTCGTACACGTACCCGGTGCGCGCGCGGAGTCGCGACCGGTCGAACGCGGAGGCCCCGACGAGCCCCACCTCCTCCTTCGGCGTGAAGACCAGTTCGATCCCCGCGTGCGGGCGGCCCTCGGCGAGCACCCGGCGCGCCCCGTCGAGCATCGCGGCGACCGCGGCCTTGTTGTCGGCGCCGAGGATCGTGCCCGCGCCGTTCCGCACGACGCCGTCGTCGACGACGGGCTCGATCGCGGCCGTCGGCGGGACGGTGTCGAGGTGCGCGCAGAGGAAGAGCGGCTCGCCGTCCGCCGTCGGCTCGAGGCGCGCGTAGAGGTTCCCCATCGTCGAGCCGACGCGCGGGCCCGCGTCGTCCTCGTCGACCTCGAGCCCGCAGTCGCGGAGGTACCGCGAGACGGCGTCCGCGACGGCGCGCTCCTCGCCCGGAGGGCTCGGCAGCACCGCCAGCTCGCAGAAGAGATCGACCACCTCCGACGGCACGGAGGCGCACCCTAGCGCGCGGCGTGGACCTCCGCGCGGCTGGCTGCGCGGTGGAGCGCAGCGGCGACGAACGAACGGAAGAGCGGCGCCGGCCGGGTCGGGCGCGACTTGAACTCGGGATGGAACTGCGAGGCGACGAACCAGGGGTGGTCGGGAAGCTCGACGATCTCGACGAGCCGCCCCTCCTGGAAGGTGCCGCTCACGACGAGGCCGTGGTCGACGAGCTGCTGGCGGTAGGCGTTGTTCACCTCGTACCGGTGGCGGTGGCGCTCCGCGATCACGGCCTCGCCGCCGTAGACGTCGCGTGTGCGCGTCCCGTCGCCGAGCTCGACCGCCTGCGCGCCGAGCCGCATCGTCCCGCCGAGGTCCTCGACCTCCTTCTGCTCCGGGAGGAGGTCGATCACTGGGAACGGCGTCTCGGGGTCCATCTCGGTCGAGTTCGCGCCGTCGAGCCCGCAGACGTGCCGGGCGAACTCGGAGACGGCGACGTGCATGCCGAGGCAGATCCCGAGGTACGGGATCTCGTCCTCCCGCGCGACGCGGCACGCGAGGATCTTCCCCTCCCAGCCGCGGGCGCCGAACCCGCCCGGGACGAGCACGCCGTCGACGCCCGCCAGCTCGGCGCGCGCCTCCTCGAGCGTCATGTCCTCGGCGTCGACCCAGCGGACGTGCACGCGGCAGCCGTTGTGGATTCCGGCGTGCTTGAGCGCCTCGTGCACCGACAGGTACGCGTCGTGGAGCTTCACGTACTTCCCCACGAGCGCGATCTCGATCGAGTTGCGCCGCTGCTTGATCCGCTCGTTGAGATCGATCCAGTCGGCGAGGTCGGGCGCGGGCGCGTCGATGCCGAGCTTCCGGCACACGAGCTCGTCCAGCCGCTGCTCGTGAAGGTCGAGCGGCACGAGGTACACGTCGGGGACGTCCGCGTTCGTGATCACCGCATCGACGTCGACGTCGGCGAACAGGGCGATCTTGTCGCGGATGTCGCGCTGCAGCGGCTCGGTCGAGCGGCACACGAGGATGTCGGGGTGGATGCCGATGCGGCGCAGCTCGTTGACGGAGTGCTGCGTGGGCTTCGTCTTCAGCTCGCCCGCCGTGTCGATGAACGGCACGAGCGTCACGTGGAGGTACGCCACGTTCTCGGGCCCCGCCTCGCGCCGGAACTGCCGGATCGCCTCGAGGAACGGCAGCGACTCGATGTCGCCGACCGTGCCGCCGATCTCCGTGATGACGACGTCGGTGTCGGTGGCGTCGGCGACCGACCGGATGCGCGCCTTGATCTCGTTCGTGATGTGCGGGATCACCTGGACGGTCGAGCCGAGGTACTCGCCCTTCCGCTCCTTCCGCAGCACGCGGTCCCACACGGCTCCGGAGGTGTGGTTCGCGGCACGCGACAGGTTCTCGTCGATGAACCGCTCGTAGTGGCCGATGTCGAGGTCGGTCTCGGCCCCGTCCTCGGTGACGAACACCTCACCGTGCTGGAACGGGCTCATCGTCCCCGGGTCGACGTTGATGTACGGGTCGAACTTCTGGACCTGGACCTTCAGCCCGCGCGCCTTCAGCAGCCGGCCGAGCGACGCCGCCGTGATGCCCTTGCCGAGAGACGAGACGACGCCGCCGGTGACGAAGACGTACTTCGCCACCTACACGCGTCTCCCCGAGGTCCGACCCACGGGATTCCACACTAGCAGCCTGCCCTCCGCGCTCACCCGAGCGATGGTAGGGCCTCGTCCGGCTGGCGGGCGGCTCACCAGCTCGCGCCCGTCTGGACGAGGTCGTAGAGCCGTTTCACGGCCGGTGCCGCCTTGCCGCGGCTGACGGCGACGGTGACGCGCGTGCGCTCCTCGCCGGTCGCCTGCAGCCGCACCTCGACGTCGGTCGGCGGGTCGAGCAGATGCCACGTCCACCGTTCGTACAGGTCGATCTCCCTGATCAGCACCATCGTCTCGACGGCACGCGAGCCCGCGAACACGTTCCACTTCGTCGCGTGCACGTTCCAGCGGGCGCCGGGCGCGAAGCCGCGCCGGTCCGGGACGACGCCCGTGATGCCGGGCCACCAGTCGGCGAGGTGGTACGGCTCCGCGAGGAAGCCCCACACGTCCGCGCGTGGCGCGAGCAGCTCGAGCGCCGCGGTCGACCCCTTCACTGCTCGAGCGACGCGAGGAACGCCGCGCCCCCGAGCATCCGCTCCAGCTCGTCCCGGCGCTCCGCGCCGTCGAGGAGGGCGATGTGCGTGTGCGTCGGGTCACCCGCGACCTTCGCGACGCGGAAGTGGCGGTCGGCGACGCTCGCGATCTGGGGCAGGTGCGTGATCGTCACCACCTGCGAGCGCTCCGCGAGGCGCCGGAGCGTATCGGCGACCGCGTGCGCGGTCGTCCCGCCGATCCCCGCGTCGACCTCGTCGAAGACCATCGTCTCGCCGCCGGCGACGGCCGCGATCGCGAGCGCGACCCGCGAGAGCTCGCCTCCCGACGCCGTCTCGGCGACCGGCCCGAACGGCAGCCCGGGGTTCGGGCGGATGAGGAACGCGACGTCGTCGGCGCCGCTCGCCCCGGGGTCGCGGTCCGAGAGGACGACGCGGAACTCGCCGTCGCCCAGGCCGACGCCGGCGAGCTCCCGCGCGACCGCGTCGGCGAACGGCCCGGCAGCGGCCTCGCGGGCGGCCCGCAGCGCGGCGTGCGCGCGTCCGACCTCCGCCTCGGCCCGACGGAGCGCGTCCGCCGCGGCCTCGACGGGGTCGCCGCCGTCTCCGAGCACCTCGAGCTCGCGCCGCGCCCCGTCGCCCAGCTCGAGGAGCTCCGCGTACGACTGCGCCCGGTGCCGCCGCCTCAGGTCTGCGAGCTCCTCGAGCTCGGCCTCGACCTGCTCGAGCCGGCCCGGCTCCGCCTCGAGCGAGGCGAGGAACGCCCTCAGGTCGGACGACGTCTCCCGCAGCTGGAGCTCGACCTGCCGCAGCACGTCACCGGCAGCCTCGAGCTCGGGCGCGAGGCGCTCGAGCGGCGCTACCGCCCGCTCGGCGGCGGCCACCAGGTCGCTCGCTCCCTCGCCGTCGTCCGGGGACAGCGCCGCTGCCGCGGCGGCGGCGGCCTCTGCGAGCTCGGAGACGTGCCGGAGGCGCTCCCGCGCCGCCCGCAGCTCGTCCTCGCGACCCGGCTCGAGCCCGGCGGTGTCCTCGGCGGCCGCCCGGAGCTCGGCGAGGCGCGCCTCCGCCGCCGCCGCGTCGCGCGTCAGCTCGTCGTGCGCCCGCCGCGCGCCCTGGAGCTCCCGCCACGCGCGCGCGGCGTCCTTCGTGTCGACGCCGGCGAACGCGTCGAGGACGGCGCGCTGGTACGAGGGGCGCGCGAGGCGGCGCTGCTCGAACTGGCCGCTCATCGCGATCAGCGCCTCGGCCGCCGCGGCGACATCCTCCCGGGCGGCGGCGCGGCCCCACGCGTACGCGCGGGTGCGGCCGTCGGCGAAGATCCGCCGCGCGAGGACGACCCCGTCCTCGCCCTCAGGGCGCAGCTCGGCGAGAGGCCCGAGAGCGTCGTCGTCCACGGCGTCGAGCTCGGCCTCGACGTACGCCTCGTCGCCCGCGGGACCGATCAACGCCGCGTCTCCGCGCGCGCCGAGGAGCAGCCCGATCGCGTTCGTCAGGATCGTCTTCCCCGCGCCCGTCTCCCCCGTCACCGCGTTGAGGCCCGGCGCGAGCTCGAGCTCGGCCTCCCGGATCAGCACGAGGTTCGAGATCCGGAGAGCGCGCAGCACGCCTCCATCGTAGGGACGCCTCCCGCCGTCGTCATCGGCCGGTTCGATCACGGCCGCGGACGAAACCGTCGTGCGGCGAGGGCCGTACGACCGGTATCGACACCACCCACGAAGGAGGATCGACATGCACCACCCTCTACCCCTCGTCGTCGCTGCGACGCTCGCCCTCGCGGTCGCCGCGGCTGCGTCGGCCGCGCGACCGGAACGGCTGGTCGGGACGGCGACCAACGCGAAGCTCCACGAGACCGTGCTCGTGACGACGGCGCAGCGGACGCTCTACACCCTCAGCGCCGAGCGCCGCGGACGGTTCGTCTGCGTGAAGGGCTGCCTCTCGTTCTGGACGCCCCTCACGGTCGCCGCCGGCCGGACCCCGTCCGGCGCCGCCGGGCTCGGAGCGGTCACGCGCCCCGGCGGCACGCGGCAGGTGACCTTCCGCGGGCTGCCGCTCTACACGTTCAACGGCGACCACCGCCGCGGCGACGCGAACGGCGAGGGCGTCAAGGACGTCGGCGTCTGGCACGCGGCGTCTCCCTCGCACGCACAGCCGCAGCCGGCGCCCGCCCCCGCCGGGTACGGCTACGGCGGGTAGCGCTAGCTGCCGAACGACGCGGCGTACCGCGTGAAGAACGTCACCTCGGGGAGCGTCGCGAGCAGGCTCGGCGTCCGGTCGATCCGGACGACCGCCTGCTCCCGCTCCCCGAGCGCCCCGACCGGCTGACCGTCGACGAGCACCGTCGCCGCGATGTCTGCGGTGAGGTTCGTGATCGTGACGTCGGGGCCGCGAGGGACGACGAGCGGACGGATGTGCACCGCGTGCGGCGCGACGAACGTGAGCACCATCGCGTCGAGCCCCCAGACGAGCACGGGGCCGCCGTTCGACAGGTTGTACGCGGTCGAGCCCGCCGGTGTCGCGCAGATCAGGCCGTCACACGGCTGCGACCCGAGCTCCTCGCCGCCGATCGCGTAGCCGACCTCGATCATGCGACCCAGCGTCCCGCCCGCGACGACGACGTCGTTGACCGCGACGCGGCGCTCGCCGGCGACCGTCACCTCGAGCGTCGAGAGCTGGACGGTGCGGTAGTCGCCCGCGAACACACGTGCCGCGCCCGCCTCGAGCTGGTCGCCGGCGATCGCCGTCAGGAAGCCGACGCGGCCGTAGTTGACGCCGATGACCGGCACGCCCGTCCCGAGGAACCGCGTGAGGGCGCGAAGCATCGTCCCGTCGCCGCCGAGGACGAGCGCGATGTCGGCGTCGTCGCCGTCGACGAGCTCGACCCCGTGCTCGTCCGCCACGCGGCGGAGGCGCGCGAGCGCGTCGGGCACCCCCGGGCGGTCGATCGTGACGACCGCGGCCCGCTCAACCGACGGCATCGTCGACCCACCGGTCGAATCCGGCGGGTAGCTCGGGCTGGTCTCGCTGGACGAGGTGGAGGACGAACTCACGGTTTCCCTTCGGGCCTGGCAACCCCGAGTCTACGACGCCGGCGGGCTCGCCCCCGGACGCGAGCAGCGCCGCCGCGACCTCGTGCACGACCCGCCGCTGCACGGCGGGGTCGCGGACGACGCCCTTCGGCACCTCGGCCCGCCCCGCCTCGAACTGCGGCTTCACGAGCACGAGCGCACGCCAGCCCGGCGCGGCGAGCGCGAGCGCGGGCGGCAGCGCGATCCTCGCCGAGATGAAGGACACGTCGCACGTCACGAGCCGCGGCGCGAACGGCAGCGACGTCAGCGACCGGGCGTTCACGCGCTCGAGCACCGTCACCCGGGGATCGCCCCGGAGCCGCTGGTGGAGCTGCCCGTACCCGACGTCGAGCGCGATCACCCGCTCCGCCCCGCGCTGGAGCAGCACATCCGTGAACCCGCCCGTCGACGCACCGACGTCGAGCGCGTCCACGCCGGTCACGTCGATGCCGAACGCGTCGAGCGCGTTCGCGAGCTTGTGGCCGGCGCGGGAGACGTACGGCGGCGGCGCCTCGACCTCGAGCGGGGCCGCCTCGTCGACCTGCTCGCCGGGCTTCGAGTGGCCCGGCACGCGGCCGGCCATCACGAGCGCCTGCGCCTGCGCCCGTGACTCCGCGAGCCCGCGCTCCACGAGCAGGACGTCGAGCCGCTTCCTCGGCACGCGGCCCGTCAAACCGTTCGCACGGCCAGGTCGTCGACGATCGCGGCGAGGACGTCCGTGTCCGCGTCGATCTCGGCGAGCCGCGCCTGCGCGCGCTCGGCGGCCTCGTCGGCGAGTCGGCGCGCACGCTCCTCGCCGACCTCGAGGACGTACCCGTCGCCGTCGAGCAAGTCGTCGACGATCTGGAAGAGCAGCCCGAGCTCCTGGGAGAACGCCCGCCATGGCGGATGCTCGTCCGGGGGGACCTCCGCCGCCCACAGGGCGCACATGACGGCGGCGGAGAAGAGGGCGCCCGTCTTGAGCGAGTGGAGCTGCTCGAGCGGCGCGCCGCCGGCGAGGTCGAGCTGCTGCCCGCCGATCATCGCGAGCGTCGCGTCGACGAGCTCGCGCGCGACCGAGGCCGAGCGGTAGGTCAGCGCGAGCCGCACCGCCTCGACGAGCAGCGCGTCGCCGGCGAGGATCGCGGCCGCCTCGCCGTACTGCGCCCACACGGACGGCGCGCCGCGGCGCTCGCGGTCGTCGTCGAGCGCCGGCAGGTCGTCGTGGACGAGCGAGAACGAGTGGACGAGCTCCACCGCGGCCGCCGCCGGCAGCAGGTTCTCGAGCGGGACGCCGATCGCGTCGCCGGTCGCGAGGCAGAGCACCGGCCGGATCCGCTTGCCGCCGAGGGCGTGCCGCATCGGCGCCTCCAGCGAGCCGAGCTCGGGCGCCAGCGCGAGCTCCGCGAGGTACCCCTCGACGAGCTCGCGGAGGCGGTCAGGTGGCAGGGGCATCGGGGTCGGGCACAGCCGCGTGCGCCTCCGTCTCCGCCGAGCGCTTCGCCCGCTGCAGCTCCGTCTCGACCTCCTTCGCGAGCTCCGCGAGCTCCTGCAGGATGTCGATCGCCTGCTCGGGGTCCTCCGTCCCCTCGAGCCGCGTCCGCGCCTGCTCGAGCCGCGCCAGCAGATCCTCCGCCTTGTTGAGCGACTCCTCGGCGCTCATCCCTCGTCCCTCATGCTGCCTCCCGTTGTATGCGCCCGAGGATCCCGTTCACGAGCCTCGCAGCGTCTTCGGATGCATAGCGCTTCGCGAACGCGACCGCCTCGTTGATCGCCACCTCCGCCGGGACCTCGCGCGTGTCGAGCTCGTGCACGGCGACGCGGAGCGCGCTGCGCTCGACGGTGCCGAGGCGGTCGGCGGTCCAGCCGTCGGCCGCCGCCGTGATCCGCTCGTCGAGCTCGGGCGCACGCTCGGCGACGCTCTCCGCGACGCCCCGCGCCCACGGGTCGATCTCGCCCGCGTACTGCGAGCCGATCGGCCCGCCCGAGAGGTCCCACTGGTAGAGCAGGAAGAGCGCCTGCCGGCGCGCCTGCCTACGCGAGAGCGGCATCGGCTGCCATCAGCCCTTCGAGCGTCGACGTGGAGTAGCCGCCGCTGCGGAACGGCAGCGACCCGAGCACCTCGAGCGCGAGGTCCCGTGTCGTCGGAAGCCCCTCGACGACCGTCTCGCGCAGCGCCCGCTCGGCCCGCGCGATCGCCGCGCCCCGGTCGGTGTCCCACACGACGAGCTTCGCGATCATCGAGTCGTAGAACGGCGGCACGACGGAGCCGGTCTCGACGAACGTGTCGGTGCGGACTCCCGGCCCCTGCGGCGGGACGAACCGCGCGATCCGCCCGGGCGACGGGCGGAAGTCGTGCTCCGGATCCTCGGCGTTCAGCCGGATCTCGATCGCGTGGCCGCGCCGCGCCGCGCGCCCGGTCGCGGCGAGTGCCTCGCCCGCCGCGACGCGGAGCTGCTCGCGCACGAGGTCGACGCCGGTGCACAGCTCCGTTACCGGATGCTCGACCTGGAGGCGGGCGTTCAGCTCGATGAAGTAGAACGCGCCGTCGGGTCCGAGCAGGAACTCGAACGTGCCGGCGTTCCGGTACCCGACGGCCCGGCACGCGCGCTCGGCGGCCGCCTCCATCTCCTCCCGCGTCTCGGGCGTGAGGGCGGCCGACGGGGACTCCTCGATCAGCTTCTGGTGGCGCCGCTGGATCGAGCACTCCCGCTCGCCGAGCGTCAGGACGCCGTCGTGGTGGTCGCACAGCACCTGGATCTCGACGTGCCGCGCCGGGACGAGCGCCTTCTCGACGTACATCGTCCCGTCGCCGAACGCCGCCTCCGCCTCGTTGGAGGCGGTGCGGAAGGCGTCCTCCAGTTCGTCCGGCGAGCCGACGAGACGCATCCCTTTGCCGCCGCCGCCGGCCGCGGCCTTCAGGAGCAGCGGGAACCCGACCTCGGCCGCGACGGCGCGCACGTCGGCGACGGACGTCGCACCGTCGGTCCCCGGCACCGTCGGCACGTTCGCCTCGCGCATCGCGCGCTTCGCCGAGATCTTGTCGCCCATCAGCGCCATCACGTCCGCGGGCGGGCCGACGAAGACGAGGTCGTTGTCGGTGCACGCCTGCACGAACGCAGGGTTCTCGGCGAGGAACCCGTAGCCGGGATGCACGGCGTCGCAGCGGGTCGTCTCGGCCGCGGCGACGACGTTCGGGATCCTCAGGTAGCTCTCCGCCGCCGCCGGCGGCCCGATGCACACCGCGTGGTCGGCCATCCGGACGTGCGGCGCGTCGCGGTCGGCGGTGGAGTAGACGGCGACCGCCTCGACGCCGAGCTCGTGCAGCGCGCGGATGACCCGCACGGCGATCTCTCCCCGGTTCGCGACGAGGACGCGGTCGAACATCCGGCCTAGAGTGCGGGCGGCCCCGAGACGGGCTCGAGCTCGAAGAGGAGCTGGCCGTACTCGACGGGCTCTGCGTTGCCGACGTGGACCTTCCGCACGACCGCCTCGATCTCGGCCTTCACCTCGTTCATCAGCTTCATCGCCTCGAGGATGCAGAGCGTCTGCCCGGGCGCGACCGGGTCGCCCTCCTCGACGAACGGAGGCGCTCCCGGCGAGGGCGACCGGTAGAACGTCCCGACCATCGGGCTCTCGAGGCGGACGAGCGCGTCGTCCCGCGGCGCGAGCGGCGGCTCGACGTCGACGGCGGGCGCGGCGCCGCCCGCGCCCACGGGCGCGGCAGCGGTGAGCTCCGCCTGCCGCCGGACGCTGACGCGGAGGCCGTTCTCCTCGATCGAGATCTCGCCGATCCCCGTCTCCTGCACGATCCGCACGAGCTCCCGGATCCGCTCCTGGCGCTCCTGATCGACGCCGCGCGCCGCGAGCGACTCCTCGCCGCCGGTGCGGTCGCGGATCGACTGGAGGAGCCGCTTCGCCTCGTCGCCGAAGAGCGCGAGCAGCAGCAGCTCCTCCTCGCTCGAGGCCAGGCCCGCCGCGTGCTCGCGGAGCGCCTCGAGGTCGAGCGGCGGCTCGTCCCCGAGCGCGCTCTCCTCGGTGCGGAAGTCGACGGCGCGGCGGAGCCCCGGGTCGATCGGCGCGGGTGTGCGCCCGAACTTCCCGTCGACGAGGTCGCGGAGCTCGTCGACCATCGTCGAGTACCGGTTCGCGGTGAGCACGTTGAGGAGCGCCTGCGAGGCGACGATCTGGCCGATGGGCGCGGCGAGCGGCGGCGACCCGACCTCGTCGCGCACCCTCGCCACCTCGGCGAGCACCTCGTCCAGCCGGTCTCCGGCCGCCTGCGCGCGAAGCTGCTGGTCGAGGGCGGAGACGAGGCCGACGGGAAGCTTCTGCTGCGCTGCGCGCACGGCGATCCGCGGTGCGACCGGCGCCACCGGCTCGTCGCCGATGTGCTCGTCGACGAGCTCGGCCGCCTCCCACAGGCGGTCCATGTCGATCCCGGTCGCGAGGCCGAGGCCGGCGAGCGCCTGCGCGGCCGCCTCCGCCGAGACGCGGTGGAGCGTCAACGCCACGGGGTAGACGGCGGAGGCGATCACGTCGGCGCCGGCACGCGCGGCCTCCAGCGCCGCGGCGAGCGCGTTGCCGCCGGCCCCCTGCGCGTACAGCCCGACCGGCAGACCGGAGACGCCGCTCAGCTCGGCGACGAGCTCGCTCGCGCGGTGCGGCTGGAGGAGCGCCGCGGGGTCGTTGAGGAGCAGCCGCGCAGCGCCGAGCTCGGGCAGGCGCTTCGCCGCCTCGACGAGCGCCTCGTGGCGGCCGCTCCCGTAGAGGAGCCCGGCCTCGAACTCGCGGTCGGCGCCGATGATCGCCTCGGCCGCCTCGCGGAGGTTGTCGACGTCGTTCAACGGGTCGTGCAGCCGGAAGACGTCGATGCCGCTCTGGGCCGCGCACGCGACGAAGCGGCGCGCGAAGTCGCGCCCGACGGGCCGCGAGCCGACGAGGAACCGGCCTCGGAGCGCGAGCGCGAGCGGCGTCGTCGTGCGGGCCTTGAGCGCACGGATGCGCTCCCACGGGCTCTCCACTCCACGCCGCACCGCGTTGTCGAAGACGCCGCCGCCCGAGACCTCGAGGTACGCGAAGCCCGCGCGGTCGAGGATCTCCGCGAGACGCAGGAGCTCTGCGGTCGGCATCAGCCCTGCGAGCGGCTCCTGGCTGAGGACGCGAATCGTCGTGTCGACCAGGCGCGGCATGGCAGAGGACGATACCCTGGTCCCGGTGGCGAACCCTCCCGAGCAGGTGCGGTGCGTCGAGTGCCGTCACGAGTACGACCTGCCGGCGCTCGGGGAGGAGATGGGGTGTCCGAACTGCGGCGGGATCAGCTGGGTCTCGACGCGGATCCCGGTCGCTCCCGCGCCCGCGGCGCTCGCGCGCCACGAGGCCCGGCGCAGCTGACGCGCGGCGGCGGTCAAGCCTTCGGCGGCCGCTTCCGATAGGTCGAGGGGTGATCGCAACCGCGCTCCACCCCGCCGAACTCCCGGTCTCGCCCGAGCTCGCGCTCGTCGACCCGGACCTGCGCTCGCGCGCGCTCGCGTCTCTGCCGCGCGTCGAGGCGTTCGAGTTCCTGCGTCTCCGGGAGGTGGCGCTGCCGGTGGCGCGTCCGGAGCCGGCGCGGCTCGCGGCGGCGCTCGCGTACCTCCTCGTCGCGCTCGTCCGGACGTGCGCCTTCAACCTGTGCGTCTTCGCGAGCGTCGCGCTCGTCGTCCTGCTGCTGAACCTCCTCGCGTAGGTTCGCGCGATGCCCCCGAGGACCGTCCTGCACCTCGGCCCCGACGTGCGCGAGCCCGGCGGGATGGCGAACGTGATCAGGGCGTACCTGCGCGCCGACCTCGCACCCTGGCGCGTCGAGGCGGTGGCGACGTACGCCGCGTCGTCGCGCCCGCGGTGGCTGGCGCGCCTCGTCGCGTCGGCGGCGAGGGTCGCGACGGCGCCGCGCAGCCGCACGGCCGGGCTGCACCTCCACGCGTCCGAGCGGTTCGACCTCACGCGGACGCTCGCCCTGCTCGAGCTCGCGCAGCGGCGGGGGCTCCCACGGATCGTCACGCTGCACGGCGCCGAGTTCATGCACGAGGTACGCACTCGGCCGCGGCTCGTGCGCCGGATGCTGTCGCGTGCCGACGTCGTGACCGTCCTCAGCGCCGAGGTCGAGAAGGCCGTCCGTGCGCTCGGCGTCGAGCACGTGCGGCTGCTCCCGAACGCCGTCGACGTCCCCGCCGCCGCGGCGCCTCTCTCCGGGTCCGACGTCCTGTTCGCGGGCGAGGTCGGCAGGCGGAAGGGCGTCGATGTGCTGCTCGAGGCATGGCCGTCGGTGCGGGGCGACCGGCCCGAGGCCACCCTGCGACTCGTCGGGCCGATCGCCGAGCCGGAGCTCCTCGCCGCGCTCCCCGAGGGCTGCCGCTACGACGGCGTGCTCACCTCCGACGAGGTGACGGACGCGCTCGGATCGTCGTGCCTCGCCGTCCTGCCGTCGCGCGCGGAGGCGATGCCGATGTTCATCCTCGAGGCGATGGCGGCGGGCGTGCCGGTCGTCGCCACGCCGGTCGGGTCGGTCGAGTGGCTGCTCTCGACCGGCGGACGGGTCGTACCCGCCGGCGACGCGGCCGCGCTCGCGGCGGCCCTCGCCGAGCTCCTCGGCGACCGCGCGCAGCTCCGGGCGCTCGGCGCGGCAGCGCGGCGGCGCGTCGAGGACGAGCTCTCGAGCGCGGTGTTCGAGCGGAACGTGAAGGCGCTGTACGCCGAGGTCTTCGGCTAGAACAGCTGGCCCTCGTAGCGCGCCTTGCGGTAGTGCCGCAGGAGCTGGGGCCACTGGACGAAGAAGTCCGTCGCGACCGGATGGACGAGCCGCCCCGTCAGCGACGGCGACCAGACGCGCGCGAAGCTCTCGATGAACACGACGCGCGCGCCGAAGAGGCGCCCGACGTAGCAGAACGGGACCGCGACGCCCGCTCCCGTCGTGACGATCGCGCGCGGCCGGAGCGCACGGATCACGCGGAACGCGACGAGGAAGTTCCTGATCAGGTTCCGCATGCTGCGGTTCGTCGGGTGGTGCGCGAACCCGACGTCCTCACCGGCGAGCAGCGTCATCGCGTCCGGCGTCGCGAACGTGACCCAGTAGCACTCACCCGCGTCCCACTCCCCCTGGAGCTGGACGAGCTCGAGCAGATGACCTCCGGACGACGCCACGAGGAGGATCCCGCGGCGCTGTGGTCGCCCCGGAGGCCGCTCCGGCTGACCCCATGACATCTCCTAATCGTGACCGTTGACAGCGCCGAGGGCAACCGCGCCTCGGGTCCCGGCGTCAGGCGCGCTGGATGTAGCGCTTCTCGCGCGGGTCGACCTTGATGCGGTCGCCGACGTTCACGAACAGCGGGACCTGCACGACGGCGCCCGTCTCGAGCGTCGCCGGCTTCGTCACGTTCGACACCGTGTCGCCCTTCACGCCCGGCTCCGTCTCGGTCACCTCGAGCACGACCGACGCGGGCAGGTCGACTCCGGTGGGGCGGCCGCCGACGAACATCACCTGCACGCTCGACGACGGCTGCATGAACGGCAGCTCGTCCTCGAGGTCGGCGTGCGGGATCGACAGCTGCTCGTACGTCCCCTCGTCCATGAACACGACGTCGTCGCCGGCGTCGTAGAGGTACTGCATGTTCTTCTGCTCGGTCCGGACGCGCGGGAACTTCTCGCCGGCGCGGAACGTCCGGTCGACGACGGAGCCGGCGCCGAGCGACTTGAGCTTCGTGCGCACGAAGGCGCCGCCCTTGCCCGGCTTCACGTGCTGGAACTCGACGATCCGCCACGTCTGGCCGTCGAGCTCGATGTGCATGCCGTTCCGGAACTGGTTGGTTGAGACGACCTCTGCCACGGCGCGTGAGCGTACCGAAACGGCCTAGCCGACCTCGATGAGCTCCTTCGGGAAGCTCGTCAGGATCTGGAGGCCGTCGTCCCGCACGATCGCGAGGTCCTCGATGCGCACGCCGCCGAGGCCGGGCAGGTAGATCCCCGGCTCGACCGTCACCGAATGGCCCGCCGCCAGCGTGTCGCTCGACTCGAGCGAGAGGCGCGGCGCCTCGTGCACCGCGAGCCCGACGCCGTGCCCGAGGCCGTGGCCGAAGAAGTCGCCGAGCCCGGCCGCGGTGATCGCGTCGCGCGCGACCGCATCCGCCGCGACACCGGTCATCCCGGGCCGGATCGCCGCGACCGCGGCACGCTGCGCGTCGAGGCAGACGCGGTAGGCCTCCCGCAGGCGGTCGGGGAGCGCGCCGCCGGTCGAGAACGTGCGCGTGCAGTCGCTGTGGTAACCGCCGACGCGCGCGCCCCAGTCGACGGTCACGAGCGTGCCTTTCTCGACGATGGCGTCCGTCGGGTGCGCGTGCGGAAGCGCGCCGTTCGGGCCTGACGCGATGATCGAGTCGAACGCGAGGTCGTCGCCCCCGTGGGCGTGGACGAGCTCCCGCAGCCGCCATGCGATCTCCCGCTCGCTCCGCCCCACCCAGGTCTCCGCCGTCAGCGCCTCGAGCGCGCGGTCGGCGATCCGCGCCGCCTTCGCGATCTTCGCGACCTCGTCGTCGGCCTTCACCGCCCGCAGCGCCTGCACGAGGCCGCTCGTCGCGACGAGCTCTGCGCCGCCTGCCGCGAGCCGCTCCCACTCGCGGTACGGCAGCACGTCCGCCTCGAACTGCACGCGCCCCGTCAGCTCGGCACCGACGTCGGCGAGCAGCGCCCGCTTCGTCATGCGGAGCTCGACGTCCGGGATGTCCCGCGCCGCCTCCGCGTAGCGGAAGTCGGTGTAGAGCGTCGCGTCACCGCCGGGCCGCACGAGCACCGCCGCGTTCGAGCTCTCGAAGCCGGTGAGGTAGAAGACGTTCGTCAGGTCGGTGACGAGGAGCGGCGCGTCGAGCGACCCGGCCAACGTCGAGATCCTGCTCATTCCGCCGCCGTCCCCGCGAGGTACTCGAGCGCCTCGCGGTAGCCGTCGGGCCCCTTGCCGAGCACGCGGTGCGAGGCGAGGTCGGAGAGCACGCTGAACCGCCGCCACTCCTCCCGCTGCTCGATGTCCGAGAGGTGGACCTCGACGAGGGGCACCTCGAGCAGCTCCAGGGCGTCGCGGATCGCCCAGCTGTAGTGGCTCCAGGCGCCCGGGTTGACGACCACCCCGTCGACGTTGTCGTAGGCGTCGTGGATCCAGTCGATGAACTCGCCCTCGCTGTTCGTCTGGCGGCAGCGCGCGGTGATGTCGAGCGCGTGCGCCCACCCGTAGATCCGGCTCTCGAGCTCGTTCAGGCTCAGCCCGCCGTAGATCTGGGGGTCGCGGCGGGCGAGCACGTCGAGGTTCGCCCCGTTGAGGATGAGCACCTGCATCAGCGATCGGCGATGAGCCTATCGAGGGCGCCGCGGACCTCGTCCGGCGGGCGCCCCGCGACGTACGGGCCGTCGTCGCCGAGGAGGACGAGGTTGATCGTGTCCCCGGCCCGCTTCTTGTCGCGCAGGAGCGCCTGCCATGCGCGGTCGCGGTCGGCGCAGACGGGCGTCGGCGCGAGCGATCGCTCGACCGGGTCGACGCTGCGTCCGGAGAGCCGGAGCGCCGCGAGCAGGCCGAGCGCGACGGCGTCGCCGTGCGGGAGCTCGAAGTTCGTGCCGGCCTCGAGCGCATGCGCGAACGTGTGGCCGAGGTTGAGCCACTGGCGCACGTCCCGGTCGTGCGGGTCGCGGATGCACAGCGCCGCCTTGTACGCGGCGGCGGCGCGCACGTCGAGCGGCCTCGCCGCGAGCAGCTCCGTCTTCACGAGCTCTGCCGCGCCCTGCCGCCGCTCGCGCTCCGGCAGCGTCGCGAGCAGCGCCTCGTCGATCACGACGCGCGCGGCCCAGTGGAACGCGCCGACGAGGTTCTTCCCCTGCGGCAGGTCGACCGCGGTCTTCCCGCCGAGCCCCGCGTCGACCTGGCCGACGAGCGTCGTCGGGACGGCGACCCACGGGATCCCGCGGAGGTAGGTCGCCGCCGCGAAGCCGGCGGCGTCCGTGAGCGCGCCGCCGCCGAGGGCGACGATCGTGCCGCGGCGGTCCAGCGTCAGCTCGGCCCAGAGCCGCTCGACGACGCGGATCTGCTTCGCCTGCTCGCCCGCGGGGAGCTCGTGGGTCGTGACGAGGCGGTCGCCGAGCGCCTCCTGCGCGCGCGGCCCGTGGATCCCCATCACCGTCGCGTCGGCGACGAGGGCGACGGGGCCGTCGCCGGGGACCAGCTCGCCGAGCTGGTCGAGCGCCCCGATCTCGTGGTGGACGCCGGCGGCGGCGAGGACCGCGCCGTCGAGGTCGCCGCTTCGGACGAACGCGTCGGCTGCGGCGCGGTACGCGGGCCGCCGCTCGTCGTACAGCCGGCGGAAGGTCGCCTCGTCCTGCGCGAGGGGTCGATCGCTGCCGCGCACGCGCTCCCACGCGTCGTCCACGTCGACGTCGAGGAGGATCGTGAACGCCGAGCGCTCGAGCGCCTCGCACACGTCGGGTGTCGTCACGGCGCCGCCGCCGAGCGCGTACACGCCCGGCTCCCGCCGGGCGAGCGCCTCGCGCGCGCGGGCGGCCTCGAGCTCGCGGAACCGGTCGAGGCCGTGCGCCTCGATCAGTGCCGTCGCGTCCTCGTCGAGGTCGAGGCCCGGCCGCCCGAGGCGCTCCGCGAGCGGCGCCACGAGCGTGCTCTTCCCCGCTCCCATGAAGCCGACGAGCGCGACGTGGCGGTCGAGTGCGTTCAGCCCCAAGCGATCCGCTCGCAGTACGCGCGGTGCGCGGCCACGAAGTCGCCGATCGCGTCGCCGCCGAACTTCTCCTTCGCGGCCACTGCCAGCTCCCACGCCACCGCCGCCTCGGCGACGACGGCGAGCGCTTCGACGGCGGCGACGTCGGAGCGCTCGACGAGCGCGTTCCCCGCCTCGCCGGTCGCCAGGTCGACCGAGCGGAGCGGCCGCATGAGCGTCGGCAACGGCTTCATCGCGGCGCGAACGACGATCTCCTCGCCGTTCGAGATGCCGGCCTCGATCCCACCGGCGCGGTTCGAGGCGCGGCGGCGGTCGGTGGCGATCTCGTCGTGCGCCTGCGATCCGCGGAGGCCGGCGAGCGCGAACCCGTCGCCGATCTCGACTCCCTTCACCGCCTGGATCCCCATGACGGAGCAGGCGAGCCGCGCGTCGAGGCGGTCCTCCTTCGCGGCGTACGAGCCGAGGCCCGGCGGGACCCCGGTCGCGCGCACCTCGACGACGCCTCCGACGGTGTCGCGGTCGCGCCGCGCCTCGTCGATGTTCGCCCGGAGCGCGTCCTCGTCGACGGTCGTGCCGTGCACGCCGATCCCGACCTGCGCGAGCAGCGCCTTCGCCACCGCACCGGCGGCGACGTGCACCGCCGTGTGCCGCGCGGACGCGCGCTCGAGCGCGTCGCGCACGTCGTCGAGCCCGAACTTCTGGACGCCGGCGAGGTCAGCGTGGCCGGGACGCGGCAGCGTGACGGGCTTCGAGCCCTTCCCCCGCGCCTCGCCCTCCGGCGGCCACGGCGCCATCCCCCACGTCCAGTTCTCGTGGTCGCGGTTGCGGACGACGAGCGCGAGCGGCGTCCCCAGCGTCCGCCCGTGGCGGAGGCCGGCGAGGACCTCGACGCGGTCCTGCTCGATCCGCTGGCGCGGCGACCGGCCGTATCCCTCCTGCCGGCGCCTCAGGTCGGCGTCGATCGCCTCGCGGTCGAGGACGAGGTTCGCCGGGAGCCCGGTGACGATCGCGACGAGCCCGGGGCCGTGCGACTCGCCCGCCGATGCGAGACGGAGCGTCATGTCGCTAACCCTAGGCCGTCGCCACGGCGGAGCGCATGACGTCGAGCGGCGGCTCGATCCCCGTCCAGAGCAGGAAGCTCGCGGCGCCCTGGCGCACGAGCGCCTCGCGGCCGTCGACGACCCGGCACCCGGCCGCGCGCGCGGCGGCGACGAGCGCCGTCTCCTCGGGGCCGTACGCGAGGTCGACGACCGTCTGCTGCGGCTCGGGGTGGACGAGCAACTCGTCGCGCACCGGCGTCGCGTTCACGATCAGGTCGCAGCCGCTCGCATCGGGCGGCCACGCGCCGCTCCGCGTGAACACGCGTGTGTCGGCGGGCAACGCGGGGCGCAGCGCCGCGGCCGCGCCGCCGGCGCCGATCACGCACGCCGCCGACGCCTCGATCCCGCGCAGGATCTCCCTGTCGGTGTTCGCCCCGACGACGCGGCCGTCGCGGAAGACGAGCGTGTTGACCGCGTCGCCGTCGGCCTCGTCGCACGCCTCGACGGCGGCGTGCTTGTGAGGGATCGTCACGTTCGCGCCCGCGAACCCGAGCAGGCGCAGGGCGCCCACGGCGGCGACGACGTCCGCGACGTCGAATGCGTCGTAGCGCCAGTCGAGGCCGCGCGCCGCGAACGCCGCGTTCTGCATGCGCGGCGAGAGAGACTGCGCGACCGGGTGGCCGAGGAGCGCGACGTGCTGCGTCATCCGATCAGCAGCCGTACCCGTGAGCGCACTTGTACTGATTGAACGCGCTCGCGCTGGCGGTGAAGAAGTGGTGCCGCTTGTCGGGCTTCGCGACGTAGTAGAGGTAGTCGACGTGCGCGGGGTGCGCCGCTGCCTGGAGGGACGCGAGGCCGGGATTGTCGATCGGCGTCGGAGGGAGCCCCGCGTGCAGGCGGAGGTTGAACGGCGTGGGGTTCTGCAGCTGCGACTCGTGGATCGACTCCGTGCCGGGGATGTCCAGCGCGTAGCGCAGCGCGGCGTCGATCCCGAGCGCCATCCCGAGGTGGAGCCGGTTGTAGACGACGGCGGCGATCTTCGGCCGGTCGCTCTCGACGACCGCCTCGCCCTGGACGAGCGACGCGATCTTCAGGACGTCGTACGGCGTCAGGTTCTTCGACCTCGCGTACGCGAGGTTCACCCGCCGCCAGTTCCGGCAGAACGCGGCGACCTGCTGCGCGACGAGCTGCTTCGCGGTCGTCTTCGCGAGGAAGTCGTATGTCGCGGGGAACAGGAAGCCCTCGACGTTCGTCCGCTTCCGCGGCGAGAAGCACGGGACGGACACGGTCGCGGTCGCTTTCACGTACGGGCGCTTCGCGAGCGCGACGCGCTTCCCCTTCTTCCGCTCGGCGATCTTCGCGACGGCGGCGACGCGGTCGGCCATCTGCACGCGCGTGAACCCCTCCGGGAAGATGATCCGGAACGGCTTCGGCGGCGGCGGCAGCGCGACGGCGGTCGTCGTCGGCGTCGTGCGCGTCGTCCGCGGGAGCGCGACGGCGACGGCGGTGACGGCCGCCACCACCGCGACGAGAACGACGGCGAGCGCGACGAGGCGGCGCCGGCGGATCTGCTCGGGCGTCGCCCTCACGCGTCCGTGGTGCGACATCGCTCGAGGTAGCTCGTCAGGAGGTGGGCGGCCGCGCGCGCGTCGTCGCCGCCGGCGAGCACCGAGGTGAACCGCTCGTCGTAGGTCTCGACCGGGACGGCGACCGCCGCCCGCAGCCGCTCCACGAAGGCCGCCGTCTCGCGCGCCTGCTCGCCGTGCTCGCCGCGCAGCGTCAGCGGCATCCCGACGACGACCACGCCCGGGTCCTCGGTCTCGATCACGGCGCGGAGCTTCGCAAACCCGGCGTCCGTCGTCGCACGCTCGACCGTCGTCAGCGGCCGCGCCAGCACGCCCGTCGGGTCGGACACGGCGACGCCGGTCCGCGCCTTTCCGTAGTCGAGGGCGAGGACCTTCGTCACGAAAGCGCAGCGGCGAGCTTGTCGCGGCCCGCCTCGAGCGCATCGCGGACGGCGTCGACGTTCCGGCCGCCGGCCTCGGCGAGCGTCGGCCGGCCGCCGCCGCCGCCGCCGATGATCGGGCCCAGCTCACGGACGATCTTCACCGCGTCCACGCCGGCGAGTGAGTTGTCGAGGTTCACGACGAGCGCGACCTTCCCCTCGTCGGCGGACGCGAGCACGACGGCTGACGCCGCCTCCCGCTGCCGCACCTGGTCGGAGAAGTCGCGCAGCGCGCTCCCGCGCGCCCCCGTCACCTCGGCGACGAAGACCGCGCCCTGCCTGTCCTGCCAGACGATGTCGGGACCCGCAGCGGCCGGCTTCGGCTGCTTCGCGTCGCGCCGCGCCCGCTCGAGCTCGGCGCGGACGGCGTCGAGCTCGCGGCTCCGTCCTTCGAGCACGCTCCAGGCCTCGCCGGACGTGACGGCCTCGATACGGCGGGCGCCGGCGCCGACCGCACGCTCGCCGAGGATCACGAACGGGCCGATCTCCGCCGTCGAGCGGACGTGCGTGCCGCCGCAGAGCTCGCGTGAGTAGCCGCCGATCTCGACGACGCGCACCTCGTCGCCGTACTTCTCGCCGAAGAGCATCATCGCGCCGAGCTTCCGCGCCTCCTCGATCGGCGTCACGAACGTCCGCACGGGGATCCCCTCGAACACCTTCTCGTTGACGATCCGCTCGACGCGGTCCCGCTCCTCCGGCGAGAGCGCCGAGGCGTGCGTGAAGTCGAAGCGGAGCTTGTCGGGGCGCACGGCGGACCCCGCCTGCTTGACGTGATGGCCGAGAACGTCGCGGAGCGCCTGGTGCAGGAGGTGCGTCGCCGTGTGGTTCGCCATCGTCGGGAAGCGGGCCGTCCACGTGACGACGGCGCGGACGCGGGCGCCGGCGGTGAACCCGGCGCCCTCGAAGAGCAGCGCCTGGTCGTCGCCGAGCTTGTACGCCGCGCGGAGCAGCGCGACGGCGCCCGTCTCCTCGTGGACGAGCTCGCCGCTGTCGGTGACCTGGCCGCCGCTCTCGGCGTAGAACGGAGACTCGCGCAGCTTGCACAGGAACGTCCCGTCGCCGAGATCCTCGAGCGCACCGACCTGCGTCAGCACGTCGGTCTTCGCGTAGCCGACGAACTCCGTCTCGAACCCGGCGCCGCGCGCGAACTCGGCGGCACGCTGCAGGTCGCTCTTGTCGCCCCCGGCCCGCGAGACGACGCGGTGCTCCTCCATCAGCTCGCGGAACCCGTCGACGTCGACGCGCTGCCCGCGTTCCTCCGCGAGCTCCTGTGTCAGCTCGATCGGGAAGCCGTACGTGGCCGCGAGCACGAAGGCGTCGTCGGCCGAGATCGCCTCCTTGCCCGCGAGCTCGTCGAACACCTTCTGCCCGCGCGCGAGCGTCTCGGAGAAGCGCTCCTCCTCGGCGCGCCACACGCGCGCGATCTCGTCCGAGCTCTCGGCGAGCGACGGGTATGCGGCCCCCATCTGGTCGACGACGACCTGCGCGAGCCGGTGCGAGTCGCGCAGCCCGATGCGGTTCGCCTGGTGGATCGCGCGGCGGAGGAGCCGGCGGCAGATGTAGCCGCGCCCCTCGTTCGACGGCTCGACGCCCTCGGCGATCAGGAAGCTCGCGGCGCGGCCGTGGTCTGCGAGCACGCGGTGGGCGCGGCGCGAGACGTCGTCCTGCTCGTACGGCACGCCCGACTCGCGCTCGACCCAGTCCATGGTCAGCCGGAACCCGTCCGTGTCGAAGACGGAGCTGACGTCCTGCAGCACGCACGCCGTGCGCTCGATGCCGTTGCCGGTGTCGACGTTCGGCGTCGGCAGCTCGACGAGCACGTTGCCGGGCCTGAGGTCGTAGGCCATGAAGACGAGGTTGTAGATCTCCATGATCCGGTCGCAGTGGCCGGGCCCGCAGTCGGGGTCGCCGCAGGCGTACTGCTCGCCGCGGTCGTAGAAGATCTCGGAGCACTGGCCGCACGGGCCGATCTCGCCGGACTGCCAGAAGTTGTCCTTGCCGAGGCGGACGATGCGCTCGGCCGGGATCCCCTTCGCCTGCCACGCCGCGATCGCGACCGCGTCCTCGCCGAGCCCGAGCGCCGGGTCGCCCTCGTGCACCGTCGCCCAGAGCCGCTCCGGCTCGAGGCCGAGCACACCGGTCACCCAGTCCCAGGCGAAGTCGACGGCCTCGTCCTTGTAGTAGTCGCCGAACGAGAAGTTGCCCATCATCTCGAAGAAGGAGCAGTGCCGGTCGGTGCGCCCGACCTCGTCCAGGTCGGTGTCCTTGCCGCCGGCGCGGAGGCACGGCTGCACCGTGACGACGCGCGTCGACGGAGGCTCCTTCGTCCGCAGGAAGTAGGGCTTCAGCGGCTGCATCCCCGCGATCACGAAGAGCGTCGACAGGTCGTCGGAGGGCGGGATCAGCGAGTGCCCGGGCAGCCGAAGATGCCCGCGCTCCTCGTAGAACCGCTGGAACGCCTCCCGCAGCTCGGCCGTCGTCATCGCCACACGGAGAGGGTACTCGTCACGGTCCCGTCACCTCGTTTGGCGACAGCCCCGCGTGCCGCGGGCCGCTCCAGGAGCGGCCTCGCGCTCCGTTGTGGACAACGCGTCACACTCTCGACACGTCGTTTGGCGAATTTTACGCGGCGCGGTCCGGGTCGAGCTCGTCGGCCGCGATCTCCTCGCGGATCTTCTCGAGCGCGCGGCGGATCAGGCGGGAGACGTGCATCTGCGAGATGCCGACCTGCTGCGCGATCTGCGACTGCGTCAGGCCCTCGAAGAACCGGAGGTGCAGGATCTGGCGCTCGCGCTCGTCGAGCACCTTGAACCCGGGCGCGAGCACGGCGCGGTCCTCCGACACCTCGTACTGGTGCTCCACCTCGCCGAGCGACTCCAGCGGGTCGAGCTCCTCGCCGTCCTCGGTGCCGCCGCCCGACGAGAGGGAGAGCGACGAGTACGCGCGCCCTGACTCGAGCGCCTCGAGCACCTCTTCCTCCTCGACCCCGGCCGCCTTCGCGAGCTCCGGGATCGTCGGCGACCGTCCGAGCTGCACCGTCAGCTGCTCGATCAGCTTCGACAGCTGGACGTTCAGCTCCTGGAGCCCGCGCGGCACGCGCACCGCCCAGCCGCGGTCGCGGAAGTGGCGCTTGATCTCGCCGATGATGTTCGGCGTCGCGTACGTCGTCAGCTCGACGCCGCGGTCGATGTCGAAGCGGTCGATCGCCTTGATGAGCCCGATCGACCCGATCTGGACGAGGTCGTCGAGCTGCTCGCCGCGGTAGCTGTAGCGGCGCGCCAGCGACCTGACGAGCGACATGTACTGCTCGATCAGCTGCTCCCTCGCCTGCAGGTCGCCGTGCTCGTGGTAGCGGCGGAGCAGGATCTTGTCGTTCTCAGCCAACGGTCGCCACCCGCTTCGTGAGGCGCACCCACTCCCCGTCCACGTGGACGTCCTCGACGGTCGTGTCGAGCACCCGCCGCAGCCCGAGGCCGCCGTTGCCGTCGGTGTCGTGCTCGATCTCGTCGAGCAGCCGCGTGGACAGCGGGCCGACGACCGTCTCCAGGGAGCCGTCGCCGACGCGCATGCGCACCGTGATGTCGCCCGCCGCGGGATCCGTCCGCGCGAGGATCGCGCCGAGGGCCAGCTCGATGTCCTCGAGGTTCTCGATCGTCAGGTCGAGACGGACCGCGAGCCCGCCGAGGACGAGGTGCGCGACGCGGTGGAACTCCGGCTCGCGCGGGAGCGTGAGCGTGATCTCGTCAGCCACGGCCGGCCTTCAGCTCCTCGTCGAGATCCTGCTCGCGCCGCGCCGCCGCAGCCTTCGCCTCGTCGACCGACGCCTGCCATCCGCGCCGCGCGCGGAGCGAGGCCCACCCGTGCGACACCCCGGCGCTGGCGCCGGCGAGCTTCTGGACGGGACGCTTGACGGCGAAGCTGACGGACCGGACGGCCTCGTCGACGGCCTGCACGGCGTCGACGGCGCTGTCCGTCGCCGTGTCGAGCTTGTCGAGCTGCGCGTTCACCCGGTCGACCGATCCCCCGACTTTGTCGATAACTGGAAAAACGGATTTCTCCGCTCCCCGGATCAACGAAGAAAGTCGGTCGAAAGTTACGGCCAACCGTAGAAAAGCCCAGCCCGCGCCGAGCCCGATCGCGACGAGGAAGACGGCGAGCGCGAGGTTCGCGAGATCTCCGAACGAGAAACCGATGACCACAGCGGGTAAGCCTAGAGGCTCGAGGCCGTCGTGACCACGCCGGACCCGACGACCACGTCGCCGTCGTAGAGGACGGCGGCCTGGCCGCGCGCGACTCCGAAGGCCGGCTCGTCGAGCTCGAGCCGGAATCCCGACGGAGTCGGCTCGACCGTCGCGGCCACGGCGGGCGACCGGTAGCGGAGCTTCGCCTCGACGCGCGGGGTCGCCGTGTGCAAGCGGCCGCGCGCCGTCACGCGCCTCCGGGCGAGCGCCGCCCGCGGCCCGACGACGACGGTGTTCGTGCGCGCGTCGGTGCCGACCGCGTACAGCGGCTCGGACGCCGCGACGCCGAGGCCGCGGCGCTGCCCCACCGTGAACCGCCAGTGCCCCGCGTGCCGCGCGAGCTCGCGCCCGTCGGCGTCGACGACCGGTCCGTCGACGGAGGCGAGACCGTGCCGCCCGAGGAAGGCGCGGTAGTCCCCGCCTCCGAGAAAGCAGGCTTCCTGGCTCTCGGGACGGTGAGCGGCGGCGAGACCGGCGGCGGCCGCCTGCGCGCGGGTCTCCTCCTTCGTCTGCGTGCCGAGCGGGAATGCGAGGCGGGCGAGCTTCGCCGGGTCGAGGGCGGCCAGCATGTAGCTCTGGTCCTTCGCCGGATCGACCGCCCGCGCGAGCAGCAACCGCCCCTCGTGCTCGACGATCCGCGCGTAGTGCCCGGTCACGAGGCGTGCCGCGCCGACGCGGCGGGCGAACGCGAGCAGCTCGCCGAAGCGAAAGCCGCCGTTGCAGCGGATGCACGGGTTCGGCGTCTCGCCGCGGGCGTACCCGCGAACGAACGGCGCGACGACCGCGCGACGGAAGGCCTCTCGCAGGTCGAGCGTCACGTGCGGGACACCGCGCGAATGGCAGAGCCGGCGCGCCGCCACGACCGCCGACGGCGAGCAGCACGCGCGCTCCGCGTCCGGCGCGTCCGGGTCGACCCACAGGCGAAGCGTCACGCCCACCGCGTCCGCGCCGCTCCGCAGGAGAGCGACCGCGCTGTCGACGCCGCCGCTCATCGCGACGGCGACACGCCCCGGGTCCGGTGGAGCCGCGACGGCAGGAGCGAGGGCGTTCGCGAGGGCGTCGACGGCGAGCAGCTCGCCGCCGACGGCCGCCGCCTCGAGGAGGCTCAGCCCGCGCAGATCCTCGAGGAGCCCGTCGGCGTCCGCGTCGACGATTCGCCCGCGCTCGACCCGCAGCCTGACCGCCGCCCAATCCGCGCCGCGCGCGGAGTCGCCGAGGAGCTCCACGCGTCAAGAGTAGTGGTGCCCCGAGGCCGCCGACCGTGCCGCGTCCGTGTGAACCTGGACAAGCCAGGTGGGTGCCGTGCGGGACGTCGGCGCGAGGCGCCTATTCCCGACGCGGGCTCCCTTTCACGTGGTGTTGGTTCTACATGGACAACGCGGCGCGCGAACGACCTCGAGCACCGCACCCACTGTAACCGCGATCAGCCCGCGCGCGCGTACGACCAGTGCACCTCCTGCACGCCGCTCAGGTCGAGCCGCCGGGCGAGCGCGTCGGTGAGGTCGAACTGGCGCCCGGAGGTGTACGGGCCGCGGTCGACGACCTGCACGAGGACGGTCCGGCCGTGGAAGGTCAGGAAGATGCGCGCGCCGCACGGGAGCGTCGGATGGGAGACGCCCTCCGTGTCCTGCGTGATCACGCCGCCGCAGGCCGTGCGGTGCCCGAACCGCGCGGGCCCACTCGACCCGGCGAGCGCCGTGAACGATCCGACGGGCTGCGGCCCCGTCTTCGCGTGGTGCCGCGTCTGCGCGACGACGGCGAGCGCGACCGCCGCGGCGAGCAGGGTGAGCGCCGCGAGCGCGATCTCGCGGACGGCGAGCTGCGGGCTCACGGCCGGCTCGAGCTGCCGGGGAGCGGCCGCGCGCCGCCCGGCCGCGCCGAGACCTCGATCACGCCGGTGTTCTCGAGCTCGCCGCCGCGCCCGAACCTCCTGCGCCGCGGCACCGGATCGCTCAAGGGGTCGAGACGGTGCCGCGCGGTGGCGGTCGGGGCGCCACGCGGCGGCGCTACGGCCGGCACCGCATCCGCCTGCGCCTCCTCGGGCTCGTCGGCGTCGTCGGCCTCCTCCACCGGGGCAGCGGGAAGCTCCGCGACGAGCCACGGGTCGGCGCCTTCCGACGACGCGACGAACGCCGGCTCGTCCTCGTCGTCCTCCTCCACCTCGACAGGCCCGGCGAGCGGCCATTCGCCGAGCACCTCGGCGCGCAGCGACGCCGAAGCGATCCACGTCGGCGCCTCGTCGCGCGTCGCGCCGGGATAGCCCTGGTCGACCTGCTCGAGCGGCTGCGCCGGCGGCAGGTTCACGCCCGGGACGAAGTAGCGCGGCGGCATGCCGCTGCCGTAGTGCGGCCGCCCGCGCCACGCCGCCCACTCGAGCGCGGCGACGACGAGCCAGCCGAGCAGCATCCCCGCGACGATCTCGAGCGCGTCGAGGTGGGCGAGCGCGAGCGCCGCGGCGAGCCCGATCAGGAAGAGCGCTTCGAAGGCGAAGCGGGATCCGCGACGGTCCGCCATTGCAGCGACTTCAGGCCGGCGCCGGGTCTTCCTGCGCGACGGCCGTGATGCCGCTCTCGGCGAGCACGTCCTGCGGCATCGGCGTAGGTGCCCCGGTCAGCGGGTCGCTGCCGCTCGAGATCTTCGGGAACGCGACGATCTGCCGGATGTCGGGCTCGCCGGCGAGCAGCGCGACGAACCGCTCGATCCCCATCGCGAACCCGCCGTGCGGCGGCGCGCCCATCGCGAGCGCGTCGAGGAGGAAGCCGAACTTCGACCGCGCCTCGTCCTCGCTCATCCCCATCGTCCGGAACACCCGCTCCTGGACCTCGACGTCGTGGATCCGGATCGAGCCGGAGCCCAGCTCCCAGCCGTTCCACACGAGGTCGTAGTGCTGTCCGCGAACTCCCGCAGGGTTCGTCTCGTCCCACTCCTCGTCGCCCGCCGTCGGCGCGGTGAACGGATGGTGCAGGAACGTCCAGCCGCCCTCGTCCTCGTCCTGCTCGAAGAGCGGGAACCCGACGACCCAGTGGAAGACGTCGACGTCCGGGATCAGGTCGAGCTCGCGCGCGACGTGCAGCCGGAGGAGGCCGAGGACACGCGCGACCGTCGCCTCCTCGCCCGCGCCGAAGAGCACCGTCGACCCGTCCTGGGCGGCGAACGCCGCGAGCTCGCGCTCGGAGAGGAACTTCGCGATCGGGGAGCGGACCTCGCCTGCCTCGTGGACGAGGTAGGCGAGCCCCTTCGCGCCCCATTCGCGCGCGAGCTCCTCGAGCCGCGCGAGCTCGGAACGCGAGTACGCCTTGGGGACGACGATGAAGCGGACGGACGGGGCGTTCCCGAACACGCCGAACGAGGAGCCGCGCGTGACCTCCGTCGCGTCCTGGATCTCGAGGCCGAACCGCAGATCGGGCTTGTCGCTCCCGTAGCGCAGCATCGCGTCGTCGTAGTCGATGTGCGGGAACGGCCTCGGCGGCGCCGGCCTCCCGACCGCCTCGAACGCGCCGACGACGGCCGCCTCCATCACGTCGAGGACGTCCTGCCGCTCGGCGAACGCCATCTCGAGATCGAGCTGGCGGAACTCGAACTGCCTGTCGGCGCGCAGATCCTCGTCGCGCCAGCACGTCGCGATCTGGTAGTAGCGGTCGAACCCGCCGACCATGCACAGCTGCTTGAAGAGTTGCGGCGACTGCGCGAGCGCGAAGAACTTCCCCGGCTGGAGGCGGACCGGGACGAGGAAGTCGCGCGCGCCCTCCGGAGTGCCGCGCGTGAGCCCGGGCGTCCACACGTCGACGAAGCCGAGGGCGTCCATCGTCCGTCGGATGCCGGCGATCGCGGTGTGGGAGAGGCGCAGGTTGCGCTGCATCCGCTCGCCGCGCATGTCGAGCCACCGGTAGCGGAGCCGCGTCGTCTCCTCGACGTTCTCCTCCCCGACCTGGAACGGCAGCGGTGTCGAGCGCGAGAGGATGCGGAGCGCGTCCACCTGGATCTCGACGGCGCCGGTCGCGAGGTTCGGGTTCACCGCCTCCGGGGCGCGCGCGACGACCTCGCCCTCCGCCTGCACGACGAACTCGTTCCGGAGCGCCTTCGCGACGTCGGTCTCCTTGCAGACGAGCTGCACCTTCCCGGTGTGGTCGCGCAGGTCGACGAACACGAGGCCGCCGTGGTCACGCCGGGTGTCGACCCACCCCGCGACCGTGAGTCGACGCCCGACGTGCTCGGGTCCCAGCTCGCCGCAATGGACGTCGCGCCAGCTCACGGCGTGAGCGTAGCGGCGACCTCTTCGAGGGCGAGCGTGTGGTCCGGGCGCCCGGCCCGGCGGAGGAGCACGTCGTCGGCACGAAGGACGGCGACGGTCGCAGCGCCGGTGCGCGCCGCCTGCGACAGCTGCCCCTTGACCGAGCGGCCGGCGTAGTCCATGTCTGCTGCGAGGCCGAGACGACGGAGCTGCTGCAGGAGCACCTGCGCGCCGCCGCGGTCGCCGCCGTCGACGACGACGAAGACGTCGAGCGCGGGCTGCTGCTCCGTCACGTTCTCGTTCTCGAGCGCGAGCAGGAGCCGCTCGACGCCGGCGCCGAACCCGATCCCGGGCGTCGGCGGGCCGCCGATCTGCTCGACGAGCCCGTCGTAGCGGCCGCCGCCGCAGATCGTCGAGTTCGCGTTCTCGTCCGGCCCGAGGAACTCGAAGGTCGTGCGCGAGTAGTAGTCGAGGCCGCGCACGAGCGTCGGGTCGAGGACGTACGGGACGCCGAGCGCGTCGAGCCGCCCGCGGACGGCGTCGAAGTGGTCCTGGCACGCGCCGCACAGCGAGTCGCCGATCGTCGGCGCGTCGGCGAGCGCGTCGCGCAGCGCGGGGTCCTTGACGTCGAACACCTGGAGCGGGCTGGTCGCGCGCTTGTGCCGCGCCTCCTCGCCGAGCAGCGACTCGTGGTCGTCGAGCCATGCGTTCAGCCGGTCGACGTACGCCGGGCGGCACGCCGCGTCGCCGATCGAGTTCAGGCGCAGCTCCCACTGCGTCACGCCGAGCCGGCGGAGGATCTCGGCGTAGACGGCGACGACCTCGGCGTCGATCGCGGGGTCTGCCGACCCGATCGCCTCGACCGAGACCTGCCAGTGCTCGCGGTGGCGGCCCCGGCCCGGCCGCCCGTAGCGATACATCGGCGCGACGGTGTACGCCTTCACGGGCTGCGGCTCACGGTGCATCCCGTGCTCGAGGTAGGCGCGCGCGATCGGCGCGGTGCCCTCGGGACGCAGTGTCAGGGACCGGCCGCTGCGGTCCTCGAACGTGTACATCTCCTTGTGCACCACGTCCGACGCGGCGCCCGCGGTGCGCGCGAAGAGACCGGTGTCCTCGAACCCCGGCGTCTGGATGCGCCGCCAGGCGTGGAGGCGGAGCGTCTCCTCCACCGTCCGCAGCGTCGCCCACCACGCGGCGTCCGTCGGCAGGACGTCGTGCGTCCCTCGCGGCGCCTGGAAGCGCTCGCTCACGGCTGCTCGGTACGCAGCTCGCGCAGGAACGGGTTCGTGCGGAGCTCGCGGTCGAGCGTCGTGGCGGGCCCGTGACCCGGGTGGACGATCGTCTCGGGCTCGAACCGGTCGAGCAGCGCCCGGACCGACGCGAGGAGCGTGTCCCAGTCGCCCCCCTCGAGGTCGACACGGCCGACCGACCCCGCGAAGAGCAGGTCGCCCGAGAAGAGATGGCCGTCGGCGTGGAAGGCGACGTGGCCCGCGCTGTGGCCGGGGACGTCGACGACGTCGAAGGAGATGCCGGCGACGGACACCACGTCCCCGCCCGCGACGGCGTGCGCGGGGTCGTGCGGCGCGACGCGTCCACCCCCGCGCGTGGCCCCCGTTCGGAGCGACTCCAGCTCGCCCGCCGGTGCCCAGACCTCGGCGCCCGTGCCGTCCGCGAGCGCCGCGACGCCGCCGATGTGGTCGATGTCGGTGTGCGTGACGAGGATGCCGCCGGTGCGCGCGCCCATCCGCGCGAGCTCGAGGCGGAGCGCCGTCGGGTCGTCGCCGGGATCGACGACCGCGGCCTCGGCCGCGCCGCGCTCCGTCCGGACGACGTAGCAGTTCGACTGGAACGGCCCCATCTCGAAGCTGTCGACGACGAGCGGCATGACGAGCGTTTGAGTGTAGCCAGGGGCGGAAACGCCTTCTCGCGTGCAGCGCTGGGACCTGCTGGAGCTCGAGGCGCCCGACGGCACACGCGATCCGGTCGTCCTCCACTCCGACGACGGCGCGCGTGCCGTCCTGATCGTCCTGCAGGCCGGGCAGGCGCTCGGCGACCACCAGGTGAAGGAGAACGCGTGGGTGACCGTGCTCGACGGCGAGGTCGAGGTCGACGCGGCCGGCGAGACCTTCACGGCCGGGCCCGGGACGCTGATCCGCTTCGACGCCGACGAGCGTCACGCGCTCCGGAGCAGCGCCGGCGCGCGGGTCCTGCTCGTGCTCGCGCCGTGGCCCGCCGCCGGGCACTACGGCGGCGACGGACGCTGAGCTACTGCTTCGCGGCCGCGCGGCCCGAGCGCTTCAGGTAGCTGCGGTACGCGGTGCGGTCGATCCAGTACGTGAGCGGCACGAAGGCGACGCCGTAGAAGAGCCCGATCGCGAGGCCCTGGACGCTCCGCTCGACGAACCAGAAGACGACGACCATGAGGCCGCCCATCAGGCCGCCGCGCTTCATCGCCCGGTCCCACGACGGCGGCGACACCTCGCGCATCGTCCGGGCGCGGCCGCGGCCCGCCTGCTTCGCCGGCGCCTTCGCCGGCTTCGGGTCGCGCGCCCGCAGCTCTGCGATCGGCACCTCGTTCCCCTCGCCGTCGACCTCGTAGACGCGGACGTCGTGGCGGAAGTCCTTCTCGCGGCGCCGTCGCTGCTTCCGGGTGGGCATCCGCCGCCAGGTTACCGCTGCAGGACCGAGACACCGCCGCGGACGACGCCGGCGACGACGTCCCCGGCCAGGTGGTAGGCGAGGTAGCGCCAGTCGGGCGCGCCGAGGAGCGTCAGGTCGGCCCGCAGGCCGGGCGCGATCCGGCCGCGGTCGGGAAGCCCGAGCACGTGCGCGGCGTTCGAGGTCATCGCGACGAGCGCCTCCTCGACCGAGAGGTGGAGCTGCGTGCACGCGAGCGAGGCCACGAGCGGCAGGCTCGTCGTGAACGAGCTCCCCGGGTTGAAGTCGGTCGCGAGCGCGAGCACCGCGCCGGCGTCGGCGAGCGCACGCCCCGGCGGCATCGGCCGGTCGAGGAAGAGGGCGCTCGTCGGCAGCAGCACGCCCGCGACGTCGCTCGCCGCGAGCGCGCGCACGCCGTCGTCCGACGTCGCCTCGAGATGGTCGACGCTGCGTGCGCCGAGCTCGATCGCGAGCGGGATCGCGCCGCTCTCCGTGAACTGGTCGCCGTGGAGCCGCAGTGCGAGGCCGTGGTCGCGGCACGCGGCGAGGTACCGCCTCGCCTGCGCCGCGTCGAACGTCCCGCGCTCGAGGAACACGTCCGCCGCGTCCGCGAGCGAGGCAGCCGCGGGGAGAACCTCCGCGAGGACCGCGTCGAGATACGCGTCGGCGTCCGCGTGCTCCGGCGGCACGGCGTGCGCGCCGAGCCACGTTGGCGATCCGGCGGCGGCGCGCACCGCCCGCAGCGACGCGAGCTCCGTCTCGCGGTCGAGCCCGTAGCCGGACTTCCCCTCCCAGGTGGCGGTGCCGTGAGCGAGCATCCACGCGGCGTGACGTGCGACACGCGCGTGCAGGCCGTCCTCGCCGAGGGCGCGGGTGGCCGCCACCGTCGAGAGGATGCCTCCGCCCGCCGCGTGGAGCTCCTCGTAGGAGGCGCCGCGGGAGCGGAGGGCGAACTCCGCGACGCGGTCGCCACCCCACGCGGGGTGCGTGTGGCAGTCGACGAGGCCGGGGACGGCGCACAGCCCGCTCCCGTCCAGCTCGTCGACGTCGCCGTCGATCGGCCGGAGGTCCGTCATCCGCCCGACGGATGTGATCGTGCCGCCGTCGCAGAGGACGTACGCATCCTCGATCACCTCGACGGCGCGGAGCGCGGCGCCGCGCGCGGGCGGAGGAGCGACGGGCGTCGCGACCTGCGCCAGGTCGCGGACGAGGAGCGGCGGCGTCAAGCGGACGCGTCGAACATGGGCGTCGACAGCCCCTGCTCCCGCGCCGCCGCCTCGGCCTCGGGATACCCGGCGTCGAGGTGCCGCACGACGCCCATGCCCGGGTCGGACGTGAGCACGCGCTCGAGCCGCTCCGCCGCGTCCGCCGTTCCGTCGGCGACGACGACCATCCCCGCGTGGATCGAGTTGCCGATCCCGACGCCGCCGCCGTGGTGGACGCTGACCCAGGTCGCCCCGGCGGCGACGTTCACGAGCGCGTTGAGGATCGGCCAGTCGGCGATCGCGTCGGAGCCGTCGCGCATCGCCTCGGTCTCGCGGTAGGGCGAGGCGACGGACCCTGCATCGAGGTGGTCGCGCCCGATCACGACCGGCGCCTGGACGCGCCCGCTCCGGACGAGCTCGTTGATCGCGAGGCCCGCCTTGGCACGGTCGCCGTAGCCGAGCCAGCAGATGCGCGCGGGGAGCCCCTGGAACGCCACCCGCCCGGGCGCCAGCTCGAGCCACCGCTGCAGGAGCTCGTCGCCGGGAAAGAGCCCGCGCAGCGCCTCGTCGATCGCGGCGATGTCGGCCGGGTCCCCGGACAGCGCGGCCCAGCGAAACGGCCCGATCCCACGACAGAAGAGCGGTCGGATATAGGCCGGGACGAAGCCCGGATATGAGAAGGCGTCCGCTACTCCGGCTGCTTCGGCCTCACCTCGCAGGTTGTTGCCATAATCGAAAACGTAGCTGCCGCTCCGGACGAACTCGAGGAGCCCCCGAACGTGGTCGGCGATCGCGGCGCGCGCGCGTTCCAGGTACGCCTCCGGGTCCTCCGCCCGCAGCGCGTTCGCCTCGTCGAGCGTCATGCCGTTCGGCACGTAGCCCGTCAGCGGGTCGTGCGCCGCGGTCTGGTCCGTGACGAGGTCGAAGTGCTCGCCCCTCCGCGCGAGCTCCGGCACCACGTCGGCGGCGTTCCCGAGCAACCCGACCGAGAGCGCCCGCCCCTCGCGCGCCGCCGCGCGGACGCGCGCGAGCGCATCCTCGAGCGAGTCCGTCGCCTCGTCGAGGTAGCGGGTCTCGACGCGCCGCTCGATCCGCGACGGATCGACCTCGACGCACAGGATCGCACCGCCGGCGAGCGTGGCGGCGAGCGGCTGCGCCCCGCCCATCCCGCCGAGGCCGGCCGTCAGGACGGTGCGGCCGGCGAGCGAGGACGACCCGAAATGGCGGCGCGCCGCGGCCGCGAACGTCTGGTACGTCCCCTGCAGGATCCCCTGGGTGCCGATGTAGATCCACGAGCCCGCCGTCATCTGGCCGAACATGGTCAGGCCCTCCGCCTCGAGCCGCCGGAACTCGTCCCACGTCGCCCACCGCGGGACGAGCAGCGAGTTCGCGATCAGCACGCGCGGCGACGAGGTCGTCGTGCGGAAGACGGCGACCGGCTTGCCCGACTGGACGAGCAGCGTCTCGTCGTCGCCGAGCTGGAGGAGCGCGCGCACGATCGCCTTGAGCGCGTCGTGCGACCGCGCAGCGCGTCCGCTGCCGCCGTAGACGACGAGGTCCTCCGGGCGCTCCGCGACCTCGCGGTCGAGGTTGTTCAGGAGCATCCGGAGGGGGGCCTCGGTCGCCCACGAGCGCGCGTTCAGCGTCGTGCCGCGCGGCGCGCGCACCGAGCGAAGGTCGCCCGCGAGCGACTCGACGACCGCGTCGAGCGACGCTGCGGTCGTCACCGCTCCTCCCGCGTGAGCCGCTGGCGCCGCCGCACCACACTCCATCCCGTCGCCGCCAGCCACACGACCGCGGCGATCACGACCGCGCGCAGCACGGCGCCGCCCGTGATCCAGGCGAAGAGCACGATGACGACCGCGAGGCCGCCGTAGACGAGGGCCGTGTCGCGGTCCGGGTGCTTCGCCGGCGGCGGCTCGTGCATGCTCCAGCGGAGCCGGCGCGGCTTGTCGGTCATTCGAGCTCGCCCACCTCGGCCTCGACCGCGGCGAGGAGGGAGCCGTCGCGGATCGCGTCGGCCACCGCCTCGATGTCGGGCCCGAGCGGGCGGTCGTCGCGCAGGCGCGGCGACAGCGCCCGCACCGCCTCGTACGCGGCGCGTACGCCTCGGCCCGGCTCGAGCGGCGCGAGGAACTCGATCCCCTGCGCGCCGGCCAGCAACTCGATCGCGAGCGCGCGCTCCGAGTTCGCGACGACCTGCCATGCCTTGAGCCCCGACGCGTTCCCCATCGACACGTGGTCCTCCTGGCCGGCGCTCGTCGGGATCGAGTCGACGGACGCCGGGTGGCAGAGCGACTTGTTCTCCGAGACGAGGGACGCGGCGACGTACTGCGGGATCATGAACCCCGAGTTGAGGCCGCCGTCCGTCGTCAGGAACGCGGGAAGGCCGTCGCTCAGGTTCGGGTTGACGAGCCGCTCGACCCGTCGCTCGGAGATGCTGGCGAGCTCCGACACCGCCATCGCGAGCGCGTCGAGCGCGAACGCGAGCGGCTGACCGTGGAAGTTCCCGGCGGACACGAGCAGGTCGTCGTCGACGAGCACGAGCGGGTTGTCGGTCGCCGCATTGAGCTCCGTGCCGACCGTGTACTCGACGTAGTCGAGCAGGTCGCGCGAGGCGCCGTGCACCTGCGGCGCGCACCGCAGCGAGTACGCGTCCTGGACCTTGTCGCACCAGCGGTGCGACTCGATCACGGCCGACCCCTCGAGCAGGCGCAGCACGTTCCGCGCCGAGGCGCCCTGGCCGCGGAGCGGCCTGAGCTCGTGCACCTGCGGGATGAAGGAGTTGCGCGACCCCTGCAGCGCCTCGAGCGAGAGGGCGCATGCGCAGTCCGCGGTCTGCGCGAGGCGGCGCGCACGTACGAGCGCGAGTGCGGCCTGCGCCGACATGAACTGTGTCCCGTTGATCAGCGAGAGCCCTTCCTTCGCGACGAGCCGGATCGGCTCGAGCCCCGCCCGGCGGAGCGCCTCGCCGCCGTCGAGCAGCTCGCCCTCGAACCACGCCCGGCCCTCGCCGACGAGCGGCAGCGCGAGGTGGGCGAGCGGCGCAAGGTCTCCGGACGCGCCGACGGAGCCGCGCGCCGGCACGTACGGAAGGATCCCTCGATCGAGGCACTCGAGCAGGAGCTCGACCGTCTCGACGCGCGCCCCCGAGCTCCCCTTCGCGAGTGCGTTCGCACGGAGGAGCATCGCCGCGCGCACGACGGCGTCGGGGTACGGCTCGCCGACGCCGCAGGCGTGCGAGCGCAGGAGCCGCAGCTGGAGCTCCTCGGTGAGCTCCTCGGGGATCGACCTCGACACGAACCGCCCGAAGCCGGTGTTGACGCCGTACGTGTGCTCGTGGGCGCCGTGCGCGGCCCGCTCGACGACGCCGCGCGCCGCGCGCATCCGTGCGCGAGCCGCGTCCGCGAGCCCTCCGGCGGAGGCCCGCTCGACCGCGACCGCCCAGACGTCGTGGAGCCCGAGATGCTCGCCCGTGAGGGTCAGCGCGGTGCCCACGTCGCGAGTGTAGTGCCCCGTTCGAGGGATCAGGGCCCCCGCTTCAGCCCGGAGGTCCGAGACGAACAGACCGAAGGTCCAATGCCGCGGGCCCCGCCAGGCGTTTTCCTCAGTGCACAAATGGTTATGATTGCTCAACGCGAGTGCCGGACTTACTGACGGGATGGGGAGACACATGATCAAGAAACTCACTTTCGCAACGGCCGTCTTCCTGGTAGCCGCTCCGGCTGCTCTGGCAGGCACGTCGTCGATGTCCGGCTACGGCGGGAACGCCGGGACGGTGCAGGGCGCGGTTCAGAAGTCGGGTTCGCTGCCGTTCACGGGCCTGAGCCTGACTGCGTTCCTCGTCCTCGGCCTGCTCCTGATCGCAGCCGGTGTCGTCGTCCGTCGTCGCGCGAGCCGCTCGTCGGTCTAGCGCACGAGGCCTCGAAGGCGCGGCGGCGAACTCCGACCGGGTGGCCTTCCGGGACCACACGTGACGGACTGACAGCGAGAGAAGGGTCGACGTGTCCCTGAACCTGGGTGAGGTGCAGCTGGAGCTCGAGACGCCGGCGAGCGTCGCGTCGCCGCCGTGGGCCGGCTCGCTCGTCCCCGCGTCCGCGCGGCGCGCGCTCCACGACGGCCGCATCCGCCTCGTCGCGGTGCTCGCACTGTCGGCCGTGGTCGCCGTCGCGTTCGAGGGGCTGACGGGCGCCGCGGCGGCGCGCACGCTGCTGATCGCGGCGTCGTGGGTGGCGGGCATCCAGCTCGTCGAGCGCTCGCTCCGCACCGTCCAGGTCGCGGCCGGCCGTTTCGGGCTCGCGACGCTCGCCGCGGCCGCCGGCCTCGCGCTCGCGAGCGCCGCGTCCTACTGGGTCGACCTCGGGCTCCCCCGCCGCTTCGAGCTCTTCGTCACGGCGTGCCTCATGTTCATGCTCCTGTACGGCCTGGAGGCCGCCAAGGTGCGGCTCGCCGACCTGCGGGCGCGAGTGCTGATCGTCGGCGGCGGGAAGCCGACGCTCGACCTGCTCGAGGTGCTGGCGCTCGACCCGGACCAGCCGTTCCGCGTCCTCGGGATCGTCGAGGAGACCGAGGTCGAGGCAATCGCCGGCGTTCCCGTCCTCGGCGGCGTCGCGCGGCTTCGGATGGCGCTCGAGACCGTGAAGCCCGACCTCGTGGTCGTCGCGGCGGACCGCGGCCGGCCCGAGATCTTCAAGGTGCTCGCGCACGGCGCGGCGCTCGGCTTCCGCGTCGTCGGCCTCCCGGAGTTCTACGAGCACGCCTTCGGGCGTGTCCCGATCCGCGGCATGACCGACGCGTGGTTCATGAGCATCCTCCACCTCTACCAGCGGCCCTATCCGAAGATCGCGAAGCGCGCGTTCGACCTCGTCTTCGCCGGCGTCGGCCTGCTCCTGACGGCGCCGCTCTTCCCGCTGCTCGCGCTCCTGATCCGGGCCGGCGGCGGGCCTGTCTTCTACCGCCAGACGCGGCTCGGCGAGCACGGCCGGCCGTTCACGATCCTCAAGTTCCGCTCGATGCAACCGGACGCCGAGAAGTCCGGGGCGGTCTGGGCCGAGGAGCACGACCCGCGGATCACGAAGCTCGGGCGCGTCCTGCGGCGCACGCGCCTCGACGAGCTGCCGCAGCTGATCAACGTCGTCCGCGGGGACATGTCCATCGTCGGCCCCCGCCCGGAGCGGCCGGAGTTCCTCGAGATGCTCGAGGACGCCGTCCCGTTCTGGTCGCGCCGTCACCTCCTGCGGCCGGGCATCACCGGCTGGGCGCAGCTCCGCTCGGGCTACGCGTCCGACTCGTACGCCACGGAGGAGAAGCTCTCGCACGATCTCTGGTACCTGCGCCACCAGAGCCTGCTCGTCGACCTCGTGATCTGCGGCCGCACGCTGCCCGCGCTGTTCGTCGGCGCCGGGCGCTGACCCTCCGCCCTCCGGGGCTCCAGTCAGAGTAGGCGCATGGCCGTGACGCGCTTCGCGACGGCGGACGTCGTGATCACGACCGCCACCGCCGTCGGCTGCTTCGCTCTCTGGTCCGCGCACGACGCGGGGTACGAGGAGATCCTCTGGTACCCGGTCGGGCTCCTCTTCCTCCTCCTCGGCGCGGTGCTCGCGTGGTCGGCGCCCGAGCGGGAGCTGAGCCGGGCGTCTGCGCTCGCCGTCGGAGGGTTCGCCGCGTTCGCCGCGTGGGCGTACCTGTCGATCCTCTGGGCCGGCGACCGCGGCCTCGCCCTGACGGGCGCCGACCGAGCGCTCGTCTACCTGGTCGTCCTCGTCGTCGTCCTGCGCCGCCGCTGGCACGGGCTCGACGCGCTCACCGCGCTCGTGCTCTGGTCGCTCGTCACCGTCATCGCGGGCCTCGTCGTCCTGCTGCGGGCGAGTGATACCTCGAGCCCGTTCCTCTTCGGCCGCTTCTCGTCTCCCGTCGAGTACGCGAACGCGAACGCGGCCCTCTTCGTCGTCGCCGCGTGGCCGTGCCTGGCCGCGTCCATGGAGCGACGGCTGCCGTGGGCCGCTCGCGCCGCGGCGCTCGGCGCCGCGACCGTCGCCGTCGAGCTCGCGCTCCTCGGCCAGAGCAAGGGCGCTGCGCTCGGAGTCGCAGCGACGCTCGTCCTCGTGACGGTGGTCGCGCGCGAGCGGGCGCGGTTCCTGCTCTCGGTGCTGGTCGTCGCAGCGGTCGTCGCCGTGTTCCACGGCCCCCTCCTCGACGTCTTCAGCCGCCTGAACGACGGCGCCGGCGCCCGCCACGAGGCGCGGCACGCCGCGGCGGCGATGGGCGCGTCGTTCTTCCTGGCCGCCGCGCTCGGGGCGCTCGTCGCCGTCGCGGGCGAGGCGGCCGCGCGCCGGGCTCCGGCGCGGGCACGGGTCGCGGGCGCCGTCCTCGTCGGCGCCGCCGCCGTCGCGACCGTCGCGAGCCTCGCCGCGGTGGCCGCGCACTACGGCGGCCCGGGCGAGACGCTCCGGCGCGCGTGGCACGCGTTCGCGCACCCGCCCACGGGCTCCGACTCCTCGTCGCACTTCACCTCGGCGACCGGCAACAACCGCTACGACTACTGGCGCGTCGCCGCCCACCAGCTCCGGCACCACCCGGTCGGCGGCGCGGGCATGGACAACTTCGGCGCCGACTACGTCCGCGAGCGCCGGAGCCAGCAGGAGCCCGCCTACCCGCACAGCCTCGAGGCGCGGCTCCTCGGCGGGACGGGGCTCGTCGGCTTCGCGCTCTTCTTCGTGTTCCTCGGCGCGGCCGCGTGGGTCGCCGTCGGGGCGGCGCGTTCGCGCGGCGCGCCGGCGGGGATCGCTGCGCTCGCGATGCTCTCGTACTGGTTCGCGCACGGGAGCGTCGACTGGCTCTGGGAGTTCCCGGGGATCACCGCGCCCGTGCTCTTCGCGGTCGCCGCGTCGGCCGCCGCGCCGGACGGCGAGCAGTCGCGGGATCGCCGCAGGAGGGAGCGCGTCGTGCGAACCGCCGCGCCCGTGGCGGCGGTGGTCGCCGCCGTGCTCCTCGTCCCCGCGTGGGTCGCAGCCCGCGACGTCGCGTCGGCTCTCTCGACCTGGCGCGCCGACCCGGGCGGCGCCGACGCGAAGCTGCGCCAGGCAGCGAGCCTGAACCGTCTCGCCGACCAGCCCTACATCGTGAGCGGGACGATCGCCGAGCGCCGGCGCTCGTGGGCGGCGGCCGAGGACGCGTTCACGAAGGCCGTGTCACGGAACGGCGGCAACTGGTACTCCCACTTCGAGCTCGGCATCGCCCTCGCGGAGCGCGGCGCACGCCCGGCGGCCCTCCGTGAGCTCCGGCGGGCGCACGCGCTCGACCCGCGCGACACGCTCGTCGCCGAGACGCTCGCGAACGTGCGCGCAGGGCGCCCCGTCCGTCCCGGGCTTCTCGACCGCGAGTTCATCGCGCGCACGCCGGTCGGCGCGGCAGGCTAGCGGCGCGTCAGTGGCAGGCGGCCGAGCCGGCGTCCGCGAACGACGCGCCGGCCTCCGGCACGAACCGCCAGCGGAAGCCGCCCGCACCGAGGCTCAGCTGCAGGATCCCGTACGCGGTGCCGCGCGCGCTGCTCGTCGGCTCCGGCGCCGGCTGGAACCCGGACAGGCTCCGTCCGCCCGTCCCGGCGATGATCTCGGTGATCCCGTCGGGAGCCGCGACGCCGTCGGGGTTCTGCGGCACGAACCGCTCGTAGACGTGCGCGTGCCCGTTCAGCACGAGGTCGACGTGCGCGGCGTAGAGGTCGCGCCAGAACGCGTCCATGGACGGGTTGTCGCCGGCGAACGCCGACGTAAAGCGCGGCTCGTGCCAGTAGGCGAGGGTGCACGTCGCCGGGTGCGCGGCGAGGTCGGCGGCGAGCCACTGCTCCTCGACCGATCCCGCGCCGCAGCCGCCGATGTCGATGCAGTTGCTGTTGAGCACGACCACGTGCCAGCCGCCGAGGTCGAAGCTGTACCAGCCCTGCCCCGGCGCTCCCGCGCGCGGGCCCCAGTAGGTGTAGTAGCCGGCCGCGTTCGTTCCCTTCGGGCAGTTGAGCTTCGTCGTCCCGTACTCGTGGTCGCCGGGCGTCGGGTAGGTGATGCTCTTGTACTTCCCCCACGTCGAGGCGTACGACGTGGTGAACCCGTCGAGGCTGCCGCACTCGTACTGCTCGTCGCCGAGGGTGAACACCGCGTGGTACCGCGTCTGGGCGAGCAGCGCGGCCGTCTGTCGCTGGTGGCACTCGCTGCCGGTGCCGGCGTAGTTCGGGTCGGTCGGATCGCAGGCGATGTCGCCCGCGACGGCGACGACCGCGTCGACGTGCGCGGGGCGCGAGGCGGACTTCGCGACCGAGGCGCCCTTCGCCGTCACGAGCTGCGCCTGCACCACGTGGTCGCCCGGCGCGAGGAACGGCGTTGCCGCGGCCTTCGTGCGCACGGGCAGCGTCGCCACCGCCTTGCCGTCGACCCGGAGCCGCCAGCGCGCCTTCGCGGGCGCCGCGGCGATTCGGACCTTGACCGCTATGCGCCCTCCCGTCGGGGCCGCCGACACGACGGCGATCGCGGGCTTCGCCTTTGCGGGCGACGCGGCCGCGAGGAGGGCCGCGAGCGACGCGGCGAGAGCGGCGGCAACCGCCACGCGCAGCGCGCGCGCTCCGTTCGACGTTCCGACGATGCCTGCCACGCGATTCCCCTCTCGTCGCCCCGGGCGGCGGAAACGTAGCCGATCGCGGGGACTTTCGTGCCCCGTGCAGGGGAACCTTGTACGCTCCCGCGGGTGACGCGCCGGGGAGAACGTGCGCTGTCGCTGGTCGGCGCGCTCGTGATCCTGGTCGCCACGGCATGTGCGTCGGCTGCGGCTCCAGCGACGACGCGCGCCGGCACCTGCACGGCGACGACGCGACCCGGGCTCGGCCTGCAGAGGTTCGTCGACCGGCTGCGCGCCGGCGACGTCGGCTGCCTCGAGCCCGGCGAGTACCGCGTCCGCCGTCTCGTGCTGCGGAGGCACGGGACGCGTCGCGAGCGCATCACGCTGCGAAGCGCCGACACGCGCCGCCGGGCGACGATTCACGGCCTCGTCTGGGCGAGCGACTCGGCCCGCTACTGGACGGTCGAGGACCTCGACTTCGACGGCAGGAACATGCGGAACCTGCCGAGCCCGATCGTGAACGGCGACGACACGGTGTGGCGCCACGTGGACGTGACGAACCACCGTGCGGGCGACGGGCGAACCTCGGGCGGGATCTGCTTCCTGCTCGGCGACACCTCGCGCTGGGGCATCCCCCGGAACACGGCGATCGTCCAGAGCCGCATCCACGACTGCGGCGTCTCCGACAACAGCAACCACGGGATCTACGTGGCCGCGACCGCGGGCACGACGATCATCGCGAACAACTGGATCTATCGGAACGGCGACCGGGGGGTCCAGCTCTACCCGGACGCGGCGCAGGTCTTCGTCGTGCACAACGTCATCGACCAGAACGGGTCGGGCGTGATCTTCTCGGGCGTCGGCCGGTTCGCGTCCCACTCGAACGTCGTCCGCGGGAACATCATCAGCAACTCGCGGAACCGCTGGAACGTCGAGAGCTGGTATCCGGACGGCGCCGCCGCGGCGGTCGGCAACGTCGTCGCGGGGAACTGTCTCTGGGCCGCGAACCAGACTCCCTCGTACGACGAGCACGGCGGCGTCGGGCCGGCCACCGGCTTCACGCTGGGAGCGAACGTCGTCGAGCGCCCGCTCTTCATCGACGCCGGGCGCGGCGACTTCCGGCTCGTCGAGGGAAGCGGCTGCGCGGGGTACGGACCGCAGGCGGGACGCGCGCCTGCCTGGTGACAGACCGGTGAACGCGCCTATCCTGTTGCCATGGGCGCACAGGCAGGCCGCCCGGCAGCGGCTTGGATCGCCGTGTGCCTCGGGCTCGTGGTCGCGGTGGTCGCAGCCTCCGCGGCCCGTGCCGGTCATGCGGCGGGAGGGGTGCCGCGCGTCGACCACGTCGTCGTCGTCGTCTTCGAGAACCACGAGCGCGGCTCGGTCCTCGGCTCCGGCGCGGCGCCGACGTTCGACGCCCTCGCCGCGAAGTACGCGCAGGCGACCGACTACCGCGCGGTCGCGCACCCGAGCCTCCCGAACTACCTCGCGCTCGTCTCGGGGTCGACGCACGGCGTCACGACCGACTGCTGGCCCTGCGCGCAGACGGGGCCGACGATCGGCACGCAGTTGACGCGGCGCGGCATGTCGTGGGGCGCGTATGCGGAGGGGTTCCCGAACGGAGCCTCCTTCGACTTCCACCACGTCCCGTTCCTGTACTTCCCAGGGGAACGGCGCAAGGTGCATCCGTTCTCGGCGTTCGACCCCCGCAAGCTCCCCGCCTTCGCGTTCGTCGCGCCCGACCGTTGCCACGACATGCACGACTGCTCGGTGTCCACCGGTGACGCCTGGCTGCGCTCGTTCGCGCCGGCGATCCTCGCACGGCCGTCCACCCTCCTGTTCGTCGTCTTCGACGAGGGCACGACGACGATCGGCGGCGGCGGCGTCGTCTCGTTGGTCGTTGCCGGCTCGGGCGTCCGGCACCACGCCGTCACGACCCGCGTCGCCGACCACTACGCGCTCCTGCGAACGATCGAGGACGCCCTCGGGCTGCCGCCACTCGGAGCCGCGGCGCATCGCTCGCCGCTCCAGGGGATCTGGCGCGGGTGAAGGTCGTCGTCACCGGCGGGCACTACCCGGCCGCCCTCGCAGCAGCGCGCTCGCTGAAGCGGGCCGGCCTGCGCACGGTCACGGTCGCCGCGAAGCGCGCGAGCTACGTCCGCTTCAGCCGTGCGTCGGCGGAGACACACCTCGCGCCGGATGTCTCGGAGTCGGCGTCCGCATTCGTCGAGGCGGTCGCCGCGGCATGCGCGCCCGAGGAGCCGACCGTCCTCGTCCCGGGGACGGAGCCGGAGCTGTTCGCCCTCGTGCACTGGCGCCACCTCCTGCCCGACTGGGTGCTGGGGCTCCCGACGCCCGACGTGCTCGACAACGTCACGGACAAGGGGCGGCTGAACGCGCTGGCGCTCGAGGCGGGCGTCGCGATCCCGAAGACGCGGATCCTGCGCCCCGGCGACTCGGCCGCCGGGATCGCGCTGCCGGCGGTGGTGAAGCCCGTCCGGACGGCGACGGTGGTGGGCGACGCGGTCGTCTCGGCGTCCCCAGTCGCGGTCGCGCGCGAGGACGAGCTCGTCGCGGCGGTCGAGGGCTACGCCGGCGAGGCGGCCGTCGTCCAGCCGCTCCTCGAGGGAGACCTGTACGCGCTCAGCGGCGTCATGTGGGAGGGCGCGCTGCTCGCGCCGATGCAGCAGGTCGCACTCTCGGTGTTCCCGTGGCCGTGCGGCGGCAGTGCCCTCGCGCGGACGACGCCGGTGGACGAGCCGCTGCTCGCCGGCGTCACCGCGATGCTCCGCGCGAGCCGCTGGCGCGGCGTCGTGCAGGTGCAGTGGATCGGCTCCGCCGACGGCGCCGCGCTGATCGACGTCAACCCGCGCATCTACGGGTCGCTGGCGCTCGCCAATGCAGCGGGGTCGCCGCTCGCCGCCATCTGGGCCTGCCTGCTCCTCGGCCTCGAGTGGCAGCCGGAGCCGGCGTGCGGCGACGTCCTCTACCGGAACCTCGAGACGTTCACGCGCGCCCATCCGACTCCGGCCGCGGCGCGGTTCCCGCACCGCGCGCGTCGGTCGACGAGCTCGGTCTTCGAGGCGTCCGACCCGCTGCCTCTGCTCGCGTCGCTCGCCCGCGGCGGCGGGAAGCTCCGGAAGGATCTACGGTCGCGCGCGGCGCGCCGGCCGCCGGAGGACGCGGTGCTTCGTGTCGACGACGACGACGTCGCCGGCCCGGTCGAGGGTGTGGGTCCCGGCGGCGCCGACGGAGCGTCCGTCGATCCGGGCGACGGGGTGCTCTCGGTACGCCGACGTCGTTAGCTCGTCGATCTCGTGCACGACGATGGCGCCGCCGTACTCGCGGCTGCCGTCCTGCCCCGGCCGGAGGAGCCGGCCGTCGGCGGCCACGACGCGTCCGGCGGGGCGCGCACCGACGACGTCCGACACGACCGGGTTCCGCGGATGCGGCTCGTACGGGCCGCGCAGGTCGTCGGCGAACCACACGTTCAGCTCGTCGTCGGCCGCTCCGGGCGTCCCCGAGGCGAAGAAGAGCCACCAGCGTCCGTCGTGCTGGAGGAGCGTGGGGTCGTACGCCTCGACACCGTCGAGGAGGACGGTGTCGCGCGACCACGTCGCGGGGAACGCGTCGCACCGGTGGAGCACGATCTCGCGCGCGGCTCCGCTCTCCGGCGTCATGAACCACGTGCCGTCGTGGGCGAAGACGAGCGGGTACGAGAGGTGGTACGGCGCCGAGAGGATCGGCAAGGCAGGGCCGCCGTCCGGCCCGACGACGGCGAGGGAGGCGCGCCCGAGCGCCTCGTCGAAGTCCTCGACGAAGACGAACGTCCCGGCCTCGGTGCGGGCGACGAACGGATCGGCGTACCAGTGACCGGCCGGCGCCGGCACCGGGACGCGCGACCCCGGCACCTCGAACGGCCACGGTGACGAGGCGCGGCCCCGCGCGACGCGCCATTCGACGACCGTCGTCGAGGCGCGGACGGACGCGGCGGCCGCACGTGCGAGGAGGAGCGCGACCCGCGCGCTCGACGGGTCGGCCGGCGCGGGGCCGCCGTCCGTCACGGGCTCACCGCCGTCGAGCTGCGCGAGCGCGCGCACGACGAGCGCGGCCATCCGCGGAGCCGCACGGTCCGCGGTGCGACGCGCCGAGAGGCGTGCGACGGCGATCCTGCCGGCGGCCGCGACCCGCGTGCCGCCGCCGGTCGCGACGCGCGCCTCGAGACGGAGCGTCCGCTCGCCGCGCGCGAGGCCCCCGAGGAGCGCCCGCGCGTCGAGGCGCGGCGGGTGAGGCGCGATGACCGGAGCCCCGCCGGGCGCGGCTCCGCCGACGAGGTCGACGACGGCGGCGGGTGCTCGTTCCCCGCCGGGTCGCGGCCGCGGCGGCGGCCCGCCTCCGGCCCACCCGTCGAGTCGCGCGTACAGCGAGAGGAGCCCCGTTTGCGGGCGCCGCGGCTCGTCCGCGGGAACGACCTCGACCTCGACCTCCACCCCGCGCGCGTTCTCGAGCGCCGAGACGACGACGTCGTGCCACCGCTCCGCCCGCTCCGGCACGACGACACGGACCACCATCACGCGATCCCGGCGACGAGGTCGGCGAGCCGGCGCATGTGGTCGAGGCGCGTCGGGCTCGCCTCCGCGTGCGCACGGGCCGATCGCCCGAGGCGGAGCCGCTCGTCGGCGGAGAGCCCGTCGAGCGCGTTCGCGATCGCCGCGGCGTCGCCCGGCGGCACGACGACTCCCGCGCCGGCGTCGAGCACGAGGCGCGCGGCGGCGCCCTCGCCCGCGTAGACGACCGGCCGCCCGGCCGCCATGTACTCGAGGAGCTTCGACGGCGCCGCCGTCGTCGCGTGCAGCTCGCTCGGCAGCAGCTGCGCGAACAGGACGTCGGCGCCGTGGTAGAGGCGTACGAGCTCCTGCGGCGGGACGTAGCCGGTGAACGTGACGTTCGTGAGGCCGCGCCGCCGCCCCTCCTCCTCGAGCGCCGCGCGCCGTGGCCCGTCGCCCGCAACCGTGAACTGCGCTCCGGGGAGCCGCGCCGCCGCCTCGACGAGCACCTCGAGCCCCTGCGCGTGCCCGACGAGGCCGCCGTACAGGACGCGAAGCGCGTCCGACCGAGGCGGCGGCGAGGGATCCATCGCCGCGACGAGCCCGGCGTCGATCCCGTTCGGAACCACCTCGACGCGCCGCCCGGCGAGACGCTGCGAGATCACCTCGCCCAGCCCCGGTGTCGCGCAGGTGACGAGGTCGGCGTGCCGCGCCGTCCACCACATCACGCGGGCGAGCAACCCGATCGCCGCCCCGGCGACGGGGCCCGAGACGACGCCCGACTCGCTTCCGTACTCCCACGTGAGGTCGCGCACGTCCCAGACGTATCGCGCCCGTCTGCCGCGCGCAGCGAGGAGCCCGACCGGCCCGAGGAACATGCTCGGCGACGACGCGACCACGACGTCGGCGGGCTGTGCGGTCGCGGCGCGCGCGACCCGCAGCGCCATCAGGCTCTCGGCCGCCGCGCGCACCGGCCACGAGCGCGCCTGCGCCGAGAACGGCGCGACACGCACGAGCGACGCACGCGGCGGCAGCTCGGGCGGGGGCGCGGCCGCGTACGCCGCGGGATCCGGGTAGCTCGGCCGCGGCGCAGCGACGCGGACGTCCGCCCGCTCGGCGAGTGCCTCGACGAGCGCCGCCACCCGGTTCGCGCCCGCGAGCGTCTCGGGCGGGAAGAACTGCGTCATGACGGCGACCCTCATGGCGCGTCGGCGGCCATCAGCGCCCGGAGCTCGGAGGCGACTCGCCGCACGTCGAACGCCTCCGCCACCCGTGCGCGGGCTCCCGCCGCGAGCCGGGCGCGCAGCGACGCGTCGCCGACAAGGGCCTGCAGCGCCGACCCGAGCGCGGCAATGTCACCGGGCGGCACGAGCAGGCCCGCGTCGGGCGTGACGAGCTCGCGCGTCCCGCCGCTCGCCGTCGCGACCGCGGGAACACCCGCCGCCATCGCCTCCATCAGCGACACCGGGATCCCCTCGTGCTCCGTGCCGCTCGAGCCGCTCGCCAGAACGATGGCGTCCCAGTCGCCCGCGCGGAGGCGCTCCAGCAGGCCCTCGTGCGGGAGGAGGCCGGAGAAGACGACGCTCTCGGCGATGCCGAGCGAGGTCGCCCGGTCGCGCAGCTCCTGCTCGAGCGGGCCGCCGCCGACGAGCTCGAGCGTCGCGTCGACGCCGGACTCGGCGAACGCGCGCAGGAGCGTCGCGTGGTCCTTCACGGGGACGAGCGACGCGACGCAGACGAGCCTCACGGGGCCGTCGGGCCTGCTCGCGCGGGCGACGGCCGGCGGCACCTCGACCCCCATGTGCAGGACGCGCGGCTCCGCGGCCGGGACGATCCGGCGAACGTCCTCGCGCGCGCTCTCGCTGATCACGCGCGTGAACCGCGCCGACGCGATCTTCGTCGCGAGCAGGTTGTTCTCGTAGATGTCCCAGCGGTGGAGCGTCAGGCTCCACGGCACGCGCGACACCTCGGCCGCCGCCATCGCGAGCGTGGAGCTGGTGCCGCCCCAGTGGGCGTGCACGTGGTCGGGCCGCACGCGCTCGAGGACGGACACGAGGCGACCGAGTCGTGTCAGGACTGCCGCGTTCTTCGCGCGCACGCGCGACCCCTGCCTCGCCGCCACGGTTGCGACGGCGTGCGAGAGCCGCCGCGGTCGCGCGAGGACCTGTGACCCGAGCGCGCGGGCGTCGAGGCCGCGCGCTGGACGCTCCGTTCGCACGAGCAGCTCCCTCGCGTCGGCGTGCGTCACCGCCCCGTGCGGGTACGCCGGGAAGACGACCAGCTCCGCTCCCGCGTCGAGATGGGCCCGGATCTCGGGACCGAGGAAGGCCTCCCCCGGGCCGTACGGGTAGCGCGAGGTGACGTAGACGAGCTTCACGAGGCGCCGCCGAGTGTAGAGCGGGCGCCGTACGCGCCTCGCGGCGCTTTGCACCGAACGAGGGATGTTCGCCCGCGCCGAGAGGCCGAGGGAAAAGGCATGTCACTTCGCCGCCTCTCCATGACACACATCTCCGCGGCGGTGCTGCTGCTGTGCGGGTTCGCGGGCTTCCTCGTCGTCCCGTCGAACCGCGCCGCCGCTGCCGCGACCTGCTCGTTCTACGCATCACCTTCGGGTTCCGACTCGGCGAACGGCTCGTCGTCCGCGCCGTTCGCGACCGTCACGAAGCTCGTCACGACGCTCACGCCCGGCGAGACCGGGTGCCTGAATCCCGGCACCTACGTCGGTGACGTCTCCATCTACCACGGCGGCCAGTCCGGCGCGCCCATCGGCCTCACGAGCACCGACCCCGCCTCCCCCGCGACGATCAAGGGCCGCCTCGTGACGTTCGGCGGCGCCGACTGGGTCACGTTCTCGCAGCTCGTGCTCGACGGCGTCAACGCGACCGGGCTCCCGAGCCCGACGGTCGGCTCGCAGCACGTCACGTTCTCGCACGTCGACGTGACGAACGAGCACACAGCGATCTGCTTCGACCTGATCAACAGCAGCCAGTGGGGCGTCTCGAACTACGTCACGATCGACGCGAGCCGGATCCACGACTGCGGCCGCCTCCCCTTCGGCTCGACGAACAACGACCACGGCATCTACGCCGCCGGCTTCAACGCCACGATCACGAACAACTACATCTACGACAACACCGACCGCGGTGTGCAGCTGCGCGGGTCGCAGGGCGCGGTCGTGCAGCACAACGTCATCGACGGGAACGGCGAGGGCGTCATCTTCGGCGACCTGTCGGCATCCAACAACGACGTCTCCTACAACGTCGTCTCGAACTCGGTCGTCCGCTCGAACGCCGAGTCGTGGTGGGGCTCGACCCCCGTCGGCACGGGCAACTCGTTCCACGACAACTGCGTCTGGGCGTCGAACTCGAACGCGTACTACAACTCGAACGGCGGCATCAGCCTCACCGGCGGCGGGTTCGCGGCGTCGGCGAACAAGATCGCGAGCCCGGCGTTCGTGAATGCCGCCGCGGCGAACTTCAGCCTCGGCTCCGCCTCCGGCTGCGCCGGCTACGGGCTCCAGGCCGGCGTCACGCCGGGCGTGACCGGCTCGGGCTCGACGCCACCGCCGCCGACGAACCCGACGCCGCCGCCGCCCACGAACCCGACCCCGCCGCCGCCTCCGCCGCCGGCCCCGTCACCGGCGCCGCCCGTGGCGACCGCCCCGCCGACGATCAGCGGCACCCCCGTCGTCGGCGCGACGCTCTCCGCCGCCGCGGGGCAGTGGACGGGCGCGAGCGGCTTCCAGTACACCTGGTTCCGCTGCGGCCGCGGCTGCACGCCGATCCCCGGCGCGTCCGGCGCGAGCTACCGCGTCACGTGGGCCGACCGGAACACCCGGCTCCGCGTGACCGTGATCGCCCAGAACGCCGCGGGCTCGACTGCGGCGAGCTCGGCGCCCACCGCGACCGTCCGCTCCGGCTCCTAGCGCCCCGCGCCGGCCGGCCCGCCCTCCGGGGCGGGCCGGCTCGCGACGCGGGCGAACGCGAGCACGAGGCCGAGCGTCAGCCAGAGCTGCTTCTCGTACTGCGCCGTGAGGAACGCGAAGGCGCTCAGCATCCCGATCGTGCCGACGAGGAGCCCGCGGCCCTCGAGCTCGAGCCGTTCCCGCCCCGCCGCCGTCACCGCGGCGATCCCGCGCCGCGCCGCGGCGAGCACGGAGCCGAGCAACGCGAGGAACAGCGCGATCCCGACGACGCCCAGCTCGGCGGCAATGTGGAGGTAGGTGTTGTGCACGGGCTGCTGCTGGGTCACGACGAGGTCGGCGCGCGGAAGGTCGGTGCTGAACGTCACCGCGAACTGCGGCTCGACGACGGTGAAGTTGCCGAGGCCGATGCCCGCGAGCGGGTGCGCCTCGAACGCCTTCGCCGCCACCTTCCAGAGATCGGTGCGGCCGGTGCCGCCGCCCGAGGTGAACTGCGTGAGGCGGCTGAGCGCGTGCGGCGGCGCCACCAGCACGAGGTACACGGACGCGGCCGCGAGCACCATCGACGTGACGAGGACGACGTTGCGCCGCGCGCGGCCGGCAAGCGCGATCGCGCACACGATCGTGAGCGCGAGCGCGACGATGCCGCCGCGCGACTGCGTGAGGAAGAGCGCGACGAGGCAGAGCATCCCGCCCAGGAGGAGCGGGATCCGCAGCGGCGATCGGCGCGCGCCGATCGACATGAAGAGCGAGTGCGTGATCGCGGGCACGAGCACCGCCGCGAGGTAGTTCGGGTCGCCGATCCCGCCCGTGAGGCGGCTGTCGGCGCCGACGGCGCTCGTGTCGGCGTGGGTGACGCCGCTCAGGCCGACGACCGCGCTCAGCGTGGCGCCGGCGACGAAGGTCGCGCAGAGGACGTGGATCGAGCGCTCGTCGCGGACGAGCCCGACGAGCGCCATCACGAGCAGCGGCCCCTGGGCGATCCGCGCCGTCGAGGAGATCGCGCTCGTGGCGTCGGACGCCCAGAGGGCGGAGCCGACGCACCACACGAGGAAGGCCGCCCCGGCGAGAACGAACGTGCGGCTCGTGGTGAAGGCGGACCGGTCGCCGCGCCCGCTGATCTCGCGGAAGATCCAGCCGAGGACGAGCGCGCCGCCCGCGCCCTTCGCGACGGAGACCCCGGGCCCGACCACGTTCAGCTGGCTCACGAACGTGAGCAGGAAGAACAGCACGACGGCGGGAAGCGGCGCGGTGATCGCGAGCAGCAGGAAGGCGGCGCCGCCGAGGGCGCCGGCGACGAGGAGCGGCTGATGGACGCCGCCCGCCGCCGCGCCCAGCACGATCGCGGCGCCGACACCGGTGAGGGCGGCGATCGTCCCGGCGCTCGGGCGGTTCGCGACCTGGGAGAGCCCGGCCGCCACGGCTCAGTCGTCCGCCGCCGGCGGCGCCGTGCGAAGCCCGGCCCAGACGAGGCCCTCTTCGTAGAGCGCCTCGGTCCGCGCGACGAGCGTCTGCAGCGAGAACTCCTCGCGGCGGCGCTGCTCGGCCGCCGCCCCGAGGCGCCGGCGGAGCTCCGGGTCGTCGATCAGCGTCCGGATCCCGTCCGCGAGCCCCTCGACGTCGCCCGGCTCGACGAGGAGGCCCTCCTCGCCGTGGCGCACCATGTCGGGGATGCCGCCGACACGGCTGACGACGATGCCGCACCCTGCGGCCATGTACTCGAGCACCGCGAGCGGCGACCCTTCGCGGTCCGAGGCGATGACACCCACATCCGTTAGCTTCAGCAAGGTCGCGATGTCGCTCCGGAACCCGAGGAAATGAACGGCGTCGTTCAGCGAGAGACGTTCGACGAGCGCGGGGAGCGTCCTCTCGTCGTAGCCCCGGCCGATGACGAGGAGCCGGACGTCCGGGTGGCTGCCGCGAACGGTCGAGAGCGCCTCGACGACCCGCTCGATGCGCTTCTCGGGACGCGCGCCGATGCACGTGACGACCGGTGCGCCCGCCGGGATGCCGAGCTCCTCGCGGACCGCGTCGACGTCTCCCACGACCGGGTCGGCGATCCCGTTCGGGAGGACGACGATCCGTGCCGGGTCGATCTTCTCGACGCGGATCATCGCGTCGCGGTCGGCCTCGGAGACCGCGATCACGCGCGTCGCCCTCCGCGCGATCAGGAACCGGTCGAGGAGCAGGCGGCGCAGGTTCCCCGCGAACGGCCACGAGTGCTCGTGCGCGAAGAAGATCGGGATCCGCAGGAGCGGCGCCAGGATCGACGCCCACACGTTGGAGCCGTGCTTGTGCGCGTGGACGACGTGGAACCGCCGGCGCCGCCCGAGCGCGACCAGCCGCAGCCACGGCGCGACGTCGTAGCGCGACTTGCGCGCGAGCGACAGCACGTCGACGCCGCTGCGCCGCAGCTCGTCGATCACCTCGGGCGTCGCGTGCCGGCTGACGCAGATCGTCCGGTCGAAGCGAACGGGGTCGAGCTGCTCGAGCACGAGCACGGCGATTCGCTCGGCGCCGCCGCCGCCGCGGGTCGAATCGAGCAGGTAGAGCACGCGGACGCGATCCGGCCCACCGTGCCCGGCGCCGGAACGTCCGGTGGACACGCGGCGATCGTAGCCGACCGGACCCGACGGCACGCCCGGCGACGCCGCTGATGTCATCCGGTGAGACCGTTCGCCGGAGCGCGGTGTTCTCCGGCGCGGTGCAGGTCGCCGGCACCGTCTTCACCGCGATCCTGACGCTGTACCTCGTCCGCGCGCTCGGCCGCGCGGAGTTCGGCCGCTACTCGCTGGTCCTCGCGGTGGGCGCGGTCGTGCTGCTGCCGAGCGACCTCGGGATCTCGACGTCGGCAGGCCGCAGCCTGGCGGAGGCCTACGGCGACCACGCGCGCATCCGGACCGTCCTCTCCGTCGCCGCGCGCCTCAAGGTGACGCTCGCACTCGGGACCGGAGCGCTGCTGGCCCTCCTCGCGCCCCTCATCGCCGACGCGTACGGCGACCACGGCCTCGTCACGCCGCTTCGCATCATGGGGGTCGCCGTCGCCGCCCACGCCGTGTTCGCGTTCGTGTCGGCCGCGTACACGGCGCTTCGCCAGATGGGCGCCGTGCTGCGCATCGTGACGCTGGAGAGCTTCGTCGAGGCGGGGTCGGCGATCGCGCTCGTCGCCGCCGGAGCCGGAGTCGGCGGCGCCGTGGCCGGCCGCGCGCTCGGGTACGGCGCCGGCGCGGTCGTCGGCGTCGCCTCGCTCGCGGCGCGTCACGGCGGCCTCGGACCTCTCGCCCGGGAGCCGTTCGACCGCCGGCTCGCGCGGCGGCTCGCGCTCTACGCCGGAGCGGTCGCCGTGGTCGACATCATCTGGGCGATCCTCAGCCAGGTCGACGTGCTGATCATCGGCGCGCTGCTCTCGGCCACCGCGGTCGCGTCGTTCCAGGCGCCGTCGCGGCTCCTCTCGCTCGCGACGTACCCCGGGCTCGCGCTCTCGTACGCGCTCGGCCCCCGGCTCGCGCGCGGGCAGGACGAGAACGGGATGGTCTCCGCGCTCGCGACGACGGCGCGGTCCCTGCTCGTGATCCAGGCGTTCGCCGCCGCGGTCGTAGTCGTCTTCGCGCCGCAGATCGTGGCGATCGCGCTGGGCCACGGGTACGAGCACACGTCGGCGGAGGCAGTGCTGCGGTGCCTCGCACCGTACGTCGCGCTGTCGGGGCTCGCACCGCTCCTCTCGAACGCGATCGACTACGTCGGCGGCGCGCGCCGCCGCATCTGGATCGCCGCGGTGACGCTCGGCGTGAACGTGGCGCTGAACCTCGTGCTGCTGCCGCTCGTCGGCCCCGCCGGTGCGGCGGTGGCGCTCGACGTCGGGTACGGATTCTTCGTCGTCGGCCACGTGCTGCTCGCCGGCTCGCTCCTCGGCGTCGAGCTCCGGCCGGTGGCGGCGACGGCCGCGCGTGCGGTCGGCGCCGCCGCGGCGATGGTCGCGCTGGGGCTCGCGGTGGCCGCCGTCGTGCCGGGCGCCGCGGGGACGGCGCTCGGAGGCCTGGCCGGGGTCGCCGTCTTCGCAGCCGTGGTCGCGTCGTCCGCCGACGAGCGGTCGCTGCTCGCGGCCGCCGCCCGGCTGCCGTTCGCCCGCGGCCCGGCTCAAGGAAGCGCGCCCGCGGGCCGATAGAGAGGCCATGCTGAGGCTCGTGCTGGCCGCCGTGGTCGCGGCGGCGACGGTGGTCGCCCCCGCCCTTGCAGCGGCGCACCCCCACCTCGTGCCGCATACCACCGCCCGCCAGGCCGAGCGGAACCTCCTTCGCGCACAGCGGATGCTCGGCCGCTGGCACGCCGGCCTCACGATCCCGCGGACGGGGCTGCTGCGCCCCAACACGTCGGCGCAGTGCCGCGGCGTCGGCCGGGGCGTCGCCCGCCACACCGGCTCGGCGCGCGCGTTCTTCGCGTTCCGCTGCGTGATCCGGAATCGCCGGCGGAGTGTCGCCGTCGTCTACCACGCGCTCCCGGGCAACGGCTTCGAGGTCCGGCATCGTGTCCTCCTCCGCCACTAGATGGAACAGGAGTTCGACCCACCGGCATTGGGTCTAAGCTTCCCCGCGTACGTCCCGCCTCCCATGACCTCTTCCGCAGCGACACCCCAGCAGCCAGGCTCCGCGAGCTACATCCGCGTCCTCCGCGAGCGCTGGCCCGTCATCGTCGCGACCGCGCTCGTCTGCGTGGCCGCCGGGCTGATCACCCAGCAGCTCCTGCCGACGAGCTACAGCGCCGAGGCGGACGTCCAGATCCTGCCGATCGACAACAGCGACAGCACGTTCGTCGGCGTCGACGTGTTCCGGAACCTGTCGTCCGACACGACGCCGAACGTCCTGACGCTCGCGCGGTACATCCAGACCCCGGCGACGGCGACGATCGCGCTCCACAACCTCCACCTGAAGACGACCTCGACCGAGCTGCTCACGCACATCTCGGTGCAGCCGCTGAGCCAGACGAACATCGTGGCGGTCGACGCGAAAGCGAGCACGGCCAAGCAGGCGGCGACGCTCGCGAACGCGTTCGCGGACGCGACGATCCAGCGGCGCACCCAGGACGTCCAGGTCGGCGTGCGCGCCGTGATCGCGCGCCTCCAGCAGCAGGTCTCGCGCGGCGGCGGCCCGGCGCTGCTCCCGGTCCAGCAGCGGCTCTCGGCGCTGCGGTCGCTCGTCGGGCTGCCCGACCCGACGACGTCGGTGCTGAACCGTGCGGACGTGCCGACGGCGCCGACGCGGGTCTCGAAGAGGCTCGTCGGGATCGCGACGCTCGTCGCCGGCCTGCTCCTCGGCTTCGGGCTGGCGCTCGTCATGGACATGTTCGGCGGCACGATCCGCCGCGAGGAGGAGCTGCTCGTGCGCGAGCGGCTGCCGATCCTCGCGCGCGTGCCGCGGCTGCCGAAGAAGACGATCGAGGATTACATCTCGCACGCCGAGAGCCTGCCGCCGACCGCCTGGGAGGCCTACCGGACGCTGCGCACGAACGTCATGCACGGCGCCGACCCCGACCAGACGCCGGTCATCCTCGTGACGAGCGCCATGGCCGGCGAGGGCAAGACGCTGACGGCCGTCAACCTCGCGCTGACGCTCGCGGCGCAGGACATGCGGGTGATCCTGATGGACGGCGACTTCCGGCGGCCCATGGTGGCGAGCATCTTCGGCGTCGTCCCGCCGCGCGACGGCTTCTCGGCGACCTTCATGCGCGGCGACCTCCCGGCCGCGGTGCGCGAGGTGCCTGCGAACCCCAACCTCAGGCTGCTCCTCCCCACGCTCGGGCACCTCTCGCAGATCGACCGGCTCGACTCCGAGCGCGTGCGCGTCGCCTTCAACGCCGCCCGTGGGGCCGCCGACGTCGTCGTGGTCGACTCCGCTCCGGCGTCGGAGGTATCGGACGCGCTGCTCCTCGCGGCGGGCGCCGACATCACGCTCGTGGCGGTCCGCATCGGGTACACGCGCTACGACCGGTTCGACGCGCTGCGCACGTCCCTTGCGAACTACGGCGTCTCGCCTGCGGGCCTCGTCGTCACGACGAAGACGCCGCCGAGCTTCGTCGTCTACGGGTCGACGATGCCCGTGGCGATCGAGACGCGCGCACCGGCACAGCCGTCGCAGTGGCAGCGCCAGGATCGCGCGAGGTCGCGGGCGCGCGCGGCCCGCGCGAAGCGCTAGCTCCTACCCGCGAACGCGCGCGAGCAGGCGCCGGGGCCGGCGCGACAGCTCGCTCGCGATGCGCATCGGGAAGCGCACCTTCTTGCGCTGGCGCTCGGCCGGCTCGTCGCGCCAGAAGCCGGTGCGAGGCAGGCTGTACGGGTCGAGCCGCAGCGACGTCCCGGGGGCGCCGAATGCGGCGACGTACCCCGCCGCGCGCGTTGCCGAGCGCACGCGTGCGTCCTCCTCGCCGAACGGGTACGAGATGAACGGCGACGGGCGACGGAGCCTGTCCTCGACCTCCTGCCGCGACTCCGCGAGCTCCGCCCGCAGCTCGCTGTCGGAGAGCAGCGGCAGGTGCGCGTGCGACCTCGTGTGCGACCCGACCTCGACGAGCTCGTCGTCCGCCAGCGCCTCGAGCTCCCCCCACGTCAGCGTCCGCAGCTCCTCCCGGGCTCCGACGCGGTCGAGCTCGGCGATCGCGAGCGGCCGCCCGTCGGCGGCGTAGTCCGTGCACGCGAACACCGTCGCCGGGATCCGCAGCCGGTGCAGCGTCGGCAGCGCGTTCTCGACGCTCTTGTAGGCGTCGTCGAACGTGACGTGGAGGAGCCGCCCGTCGCCGGGCCGTTCGAGGATCTGCCGCGCCGTCGCGCCGCGGTACCCGGCGCCGACGAGGTCCGTGAGCTGCTGGTCGAAGTCGCCGACGCGAACCGACAGCTGGTCGTCGAGGCCGTCCGAGACGGCGTGGTACATGAGGGTGAGCGCCCTGACCACGGCTGCGGGTGATCATCACACGCGAGGACGGCGCACGCGGCGCTCAGTCGAGCAGCCGGAGCTCGAGGACCCGCGACGCGTCGAATCCGTCGATGCGGAGGACGGCGCCGGCCGCGGCTGCGGCGGCGCCCGCCGGCATCAGGCCCACGAGCTCCGACCCGACGACCACTGCGCCGCGCGCGTCGGCCTCGGCGGCGATGCGCGCGACGATCTCGTGCAGCGCCGCAGCCTCCCAGTCCTCCACGTTCATCGAGACCTGGACGAGCCCCGCCCGCGGCAGGTCGAGGCCGAGCGCCCGGACCCCGGGATACCCACCGCCCTTCTCGCGCACGACGGCGGCGATCTCGCGGGCGGCAGCGAGGTCGCCGCGCAGGTTCACGTTGAACGCGATCAGCGGCCGCCGGGCGCCCACGATGACGGCACCGCCGCTCTCGTGGAGGCGTGACGGGCCGTAGTCGGGCGCGAGCTCGGCGTCGTCGATCCGCCGCTGGAGCTCGCCGGCCCCGCCGCGACGGTAGAAGGCCGGGCCGCGCTCCGGCGGCGCGTACAGGAACACGGGGACGCCGACCGCGGTCGCGATCCGCTCGCCGATCGCCGCGGCCGCCGCGCGGGCACGCTCCATGTCCTCCGGCCGGAGCGGCACGATCGGGACGACGTCCGCGGCGCCGACCCGCGGGTGCGCGCCGTCGTGCCGCCGCAGGTCGATTCGCTCGACGGCGACGGCCACGCCGGCGACGAGCGCCTGCGCGAGCTCGTCCTCCGTGCCGACGAGCGTGAAGACGGAGCGGTTGTGATCCTCGTCGCTGTGGACGTCGAGCAGCTTCGCGTGGGCGGAGAGGGCACGGCCGACGGCGTCGATCGTCGCCGCATCGCGGCCCTCGCTGAAGTTCGGCACCGACTCGAGCGGCAGCACGCCCCTACTGTACGGCCGTGAAGCGGTACCGCTCGCTCGCGTCGATGCAGCGCGACCAGCGCGTGTGCCGCGCCTGCGTCGAGGCCGGCTACCCGCTCGAGTCGCTGCCCGTCGTCGCCCCTGCGGGGGGGCAGCGTGCGTACCTCTTCGGCCAGGCGCCGGGGATCGTCGAGGGCGAGGAGCGTCGGCCGTGGCGCGGCCGCGCGGGCGCGACGCTCCGGCGCTGGTTCGACATGGACGACGAGACCTTCTACGCCACGTTCTACTGCGCGTCGGTCACGCGGTGCTACCCCGGCCGCGCCGCGTCCGGGCGCGGCGACCGGACGCCGACGCCCGAGGAGCAGCGGCTGTGCGAGCGGTGGCGCGACACGGAGCTGCGGCTTCTTCGCCCGCAGCTCGTCGTCACCGTCGGCGGGCTCGCGGCGCGGCGGCTCCTCGGCGTGACGAGCGTGACGGAGAGCGTCGGCGCGCGCTACGCGCTCGGCGACGCGACGGTGTTCCCGCTGCCGCACCCCTCGGGCGCCTCGGGGTGGCTGAACGCGCCGGAGAACCGCGCGAGGGTGGCCGTCGCGGTGGCCGCGATCAAGGACGCCCTCGGTACCCTCGCCTGATGCCCGAGGCGCCTCGCTACCGCGCGACGTTCGTCCGGCTGCTCGCGTTCCTCGGGCCGTACCGGGCCTCGGTCGCGGTCTCGGTCGTGCTCGCCGTCGGGTCGCAGGCGACGACCCTCGTCGCGACGTATCTCACGGGCTCGGTGGCGCCCGCGCTGCGGGACGGAGAGCGGCATCGGCTGCCGTTGCTCGTCGGCGCCATCGTCGCGCTCGGCGCGGTGCGCGCCGTCCTGATGGTCGGCCGGCGGCTGATCGCGGGGCGGCAGGCGCTCGGCGTCGAGCTCGACATGCGGACGAGCATCTACGCGAAGCTGCTCCGCCTGTCGTTCGGGTTCTACGACCGTCACCAGACGGGGCAGCTGATGAGCCGCGCCACCGTCGACCTGCAGGGCGTCCGGTTCTTCCTCGGCTACGGCCTCATCTTCTTCTTCCAGAACCTCTTCACGATCGTCGGCGTCGCGATCGTCGTGTTCCTGATCGAGTGGCGGCTCGCGCTCGTCGTCCTCGCCGTCGCTCCCGTCCTCACCGCCGTCGCGTACCGCTACAGCCACGTCTCGCATCCGCTGCTGCGCGACGTCCAGCAGCGGATGGCCGACGTCGCGACGGTCGCGGAGGAGAACATCGTCGGCGTCCACGTCGTCAAGTCGTTCGCGCAGGAGCACGCGGAGCAGTCGAAGTTCGAGGACCGGTCGGAGCGGGTGTTCGACCTGTCGGTGAAGGCGAACCGGCAGCGGGCGTTCTACATCCCGATCCTCGGCTTCCTTCCCCTGCTCGCGCAGGGGGCGATCCTGCTCCTCGGCGGGCGCATGGTCGCGCACGGGTCGCTGTCGGTCGCGAGCTTCGTGCGCTTCAACCTCTACCTCGCGATGCTGATCACGCCGCTCCGGTCGCTCGGCATGTGGATCGGCCAGGCGCAGCGCGCGACCGCCTCGGGCGAGCGGATCTTCCAGGTGATCGACGAGCCCGAGGACATCTCCGACGCGCCGCGCGCCGCCGAGCTGCCGCCGGGCCCCGGCGCGATCGTCTTCGACGGCGTGACGTTCGGGTACGACCCCGCGCGCCCGGTGCTCCACGAGGTGTCGCTCGAGCTCGCCGCGGGGCGCGTCGTGGCGCTGATCGGGCACACCGGGGCCGGCAAGACGACGCTCGCGTCGCTGATCCCGCGCTTCTACGACGTCCAGCAGGGCCGCGTCACCGTCGACGGAGCCGACGTGCGGGACGTCACGCTCGCGTCGCTCCGCCGCGAGATCGGCGTGATCGCGCAGGACCCGTTCCTGTTCTCCGCGACGGTCCGCGAGAACATCGCCTTCGGCCGCCCCGACGCGACGGACGAGGAGGTCGAGCGGGCCGCGCGCCTCGCGCAGGCGCACGAGTTCGTCGAGAGCCTGCCGCAGGGCTACGACACCGTGATCGGCGAGCGAGGGATCACGCTGTCGGGCGGGCAGCGCCAGCGCGTGGCGATCGCGCGGGCGATCGTCGTCGACCCGCGCATCCTCATCCTCGACGACGCCACCGC
>DASWRL010000076.1:0-21987 GCA_036403195.1 Gaiellaceae bacterium
GTCATCTGCGGCGCGACCGTGACGGAGTCGCCGGTGTGCACCCCCATCGGGTCGAGGTTCTCGATCGAGCAGACGATCACGACGTTGTCCGCGCGGTCGCGCACGACCTCGAGCTCGAACTCGTCCCACCCGCGCACCGACTCCTCGACGAGCACCTGCGCGATCGGCGACTCGCGGAGGCCGCGCTCGACCTGCTCGCGAAGCTGGGGCGCCGTGTCGGCGAACCCGCCGCCGTGCCCGCCGAGCGTGAACGCCGGCCGGACGACCGCCGGCAGCGCCACCCCCTCGAGCTCGTCGAGCGACGTCACGATCCGCGAGGTCGGGACCTTCAGCCCGACGGACTCGACGGTGCGCTTGAAGAGCTCGCGGTCCTCCGCGCGCTGGATCGCGTCGATGTCGGCGCCGATCAGCTCGATACCCAGCGCGTCGAGCGTGCCCGACGCGTGCAGCTCGCGCGCGAGGTTCAACGCGGTGCCGCCGCCCATCGTCGGGAGGAGCGCGTCGGGCCGCTCGCGCTCGAGCACGGCCGCGACGCCCTCGAGGTCGAGGGGCTCGAGGTAGGTCCGGTCGGCGAACCCGGGGTCGGTCATGATCGTCGCGGGGTTCGAGTTGACGACGATCGTCCGGAAACCATCCGCACGCAGCACCTTCAACGCCTGGCAGCCTGCGTAGTCGAACTCCGCCGCCTGCCCGATGACGATCGGGCCGGACCCGATCAGGCAGATCGAGTGCAGGTCCGTTCTCCTAGGCAACGGCCTTCAGCTCCTCGACCCACGAGCCGATGATCGACGCCGCGTCGTGGGGGCCGGGCGACCCCTCCGGGTGGAACTGCGCCGAGCGCGCACGCAGCTCGGGATAGTCGAGCCCCTCGACCGTCCCGTCGTAGAGCGAGCTGTGCGTCACGCCCGCGTCGTCGCCGCGCGCGACCGCGAAGCCGTGGTTCTGCGACGTCACGAGCACCGTGCCGCTCCTGTGGTCGAGCACCGGGTGGTTCGCGCCGCGGTGGCCGAACGGCAGCTTGAACGTCTCCTTCCCCGTCGCGAGCGCCAGCAGCTGGTGCCCGAGACACACGCCGAGCACCGGCGTGCGGCCGAGGAGCTCCCCGAGCATGCGCGTCTCCGACTCGAGCGGCGAGGGGTCGCCGGGCCCCGGCGAGAGGAGGACGCCGTCGTAGGCCGCGACGGTGTCCGCGTCGACGTCGTGGGGGAACACCTCGACCGCGGCGCCGCTCTCGTGCAGCCGCCGCAGGATCGACCGCTTGCAGCCGAGGTCGACGACGGCGACGCGTACCGCTCCGTCGGCTGCATACGTGTAGGGCGCGGTGGTCGAGACCCCCGCGACGAGCGCTGCGCCGGCCATCTCGGGCTGCGCACGGACCGCGCGGAGCACCTCGTCCACGTCGTGGTCGCCCGCGACCGCCGCGGCCCGCATCGCCCCCGCCTCGCGGAGATGCAGGACGAGCGACCGCGTGTCGACGCGCGAGAGCGCCACGAGCCCCTGCGCGTGCAGCCAGTCCGTCCACTCCGGCCCGCGCGCCTCGCGCATCACGACCGCCTTCGCGTGCGGTCGTCGCGACTCGTCGCGCCGGTCGTGGACGCCGTAGTTGCCGACCATCGGCGCCGTGAAGCAGACGATCTGCCCCTCGAAGCTCGGGTCGGTCGCCACCTCCTGGTAGCCGGTCATTGACGTCGTGAAGACGGCCTCGCCGAACGCGAACCCCTCCGCGCCGACGGACTCGCCGTCGAAGACGGTCCCGTCCTCGAGGACGAGCGCGCCGCTCACGTGTGCACCACCCGGCCGGCCGCGACCGTCAGAGCGATCCGCCCGCTGAGGCGGCGGCCGAGAAGCCAGGAGTTCTGGGACCGCGAGCGGAGGCGGTCGGCGCGCACGCGCCACGACGCCGCGAGGTCGACGAGCGTGAGGTTCGCGGTCGCGCCGACGGCGACGCGAGGCCGGTCGAGCCCGAAGATCGCCGCAGGCCCTGCGGACATGCGCTCGAGGAGCGTCTCGAGCGGCAGCACGCCGGGCTCGACGAGGTAGGTGTACAGCGCCGAGAACGCCGTCTCGAGCCCCACGACGCCGAACGGCGCGGACTCGAACGGCACGTCCTTCTCCTCCAGCGAGTGCGGCGCGTGGTCGGTCGCGACCGCTGCGATCGTCCCGTCGCGCAGCGCATCGACGAGCGCGTCGCGATCGGCCTCGGTGCGGAGAGGCGGGTTCATCTTCACGTTCGGGTCGAGCGTACGCACGGCCTCGTCGGTCAGGCAGAGGTGGTGCGGCGTCACCTCGCCCGTCACCCGCACGCCGGCCTCGCGACCGCGGCGCAGGTGGTCGACGGACTCGCGCGCCGAGAGGTGCATCAGGTGGACGGGCTGCGCCGTCTCGCCCGCCAGCGCGATGTCCCGCGCGACCATGAGGCTCTCGCCGAGCGACGGCCAACCGCCGAGACCGAGCTCGGTCGCCACGGCGCCGGCGTGCGCGTGCCCGCCCCGCGTCAGCGACTGCTCCTCGCAGTGCACGGCGATCGGCCGCCCCGTCACCGCGTTGTACTGGAGCGCGCGCCGCATCAGCCCGGCCGCGGCGACGGGCCGCCCGTCGTCGGTGAAGCCGACCGCACCCGCGTCGGCGAGGGACGCGAGCTCCGCGAGCTCCTCGCCCTGCTGCCCCTTCGTGATCGCCGCGAAGAAGCCGACCGGCACCCGCGCCTCGTCGGCCGCACGCACCCGTAGCCCGCGGATCGCGTCGGCGTCGTCGACGACGGGATCCGTGTTCGGCATCGCGAGGATCGCGCAGTAGCCGCCCGCGGCCGCGGCCTCCGTGCCCGTGGCGAGCGTCTCCTCGTCCTCGCGTCCCGGGGTCCGCAGGTGCACGTGCGGGTCGACGAAGGCCGGGACGAGCGTCGACCCGGCCGCCTCGACGACGCGGTGCCCGTTCGCGTCGAGCTGCTCGCCGAGCTGCGCGATGACGCCGCCGTCGATCCGCACGTCGAGGATCGCGTCGATTCCCTCCACCGGGTCGAGCACGCGCGCGCCGCGAATCACGACGTCGTCGCGGCCGGCGATCCCGACGAGCATCACGCGACTCCCGCGGTGGCCTCGACGGCGACCGGTCCGGCGGTGAGGAGGTCGTACAGCACGGCCATCCGGACGACGAGGCCGGCGCGCACCTGCTCCAGGATCAGGGACGCGTCGGAGTCGGCGACCCGCGGGTCGATCTCGACGCCACGGTTCATCGGCCCGGGGTGCATGACGCGCTGCCCCGGCCGCAGGCGCTCGGGCGTGATGCCCCAGCGGTCCGCGTACTCGCGCAGCGTCGGGACGAAGCTCGCCCCCGGCAGCATCCGCTCGCGCTGCATGCGGAGCACGTAGACGACGTCCGCGTCGGCGACGGCGGTGACGTCGTGGGAAACCGGCGCGAGGCCCTCCGGGACGAGCGTCGGCGGTCCGACGAGGACGGCGTCGGCGCCGACGAGCGCGAGCGCCTGCACGAGCGACCGCGCGACGCGCGAGTGCGCGACGTCCCCGACGATCGCGACGTGGAGCCCCTCGAGGCGGCCGAAGGCCTCGCGCATCGTGTAGAGGTCGAGCAGCGCCTGCGTGGGGTGCTGGTGCTTCCCGTCCCCGGCGTTGACCACCCGCGCACGCGTGTGGCGCGCGACGAGCTCGGCGGCGCCTGCCTCGGGATGGCGCAGCACGATCACGTCGGGGTCGTAGGCAGACAGCGTGAGCGCCGTGTCCTTCAGCGACTCGCCCTTGTCGACGGACGACCCGGCAGCCTTGATCGTGAGCGTGTCGGCCGACAGACGCTTCGCCGCGAGCTCGAACGACGACGACGTGCGGGTCGAGGACTCGTAGAAGAGGTTGAGGACGAGGCGGCCACGCAGCGTCGGCAGCTTCTTCGTCTCACGCTCCTGCGAGAGCGCGAACGAACGCGCCGTCGACAGCAGGCGCTCGAGGTCGGCGCGCGTGAGCTCGGCGACCGAGAGGAGGTGCCGGCGCTCCGGCCGGGGGGGCACGAGATCGCCGCCGATCACGCGGAGGTCAGTCATCCGCCGCCTCCGGGTGCTCCGGGACGAGGACGACCCGGTCGACCTCGTCGACCTCCAACAGCTCGACATGGATCCGGTCGCCCCGCGACGTCGGCAGGTTCTTCCCGACGTAGTCGGGCCGGATCGGCAGCTCCCGGTGGCCGCGGTCGACGAGCACGGCGAGCTGGACGCGGTCCGGCCGGCCGAACTCGATCAGCGCGTCGATCGCGGCGCGGATCGTCCGGCCCGTGTAGAGGACGTCGTCGACGAGGATCACGGTTCGACCCTCGAGCTCGAACTCGAGCCGCGTGTCGCGCACGAGCGGCTGGGCGCGCCGCGGCGCCGCGCCCGCGCGGACGTGCACGTCGTCGCGGTGGAAGGTGATGTCGAGCTGGCCGAGCTCGAGCTCCGTCCCGGAGCGCTCGCCGACGAGCCGGCGCAGCCGCTGCGCGATCGGGACGCCGCGGGTGTGGATCCCGACGAGCGCGACCGCGTCGAGGTCGTCGTTCCGCTCGATGATCTCGTGGGCGACCCGCGAGAGAGTCCTGGCGAGCTGTTCCTCGTCGAGCAGAACCCGGTGCGCCGTGTCGGCGGCGGGGTACGACATGCGAGTCTCCTTCTCGGCCTCACTGGACCGCGTTAAAGGCGAACGTGCGGGCCGCAGCATACGCGGTCGCGTCGGACGGAGTGCTCTAACCTGCCGCGGGATGCACGGCGACCTCCTCGAGCGGTACGCGCGCCTCGTGATCGGGGTCGGCGCGAACATCCAGCCGGGGCAGGAGGTGCTCGTGATCGCGGCGCCGGCGGCGGCGCCGCTCGTCCGGGCGCTCGCCGCCGAGGCGTACGCCCGCGGGGCGCGGTTCGTCGACCCGTGGTACTTCGACCCCGAGGTGAAGCGGATCCGGGCACTCACGGCGGAGCCCGACACGCTCGAGCTCGTTCCCTCGTGGTACCCGAAGCGCCTGCTCGAGCTGAGCGCCGCGCACGGATCCCGGATCTCGATCTCGCCGAACACGCCGCCCGGGTTGATGGCGGGCGTCGACCCCGCCGTCGCCGGGCGCGACCAGCTGCCGGCGCTGAAGGAGCACTTCGACGTGATCAACGCGAAGACGACCAACTGGTGCGTCGTGCCGTGGCCGATCGCCGCGTGGGCCGCGGTGGCGCATCCCGATCTCGACCCCGAGGGCGCGGTGGCGAAGCTGACCGACGAGCTCGTCTTCTGCCTGCGCCTCGACGACGAGGACCCCGCGGCGGCGTGGCGCGAGCGGAGCCGCCGCCTGCAGGAGGTCGGGCGGAAGCTGAACGACCTCCGGCTCGACGCGATCCGGTTCGACGGCCCCGGGACCGACCTCACCGTGGGGCTCCTGCCGACCTCGCGCTTCTCCGGCGGCGGGTCGTCGACGATCGACGGGATCGAGCACATCTCGAACCTGCCGACGGAGGAGGTGTTCACGGCGCCGGACCCGCAGCGCGCCGACGGCGTCGTCACCGCCACGAAGCCGCTCGACGTCAGCGGCACGGTGCTCCAGAGTCTGCGCGTCCGCTTCGAGAGCGGACGCGTCGTGCAGATCGACGCCGACAGCGGCGCCGAGGCGCTCCGCACCCGGTGCGCGAAGGACGAGGGAGCCTCGCGGCTCGGCGAGCTCGCGCTCGTCGATCGGGAGGGCCGTGTCGGCCAGACCGGCACCGTCTTCTTCAACACGCTCCTCGACGAGAACGCGGCGAGCCACCTGGCGCTCGGGAACGCCTACGCGACGTCGGTCGGCGACGAGGACAGGGCGCGGATCAACACGAGCTCGATCCACATCGACTTCATGATCGGGTCGGACGAGGTCGCGGTGACCGGGCTCACGCGCGACGGCGGCGAGGTGCCGGTGCTACGCGACGGCACCTGGCAGATCTGACGCCGGCTGTGCCGTCTTCGGCGGGCGCGCGCCGCGACGGACGAGCCGCGGCTCCCCGCGCTCGGCGAACGGGACCTCGATCAGGTCGAAGTCGCGCGGGGCGACGACCGCGGGAAACACCCGCCTCGCCTCCTCGAGGAGCTCCGGCCCGAGGTACCGGGGCGACACGTGCGTGAGGGCGAGCAGCCGGACGCCGGCGGCCTCGGCGAGCTCGGCAGCCTGCCGAGCCGTGGAATGGAGCGTTTCCTCGGCCCGCGCCAGCTCGTCGTCGCCGAACGTGGCCTCGTGGACGAGGACGTCGGCGCCCTCCGCGAGCACCCGCACCGTCTCGACGGGCGCCGTGTCGCCGGTGATGACGATCCGCCGGCCCGGCCGCGCCGAGCCGACCACCTCGTCGGGGGTCACGACTCGCCCGTCGTCGAGCGTGACCGACTCGCCCCGCTGGAGCTCGCCCCGCTCGGGCCCGAACGGGATCCCCAGGGCGTCGGCCGCCCCCGCGTCGAATTCCCCCGGGCGGTCGTCCTCGTCGACCGCATACCCGGCGGCGGACACGCCGTGGTGGACCGGGAAGACGAGGATCCGGTAGCCGTCGCGCTCGAGCGCCTCGCCCGGCCTGACCTCGACGATCTCGACCGGATACGACAGCCTCCCGAAGATGCGCCGCAGCTCCCCGAACAGCTGCTGCAGCCCCGGCGGGCCGTAGACCGTCAGCGGCAGGTCGCGGCCGCGGAGCGCGAACGTCTTCAGGAGCCCGGGCAGGCCGAGCACGTGGTCGGCGTGGAAGTGCGTGAGGAAGATCTCCTCGAGGTCGGGCAGGCCGAGCGACGAGCGCATCAGCTGACGCTGCGTTCCCTCGGCGCAGTCGAAGAGCAGCCGCTCGCCGCCGCGGCGGACGAGAAGCGCCGCGGGGGCGCGCCCTGCCGTGGGCGCGCTCGCCGAGGTGCCGAGGAAGACGACGTCGAGGTCCACGGGCGCCGATTCTCGCACCCGCCGCGAACCGCGCCGCGCCGGCGCTACGGCAGGACGAGCCGCTGCCCGGTGGCGATGTCGGCGCCGGGCAGGTGGTTCGCCTGCTCGATACGCCACACGGCCGCCCGGATGTCGCCCCCGTAGTGGTGCTGCGCGATCGACCAGAGCGTGTCGTACGGCCGCACCGTGACGACCTGCTTCGCCCCGTGTGCCTGCGACGACCGGGCCGCGACGCTCCAGACGAGGACGGCGATTCCGACCAGGATGAGGATTCTCGCGAACATGTGTTCGCACACCATACCGAACGCATGTTCGGTCCGTCAAGTGCCGAGGTCCACGAGCTCTGGCGCCACCCGGCCGTCCCGCACGCAGAGCTCGAGCATCGTCCGCGCCGGCGCCCGGCGCCGCTCGGTCGGCGACCCCGGGTTCAGGATCCACACCTCCCCCACGCGCTCCACCTGCGGCTCGTGCGAGTGCCCGTAGACGACGGCGTCGCAGCCGGGGAACCGCGCCGTGAGGCGGGCCTCGCGTCCGGCCCGCGCCCCGGCGACGTGCACCATGCCGATCCGAGCGCCGCCTGCCTCGACGACCGCCTCGAGCGGCAGCAGCCGGTGGAGCGCCGGCTCGTCGACGTTCCCGACGACGCATTCGACGGGCGGGCCGAGGCGCCGCAGCTCCTCGAGGAACGCCACGCTCGCGAGGTCGCCGGCGTGGAGGATCAGGTCGGCTGCGCGGAGACGGTCGAGGCACGCCGCCGGCAGCCGGCGCCGGCCTTTCGGCATGTGCGTGTCGGAGATGACCGCGACCCGCATCGCGCGGCGAGGCTACTTGCTGCGCGTCGGCGGGCCGATCCGGAACGTTCGGGATGCGAACGCGGCCGTCCGCAGCGGGTTCGTGTCGGCCGTCAGCACGACCGCGATGCGGTAGCGGCCCGGGCGCGCGGGCGCCGGCACGACGACCCGCGGCGTCCGGTACGCACGCGCCGCACCGATCGCCGTCGCGGTGCGCGCGCTCGCGGGGCGGCGACCGACCGCCGGGAGGAGCCACACCCTGAACGTCGCGTCCTCTCCCGCGGTCACCGTGACGCGACGGCCGGCGAAGGAGACGGCGGCGCCCACGACCGTCTTCGTGTGCACCCAGCGGTGCATCGCGCCCGGGCAGAGCCCCTGCGCCGCCGCGATCTGCGCCTTCAGCGCCGCATACGACCGCTTGTGCGACAGGTCCGCGAACAGCTCCCCCGACTGGAAGCCGTCAGCGACCCCGGGGTCGTCGACGAGCGGGAACAGCAGCACGCTCCTGACGTCGGGATCGCACGCCGCCATCCGCGCGAGCTCCACGTAGCGCGCCGCCTGCGCCGCCTGCCCGATCGGCTTGATCGACTCGACCGGCCGGACGTACGCAGCGTCGTGTCCGTCGAGCGTCGTCTGCTCTCCCGCCTCGTCGAGGTCGATCGGCAGGCCCGCGCTCGACGAGCGCCCGCCGGCGTACTCCGCCGGCACCGGCTGCGCGGTCCCGCCGAACGCGTCCCAGAGCGCCTGCTTGACGCGGTCGAGGTCGGCGGCGCCCGCCTGCGGCCACTGGAAGGGCCGCGAGAACGGCGCCGTGTCCTGCACCGGCGGGTACGGGTGCATGTCGAACTCGTCGAAGATCGGCCTCGTCCGCGCCGATGCGCGGTAGGCGGCGCCGAGCGCCTGGATGAACCGGACGGGCGAGTGCCCGGCGTTCGACGCCGCGTACGGGTTGTCGTTGCCGCGCGAGGAGATCGCCGGCCCCCACACCACCGCGTCGCTCCGCACCGCCTTCAGCGCGTCGTACGACGCGGCGAGCGTGTGCTCGTAGTCGGTGCCTGCGGCGTCGGCGCCGGCCGCGTACTGCGGCTGCCAGAACCGGTTGACGTTCGGCTCGTTGCCGACGATGAAGTCGTCGACCTGCGGGTAGGCGGCACCCACCTCGGCGACGAACGCGGCGAACCGGGCCTGCGCCGCCGGGTCCGGGCCGATCGCCGCCGCGTGCAGGGGGTAGACAGCAAGGATCGGGCGGACGCCGCTCGCGACGGCGCAGTCGACGGCGGCGGCGAGGTTCTCCTCGTTCGGGACGACGTCCGGCTGCGTCTCGTCCCACTGAACGGTGAGGCGGACGTCCTCGAAGCCGATGTCCTTCGCCGCCTGCCACCACGCGTCGCCGCAGTCGTGCCACTTCGGCCAGTCGTCCGCGACGCCGTACCGGAGCGGCAGAGGCTCGGAGGCCGCGCGCGCGAGGGCCGCGAACGCGACGGCGAGGACGAGAGCGGCGACGAGGCTCCGCACGGGCCTGCGCCCTTCGGCGCGCCCGCGGCGATGCCTGCTAGCTCAGGTCGAGCGCGTCGACGAGCGGGCCGGCGCCGAACCGCACGGGATCGGTCGCCGGGAGACCCGTCTCGGCCTCGGCCGCATCGACCGCGCGGCGGGCGTTTTCCTCGTCGAGGTCGCGCGTGTTCAGGGCGACGCCGAGCACCTTCGCGGGCCGAGCGAGGAGGCTGATCTGCTCGTGCATTGCGACGAGCCCGGCGAGCGGAGGGATCGGGAACCGCTCGTCGCCGTCCACGTACCGCTCGTCCGCCTTGTGGCAGAGGACGTACGCGTGCGGCGCCGAGCCGTGGATCAGGCCCAGCGTCACGCCCGAGTAGGCCGGGTGCAGGATCGACCCCTGCCCCTCGACGAAGAGGACGTCGCCGCCGCGACGGACGCCTTCGAGCACGAGCCGCTCCGCGGCACCCGCGATGAAGTCGGCGACGACGGCGTCCACGGAGATCCCCCACCCGGCGATCGCGATCCCGGTCTGGCCGGTCGGGACGAACTCGCTGCGGATACCGCGCGCCCGGGCCTCCCGGTCGAGTTCGAGGGCCACGGTCATCTTCCCGATCGCGCAGTCGGAGCCGACCATCAGGATCGACCTCGCGGCGTGGGTGAGGTTCCCGCCGGTCGGGACGCTCAGCCCGTCCGGCGGCCGCCGCAGGTCGCGAAGCGCCACGCCGTGCTCGGCCGCGAGCCCGCACAGCTCGGCGTCGGCCGTGAGGAACTCGTGCAGCCCGTTCTCCACGTCCAGGCCGGCGCCGATGCACGCGACGAGCAGCGCTCGCCACTCCGGTGGGAACCGGCCGCCCGCGGTGGCGACGCCGACGAGCGCCGTCGTCGGCTCGTACGCCAGCGCCTCGTCGACGGTACGTACGAGTGGAAATCCCTCGAGCTCGGGCGCGTCGCTCTGCGAGTCGAGGACCGCGACGATGTCGTCGGGCCGGTAGCGCATGACGCCCCGCGCCGTCTTCCCGTAGTGCGGGTCGCCCGAGCGGCCCTCGGCGAGGATCAGGAGCCTACGCGGGCGCAACGCCCAGACCCGGTCGCGCCGACGGCATCTGCACCCCGTCGACGAGCTCGACGCCCGGCCACGGATCCTCCGCGAGCAGCAGGTTCCCGTCGAGGTCGACGTGGTCCATGAGGCTCGCGATGTGCGCGCCCGGCGCGATCCCGAGCCCCGATTCGACCATGCAGCCGAGCATCACGCCGAGCCCGAGCGCACGGGCAGCGTGCACCATCCGCACCGCCTCCCGGATCCCGCCCGACTTCGCGAGCTTGATGTTGATTCCGTGCGCGCGCTCTGCGCATCTCGCGACGTCGCCGAGATGATGGCAGTCCTCGTCGACGTAGATCGGGACGGGCGAGCGCTGCTTCAGTTGCGCGCCGCCGGGGTCGCCGGCGGGCAGCGGCTGCTCGCAGTACTGCAGGGCCGTCATCTGCGGGAGGTAGTCGAGCGCCTCGTCGAGGCTCCACGCCTCGTTCACGTCGCACTGAAGCGGCAGGTCGGTGACCGCGCCGACGGCGGCGACACGCTCGGCATCGAGACCGTCGCGGCCGCCGAGCTTGAGCTTCAGGCGCTTGAAGCCGCGGTCCCGGATCCGCTCCGTGCGCCGCGCCATGTCGTCGGGGTCGCCGAGCCAGATCGTCCACGACGTCGGCGGCCCCGCCCGGCGCAGCCCGAGGAGCAGGTGCACGGGCCGCCCGACGAGCTTCCCCTGGAGGTCGTGCAGCGCGTGGTCGAGCGCCGCCCGCGCGGCGTCCTCCCCGGGCGGCACCCGGTCGAAGATCTCTTCGAGTGCGAACGGGTCGTCGCCGACGTCGACCTGCTCGAGCCATTCGAGCGCGGACTCGACCGACTGCTCGTAGCGGGCGATCGGCGCCGCCTCGCCGTAGCCGACGACGTCTCCGAGACGCACCTCGGCCTGCACCACGTCCGCCGTGTCCTGCGACTCGCGCGAGATCGTGAACGTCTCGGCGAGGCGGACCGTCGCCTTCCGCGCTCGAAGCTCCACCGGGGGCAGCCTACGTCCTCGCCGCTGCCACAGACCGTGCCAAGGGGCCGCTAGCGCGGCCCCTTGGCGGTCCAGGGACTGCAACGCCGCGAACCCCCCGTGTCAGCGACGTCACGAACGTTGTTCACCTCCGCGTCGCGCGTAAACGGCGACAGGCTTTACACGGCCGAGACACAGGCGTAACGGCGGGTCAGCATCGAGCGGCGACGATGGTGTGGTAGGGAGCGCTCCGCCCGCCCCGCTCCACGGCCGGTGTCGAGCACTTCCGAGGGCCGCGCCCTCCGCTGCTGACCCCGCGGAGGGTCGGCCCGTGCCCGACGCTAGACTGACGCGACGACCCCTCGGCGCCCGTAGCTCAGGGGATAGAGCGTTCGCCTCCGGAGCGAAAGGTCGCAGGTTCGATTCCTGCCGGGCGCATTACGGCACGTGGTGTGGAGCGGGTTGAGTGGGCGCAGATCCGCAAGACGTAGATCATGCGGGGAGAACGGCGACCGAGTGCCTCCCATCCCATGGCCATCATCGTCGCGGAACTTCAGGGAGCCTTCGTCGATGGCGGAACGAGCATCGAGAAGCTGATCGGCCTCGCGCGAGCCCGATGCGCGCGATGCGGTAGAGTGCGAACGCAGACCTACCGAGCTCTCCGTCTCCCTGACCTCCGGCCACTGAGCCTGGGGGATGAAGGAGGCAACGGATGGAGCTTCAGGAAGCAGTGCTCGCCTACCGCGCACAGATCGCGGAGTTGTTCGGAAAGGTCGATCCCCGCCCCACGGACGAGTGGATCGCGAAGAGAGTCGACGAGCTGCTTCCGCTTGAGATGGCAGAGACGCTGAGCGTTGCGCCTCAATTCATGGAGCAGGAAGCGAGCGCCGCTTGACCAGGCCGGAGCAAAGCCCGCACGCTCAGCAGGCGTCTGCGGCCGGAACCGCGATCACACGCCTCCACCGCGACCACTACGGTCGAGGAGCAAGCACAACGCGCGTCGTCTACCAACGCAACTTTCTCACCGTCTACCTCGAAGACATCTACACGACAGCGGAACGAACACTGATCGACGCGGGCGGCTTCGAAATCGTCAAGAACACCCGCCAAGCGTTCCAAATGACCATGCGCAAACCGTTCTCCGACGCGGTAGAGCAAGCGACCGGCCGCCCAGTCATCGCGTTCATGTCACAAGTCCACATCAACCCCGACATGGCCGCAGAAATCTTCGTCCTCAAACCCACCGAAGCCGACACAGCGGCAGCGGGCCTACAGAAGGACGTTGCACGCATCTAGCCCGTTGAGGGTGGCGCGCTATCCCCACGGAGACTGGAGGGTCGCTTCCAGGTCGGCCGCCATGGTTCCGTCCCGGCTGCGACCCCCTTGTAGAAGGCGTCCACCCGGGCTAGGAGCGGTCGCCCTCGACCTCAGCGTCCCTCTCCACGTCCTGGCGAAACTGCGAGCCCGGGTAAACAAACCCGGAGACGCGTAATCCTTCACGCCAGACGGACTCGCCGGAGCGCCCTCGCGCAGGCGAGGTCGACGGCAACCGCCACGACCGCGCGGCGACGAGGAAGCGGAACGTCGCCACCACGATCAGCGCGTAGACCACGGCTTCGATCGTAGGGCGGTACAACCCGGTTGTCTTTCGCGCCGTAGCTCGTTGCGCCGGGTCGAAACTGACGCGCGCGAGGCGCATCTACGTGCGTTCCCCCGTGGTACCTCCACCAACGGAAGGTGCTGGTTTGCAGGCCGGTCTGATCCCTGCCGGGCGCATGTCCGACCCTCATCGGGTGAAGGTGAGGTGGGTGACGCCGCTCGGCGTCGACACCGCCTCCACGTCGTACTGCTCCTCCAGCCCCTCGAGGCCGTCCCACAGCCGGACGCCCCGGCCGAGCAGGATCGGGACCTGCACGACGTGCAGATGGTCGACGAGCCCGGCGGCGAGGAACTCGCGCAGCATCGTCGCCCCGCCGCCGATGCGGACGTCGCGACCGTCCGCCGCCTCCCGCGCCACGGCGAGTGCGTCCACCGGCGCCGCATCGAGGAAATAAAAGGTCGTGCCCCCGTCCATCTCGAGCGGCGGCCGCGGGCGATGGGTCAGCACGTAGGTCGGCGTGTGGAACGGCGGATTCTCCCCCCACCAGCCGCGCCACTCCGGGTCGTCCTGCCACCCTGGAGGCCCGAACTTGCCGGCGCCCATGATCTCCGCGCCGATGCCGGGCCCGTAACGCTCGGCAAAGGCGTTGTCGGCGCCGGCGCCACCGGCGGAGTCCCAGAACCGGGTCGCGAACATCCACTGGTGGAGTCGCTGCCCGGCGTGACCGAACGGCGCCTCCAACGACAGGCCGACGCCCGTGCCGAACCCGTCGAGCGAGACCGCGAAGTTGTGGACCCGAACGCGCGACATAGGAGCTCCTTCGATTGTGGTGTGCGACCCTAGTGACTCGTACCGCGGCGAGATCTCATCGCCTCAGCGCTTGCTCGGCAGCAGTACCGCATCATGGTGCGTGCTCTCCACCACCTGCCGGCCGAGGACCGCGACGAAGCGCACCCGTGGCGGGACGCCGGTGGTCGTGTCGACGAGGATCCAGCCCGACTCACGCGAGAAGGCGCCGTTCCGGCCGTTGACCCGGCGGCGGTAGGGGAACGTCCACTGCGAGCTGCCGCTCCGGCGCGCCCGCCCGGCGAAGCGGCCGCGGTGGCGCACGAACGGCGCGCCGAGCGTCGCGACCTGTGTGTGCACCGCCGCGTCCACGCCCTTCGCAACGAGCGCCTGCGCGCCGGCGACGCGCCCCGTCAGCAGCGCCGCCGCGAACGTCCGCGAGACGTCCCGCTGCTCGGCCGGCGACGCCTGTCGCGCCGCGCCACACGCGCTGACGAGGACGGCCGAGACGAGCAGCACGCTCTGGCGGCTCCGCGAGCCGAGGCGATGCGGGATCACGCCGTGACGCTAGTCGAGCACGAACATCGGAGCCGCCGGCCGAACTATCGACGGGCGACGAAGACGTACTCGCGACTGTCGTCGCCGAGCGGCTCCCCTTCGAATCCGCCGTAGAGCGCTTCGACGCGCAGGCCCGCGACGTCGAGGAGCCCCAGCCATTCGTTCTTCGTCGCCCACCAGAGCGAACCGGTCCCGCCGTCGTCCAGGGTGATGTCGGCGCGGTTGTCGCCGACGCTGTAGTGGATCGTGTGCGGCACGGGGACACCGGGCGCCACGTCGGCATGCCGGCCGTCGATGGCCGCGGCAAGGTGATGGTCGAAGGCGAACGCGTTCCAGGCGAAGCGCCCGCCGGGCCGGAGCGACGCCGCGACCCGTTCGAAGCAGCGGCGACGATCGGCCCACGTGGGCAGGTGCAGCAGAGACCGGCCGGGGCAGTAGATCAAGGCCGCCGGCTCCTCGATCTCGAGCTCGCGGATGTCACCTTCGCGGAGGTCGAGCTCGACTCCCGCCTCACCTGCGCGCGCCCGAGCCTGCGCGAGCATCCCCCGCGATGAGTCGATCCCGATGACACGTCTGCCCGTTGCCTGAGCAACCGGGACAGCGACACGTGCCGTACCGACCGCGAGCTCGACCAGCGGCCCGTCGGCATCACGAGCGAGCCCGACGTAGAACGGGACGTCAGCGGCACGAGCCGCGCCCTCGTCGTATCGGTCCGCCCACGAGTCGTACCAGCTCGACATCGGACCACCAATCTACGCTCGGGGCCGCGGAATGACGCCGAGCACGAACGTGCCGGAGCCGGTAGCGTCGAGATGTGCACGTCGTCGTCAATCACCTCCGCCTGCGCGAGCCCGTGCGCGACGCGACCGTCGAAGCTGCACGAACCGGGATGCAGCTCGTCGTCGACGCGGGCGCACGCGCGGCGCGGATGGCCAAGGTCGACGAGACGCACCTGATCCTCATCCTCGAGTTCTCGACGGCGGAGGACGCGGGTCGTATCGCGCGCGAGGTCGGTGGGCCGTGGATGCGGGAGAACATCACTCCCCTCCTCGCCGCCGACACGGATCGCAGCGTCGGCGAGGTCATCGCCTCGGCCGAGACCTGACGGCCGAATCGTCGGCAGCTCAGGAGCCGGGGGTGCCGTGGATCTGCCGGTCCCAGTCGGTCTGGTCGAACGAGCCGATCGAGCGCGCAATCAGCCCGTCGTCGCCCATGGTCCACTGCTCGACGCCGCTGATGCGGACGGTGCGTCCAGTCCCGCCGGGGCCGGTGTTCGTTCCCGTCAATGTCCAGTGGTACTCGGGCGTGTCGCCGACGCGCTTCAGCTCGTCCATCTCCACGCGTAGGTCGGGGAACCCGTCCATGAAGCTTCGCGCCGCCGCGGCAATCGCGTCGGTCCCGACGGCGGGCGCGCCGCCGTTGATCGTGAGCGATCCGTCGCTCGAGTAATGCTCCGCCACGCGCGTCGGATCGCCGCTGCACCACGCCTCCGTGTAGCGACGCGCGAACTCCACCAGGTCGGACATGAGTGAGCCTCCGTTCGTGGGTGATGCGAGCCACACTCGGTCAAGAGCGCTGAGCGTGTCCGCAAGGGTCTCGGGGTGTGTGAAGAACGGCGAGTGGCCCGCGTCCAGCTCGATGACACGCGCACCATGCGCACACCGGCGCTTGCAGAACGTCATCGTTCGTGCACCGCGAGGCGATCGCCTGCGCTGCGGCTGCCGTCGTCCCCGGCGTCGAGCCACCGCTGGGTGCGCGGACCTAGAAGGCGCACACGTCAGCGCGAGGCGAGCCCACGGAACACGCGGTTACGGGACGTCCGCATGTTCCGTGGATGACGCCGGAGAGAAGAGCTACGGCAGCACCACCGGCCAGAGTCGGCGGCGTGCTCCGTTACGCGCCTCGCTGCTCGACAAGAAAGACAAGCGTCTCGGGCAGAACCCCGTCGTGCGCCATCGCGTCTGCAGCGTCCCGGGTTTGCATGTAGGCCATGACGGCATCCATGTCGGAGATGTCCATCAGGACCGCGACCTTCGTCGGGTCGTCGGGGCTGACGAACGTCCTGATGTTGGTGACCCCCAGCGGACCGAACACCTCTTCCCGCTTCGGGGAGGCAAGCCAGTGGTCGGTGTCCTTCACGTCATGATGCCCAATCACCGTCGGCATGGCGCTCCTGTCGTCCACGGTGCCGCGGGATCGCCGCACCAGAGCGTCGAGCATAGGCCCGTTCCCTCCGCGCAACAACAGCGAGGCTAAGGGAGCGTCCAGAAAGGGCCGGTGAGGCCGAGCCGGTCGAGTATCACCTGGTTTTCGTTGCGCGTGCGCGGGCGCCAGTCTTTGTGGAGGCGCGTATCCCACCAAGCATGCGCGAGGTCGCAGAGCTTCTGCACCGGGATCGTCGCTCCAGGCTCACGCCTCCCGAGCCAGCGCCCAATGTGCTCTTCCGACCGGAAGAGGTTCATCGCACTTCAGGTGAAGATGATGTCGTCCCACCAGTGCGCCGCCGGGACGAGGCAATGGAAGAGCAGATCGGGCCGATCCACCGTTCGACCGGCGACGTTCACGGAGTAAGGCTCACCGCAGTCAGGGCAGGACGACTCGACGCGGCCGTCGACGTCCAGCGCGCTCAGGATCCCGAACGCGTCCCAGGCGCAGTTCGCATACCACCAGCGGCCGTCCGCCGCGACGCGGTAGGCAGTAGGCACCGCCGAGAACGGATTGGCCATCCGCACTTCATCCGTCGCTGGGTTCAGCACGAGCGCGTGGACGTCGTGCAGGAGGCGCCAGCCCGCCCGTACCTCCGCCTCGTCACCGAGCTCCGCTGCCGCCGGCGCGCGACCGAGCCTGACGAAAGCCGCGTACGTCCGATTGCGCAGATCCAGGAGCGCAGGGTCGATGAGATGAAGCTACCACGGCTTCCGCAGGCCGACTTCCGCCGCTCGGTCGGCTGCGCCAACGCTCAGGAATGACCCCTGACGATCGACTCTGAATCGGCACCGGATCCTGCTCCTCCGGCAGGCAGCTCGCGCTGTTGAGCTTCCACCTGCGCGATCACCTCGGCTGCGCCAGCGCTCGCGAATGACGCGCGCAGCTCTTCCTACGCGGCACCCGCGTTACACGTAGACGATGTCTGCGGCGTCGACGGACACGACGCGGACCTCATGACCGTGCGCGCGCAGCTCCTGCGCGACGCCAGCGGCCGAGGCGCGCAGCGGGAACGTCGGCCCGTACAGGTTCCAGCCAGAGCCGTAGTTCACCTCGACGCCCCACTCGGATCCGTCGGCCGCCTGAGGCGGCGCCTTCGCGACAAGCCACATGCGGCTCACCATGGGCCGCGTCGACGCTCGCGGCAATCCCTCGATCGGTGCATCCCGGCCAAACCGTTCGCACGCGCGCGGCGTATCGGAAGCATGAGCGTCTCCCTTCGGATCGCACTGCTCGTTCTCCTCCTCGCCCTCCTGCCGCTCGCCCTCACCGCCTGCGGCAAGGGCGGCGGCGGGTACTGACCGCCCGCCGGCGGCAGGAGGTGCCGGCGAGGCTCAGAAGGAGAACGGTCCATGCGGCTGCACGGCGAACAGACGCTCGGCGACCTGGAGCGGCAGGGGAAGCTCGGCACCGCGCTCTCGCGGCTCTACCTGCGCCTTCTCGGCGCACAGTGGCGTGACGTTCCGGTGAGGACTGCGTACGAGACGGTCGAGTGGGAGCGGCGGCGGCACGAGGACGGCGTCGACCTCCGGCGCAGCCGCGGCAGGAACGTCGCGTAGCGCTACCGCAGAGCGCTCGAGACGCGCTCGGCGAGCTCGCGCAGCGCGCCGGGCATGTCGAGGCTCCCGATGAGAACCGGCGGCGCCGCGCGGCGCTCGACGTAGAGGACGCCGCCCTCGAGCAGCACGCGCGCGAGGTCGCGGAAACGGATCCGCTCATTACCCGCGCCGAGCGACGTCGCCGACAGCGACAGCGAATCGACGCCCAACTCGACACGGCCGACCCTTCGCGGACCGTCGCCGATCGACCAGAACATCGCGTAGCTCGAGGGAGTCACGCGTCGCACGGTGGCGCGAGGCCGAACCACCTGCATCGGCGGAAACCCTTATCGTCCGCTCCGTGAGCACGCCGTCGTCGCATCCGTTCGACACCGACGCGGTCAAGCGCCGCCTGCAGCAGGCGGGCGGCGGGTACGAGGTCGTGCACGAGAGCCCGGGGCTCGAGATCGGCGTCTACGTGCTGGTCGCTCCGGAGCCGGACCGGCAGCAGCCGCACGACGACGACGAGGTCTACCTCGTGCTCGAGGGAAGCGGTGTGCTCGAGGTCGAAGGGACGCAGTACCCGATCTCGGAAGGGCATTCCATCTTCGTCCCGGCCGGCGCCGATCATCGCTTCAGCGCGTACGAGCAGCTCTCGGTGCTCGTCGTCTTCGCGCGTCGGTAGGCGCCACATCTACGGGAAACCCGCAACGCGGTCGGCGGCAAAGCGCGGACGCCGTAGTTCCTCCCAGCCTCGACAGTGCACTCAACGAACAGCCCGGTACCGAAAGCCGGGCGCGAGGCAAGGAGCGAGACTCATGCGCAAGTCATTCGAAATCGGTGGGCTCGTCGCAGCGGTCGTCCTGATCGCTTTCGGCGTCGGCGCTCTCGTCATGAGCGTCCACGGCCGCAGCACCGTGCACAACAGCCTGAAGCTCGAGCAGATCGTGGGCACGCCCGACATGACCCCGGCGGCGATCAAGGCCGAGGCGACGAAGGCAGGCCTGAAGGACGTCTCCCTCCCGACGTGCACGGTCGCCGGGAAGGCGGTCGACAGCGGCGCACGCGCGCGGTGCTTCGCGAGCTACATGCGGATCCACACGCTCGAGGCGACGGGCGGGCTGACGTACGCGCAGATGCCGCGGTACGCGACCGCCGACGGCAAGGGCACGAACGATCCGGCTGCCGCTCTCGTCGATCCGAAGACGAAGCAGCCGGTCGACAACGGGAAGCGGAACATCTGGGTGACGGCGACGGCGCTCACCACGGCGCTCAACACGAGCTACCTGGCCGAGCAGATCTCGCTCTTCGGAGTGGTCGTCGGAGTCGCGCTTCTGCTCTCCGGCATCGGGTTCGGGATCCTCGCCCTCGCGGGTGCACTCCGCAACCGCGACTCGATGGTTCAGCTCCCGGGGCACGCACCCGCGAAGGCGGTGCCGGCGCTCTAGCGGAACGGTTCGCGCCACCTCGCGCCGGCGAAGGGCTCCTCCGGGAGCCCTTCGCCGTGGTCCGGCTCCTAGGTGACGTCCTCCGCGAGGAGGCCGTGCGCGATCGCGTGACGCACGAGCTCGGCACGGGTCGCGAGACCGAGCTTCTGCATGATGTGCGCGCGGTGTGTCTCCGCCGTGCGCACCGAGATGTAGAGCTGCTTCGCGATCTCCTGGTTCGTGTGGCCGAGCGCGAGCAGCCGCAGGACCTCGCGCTCTCGTTCCGAGAGCGGGTCGGCAGCTGCCGCCGCGCGTTCCTGCGCATCCGCCGCGACCATCCGCGCCCCGAGCGCCGGATGCACGTAGTCGCCGCCGGCCGCGATCTCGCGGACCGCGCCGACGACCTCGGCGTCGGCCGCCTCCTTCAGGACGTAGCCGTTCGCGCCGTGCGCGAACGCCTCCCGCACGTACCTCGGGTCGTCCTGCATCGATAGGAGCAGCACCTTCGCGTCGGGCGCCTCCTTCTTCAGCTTCGGCAGCACCTCGATCCCGCTCTCGCCCGGCATCACGACGTCGAGCAGGATCACGTCCGGCTGCAGCGCCCGCGCCTCGAAGATCGCCTCGCGCGCGTTCGCCGCCTCCCCCACCACCTCGAAGTCGTCCTCCGCCGCGAGCAGCGAGCGGATCCCTGAACGGACGACGGCGTGGTCGTCGACGACGAGCACACGGGTCCTGGTCGTGGTCACGTGGCGGGCACCTCCACCGCGATCGTAGTCCCCGCACCTTCCGATGCCTCGATCGTGAGGCGGCCGCCGACGAGGGCTGCGCGCTCACGCATCCCGACGAGGCCGAGGCCGTCCTCGCGCACCTCCGCCACGTCGAACCCGCGGCCGTCGTCCTCGACGATCGCCGTGACGGAGCCGTTGCGCCTCACGAGGACGATGCTCACCGTGGTCGCGTGAGCGTGCTTCACGACGTTCGTGAGCGCCTCCTGGATGAGGCGGTACAGCGTCGTCTCGATCTCCTCGGGAAGCCGGTTCATGTCGAGGCGCGACTCGAGATGCACCTGCAGGCCCGTCTGCTCGGCGAACGTCTGGACGAGCCGCTCGAGCGCCGCAACGAGCCCGAAGTCGTCGAGCGCCTTCGGCCGCAGCTCGACGGCGAGGCGGCGTACGTCTTGCAACGTCGCGACCACGAGCTGCCGCAGCGTGCGCGCAGCTTCCGACAGTTCTGCGGCGTCCTTCGCCTCCTCGACGCCCTTCAGGCCGAGGAGGATCGACGTCAGCGCCTGGCCGGTCTCGTCGTGCAGCTCGCGCGCGAGGCGGCGCCGCTCGAGCTCCTGGCCGGCCATGACGCGGCGGAGCGAGTCGCGGGCGACGCGCTCGGACAGGTCGACGGCGATCGCCGCCCGGGCCGCGAACTGCTCGGCCATCCGCACGTCGTCGTCGCCGAACGCGCCCGTAGGCGCCTTGTCGTGCGCGACGAGGACGCCGATGGCGCGGCCACGGACGAGCAGCGGGACGAACAGCCCGGCCTGCACGCCGAAGCGGCGTGCCGAGGAGGCGTCGATCTCGGGATCGTCGAGCAGGTCGTCGACACGCTCCGTCCGCCCGCGGGCGAGCACGCGGCCCGCCTTCGACTCGGCGAGCGAGAACTTCCAGCCGAGGAGCTCGGACGCGCCTTCGCCGGCGGCGGCCTCGACGCGCATCTCGTCACCCGTCGGCAGCGCGATGATCACGATGCGCGCTCCGAGCAGGTCGCGCAGGCTCGACGCCACGAGGCCGAGCAGGCGGTTCAGGTCGAGCTCGCGGATCAGCGCGTACCCGATGTCGTTCAGGGACTCGAGCTGGCGCGACCAGCGCGTCGCCGACTCGTAGAGGCGCGCGTTCTCGACGGCGACCGCCGCCTGCGCGGCGAGGAGCGTGACGAGATCCTCGTCCTCGTCGGTGAACCCGCCCACCTTGTCGGTCAGGTAGAGGTTTCCGTAGGCGGTCCCGCGCAGCATGATCGGCACCCCCAGGAAGCTCTTCATCGGCGGGTGGTTCGGCGGGAAGCCCACCGAACGCGGGTCGCGCGCGATGTCGTCGAGGCGCAGGGGCCGCGCGTCGTGGATCAGCACGCCGAGGATCCCGCGTCCGTGCGGGAGGTCGCCGATCACCTCGCGCTCCTCAGGCCCGATGCCGGTCGTCACGAACCGCTCGAGGAGCTGGCCGCGGCGGTCGATCACGCCGAGCGCCGCGTACGGTGCGCCCGTGATCTCCGCGGCGGCCTCGACGATGCGCTGCAGGACGGCGTCGAGCGAGAGCTCCGAGGTCACGGCGATCCCGGCCTCGACCAGCGCGCGCAGCCGGTCCGTCACCTGCGCCTGCGCCACTCGTCCTCCGACAGCAGCCTGCCGCCACGCCGTTCGGCGGCGACGCACTCCAGGTGTGCGTGCCTGCGGCGCGAGACGTCGCCCTCGGGCGCGACGAGCGCGTGCTCGCTCGTCGCGTGGAGCATCCCGTCGCAGAACGGGCACACGTAGCTCGCGGGCTTGAGGCTCTGCGCGGGGCGCATCGCCCACCATCTGGCGCTCACGCCGCCGAAGATACCCTCGAGCGGTGCGGCGGTATCTCGCGAGCTTGAACCCGCAGCTCTCGCGGCAGCTGT
>DASWRL010000077.1:0-13573 GCA_036403195.1 Gaiellaceae bacterium
CGCCGTGAGAGGGCGGTGTCCTAGGCCACTAGACGAATGGGCCCTGCAGCGCGCGCGCCAGTGTAGCGAAACCCTGCAACGGGTACCCGCGGGGCATGTTCGGACGCTGGAAGCGCAAGGAGAAGCACCACGCGAACAAGCAGCAGGGCGATCCGGGGGCGCTCGCGCGCGAGGGCGATCCGCGCGGAGGGCTCCAGGCGCCCGAGTACCGGCACGCGGAGCCGACCGAGCTCGTGGAGGCGGACGGCGTCGCGATGGCAGGCCCCGGCGGTGCGCCGCAGGAGGAGCTCTCCGCGGACGAGCGCCGCGACGCCAACCGGTGAGGGTTTGCGATCGGCGTCGGCAGGCGAGGTAGTAGATCGTACTGCGATGTAAGAGGAGAGGGTTTCGATGGGACTGACGAGTGCGGACTTCCTGCTGCAGCGGCTGCACCAGAACGGCGTGCGCCGGGTCTACGGCTATCCGGGCGACGGCATCAACGCGATCGTCGGCGCCCTCGAGCGGCAGAAGGACCTGATCGAGTTCGTCCAGGTACGCCACGAGGAGCAGGCGGCATTCATGGCGTGCGCCCACGCCAAGTGGACCGGCGAGGTCGGCGTCTGCCTCGCGACCTCCGGGCCGGGCGCGATCCACCTCCTGAACGGGCTCTACGACGCGAAGCTCGACCACGCGCCGGTGCTCGCGATCGTCGGGCAGCAGTCGCGGACGGCCCTCGGCGGCCACTACCAGCAGGAGGTCGACCTCCAGGTCCTGTTCAAGGACGTCGCGCACGAGTACTGCCAGATGGCGACCGACGCGGCCCAGATCCGGCACCTGGTCGACCGTGCCCACCGGATCGCCCTCGACCAGCGCTCCGTCACCTGCATCATCATCCCGAACGACCTCGGCGAGGAGCCGGCGGTCACCGACCCGCCGCAGAAGCACGGCACGATCCACTCCTCGCCCGGGTGGAACGCGCCACGCGTCGTGCCGAGGAAGCCCGATCTCGACCACGCGGCCGAGATCCTGAACGCGGGCGAGAAGGTCGCGATCCTCGTCGGCCAGGGTGCGAAGCACGCGACCGACGAGGTGATGACGATCGCCGAGAAGCTCGGCGCCGGCGTCGCCAAGGCCCTCCTCGGCCGCACGGTCCTCGACGACTCGCTCCCCTACTGCACCGGTTCGATCGGCCTCCTCGGCACGAAGCCGAGCTGGACGCTGATGAACGAGTGCGACACGTTCCTGATGATCGGCTCCTCCTTCCCCTACTCAGAGTTCCTGCCCGAGCCGGGGAAGGCGCGCGGCGTCCAGATCGACCTCGACGGGCGCATGCTCAACATCCGCTTCCCGATGGAGCTCGGGCTCGTCGGGGACGCGAAGGCGACGCTCGAGGAGCTGATCCCGCTCGTCCGCCACAAGACCGACCGCGGCTGGCGCGAGCAGCTCGAGGCGGAGATCGCCGAATGGTGGCGCCTGATGGAAGAGCGCGCGCTGCAGGACGCCGACCCGATCAACCCGCAGCGGCTCTTCTGGGAGCTCAACAAGTACCTCCCCGACGACGCGATCCTCTCGTCCGACTCCGGCTCCGCGGCGAACTGGTTCGCCCGCGACCTGAAGCTCAAGCCGACGCACCTCGCGTCGCTCTCCGGCACGCTCGCCACCATGGGGCCCGGCGTCCCGTACGCGATTGCGGCGAAGTTCGCGCACCCGAACCGGCCCGCCGTCGCGCTCGTCGGCGACGGCGCGATGCAGATGAACGGCATGGCCGAGCTCATCACCGCCGCGAAGTACTACGAGCGCTGGTCTGACCCGCGGCTCGTCGTGCTCGTCCTGAACAACCGCGACCTGAACCAGGTGACCTGGGAGCAGCGCGCGATGGAAGGCGATCCGAAGAACCCGGCGACGCAGAACATCCCGGACGTCCGCTACGCCGACTTCGCGCGGTCGATCGGGCTCGACGGCGTCCGGATCGACTCGCCGGACGCGATCGACGCCGCGTGGGAGGAGGCGTTCGCTGCCGACCGTCCGTTCGTGATCGACGCCGTGACCGATCCCGAGGTCCCGCCCCTGCCGCCGCACATCACAGTCGAGCAGGCGAAGCACTTCCTGAGTGCGCTGCGCGGCGGAGACCCGCACTCGCGCGAGCTGATCACCGAGTCCTTCAAGCAGAAGGTGCTCGAGTTCCTGCCCGGCCGATGAGGCTCGAGGTCTCCTGCTTCACGATCCCGACCGACGAGCCGGAGTCCGACGGCACGCTCGAATGGGGCTCGACGACCGTCGTCGTGGTCGAAGCGGTCGCCGGCGGCCGCCGTGGCATCGGCTGGACGTACGCGCCCGAGGCAGCCGCGCACGTCGTCGAGCACCTGCTGGCCCCGATCGTGCGGGATCGCGACCCTGACGACCTCGCGGGCCTGTGGCTCGAGCTCGGCGCGCGCCTCAGGAACGCCGGCCGGCCCGGTATCGCGCACTGCGCGCTCTCCGCCGTCGACCTCGCGATCTGGGACCTGCGTGCACGGCTCCTCGACCTTCCGCTCGTCGCGCTCCTCCCGGCGGCGCACGACCGCGTGCCGGTCTACGGCAGCGGCGGCTTCTGCTCCTACTCGGACGAGCGGCTCCGCGACCAGCTCGGCGGCTGGGTCGCGGCCGGCATCCCGCGCGTCAAGATGAAGCTCGGCCGCGACCCCGGCAGGGACCCGCACCGGCTCGACGTGGCCCGTGCCGCGATCGCCGGCGCCGAGCTCTTCGTCGACGCGAACGGGGCGTTCACCGCGAAGGAGGCCGTCCGCTGGGCGAGCCGGTACGTCGCGGAATGGGACGTCCGCTGGTTCGAGGAGCCGGTGAGCTCCGCCGACTTCGACGGCCTGCGCCTCGTGCGCGGGCACGCGACGCTCGACGTCGCCGCCGGCGAGTACGCCTACGTCCTCGCCGACTTCAGGAACCTCGTCGGCTGCGTCGACTGCCTCCAGGCCGACGTCACCCGCTGCGGCGGCGTCACCGGTCTCCTCCGCGTCAACGGCCTCGCGGCGGCGCATGCGCTCGACGTGTCCGGGCACTGCGCGCCGCAGCTCTCCGCGCACGCGCTCTGCGCCGTCGACCGGCTTCGCCACCTCGAGTACTTCCACGACCACGTCAGGATCGAGTCGATGCTGTTCGACGGCGTCCTCGTGCCCGAGAACGGCGCGCTCGTCCCCGACCGCACGCGCGCAGGCACCGGGCTCGAGCTCAAGCGCGCAGACGCGCAGAGGTACGCGGCGTGATCGGCCGTCTCGTCCGCAACATCCGCGCCGGGCGCGTGCAGAAGCTGCTCGCCGCGACGACGGCGATGTCGGCGCCCGCGCTCGGGCTCGAGGTGTACCTGGAGCACTACAAGGGATCGTTCGGCGACAAGTGGATGTGGACGCCCCTCGTCCTCACGCCGCCGCTCACGGCCGCGGGGGTCGCGGGCCTCGTCTCCGAGCGGGCCGCGCGGACGGCGCTGCCGCTCGTCTCCGCGCTCTACTTCCTCGACGGGCTGATCGGCGTCGTCACGCACGTCCAGGGCGTCCGGAAGCGCCCCGGCGGCTTCAGGGAGACGCACTACAACCTCGTGATGGGGCCTCCGCTCCTCGCACCGGGGTCGCTGTGCCTCGTCGGCGCGCTCGGCATCGCGGCCGCGGTCGTCAAGCGAGAGAAGTAATGCACTCGGAACAGGCGCACCCGAACCCGCACAACTTGCGGCAGCGGAAGGGGACGGCGCCGCAGATGGCCGGCCGCTACCCCGACTACGACGTGCTCGAGCAGACGGGCCATTGGGACGCAGTGACGCGCCGCGTGGTCCTCGACCGCGTGGAGAACGTCCCGTCGATCACGTTCTTCGACGAGCGCGAGGCGGCGACGCTCGGCGCGTTCTGCGACATCGTCCTCGCGCAGGACGATGAGCCGCGCATCCCCGTCCTCGCCTACATCGACGAGAAGCTCGCCTCAGGCGTCGGCGACGGGTGGCAGTACCACGACCTCCCGGGCGACGGAGAGACGTGGCGTCGCGTCGCGTGCGGCCTCGACGAGGAGGCGCAGCGTAATGCCTTCGACTCGTTCGCCGACGCGTCGCTCCCCCTCCAGACCCAGATCGTGCATCGCTTCTGCGCCGGGTCGGTGCACGGCGGCGCGTGGAACACCATCAACGTCGCGCGCGCCTGGAAGGTGGTCATGCGGTACGCGTGCCAGGCGTTCTACTCGCACCCCTGGGCGTGGAACGAGATCGGATTCGGCGGCCCCGCCTACCCGCGCGGCTACGGGGCGTTCGGGTCGCCGCACCTCGGCGAGCGTGAGGCATGGGAGACGGACGAGTCGTTCCACTTCGACCCCGTCAAGGACACCCGGCTGCGGGGGCTCGAATGACGCCGTCCCTCCGCAAGGGATCGATCCTGATGCCCGAGGCGAACGACAGCGCGTTTCTCCTCGACAGGCACAAGCGCGGCCTGCAGAACCTCGACCGGATGGCGCACTACCGCGACGCCGACGTCGTGGACCTCCTCGTCGTGGGGGCGGGAGCGGGCGGCGGCGTTCTCGCGCAGCGGCTCGCACGGAAGGGGTGGCGGGTCGTGGTCCTCGAGAAGGGCCCGTTCTGGGATCCGGACCGGGACTGGGTGAGCGACGAAAAGGGCGCCGGCCAGGCGGGGCTTTACTGGACCGACAACCGGATCATCTCCGGCAACGACCCCATCGAGATGGGCAAGAACAACTCCGGCCAGGGCGTCGGCGGCTCGATGACGCACTTCGCCGGCTACACGCCGCGGCTCCACCCGTCCGACTTCGAGGTGCGTACGCGTGACGGCGTCGCGGTCGACTGGCCGATCTCCTACTGGGACCTGAAGGATGCGTTCGAGCGCGTCGAGCGCGAGCTCCCGGTGGCGGGCGAGGACTGGCCGTGGGGCGACCCGCACTCGTACCCGCACAGCCCGCACCCCGTATCGGGCGCCGCGTCGGTCGCATGGGAAGGGGCCCGTCGCTACGGGATCGACATGCGCGTCGGCCCCGTTTCGATCACGAACGGCGTCTTCGGGAACCGCCCGCACTGCATCTACCGCGGCTTCTGCCTCGAGGGCTGCAAGGTGAACGCGAAGGCCTCGCCGCTCATCACGCACCTCCCCGACGCGATCGAGCACGGCTGCGAGATTCGCGCGGACACAATGGCGACGCGCGTCGAGGTCGACGACGCGACCGGACGCGTCTCCGGGGTCGTCTACGTGCGTGACGGCGAGGAGCGATTCCAGCGCGCCGACGCCGTCGCCGTCTGTGGGTACGCGATCGAGACGCCGCGGCTGCTCCTCACCTCCACCTCGCGCCGCCACCCGAACGGCCTCGGCAACAACGCCGACGTCGTCGGCCGCTACGTGATGGTTCAGGGGGCGACGCAGGTCGCCGCCCGGTTCCCGGAGCTCTTGCGCATGTACAAGGCGCCGCCGCCCGAGGTCTCGTCCGAGCAGTTCTACGAGACCGACGAGGACCGAGGCTTCGCGCGCGGCTTCTCGATCCAGACGGTCTCGCCGCTTCCGATCGGCTGGTCGGAGCACGTGACCGCCGAAGGGCACTGGGGGCAGAGCCTGCGCGAGTACATGCGCGACTACAACCACTGGACGGTGCTCGGGATCCTCGCCGAGTTCATGCCGCTCGCGGAGAACCGTGTGACGCTCTCGGGCGAGACGGATCAGTTCGGCCTGCCGGTCCCCCACTTCAACTACAACCAGTGTGAGAACGACCGGGCGATCGTCGACTACGCGAAGACCGTCCTGATGGAGATCTGGGACGGCGCGGGCGCCGAGGACACGCTGACGATCGACCGTTACGCGCACCTCGTCGGCGGCGCGCGCATGGGCTTCTCTCCCGACGACTCCGTCGTCGATGCCTCGCACCGCGTCTGGGGCGTCGACAACCTCTTCGTCGTCGACGGATCCGTCCTGCCGACGGAAGGCGCCGCGAACCCGGCGCTCGTGATCATGGCGCTCGCGGACCGCTGCGCGTCGCTCCTCGACCGGAAGAGCGCCTGATGCCGACCTCGATCGCGAACCCGCGCGACCTCGCCGTCGAGATGCTCGGGCAGATCCTCTACGTCGAGCGCCGCCTCCACGACGCGGTCCTGCCGTCGCTCGCCGACGCGATCACCGACGAGGAGCTCCTCGGGGCGATCCGTGCGCATCAGCTGTCGACGCGGGAGCACGTCGAGCGGGCCGAGCGCGCGTTCCGGGTGCTCGGCGTCGCGCCGACGTCGAACCGGACGCAGGCTTTCGACGGCGCCGTGTCGCAGCACGAGCTGCTCACGCCGTCGTTCAGGAACGAGCGCCTCGCGAACCTGTTCCACGCGCAGGCGGCGCTCCACACGGAGCACTGGGAGATGGCCGCCTACCGGACGCTGCTGCCGCTCGTCCCCGCCGACGCCTCCGAGCTGCTCGAGCCATCGTTCGGCGACGAGGGCGACGCGGCGAGACGGCTCGTGTCGATCGTCGATCGCCTTGCGCGCTGAGCTCGCAGCGATCGAGCTCCACCGCCTCTCGTGGCCGCGGGCGAAGCGCGGCGTGAGGGCCGTCGCCGACGAGTTCGTCCGCCACGACCTCCTCACGTACTCGAGCGCGATCGCGTTCCAGGTGCTGTACGCGGTGCTGCCGCTGACCCTGCTCGCACTTGCGGGCCTCGGGGTCGTCCACTGGGACTCGCTCTACACGCGCCACATCGCGCCGTCGCTGCGCTCGACGCTGTCGCCGGACGCGTATCGCATCGCGAATCGCACGGCGATGCACGTCATGCACGGGAAGCGGCTCTGGTGGTCGACGCTCGGCCTCGGCGTCGTGCTCTGGGGCGCAGGCGCCGCGCTCCGGTCGATGATGACGCCGCTGAACGCGGTGTACGGCGCGAAGGAGACCCGCAGCTGGCTCCGGCGGATCGCCGCCTCGATCGGGGGCGGCGCGCTCGCCATCGCCTGCATCGCCGGCGCGCTCCTGATCGCCCTGCTCGCGCCGCTCTGGAACCTGGGCGGCGCCGTCGCGTGGCTCTTCTGGCTCGTGCGGTGGGGCGCCACGCTCGCGCTCCTCGTCGCAGCGATCGCCACGCTCCTCCTGGTCGTCCCCGCGAAGAAGCGGCCCGTCCGCTGGGTCTCCGTCGGGACGGCGCTCTGCACGATCTGCTGGGTCGTCGCCACGCTCGGGTTCGGCGCGTACATCAGCGCCGTGTCGTACTCGTCGTTCTACGGAGCGGTCGCGGGCGTCGTCCTGCTCCTCATCTACCTGCACGTCTCGGCGATCGCGTTCCTGCTCGGCGTCGTCGTCGACTCGCTGCTCCGCGACGCCGTCACGGCGCGGGAGGGGTCACGGTCACGTCCATCGTCGCGGACGCGATCCGGATCCCCGCGTCGTCGAACCGCCGCCTGATCGCGCGGCTCATCTCGTCGCGGATCGTGCGCGACTGCCGCACCGGGATCACGAACCTCGCCGCGAGCTCCACCCAGTTGTCGGTGAGCGTGAGGTAGACGCGCGGGTCGACCTGGTGCCGCGGCATCGGGTAGCGCTCCATCATCGTCTCCATCGCCTCCCGCGCGCCCTGCGTCGCCGACACGCGCTCCGCCTCCTCGAGCACGATCCGCTCCGCCTGGTCGTAGTCCGCGTCGTACGGGATCGGGATGCGGAGCTCCTCCCACACGAAGTCGAAGAACGACGAGTAGTTGTAGACGGGCTCCGTGAACGTCGTCTTGTTCGAGAGGGAGACGATGCGCCCGGTGTACTGCCGCCCGCCGACCCACGAGGGCTCGTCGTCGCGGCTCGACCCCATCTCGAGCAGCTTCGTCCGGAGCGGCGTGATGTCGATGACGTCGCCCTTGACGCCGGCCATCTCGATCCGGTCGCCGATGCGGTAGATCCCGCCCGAGACGATGTTGAACCAGCCGGCGACGGAGCCGATCGCCTCCTGCATCGCGAACGCGAGGCCGGCGACGGCGAGGCCGCCGAAGATCGCGACGTGGCCGATCGAGTTGCGCCAGACGACGAGCAGGACGACGATCGCGGCCAGCACGATCCCGTACCGTGCGAGCCTGCGATACCAGAAGGACGAGAAGTCATCGTGGCCGCGCCTCTCCGCCACGCGCGCCGCGAGGAGCGAACCTACGGATCCGACGGCGACGACGACGATGGTGGCGATGACGCGGCCGCTCACGCGGACGCGGCTACCCGCAAACGTCGGTCGTTACGCGCCGATCTCGTGCAGGAGCGGACGCGTGTCGAGCGGGTCGAACCCGAGCCGCCCGGCGATCTCCTCGCTCGAGGGCCTCGTCCCCTCGCGGAACAGGTCGGTGAGCAGCTCGCCCGTTTGCGCGCTCCGCCACCAGTCGGAGCCGATCTCGCGGACCAGGTGGTCGCGGAGCTGCGCCGACCGGATCCACGCGCGGAGATAGTCGGCGGAGTAGAAACCGGCGTCCATGTCGGCGAGGTAGTTCTCGCGCCGGTACCGGATCCCCGTCGCGTCGGTGAGGAGCCGCTCGTACACGTCGGCGTCGCCGCCGTCGGTCGTGAACCGCGACCAGAAGTCGAGCTCGTAGCGGAGCTTTGCCTCGTAGCGGCGGTAGAGCAGCGCCTCGAGGAACGTCGTCGCCTCCGCGTTCGTCCGCGCCTCCTCCGCGTCGAGCCCGAAGTGCAGCTCGTGCCACTCGGGCTCGCGCGAGATCGCCTCGACGATGTACGAGTAGATCTCGGTGAGCGCGTGGTCGCGCGAGATCCGCCGGAAGACGTACGGCAGGTCCGGCTCGCAGCCGCCGTAGTGCAGCGCGTGGCCCGCCTCGTGCAGGAACGCCTGGTAGTCGTGGAGCCCGCCCTGCGCACGCGTGATCAGGTGCACGACCTTCGGCGGGTCGCTCGCGATCACGCACGCGCGCGGCGACTTCTGCGGGCGGTCGTCGAGGTCGAGGCGGATGTTCGGTCGGGCGGTCAGGTCGAACCCGAGCGCCTCGAGGGTGCGCAGGCACGTCTCCGTCGCGCGCTCCTTCGTGTACGTCCCGGCGAGCGGCGACAGCCGTCGCATCCACGCGGTGTGGTAGCTCGACGGGATGTCCTCGCGGTCGTCGCCGAGGAGGCGCGCGAACCATCGCTCACGCAGCGCGTCGTAGCTCGCGGTCGAGGCCTCGCTCGCCTCGTGGAGGGCGCGCGAGAGCTCGTGCAGCGAGATCCCCTTCTCCTCCTCGTTGCGCTCCACGGCGTCCTGGATCCCCGAGAGATCCGCCGCGAGCTCCTCGCCCGCCCGCATCAGCTCGAGCCTGTCCGGGTTGTAGGCGGCGCTCGCCTCGGCCTGGATCCGGCCCAGCTCTTCCCGGTCGGCGTACGCCGCCAGGACGGCGAGGCGGGCCTGCGCGTTACGCAGCGGCATCTCCTCGCCCTTGAACCTCACGCGCTCGGCGAGGAACCGGTTCTCGAGCTCGTCCTCGCGCTCGGCGAGCTCGGCCGACACGAGGCCCGACTCGCAGGTCTTCCGCAGGCGGTAGAGCTCCTCACGCTCGTCGCCCGAGGCTGCATCCTCGGCCTCCCTCAGCGCCTCCAGCTGGGCGCGGCTGAAGAGGTCGGCGAAGCGGCGGACGATCTCCGCCTGCTCCGACACCTCCTTCTCGCCGACGCGCACGGCACGCGACTCCTCCGACCGCTCTAAGAGGTACCGCTCCAGCCGGCTCTCGAAGTCGGTGGCCGACAGGATGTGCGTGGAGCTCACACCTCCACCCTAGCGAGCCGCTTCGCGAGGGCGACCAGCTCCTGGGGCGCGAACGGCTTCGTCAGCACCGCGTCGGCGGACGCGCGGTAGGCGTCGGCGTCGACTGATCCGGTGACGAGCGCGACGGGGATGCGGTCCGCTCGCAGGCGCGCGAGCAGGCTGAGCGTCTCCTGGCCGCCGAGGTGGACGTCGAGGAGGATCACGTCCGGCCGCGACCGCCGGACGGCCGCCTCGGTCTCCTCGACCGTCGCCGCCTCGACGACCTCGAATCCCTCCAGCTCGAGGTTGACCCGGGTGAGCATGCGGAGCGCTGCATCGTCGTCGACGACGAGCGCCGTGGGCGTCGGCGCCTGCATCGGGCCGCCGATCGTAACCGGTAGTGTCGAGGCATGGCGCCGAGGTCGTGGACGCCGGAGCGGTACGCCGAGGAGATGGGCGAGCTGTGGACGGAGCTCCAGCTCGCGCTGACGCGCCTCGACCGTCTCGCCGCCGAGCCGCAGCGGCTCGACGACGCCGCGGAGGCGTCGCTCGCGCGCCTGCGCTACGCCCTTCACCTGGCGAGCGAGCACGCGTACGGCGTCGACCCGCCGGCCGGCGCCGAGTCCGCGCACGCCGAGCTGTCAGCCGCGCTCGCCGCGGCGCGCGACGCGACGGCCGAGGTGGCCGAGGCGCTCGTCGACCAGGGAGTCGAGGGCGTCCAACCGCTGCTCCCCGAGTGGCGCGGCGCCCTCTTCCGCGTGCGGCTCGCGCGGATGCGCCTCGCGCCGCCGGTGCGACCGGCCCCGGCCGACGACGCGGGGCCGCCGGACGGTGTGGCGCGGCCGCTCGCCGCCTTCCTGCTCGCGCTCGGGGGCGCGCTGGCGTTCGCTGGCGGCGCGACGCTCGCCGTCTGGCCGCTCTGGGCGCTCGGGCTCGTCGCCGTCTGCGGGTCCGTCGTGCTCTACCGGCCGTAACCCCGCCGCGGCGGCAGGCGTTTGATGATTAGAAATGATAATCCGCGCCCCGAACCCCCCGGCGGCGCGCGGCGACCTTCCGCGCCCGACGCTCCGCTTCCGCCTCAGGGCCTGGCGGGCCTTCCAGCGGGCACTCGACCCGCTCGCCGAGCCGAAGGCGCTCAGGCGACCCGAACGGCCGCGTTGAGACGCGCGAGCGACGTCTCGCGACCGAGGAGCTCGAGGCTCTCGAAGAGCCCCGGGGACACCTTCGACCCGGTCACCGCGAGCCGGATCGGCTGGAAGGCCGTCCGCGGCTTCTCGCTGAGCTCGTCCGCGAGCGACCGCAGCGCCTCCTCGATCGCCGGCGCCGTCCACGCCTCGAGCGCCGCCAGCCGCTCCGCGGCGGTGCGCAGGATCCGGTCGTCGAGGCCGGCCGGCGGCTCGATCTCCTCGAACAGGAAGCGGACGAAGTCGGGGTACTGCGAGAGCTTCTCGATCTTCTCCTGCACGAGCGGCACGGTGGCCCGCACGCGCTCGGCCGCCCACTCGACGTCGTGCTCGGCGAGCCACCGCAGGAGGAAGTGCGCGTACTCGTCCGGCTGGAGCGCGCGGAGGTACACCCCGTTCATCCAGTCGAGCTTCTGGTAGTCGAACGTGGCGGGGCTCGGCACGACGCGCTCGAGCGCGAAGCGCTCGATCAGCTCGCGGCGCGACATGATCGTCGTCCGGTCGTCGTAGCTCCAGCCGAGGAGGGCGAGGAAGTTCATCAGCGCCGCCGGCAGGTACCCGTCGTCGCGGAAGACGTCGACGGAGATCGCGCCGTGGCGCTTCGAGAGCTTCTTGCCGTCCTGCCCGTTGATGTTCGGGAGGTGCGCGTAGACCGGCAGGTCCGCGCCGAGGGCGCGCAGGATGTTGATCTGCGTCGGCGTGTTCGAGACGTGGTCCTCCGCGCGGATGACGTGCGTGATGCCGTCGAGCATGTCGTCGACGGGTGACACGAAGTTGTAGGTGGGGCGGCCGTCCGAGCGCACGATCACCGGGTCGGCGAGCAGCTCGTTCTTGAACTCGATCTCGCCGCGGACGGCGTCGACCCACGACACGACGCCCTCCTTCGGCTGGCGGAAGCGGACCGCGCCCTCGTCCTCGTACGCGTGGCCGCGCGCGAGCAGGTCCTGGGCGAGCTCGCGCGCGCGGCCGGCGGTGTCGAGCTGGAACGAGACGGCTCCGTCCCAGTCGATCCCGACCCAGCGCAGGCTCTCCTGGATCTGCTCCGTCGCCTCGGCGACCTCGCGGCTCGTGTCGGTGTTCTCGATCCGGAGCAGGCACTCCCCGCCCTGCTGGCGCGCGAAGAGCCAGTTGAAGAGGAACGTCCGGACGCCGCCGATGTGGAGGAAGCCGGTGGGGCTCGGGGCCATGCGGACGCGGACGCTCATCGCGCGCCTATCGTAGGGCGGCGTGGAGTTCGGAGCGCACGTCAGCTCGTCGGGCGGCATCGACACCGCGATCGACCGCATCGCGGCGATCGGCGGCGACTGCGTCCAGCTGTTCACCCAGAGCCCGCGCATGTGGCGCGCCACGAACCACGCGCCGGAGGCGATCGAGGCGTTCCGGCGGAAGCGCACCGACCAGAGGATCGGCGGCGTCGTCTGCCACGCCCTCTACCTCTGCAACCTCGCCGCGCCCGACGAGGAGATCTACGAGAAGTCGATCGCGACGATGCGGACGACGGTCGACGCTGCCTGTGCGATCGGCGCCGACGGCGTCATCTTCCACGTCGGCTCCCACCTCGGCGCCGGCTTCGAGGCCGGGCTCGAGCGCACGACCGCCGCGCTCGCGCAGGTCCTCGACCGCTGCGAGGGCGACACGTGGCTCCTGATGGAGAACTCCGCCGGCGCCGGCGGCACGATCGGCCGCTCGCTCGAGGAGCTGCACACCCTGCTCGAGCGGCTCGACCGCCATCCGCGGCTCGGCCTGTGCCTCGACTCGTGCCACCTGTACGTGTCGGGCTACGACGTAACGGACCCGGCGAACGTGGACGCGCTCGTCCGCGAGCTCGACGAGCGCGTCGGCCTCGACCGGCTGCGGGCGCTCCACGTGAACGACGCCGCGGCGCCACTCGGGTCGAACCGCGACCGGCACGCGAACGTCCTCGAGGGCGAGATGGGCGACGGCCTCGGGGCGTTCCTCGCGCACCCGGCATTCCAGCATCTCTCGGCGTACCTCGAGGTTCCCGGGAAGGACAAGAAGGGCCCGGACGCGGTCGAGATCGCGAAGCTGCGCGCCCTCCACGCGCGCTGGAAGCGCAAGCGGTCGCGGCGCCGTTCGTGACGTACGGCCGCCGGGCGGCGTACAACGAGGGAGATGACCTTCCAGCAGGCCGCGGAGGCCCACCTCGACGACGTCTTCGGCTACCTCGCCTGGTTCACCTCGGACCGGTTCGCGGCCGAGGAGCTCACGGCCGTCACATTCGAGCGTGCGCTCCGGCTCTGGCACCGCTTCGACCCGGAGCGGGGATCCGCGAGGACCTGGCTCTGCCAGGTCGCCCGGACGGTCGCGCTCGACCATCTCCGGTCCGAGCGCCGGCGCCGGCACCGCGAGCAGCTCGCCGCGCCGCGGGAGACCGTGGACTTCCGGTTCGCCGAGGGCCTCTCGCCCGATCTCGAGGCCGCGCTCGACCGGCTGACGGCGGGCGAGCGCGAGGTGGTGGCGCTGCGCGTCCTGCTCGACCTCGACGCGGGCGCGGCCGCCCGCATCCTCGGCATCTCGCCCACGAACTGCACCACGCGCCTGAACAGGGCGCTCAAGAAGCTCGAGGAGGCTCTCCATGTCGCAGCGTGATCTCGTCGCGGAGCTGGGCGCCGCGCGTGTCGAGGCGCCACCCGAAGTCCGGGCACGCGTCCGGTCGATCGCGGCCTCCGCGAAGGCGCCGACACGGCGCCTCA
>DASWRL010000078.1:0-5458 GCA_036403195.1 Gaiellaceae bacterium
GAGGTAGTCGAACGAGTCGCGCCCCTCGGGCACGTCGTAACGCGGCAGGTGGATCTGGCTGAGGTCGATCTCGACGTTGCAGCGCTCTGCGACTTCGAGCGTGCGGCGCATCGCGTCCTGGTGCCCGGGGAAGTCGAGCGCCATCTCCTGCGGCGACTTGAAGTAGAAGTGGTCGGTCTCGAACTTCCAGTGGTTCGGGTTCTTGAGCGAGTCGCCGGACTGGATGCAGAGGAGCGCCTCGTGTGCGCGCGCGTCGGTGTCGCGGAGGTAGTGGACGTCCCCGGTGGCGACGGTCGGGAGGCCGGCCTTCTCGGCGAGCTGCGTGAGCTGCGGCAGGATGCGCGCCTGCACGTCGAGGTGCGCGTTCTGGAGCTCGACGTACACATTCTCCTTGCCGAACGTCCCGGCGAGGCGGTCGAGCTCGGCCTCGGCGTCGGTGACGCGATTCTCCTCGAGCGCCTTGCAGACGCGCCCGGAAAGGCACCCGGAGAGCGCGATCAGGCCGTTCGAATGGCGCTCGAGCAGCTCCCAGTCGACACGCGGCTTGTAGTAGTAGCCCTCGAGGTAGCCGAGCGAGCTGAGCTTGATCAGGTTCGCGTAGCCCGTGGTGTCGGCGGCGAGCAGCGTCAGGTGCGCGTTGCCCTTGGTGCTCGCCCGCCGGTCGTCGGCGACGTAGACCTCGCAGCCGACGATCGGCTTCACGCCCGTCGAGCGGGTCGCCTTCCAGAGCTGGACGGCCCCTGCCATCGAGCCGTGGTCGGTGAGGCTGACGGCCGGCATCTCGAGCTCGGCCGCGCGGGCGACGAGATCCGAGATCCGGCAGGCGCCGTCGAGGATCGAGTACTCCGAGTGAACGTGCAGGTGGACGAAATCGGCCTGGGCCATCGCGGAGGGACATCGTACGCCGGGGTCCTGACGGGCCTCTCCCGCCTCGTCGCGCCGCGAGCGGCGATCTCACGCCTCCCCGCCTCCGCACGTTCTAGATTGACGAGATGCCCTGCTCCGTCCTCGAAACGCCGGTCGGCCCGCTCGGCCTCGTCGCCTCCGAGGTGGGGCTTCGCGGCGTGCAGTTCGACGCGTCGCGGCTCCGCCCGGACGGCCGCTCGCCGATCCTCGACGAGGCGGAGCGCCAGCTCGAGAGCTATTTCCGCGGTGAGCTGACGGCGTTCGCCCTGCCGCTCGACCTCGACGGGACCGAGTTCCAGCGCCGCTGCTGGCGCGCGCTCGCGACGATCCCCTACGGGCAGACCGTGAGCTACGGCGAGCAGGCGCGGCGGATCGGCCTCGGCAGCGATCGCGCCCGAGCCGTGGGCGCCGCGAACGGCCAGAACCCGGTGCCGATCGTCCTGCCCTGCCACCGCGTCATCGGCGCCGACGGCGCGCTGACCGGCTTCGGCGGCGGGCTGCCCGTCAAGCGGTTCCTGCTCGAGCACGAGGGCGCGCTCCTCCCGCTCGGACGCGCTTGCTGACGCCCGACGAACGCGCCGTCTGGGCTGCCGTGAATGCGGTTTACGCCGGCTTCCTCGCCGGCGACCGCGCGGCCGTCGACGCGAACATCTCGCCCGACGCGACGATCTGGGACTCGGCACACGAGCCGCTCCTCCGCGGCAGGGCCGACCTGGACGCGGTGCGCGATTCGCGGCCTTCGGACGGGCCGACGCCGGACGCGCTCGACGCGGTCGACCCGGTGATCGACGTCTTCGGCGACGTCGCGCTCGTACGCCACGTGCTCGTCGTGAGGCTCCCGGACGGAGAGGAGCGGATCCGCAATACGTCCGTCTGGCGCAAGGCCGACGGCCGCTGGCTGTGCATCCACAACCACGAGGACGTCGTCAGCTAGCGTCCGGCGCGTGTTCGACTTCGCGGCGCGGCAGCGGCGGCTCTCGGAGCAGCTCGAGCGGGAGGGCGTCGACGCGCTCTTCCTGGCGCCGTCGGCCGACCTCGAATACCTGACGGGCGTCGAGCGCGGGCTGCCGATCTTCGGCGAGGTCTCCTACGCCCACGGCTGGGTCACCGGCGCGCTGTTCCGCCCCCACACGGAGCCGGTGTTCCTCTTCCCGCGGATGTTCGCGGCGTTCGACCTCCGCGACGAGCCCCGGGGAGAAGTGGTGGTCGTGAAGGAGACCGACGACGGCGCGGCGATCTTCGAGCGCGTAGCGAAGTCGATCGGCGGCACCGGCACGATCGCCGTCGGCGAGCGGGTGTGGGCCGACACGCTCCTCCACCTCGGCGCCGCCGTCGGCTTCGACCGCCTCCGCACCGGCACGCGCCTCGTCAACGAGCTCCGCCGCACGAAGGACGCCGACGAGCTCGCCGCGATGGAGCGCGCCGTCGCGACGGTCGAGAAGGCGATGGCGGCGGTCGCGCCGCTCGTCGTGCCGGGGGTGTCGATGCTGGAGCTCACCGAGGCGATCGAGCACGAGCTGCTCGCCGCGGGCTCGCGCACGCCGTCGTTCCCGACGCACATCTTCACAGGGCTCGACGCGGGCTCGTACGACTCGCACACCGGGACCGCGCGAACGCCGATCCCGGAGCGCACGTCGGTCATGTTCGACTTCGGAGGCGTCGTCGACGGCTACTGCTCCGACTTCGGCCGCACCGTCTACTGCGGCGAGCCGCCGCAGGACTTCCTCGACGGCTACGCGACGATGCTCGCCGCGTACGAGGCCGGGAAGGCAGCAGCCAGGCCGGGCGTGCTCGCGAAGGACGTCAACGCCGCCTGCCGCGCGCCGATCGAGGACGCGGGCCACGGGGAGCATTTCCGCCACCGGATGGGCCATGGGATCGGCATGAACGTCCACGAGCGCCCGTTCCTCTCGACGGAGGACGCGACGCCCCTCGAGCCGGGCATGACGTTCACCGACGAGCCGTCGCTGATCGTCGCGGACGCGTGGAGCCTGAGGATCGAGAACATCATCGTCGTCGAGGAACCCGGCGGCCGCAGCCTCAACTCGTTCCCGAACGACCTGATCCTCAACGCGTAGCGGCGAGGACGCGCTGCGGCGTGATCGGCAGGTCCCGGATGCGCGCGCCGGTCGCGTCGAAGACCGCGTTCGCGACCGCGGCGGCAGTGCCCACGATCCCGATCTCACCGATCCCCTTCGCCCCCATCGGGTTGACGTGCGGGTCGTCCTCGTCCAGCCACACCGCCTCGATCGACGGGAGGTCGGCGTTGACGGGGACGTGGTACATCGCGAGGTCGTGGTTCACCCACGCGCCGAGCCGTGCGTCCATCGCCGACTCCTCCATCAGCGCCATCCCGATCCCCATCGTCATGCCGCCGATGAACTGCGAGCGCGCCGTCTTCGGGTTCAGGATGCGGCCGCACGCGAACACGCCGAGCGCGCGCGGGATCCGCACCTCGGCGGTGTCGACGTCCACGGCCGCCTCGACGAAGATCGCGCCGAAGCCGTGCTTCGAGAGCGGCTCCTCGGCCTCGGCGTCCCGTGACGTGTCGACGAACACCTCGTCGACGTCGCGCGCCCGGAGCTCGCGGCAGGCCTTGACGACGGCCGATCCCCACGAAGACGTGCCGGCCGATCCGCCTGCGACCGGGGCGTCGCCGAATGCGCTGTCGGCGATCTCGATGCGGATCCGCTCGAGCGGGACGTCGAGCGCCTCCGCCGCGACCTGCGCCATCACGGTCCGCGCGCCCGTCCCGATGTCGGTCGCACCGACCTGGACCGTGAACGTCCCGTCGCCGTTCCGGAGGGCGCGCGCCTGCGACGGCCGCCGGCGGGCCGGGTAGGTCGACGACGCGACGCCCATCCCGAGGAGCCGCCGGCCCTCCCGCCGCCGGCCGGGGCTCCAGCCGAAGCGCTCCGCGCCCTCGCGCAGGCAGGCGGCGAGGTTGCGTGACGAGAAACGGTTGCCGCTCTCGGGATCGAGCTCCGGGTCGTTCCGGATCCGCAGCTCGATCGGATCGATCCCCGACACCCGCGCGAGCTCGTCGAGCGCCGATTCGAGCGCGTACATGCCGGGGCACTCGCCGGGCGCGCGCATCCACGACGGCGTCGGCACGTTGAGCCGCGCGAGCCGGTGCGTCGTCCGCCGGTTCGGCGCGGCGTACATCATCCGGGTGACGACCGCCGTCTGCTCCGCGAACTCGTCGACGAGCGACGTCTGCTCGACCACGTCGTGCGCGATCGCGGTGAGACGGCCGTCGGCGACGCACCCGAGGCGGAGCCGCTGGATGGTCGGCGTCCGGTACCCCGTCACCGTGAACATTTGACGGCGCGTCACGGCGAGCTTGACGGGCCGGCCGACGTGCCGCGCTGCGAGCGCGGCAGCGATCACGTGCGGCCTCGGCGTTCCCTTCGAGCCGAAGCCGCCGCCGACGTGCTCCGCGAGCACGCGAACCTGGTCCTGCTCGAGGCCGAGCGCCTTCGCGATCGGCGCCCTCGCCGCATACGCGCCCTGCGTCGAGTCGTACAGCGTCAGGGTGCCGCCCTCCCACACCGCCGTCGTCGCGTGCGGCTCCATGGGGTTGTTGTGCTCCGGCGGCGTCGTGTAGATCTCGTCGACGACGAACTCCGCCGCGGCGAGCGCGCCCTCGACGTCTCCCTCCTCCGTGTCGGTCGGGAAGCTCGGGTTCACCTTCTCCGGCGCGTAGAGCGTCGGGTGGTCGACGCGCAGCTCGACGTCGTGCTCCGCGACGTCGTAGTCGATTCGGACGAGGCGCTCCGCGTGCTGCGCCGCCTCGAGTCTCTCGGCGACGACGACGCCCACGACCTGGCCGCGGTAGAGGACGCGCGGGGACTGAAGGATCGCGAGCTCGCCGCTCGCATCGGCGAGCGCGGGCGCGTTCTCGTGCGTCAGCACCGCGAGGACTCCGCGCTCCGCGAGCGCGTCCGCCGTGTCGACCGCGCGGATCGTGCCGCTCGCCACCGTCGAGCAGACGAGGTGCGCGTATGCGACTCCCTCGACCCCGTGCTCGTATGCGTACCGCGCGCGGCCCTCGACCTTCTCACGCCCCTCGAGCCGGTCGGCGGGCGCTCCGAGGGCGCGCTCGGAGGCGACGCTCATGCCGCGAGCTCCTCGAGCGTCGCGACGAGCGTCTGCCTTGCGAGCCGCACCTTGTACGCGTTGTCGCGGAGCGGCCGCGCCTGCGCGAGCTCCGCGTCCGCGGCGTCCTCGAAGGTCGCCCCGCCGCGGATCGCCGCCTCGGCGGTGAACGCGCGCCACGGCTTGTGCGCGAGCGCGCCGAAGGCGATCCGCACGTCGCTCCCGTCGTACGCGGCGGCGACGGACACGAGCGCGAACGCGAAGGACGCACGCTCGCGAGCCTTCCGGTAGGTCGAGCGCGCCGCCACCGGGAGCGCAGGCAGCTCGACGGCCACGATCAGCTCGCCCGCGTCGAGCACGGTGTCGCGCTCCGGCTCGCCCTCCGGCAGCCGGTGGAGATCGACGAGAGGGAGCCGCCGCCTCGACGTCTCGACGACCGCGTCGAACGCGGCGA
>DASWRL010000079.1:0-15823 GCA_036403195.1 Gaiellaceae bacterium
TACAACGTCGCGGTCTCCGGCATGACGCAGAGCGGCACCGTGATCGCCACGATCGCGGCCGGTGCAGCGCACGACGCGGCCGGCAACGGGAACACGGCCTCGACGAGCACCGACAACACGGTGACGTACAACGCGCCGCCGACGGTCACGTTCAACACGGCCGGCTCGCACACGCTCACCGTGCCGGCGCACACGACGACGGTGACCTTCACGATCACCGGAGGCGGCGGTGGCGGCGGCGCCAACAACGCGAACACCAACGGCGCCGGCGGTAACGGCGGCCGCGTCTCCGGCACGATCAACCTGCCCGACAGCACGAGCGCGACGACGTTCACCGTGATCGTCGGCGGCGGCGGCGGCAGCTCGAACAGCGGCGGCGGCGCCGGTGGCTCGGGCGGCACGGGCTGCGCGGCCGGCGGTGCCGGCGGCAACGGCTCGAGCAACGACGGCGGCGGCGGCGGCGGCGCGACCTGCGTCTACGTCGTGTCCACCTCGCCGGTTCTCGTCGCCGGAGGCGGCGGCGGCGGCGGCACCCGCAACGCCAACGCCGGCGGCAACGGCAACGGCGGCCAAACCGCCAACCCAGGCACCAGCACCGGCTCCAACGGCACCGACGGCGGCAGCACCAACAACGGCGGCAACGGCGGCTCCACAACCACCACCGGCTCGCGGCCCTTCGGGATCACCAACGCGGGCGGCGCAGGCGCTACCGGGAACAACACCGGCGGGAACGGCGGCATCGCCGGCGGCGCCGGCGGCGCCGGAGCCGGCACGAACAACTCCGGAAACAGCCAGTTCGGCGGCGGCGGCGGCGGCGGCGGCGAGGCCTCCGGCGGCGGCGGCGGCGACAGCGCGAACACCAACAACGGTGGTGGCGGCGGCGGCGGCGGCTCCGGCTACACAGGCGGCACCGCGACGATCAGCATCACCGGCATCACTGTGACCACCGGGACGAACGGCGGTGCCTCGGGTGTCGCCGGCACCGCAGGCTCCGCGACCTTCACCGGCGTCGGGATCTCGGGAGCGTAGGGGGCCCGTTGGACGCCCGTACAACTTGCTGGGAGAGGGTGAAGAAGGAGGAGAGCGGCCAGTCGCTCGTCGAGTTCGGGCTGGTCGCTCCGATCCTTCTCCTGCTCGTCGTCGGCATCTTCAAGTTCGGGCTGGTGCTGAACAACTGGCTCGTGATGACGGATGCAACCCGGTCGGCCGCACGGGCGCTCGCCGTCGCTCGCGGCGTGCCGAACATCTGCCCGCCGGCTGGACCCGGGATCGTCTGCACGAGCACCACCGACCCCTGCGTCCAGACGGCGACGAACGTGAAGAACTCGGCGTCTGACCTCAACATCGCGAATCTGACGGTGACCGTGACGCCCAACACCTGCAACAACGGCGTTCTCGCGTACAACTCGGACGTGATCGTGCAGTCGCAGTACCCCTGCGATCTGACGATCCTAGGGGTCAACTTCGTGCCGAGCTGCGCGTTGACCTCGAAGATGGTCGACCGCATCGAATGACCGGCGTACGCTCGAGGGGGCGGCTCCTCCGCGGCGAGCATGGTCAGGTGCTCGTCCTCTTCGTCGTCCTGCTCGTCGTCCTGCTCGGCATGGCGGCGATCGCGCTCGACGCCGGCCGCGCCTACGTCGCGCAGAGACAGCTTCGGGGCGTAGCAGACGCGGCCGCCGTCGCCGCGGCGAATGACCTTCCTGTGGCAAACACCGTCTGCAACCAGGCGGCCCCCAACGGGCTACCCAATGCATGGGCGTACAGTGCGTCCAACGTTGCCGGGTGCCCGCTCGGGAAAAACGTCATCCCCACGCTTTCCAACGTGCAGACGTCCGTGCAGGTGTCATGCCTGAGCCAGTACGTGAGCAGCGGGACGGCTCCGCCGTGTAGAGCATCGCAGTCCGGGGGCTCGTCGCAGAACGCCGTCACCGTCACGGAGAGCGCGAGCGTCCCGCTCACGTTCGCGAAGGTCCTCCCCGGGCTGCCCTTCAGCAGCTGGTCGGTGAAGGCGACCTCGACCGCCCTGATGCACGGCGGCGCACCCCATCCGGCGGACATCATGATCGTCCTCGACCGCACGGGGTCGATGACGCAGACCTGCACGGCGGGCGGCACGAAGCTCTCCTGCGCGCAGGCCGGCGTCAACGCCTTCCTCCAGCAGATGCTCCCGTCGCAGGACCTGATCGGGTTCGAGACGTTCCCGCCGGTGAACGTCGCTGCGCCTGCTCCCACCGCTAGCTACGCGACGGTTCAGACGAAGGCGTGCACGGCCACCGGTTCGACGAACACCGCGTACTACGACAACGGCCAGGCCGGCGCCACGCTCGCCCAGAAGGCAGCGAATCCCAACTGGGCATACGTGATCGTGCCGCTCGCGAACGACTTCCGGGCCACGGACACTTCACCGACGCTCAACGCGGCCTCGAACCTCGTGAAGACGGTCGCGTGCCTGAAGCCGGCCAGCAGCAACTCGAACGGCACCTCGTACGCCGACGCGATCGACATCGCCTCGCAGTACCTCGCGGCGAACGGTCGGCCGAACGCGCAGGATGTGATCGTTTTCCTGAGCGACGGCGAGGCGAACTACGGGCCTGTCTACCACTCCGCCGCCGCCGGGACGATCACGCTCGCCTCCGAACAGGCCGATCCGTACCGGACGACGCCGTGCCACCAGGCGATCAACTCCTCGCGTACCGCGACGAACGCCGGCGACTGGGTCTACACGATCGCCTACGACGCAGGCACCTCGAGCAGCTCGCCCTCGTGTCTCGGCTGGACGAACACGAGCAGCTGCGACGCCGTCGCGACGACGGCCCAGTTCAACACATGCGGCGTCGAGCAGCCGGTGATCTCTGCCTTCACGACGATGCTGAACATGGCCTCGGACTCGGGCAAGTTCTTCTTCAACCCGTCCCCGAGCTCGCTCACCGCCTACTTCCAGGCTGTGGCGCAGTCGATCACGACGCCGCGACTGATCTTCGTGAACGGGCCCGACAACAGCCCGTAGAGGTTTAACCGTCGTCCAGGTGGACACAACCTGGACATGAGAGACCGTACTGCTGTGCAAACGCTCGCCACGGCGGTGGGAGCGACCTTCCTGCTCGTCGGGATCCTCGGCTTCATCCCCGGGATCACGACCCACTACGGCGACATCAGCTTCGCCGGCCACGACTCGGGCGCGAAGCTGCTCGGCATCTTCCAGGTGTCGATCCTGCACAACATCGTGCACCTGCTGTTCGGGATCGTCGGCCTCGCGCTCGCGCGGGCCGCGGACACCGCGCGGACGTACCTGGTCGGAGGCGGCGTCGTCTACCTCGCGCTCTGGGTGCTCGGGATCGTCGGTGGGGGAGACTGGATCCCCGTGAACACCGCCGACAACTGGCTCCACTTCATCCTCGGTATCGGGATGATCGGGCTCGGGTTCGTCGCAGGACGCGAAACCGCCCGCGCCGCGACCGCCTAACCGGCCGCGGCCGTCTGCTCGACCGGCGGGGCGCCTTCGGGCGCCTCGCCCTTCTTGTACGCCGCGAGGATCTCCGCCACGATCTCGAGCGCGATCTCTGGCGGCGTCTCGCCGCCGAGGTCGATGCCGACGGGGCCGTGGACGGACGCCGCGAGCGCGCCGAGCTTCTCGGCCCGCTTCGCCTGTGTGCGGCGGGAGCCGAGCGCGCCGACGTAGAACGCGCCGCCCTCGACGCCGCGCCGAAGCGCCGGGACGTCGATCCGCTCCTCGTGCACGAGCGACACGAGCGCCGTCTCGGGGCCGACCTCGATCTCGTCGGGCCACGCGACGACGATCTCGTCGGCGCTCGGAACGCGGTCGCGCGTGGCGAGCGCCGGACGCGGGTCGACGACGACGGTGCGCCAGCCGAGCGGCTTCGCGATCGCGCACAGCGCCTCGGCGATGTCGCCCGCGCCGACGGCGACGAGCCGCGGCGGTGGTCCGACTGCCTCGGCGAACACACCGTCGCGGAGCGATGTCTGCGCGCGGTCGGCGGACGTCCAGCGGCGGCCGACGTCGTCGCCCTCGACGACCACGTAGCTCGTGCCGCGGTCGATCGGCGGCGCACCGGCGAACGGCTCGAGGAACACGTCGATCTCGCCGCCGCAGGGCAGTCCGATCGTCCACGCCTCCTCGTCCGCGATCCCGTACGAGACGACCTTCGGCAACTCGCCGTCGAGGATCGACTGGCAGCGAGCGGCCACGTCAGACTCGACGCAGCCGCCGGAGACGGACCCGTAGAGGAGCCCCGACCGCGTGACGGCGAGCTTCGACCCGAGCGGGCGTGGAGCGCTCCGGCGGGTGCCGACGACGGTCGCGATCGCGACCTCCTCGCCCGCCGCACGCCATTCCTCCGCCTTCGCCAGGACGTCGTCCACTACCGTCAGCGTACCCATGCCCGATCCCGTTGACGAGCTGCTCGCCCGGGTCGAGACGGGCGAGCTCGGAGACCCGCTGCCCGTGCTCGCCTACCTCGCCGGGCAGGCCGTCGAGCTCGACGAGGACGAGCTGAACGGCGCGCGCCGGCGGGCGCTGCTGCTCGTCGCGGCCGGGGGCGATCCGCATCGCGAGCTCCACGTCGACGACCGCGCGGTCAAGGCGATCGCCGCCGACCTCTACACGGGGGACCGGCGCGAGCAGCTCGCCCGTGCCGTCGACGCGGTCGTGCTGCGCGTGCGCGAGCTGCCGACTGCGCGCGAGGCGGCGCTCTTCCTCGCCGGCGACGTCGACCTCGCCTGGCGGCTCTTCTCGATGGCGCTGCTCGCCGAGGAGCTCGGCGAGTGACGCCGGCGGTCGACGCCGCGAGACGCGCCGGGATCGAGTACCGGCTGTACGAGTACGAGGGCGTCGACGTCGCGGACGGCGACTACGCCGTGGCCGTCGCGAACGCGCTCGACCGTCCACCGGCGCAGCTCTTCAAGACGCTCGTGGCCTCGGTCGACGGCGTGCTCTCCGTCTTCCTCGTGCCGGCCGACCGCCAACTCGACCTGCGCGCTGCGGGCAAGCGAACGACGCTCGCGGACCGGGCCCAGGCGGAGCGCGCCACCGGGTACGTCGTCGGCGGCATCAGCCCCCTCGGCCAGCGCCGGCGCCTGCCGACGACGGTCGACGCCTCGGCGCTCGAGTGGGAGACCATGCTCGTGAGCGCCGGCCGGCGCGGCCTTCAGATCGAGCTCGCGCCCGCGGACCTCGTGCGGCTCACCGATGCGTGCGTCGCGGCCGTCGCGCGCTGACTACGTCCCCCACCAGAAGCTCGCGGCGATCACGACGTAGAAGCCGATCAGCACGACACCCTCCTGCCAGGTCGACTCGCCGTCGTTGACGACGAACGCACCGAGGATGGCCGCGATGACGAGCGTGAGCGCGAGCAGAGTCGGGAAGACGAGCGTCAGGTGCGTCCCGAAGAGGAGTGAGACGAAAACGAGCGCCGGCGTCAGCGCGAGGGCGACCTGCAGCGACGAGTTCATGATGACGGAGATCGCGAAGTCGGGACGGTTACGGGCCGCGAGCTGCACGCCGACCACGTTCTCGACCGCGTTCCCGGCGATCGCGACGATGACGAGTCCCGCGAACTCCTCGCTCATGTGCAGCGTGTGGATGGCGGGCGTCAGCGCGCCGACGAACCAGTCCGACGTGAAGGCGGCGGCGGTGCCGGCGCCGGCCAGGACGAGCGCGGTCGTGGCGGGCGACCAGCGCGCCGGCGGGTGATCACCGTCGGAGGCGGTGCTCCGGAGGAACGACGGGAGCGTCAGCAGGAACACGGCGAGCAGGACGCCGGCGCACACGAGCGACAGCGCCGTCCCGTGCGGGGCGGCGGGCGTGTGGAACGCGTGCGCGAGGGACGGGATCGCCATCGTCGCGCCGGCGAGGAGCGCGAGCGACGAGATCATCCGTGCCCGCGACGAGTCGAATCTCTGCGCGCCGTTGACGACGCCGCCGACGACGAACGCGACCCCGAGGACGAGCACGCTGTTTGCGAGGATCGAGCCGACCAGGGCCGCCTGTACGACGTTGGCAAGTCCCTTCCGAAGCGCGAAGATCGCGATGAAGAGCTCAGGCAGGTTCCCGAGCGCGGACTGAACGACCCCCGCGCCTCCGGAACCGAGCCGCGCCCCGAGCTGCTCGGTCGCAGTTCCGACGAGCCGGGCGAGCGCGGCCAGCGCAACGGCCGCCACGACGAACGTCAGCACGTCCCCCAACGATGCGTACCGGCACACCCCAGCGAACAGGACGAGGACGCCGGTGACCGCCAGCTCGATCTTCTCGCTGCGATTCACAGGCGCGAAACCGTATCGCGCGTTCCCCTCGGACGAGGGAGCACCCTCCGCTGCGGCCCTGCCGACACAGGGATCGATCCGTTCTGCGCGCCCTGGAGGGAAGTCCTTGTCTCGCGTCTCCTTGCTCGTCCTCATCGTCCTCGCCGCCGTGTTCGCGTCGACCGCGAACGCCTCGCAGCTGATCGACCGCAACGCGAAGAGCGTGAAGCTCGAGGTCGACGCGAGGGGCGAAGCGCTCCTGACGTACCGTTCCGCAGGGAAGGTGAAGCACGTCCTCGCGTGGGGTGCCGCGAACGCGATCGCGCCCACTCGGACGCGGCCGCAGGTCGAGTTCAAGCTCGACTACGCCGGCGGCTGGGGCAAGTACCACACCGACTACTGGAAGACGTTCACGAACGCGTGCACCGCGTACGACGGCCCCGAGCTCGCCTGGTACGTCACCGCGTGCACGGCGCCGGACGGCTCGTACTGGGCGCTGCAGGCGTGGCAGCGGATGCTGCCGAACTACGGCCTCGCGCCGAGCCCGTTGCAGTCCGTCTGGGAGCTACGCCTCTCGCACTGGACCGGAGACCTGCCGGTCCTCTCGATCCAGACCGACTGGGCATGGCACCAGTGGGATCACCTCTTCGGCACGTTCACCTACGGCGGCAACCCCGTCTTCGGCTTCAAGGCGACGCCCGGCGGCAACCCGCTCGACTCGTTCGGGCGCAACGTCTACGTCGACACGTTCGACTCCGCATACGGCGGCGGCTGGAGGCGCGAGAACAGCTTCCTCACGCACACCGGCACGGGCGTCTTCTGCTACAGCGTGAACCCGCACGGAAGCCATCCGGCCGGGAAGGGCCTGAAGTACCGCGCGACGGTCGAGGGTCCCGGCGTCACGCCCGACGTGATGTGGGAGGGGCTCGCGCCCGGCCCGTACGACAAGCAGGCCGACGTCGCCGCGAACGACCAGATCGCGCAGCTCGGCGACAAGCAGTGCCGCGCCAACTGAGGCGGTAGCTACGCTCGGCGCCGTGGAGGGCCGCGGCGCCGAGCAGCGATCGCTCTTCCGGCGGTGGCCCGCCGGCGTCTCGATCGTGGTCGCCGACGTCGACGGCGTCCGCCACGGCCGGACCGTCTCGTCGCTCGTCTCGCTGTCGCTCGACCCGCCGCTCGTCGGCATCTCCATCGCGCACTCCGCGTCGATCCACGAGCTGCTGCGCGGGGCGGAGACGTGGGGCGTCTCCGTGCTGTCCGGCGCGCAGGAGGAGCTCGCGCAGCGATTCGCGCGGAGCGGCGTGCCGCCGCTCGTCCTGTGGGACGGCGTCGACGTGCGGCACGAGGACCCACGGCTCGTCGCCGGCGCCGCTGGATGGATCGTCGCCCGCACGGTCGAGACCGTCGTGGCGGGAGACCACACGTTCTTCATCGGCGCCGTCGAGTCGATCGAGGAAGGGACGGCCCCGACCACGCTCGTGTACGCCTACCGCGCCTACCACGCGTTGTGACCGCTGCGGTCGTCTTCGACCTCGACGGCGTCATCGTCGAGTCCGAGCAGGTCTGGGACGAGGTGCGCGAGGCGCTCGCGCGCGAGACCGGCGGCTCCTACCCGCCGAACGCCGCCCGCGACATGATGGGCATGAGCTCCACCGAGTGGTCGCGGTACATGGCGGAGACGCTGGGTGTCCCGGGGACGCCGGATGAGATCAATGCTGCCGTCGTCGGGCGGATGCTCGAGCGCTACGGCGAGGCGCCGCCGCTGATCCCCGGGGCGGTCGACGCGGTGCGGCGAATCGCGGGGCGGTGGCCCGTCGCGATTGCGTCGTCCTCGAACCCGGAGCTGATCGACGTCGTCGTGCACGCCTCGGAGCTCGCCGACGTGTTCGCGGTGGCCGTCTCCTCGCAGGAGGTCGCACGCGGGAAGCCGGCGCCGGACGTCTATCTCGAGGCGGCGCGGAGGCTCGGCGTCGACGCGGCCGCGTGCGGCGCCGTCGAGGACTCGGCCAACGGGATCCGCTCGGCGAAGGCGGCCGGGATGCACGTCGTCGCGATCCCGAACCCGCACTTCCCCCCGCCGCCCGAGGTGACGGCGCTCGCGGACGTCGTGCTCGCGTCCGTCGCGGAGCTCGCGCCCGGCGCGTTCGAGCGGTAGCCGCTACGCCGCGCGTCCGAGGAGGACGCAGCCGTTGTGGCCGCCGAGGCCCATTGCGTTCGACAGCGCCACGTCGACCTGCGCGCGCCGCGCCTCGTTCGGGACGTAGTCGAGGTCGCAGGTCGGGTCGGGCTCGCGGTAGTTGATCGTCGGCGGGAGTGTTCCGTCGCGGAGCGCGAGCGCGCACATGATCGACTCGATCGCGCCTGCGGCGCCGAACGTGTGGCCCATCATCGACTTCGTCGACGAGACCGCGAGCTCGTGCGCGTGCTCCCCGAAGACGTCCTTGATCGCCTTCGTCTCGGCCGCGTCGCCGAGCGGGGTGGAGGTGCCGTGCGCGTTGATGTAGCCGACCCGTGCCGGGTCGACCCCGGCGCGCTCGAGCGCCGTGCGCATCATCGAGGCCACACCCGTCGCCTCCGGCTCCGGCTGGGCCATGTGGTGGGCGTCGTTCGACGCGCCGTAGCCCAGCACCTCGGCGTAGACGTCGGCGCCGCGGGCCTCCGCGCGATCCCAGTCCTCGAGCAGGAGCGCGCCCGCGCCTTCCGCCATGACGAACCCCGCGCGGGTCGCGTCGAACGGGCGCGACGCGTGCGGCGGGTGCTCGTCCTCGGCGGCGAGGCCGCGCATCGCGGTGAACCCCGCGAGGATCAGCGGCACGATGCACGCCTCGGTGCCGCCCGCGAGGACCGCGTCGGCGGCGCCACGCTTGATCATCTCGGCCGCCTCTCCGACCGCGTGCGACCCGGTCGCGCAGGCGGACACGACCGCGTAATTCGGCCCGGTGATCCCGAGCGAGATCGCGAGCTGTCCCGAGACCGAGTCGACGAGGACGTTCGGGAGGAAGTTCGGCGACACCCGCTCGGGGCCGCGGTCGCGCAGCGTGTCGTGCTGCTCGAGGATCCCCGGGACGCCGCCGATCGCCGACCCGAAGACGATCCCGACGCGCGCGGGGTCGACGCCGTTCAGCCCGGCGTCCCGCATCGCCTCGCGTCCCGCCGCGACGCCGAGGAGGACGTTGCGCTCGAGCTTCCTCGCCTCCTTGGGCGACACGACCTCCGTCGCGTCGAAGCCCTTCACCTCGGCGGCGATCCGGACCGGGAGCCCGTCGGTGTCGAACGTACTGATCCAGCCGATGCCGCTCTCGCCCGCGCAGGCGGCGCGCCACGTCGACGCCGCGTCGAGACCGAGCGGCGTGAGCGCGCCGATGCCCGTGATCGCGACCCGCGTCACCCCGGCAACCCTACCGGGGCGATGTCGCTACGCGACCGCGACGCCGTTCTCGCGGAGGGAGAGCTCGGCGAACTTGTCCCAGTTCGACTCGATCGTCTCCGCGAACGCCTTCTCCTGCTGGATGATCTCGTCGCAGGCCGCGACCGTCTCGTGGTCGCCCGCGCGCTCCGCGATCCGCTTGAGGAGCTCGTAGCTCGCGATCTCCATGTGCTCGGTGGCGTAGCCGTCGCGCGCGTTCCGGCCGGCCTTCTCGCCGCGCACCATGTCGAGCGGCATCTTCGCGAGCGCGCCGAGGATCCCGCCGGCCTGCTTCACCATCGACGGCGACGCGCCGTGCGCCTCGAGCCGCGCCTTCATGCGCTCGGCGTGCCCTTCGGTCTCCATCTTGTGGTGCTCCAGCTCGCGCAGGATCTCGGGGTCGTCCGTGGTCGAGATCATCCCGTCGAGCATGCGCAGCACGTTCTGCTCCATCGCGTGCGCCTCGTCGATGTGCTTCACGAGCTCCTCGTTGATCGTGCTCATCGCTCCTCCTCGGATCGGCGTCATCTCGAAGCGTCCGTACTCGCGGCCGAAGACGGTGGCACGGCCGCTCCACCCGTCACCGTTCGCCGTCAGGACGTCGACGAACCCGTTGAACGGCGCGCGGTAGTGCAGCTCGAGTCCCACGACGTCGAACGGGACGCCTGCGACGTCGCCGACGCGCGTCTCGCCGCGGCTGCCCATGATGCGCTTCCGGACGCCGAAGAGCGGCGGCAGGAGCCCACCGGTGCGGCGGACCTCCCAGACTCCGTCGAGTGCGGACACGCCCCTAGGCTTCCGCGGTCCCGGCAGTCCAAACATCACGCCCCGGGGAGCGAGCCGCGACCGCGGCCCTCTCCCGGGGCGGATGCGCCTACCTGTGGGCGAAGACGGGGTAGTACCCGTCGGTCTGGCCCGTCGCGACGAAGTCGGCAGGAGCGCCGCCGTAGGTGGCGACCTCGCCGATCTCGCACATCAGGCCGTAGCCCTGCACCTCGATCGCCGGCTTGGAGCCGAAGAACGGCGAGGCGGGATCGTGCTTCGCGGCGCTCCACAGCGCCGTGTCGATGTCGGCGAACGTGCCCCAGCTGCCGTCGGCGACACGCAGCACGTCCTTCGTCGTGCAGACCGCGATGCGGGACACGCCGATGTTCGCGTCCGCGACGGCCGGCGGATCGAGCGCGTTCGCGAGCAGCGTCGTGCCGTCGGTCGACTCGTCCCAGAACCCGTCGTGGTCGTCGCTCGCAGGCGGCCTGAAGTTCAGGCCGATGCTGTGCGGCCCGTCCGCCTCGAGCGGGGTCGACGCCTGGTCGCCCCAGTGCGCGACGAGGACGGCGTCGGTCGCGACCGCCACGTTGAGGTGGTAGGTCACGGGGCCGCCCTTGAACGTGCCCAGCGAGTCGAGCAGCGGGCTCGTCGGCAGGTCCGCGACGTACTGCATCGGGCCGTTCGACGTGGCCGCGCCGGCGCCGAGGACGAACGAGCTGTAGCCCTCCCGGCTCCAGCGGCCCGCGAGCGTCTCGGCCGGGTTGAAGTCGAACGCGGCCTCGACCACGCGACCCCCGGCATCCGAGTACGCGGCGAGCTTGTCGCCCAGCTGGCGTGCGTCGGCGAGCGCCTGCGTCGAGTAGATGACGAGCACGCCGTCGTAGCGCGCGATGCGCGCGTTCGTCGGCGTCGAGCTGCCGCAGTCGAACACGTCGACCTCGGAGAACCTGCCGGTGGCGTCGAGCCGCGCCTTCACGTCCGTGTTCCAGGTCGCATTTGCGCCGCAGACCATCACCTTGGGCATCGTCGATCCGGCGAAGGCGCCGGAGACGCTCAGGCCGACCGCTGCGCACGCGGCGAGCAGTGTCGCGAGCGCGAGTTTGAGTGAACGCATATCCCCCCTCCTGAAGCTGATCTTCCGTTCCTCATCGTCGTCGCGAGGCGATCCGGGGCCCTAGCCGGTCGGGCGGACCGCTCCGGACGATCGGCGGGAGGTCTGCGAGGATGGTCGGAACCGTGGCCGCCGAGACCCCGTTCCTCCACGGCCTCGTGCCGTTCCCGCCGATGGAGGCAGAGCTCGTGCGCGAGCTTCCCGACGACGCGGGATGGCAGTACGAGCCGAAGTGGGACGGCTTCCGCGGCGTCCTCGAGAACGCGGGCGGCGAGCTCGCGCTCTGGTCGCGCAAAGAGCGGCCGCTCCTGCGCTACTTCCCCGAGCTGCGGCCGCTCGGCGAGCTGCTGCCGCCGCGGTCGGCCCTCGACGGCGAGATCGTGATCTCCCGCGACGGCGCGATCGACTTCGACGCGATGCAGATGCGCCTTCACCCGGCCGAGTCGCGGATCCGGAGGCTGAGCGCGGAGATCCCGGCGCAGTACGTCGTCTTCGACCTGCTCGTGTGGGAGGGCGAGCCGGTGTGGCAGCTGCCGCTCGAGGAGCGGCGCGCCCGCGTCGAGGCGCTCGCCGTCGCGGGGTACCGCATCTCGCCCGCCACGCGCGGTCTCGCCGACGCGCGCGACTGGCTCGCCCGGTTCGAGTCGCTCGGGCTCGACGGCGTCGTCGCGAAGCGCCTCGCCTCGCCGTACCTCCCGGGGTCGCGCGACGGGATGGTGAAGGTGAAGGAGCACAAGAGCGCGGACTGCGTCGTCGTCGGGATCCGGTGGAAGGGCGACCGCAGCGCGATCGCGACGCTGCTCCTCGGCCTGTACGGCGACGACGGCGGGCTCGACTACGTCGGGTCGGCGGCGGTCGCTGCCCGCACGCAGGCGGACGTGGCGGAGCGGCTGCTGCCGCTCGTCGACGAGGCGTCGGACCGCCGGTTCTCGGAGCCGAACCGGTGGGGGACGGGGGAGCTGGAAGAGGTGGCCGTCCGGCCGGAGCTCGTCGTCGAGGTTCGGTACGACAAGGTGCAGGGCCACCGATTCCGGCACGGCACGAAGCTGCTCCGGTGGCGCGAGGACAAGGATCCGCGCGACTGCACGTGGCAAGAGCTCCGCCCGGCGCGCGATCCCGACGCGCCCGGCGTCGACGCGCTCTTCAGCTGACGGTGACGATCGCGCTGTACGTGTGCAGCGCGGGGAGCCAGAGGCGGTACCGCGCACCCGGCGCGGCGTTCACGACGCGGCGGAGGTACCCGCGCGCGGTCGTGTGCGCGTCACCGCCGACGCCGGCCCATCTCCCGGCGCTGAAGCGCTGCAGCCGGTACGTCGCGGCGCCGCCGGGCCGCACCTGCCCCCAGAGCACGGTCCGTCTCCCGGTCCGCGTCTGCTCGGCGAGCGGGAACCGGAACGCCTGGAGGGCCGGCTTGGCGCGGTCGGCGGATGTGAAGACCCCGCTCTGCCAGCGGGCGGCCGACGGCTCGTCCTCGACGAGATACTGGATCAGGAGGTCGACACGCGGTGCCGCGAACGCACGGAGCGCAGCCTCGCTCAGGTAGCGCGCCTGCTGCGAGTACGAGACGCCGAGCAGCCGGTCCGGCGGGTTCGTCTGGTAGCCGTACTCCGTCAGCCAGATCCGCGTGCGGGCGCCGAAGGCGCGTTGCACGTCGGTGAGCAGCCGCGGGAGCGTCGCCATCGTGATCGTCTCGCAATGGTCGCAGCCGCCCGAGGTGGGGGTCTCGCGCGGCGCGAGCGGATACGGGTTGTGCGCGTAGGCGTCGAGCCGCGCGCGTGCGGCCGCCATGCCGGCGACCCACCGCACGGGGGAGACGCCGCCCGTCGCCCCTCGCGGCGCGGTGACGCCGCCGGCGACGAGCGACCCGGGGCTCGCCGCGTGGATGGCGGCGTACGCCGGGTTCAGGAGGCGCGTGACGTAGGTCGACGGCGTGGTCGGGCGGAGCCAGCGCGCCTGGTTCGGCTCGTTCCAGACCGCCCACAGGTGGACGTACGGATACCGGAGCGCGATCCCCCGCGCGAACGCGCCGAACGTCCCGGCGCTGGACGGCGCCCAGTTCTCGGCACGGCCGCCGTTCGCCCACGACGGCGTGCCGTAGAGCGTGACGAGCGGCGCGATCCCGTGCGCATGCAGACCGTCGAGGAGGAGGTCCGGGCGCGACCAGTCGAAGACGCCGCGTCGCGGCTCCGTCTGCGACCAGTCGACGGTCACGCGCACGACGTCGACGCCGAACGACTGCAGCTGGTCGAGGCGCGACTCGAGCGTCCCGGGCCCGTACTGGAGCCACGCGTCGTCCTGCACGCCGTAGCGGATGTACGGCGACGCGCTCGCCTTCGCCGAGAGGACCAGTACCGCGAAGAGCCCAGCAAGGACGGCGATCCACCGCACAGATTCAAGGTACGGACGGGGTCGTGCGGGAGGTGTTAGCCGCGCGTTCGGATCGCGTTCGGCGGCTCGAGCCCGAGCCGCACGAAGCGGCTGCGCAGCGACGGCGGGCTCCGCCACATCCCGCGCATCGGGTCGCCGACGGCGGCGATCCGCGCCCCCATCGTCTCGACCGTGTACGCCTCGGGCTCGACCTCCGCCACCTCCTCCCAGAGGAGCGGCGCCGAGACGCGCGCGTCCGCCGTCGGCCGAACGGAATACGCCGAGGCGATCGTGCGGTCTCGCGCGTTCTGGCCGTAATCCACGAACACCCCGACCCTGTCGGCGACGCGCCACGTCGTCGTCGCGACCCCCTGGTCGCCGACGCGACGCTCGACCTCCACCGCGAGCGCCTTCGCGAACCGCCGTACCTCCGGGAACTCGAGCTCGGGCCTGATCGGCGCGAGGACGTGGAGGCCGGTCGCGCCGGACGTCTTCGGGTACGAGCGGAGCCCCAGCTCGTCCATCACCTGGCGGACGACGAGCGCGATCTCGCGCACGAACGGCCACTGCCCGTCGCTCGTCGGGTCGAGGTCGATCAGGAGGTAGTCGGGGCGCTCGATCTCGGGCACGCGCGAGGCCCACGTGTGCAGCTCGATGCAGCCGAGGTTGACGACCCACGCGAGCGCGTCGGCGTTGTCGACGATCGCGAACACCGTCGAGTGGCCGCTCGGGAAACGGACGAAGACCTCGTCGACGAACGGGGGATGGTTCGCGGGGACGCGCTTCTGGTGGAAGAACTCGCCCTCGACGCCGTTCGTGAACCGCTTCATGTGGAACGGTCGCCGCCGGAGGTGGGGGAGGACGTGGTCGGCGACACCCACGTAGTAGGCGACGAGGTCGCCCTTCGTCAGGCCTCGGGCCGGGAAGAACGGCTTGTCGGGGTTGGTGACGTGGATGGGCGGAGTATCGTGGAGGTGTGTTGGGAGAGGGCCACTCGATCATCGACGTGACGCTCGAGCCGCTGGACGACTACCTCGTCGTCGAGCCTCTCGACGAGTCGGAGCTGCCGAGCGGCCTGATCGTCCCGGCGAACGAGGCCACGCACGTGCGGAGCGGCATCGTCGCGTCGGTCGGTCCCGACGTCACGCTGGTCGAGCCCGGCGACAAGGTGCTCTTCCCCCGCGACTCCGGCTACGAGGTGCGGCTCGCCCGCTCCGCGCACCGCGTTCGCGTGCTCAAGCGCGAAGAGCTGATCGCCCGCATCCACGACTAGGTACCCTGTCGGCCGCCCCGGAGGGGTGGCAGAGCGGTCGAATGCGGCGGTCTCGAAAACCGTTATCCGTCGCAAGGCGGATCGAGGGTTCAAATCCCTCCCCCTCCGTATCGCGCAAGGTGTCTGACACCGGTGGTGTCAGACACCTCGTATCCTCGCGGGATGATCAGGGTCTGCGTCGCCGGCGCCACCGGCTGGACCGGGAGCGCCGTCGCGGAGGCGGTCGAGCGCGCCGGCGACCTCGAGCTCGTCGCGGGGGTGGCGCGGTCGGATCCCGCGTTCCACTCGAGCGTCGGCGAGGCGCTCGACGCGGTCCCGGCCGACGTCCTCGTCGACTTCACGCATGCGAACGCCGTGCGCGGCAACGTCCTGGCGGCGATCGAGCGCGGCGTCGCAGTCGTCGTCGGATCGAGCGGCCTCGACGCCGCCGACTACGAGGAGATCGACGCCGCCGCGCGGGCGCGCGGGGTCGGCGTCGTCTCGGCCGGGAACTTCTCGATCACGGCTGCGGTGTTGCTCCGCGCGGCGACGGACGCCGCGCGGCATCTGGACGCGTGGGAGGTCGTCGACTACGCGAGCGCGACGAAGCCGGACGCCCCGAGCGGGACGGCGCGCGAGCTCGCCGAGCGCCTCGGAG
>DASWRL010000080.1:0-7995 GCA_036403195.1 Gaiellaceae bacterium
CCGCAGCGGCAGTCGCGCCCGGAGCGAAGCTCTGCCCGACGTGATCCGTCGAGACGGTGAACCACGAGCCGAGGCAGCTGCCGTTGTTGGCAACGGTCCCGTTGATGTCGTTCACGTACTCGTCGCCGCCACCGTTGTTCGTGACGCTGACGGGCACCGCAACGCCTGGGCCGCCCGGATAGAGACCGGACACGCTCGTGCTTGTGAGCACGACCGGCGTGGACGAGCCCACGCTCGCCGAACCGGTGCCAGCACCGACCGACGAGAAGTACGCATACCCGCCGATAGCCGCGACTGCCGCGACCACCAGCACGGCGAGAAGGGCGATGCCCTTCTTCGTCTTGATGATCCTCACTTCCACCCTCCCTGAGTGGTCGCTTGCAATGACGCTCCGCCGCCGGCAGGCGACGATGCGGTGCGGGCCTGAGGACGCCCGCAGCCAGAGGTCGGGACGTGGCGAAGCGCAACGCCGTAGCACCCTGCACTCGCCTTGCCGCAGTTGTTCTGCACCTGCCCCTCTCCCCTAGACCTTCGATGCCGTTCGAACCGCGTCATCTGACGTGCATGTCGCGGACGAACCTGACTGTGGCGCGCCGCGGCGGCCGCGGCGCCGTCCCTGGGGCTAGGTCCGCCTAGACCTTCGGCGAAGGTGACGAAATCGCCGCAATGCTCGGCAATCCGATGAGGCGGCGGACAGATCGCTGTACCTCGAGTTGAGGCTTAGTCTTCAATGTCAACAGCACGACGCCGACGGCGACGGCGTCCACCCACAGACCCACGCCGAGGAGGCGGTGCGTGTCCGTGAGCGGCCAGAACGCGAGCGCCGGCAGGAGCCACGCCGCCGACAGCCGGCGCGACGAGAGCGCGATCGGCACGACGAGCACGACGAGGTAGTGCATCCAGACGATCGGCGAGAGCACGAGCGACGCCGCGACGGCGGCGGCGAACGCGCGACGATCGCCGTCACGCCGGCCGGCGAGCACCACCACGACCGCGAGCGCCGCGAGCTCGGCCGCCGGCACGGCCCATCCCACGCCGGCGAGGTGACCGAGCGACGTCGGCGACCAGCTCGTCTCGCCCTCGGCCGAGAAGAGCCGCTGCAGGATCAGCGGATACCGGCGGAGGTCGGTGAAGCCGAGCGCCGCCCACGGCAGCACGACGGCGACCACCCCGACGGCGCACGCCTCGGCCGCGCGCCGGAACCGGCGCGTCGCGACGAGCCACACGACGAGCGGCCAGAGGAAGATCTTCGCCGCGATCGCGACGCCCACCGCCGCGGCGCCGACAACGACCTGGTCGCGGTAGCGCCACGCGAGCGCCGTCGCGAGCGCGAGGAACGGCGCCACCGTCCCGAGCGCGACCGCCTGGAGGACGGGCATCCAGAGCAGCAGCACGACGTAGCACCGCGCATCACGCACGTCGAGCACGCGCAGCGTCGCGACGAGTGCGGCGACCGACAACCCCGTGTACGCGACGCCCGCCACCCCGAACGGGAGCAGCGACAGTGGCGCGAGCGCGACCGCCGCGAGCGGCGGGTACACGTAGTAGTCCCGCGTCGCGCGCGCCAGCGCGGCGTCGCTCGGGTACGGCGACGTGCCGTGGAGGACGTGCCTGCCCGCCTCCCAGAAGACGCGGTAGTCGAACAGGTGGTAGGTCACGAACGCCACGACGAGCAGCACTCCACCGGCCGCCGCTGCGGTCGCGGTCCGGCGCCCGATGGCGCGCACCGCTAGTGGCCCGAGAGGGCGTCGATGATCCGGAACAGCGCCGGCCCGAGCACCACGACGAAGAGCGCCGGGAAGATTAGGAAGACCAGCGGGAACAGGATCTTGACCGGCGCCTTCTGCGCGCGCTCCTCGGCGTACGCCTTGCGGCGCTTCCGCATCTCGAGCGCGAGGTTCCGCAGGATCTGGCCGACCGACAGCCCGAGGCGCTCGCCCTGCGTCACGGCACGCACGAACGATCGCACCGAGGGGGTGTCGCAGCGTGCGAGCCAGTGGTCGAGCGACTCGATCATCGACATGCCGAGCGCCTGCTCCTGGAGCGTCAGCCGCAGCTCGTCACCGAGCGGGCCGCCCACGCGCTCGCCGGCCAGGCGCAGCGAGCCCTGGAAGCCGAGGCCGGCCTCGACCGTGACGACGAGCAGGTCGATCAGCTCGGGCAGGTCGTACTCGATCCGCCGCTGCCGGTCGTCGGCGCGGCTGTTCACGACCTTCATCGGCGCGATCCACGCGAGCATCGTCGCGGCGACGACGACCGCCAGTCCGGCGATGCCGCTGATTCCACCGAACAGGCAAATCAGGAGCACGGGGACGGCCACGCCGATCGTGCCGAGGACGCGGTAACCGAGGAACCGGCGCGCCGCGACGTGGTAGTACCCGGCCGCGATCAGCCGCCGCTGGATCTCGTCCTCGCGCAACGAGCGGAAGCGGCGGGCCACCGCGTCGCCGACGGCACCCGCGACGCTGTCGAAGCGCTGCTGGCGGCGGGCGACCGTCGGCAGCGGCAGCTCGGCACCGAGCGTGCCGTATCCGTGCTCGTCGATGCGCGCGAGGTTCCGGACCGTCCGCATCCGCGGCGCCGAGACGGCGCAGACCATCGACCACACGGCGAGCGCCAGGAGAAGGCAACCCAAGAGCGCGACCAGGATCATCTCGACGCTTCCCCCTACACCTTGATGTTGACGATCTTCTTGATGACGAGAGAGCCCGCGATCACCATGACCGACGCGGCGACGAGCATGGCCTTGCCGAGGCCGTGGTCGAACAGCGGGGTCAGGTAGCCGGGCGAGAGCACGCTCAGGATGAGCGCCAGCCCGACGGGGATCAGCGTCAGGATCCAGCGCGAGATGCGCCCCTGAGCCGTCAGAGTCGAAACGAGGCGCCGCAGCTCCATGCGCGAGCGCACCGTGTCGACGACGCGCTCGAGCACCTCGGCCGAGCTCGACCCCGTCTCCTGCTGGAGCCGCGCGACGATCGCCACCTGGTCCAGGTCGCGGTTCGCCATGCGGACGATGACGACGTTGAGCGCCTCCTCGAGCGACGCGCCCAGCTGCTCGTCGGCGATGACGCGCTGGAACTCGGCGCGCGACGGCTCGGGCGCGGCCTCGACGACGGCCGAGAGCGCACCGACGAGCGAGTGGCCGGCGCGGAGCGCCGCGGCCAGCACCTCGAGGTTGTCCGGAAGCTGCTCGGCGAACCTCGTCCGCACGCGGTCGAGACGGGAGCGGATGTAGCTGTAGACGATCATCGGGATGCCGAGCGCCGGGAGGATCCCGAGGGGGCCGAGCACGAGCGAGAAGAGCACCATCGCGGCGACCGTGGCGAGGCCGGTGCCGAGCAGGATCTGCAGCGGCGGCGCGCCGACGCCCGCGATGTCGAGCGACGTTGCGTACCGATCCCACCACGTGAGCTGGGACAGCGAGCGCTCTGCCCCCGCGAGCAGCTCGTCGCTGAGCATCGACGACCGCTTCGCCTTGCGGTCGCGGCGGTCGATGGAGACGAACGCGCCGACGCGGGTCCGCACACCCGTGCGGCTGCGCGGCCGCAGGATCCAGACGACGATGGCGGCGACGAACAGCGCCGCGAGGAGCACGAGCAGCGCGAGGACGAGGCTGGACGAGAGCAGCGACGACACGATCGAGCGGTGGTAGATGCCGCCCGGCTGCGACCCCAGCGCCGGCGTCACGTAGTCGGCTGCGACGGCACCGGGAACACCGTCGACCGAGACGACCACGTGCATGCGCCGGCCCGGCGACGCGAGCGAGCGGTACGCGATCAGGTAGTCGCCCGCCAGGCGGTACCCGAGCCGGTCGAAGATCGACTCGAGGTCGGAGGAGGTTCCCGCCTCCTGGTAGCTGCCGCCGCTCGCACCCGCGAGCGCCTCCAGCACCGTGCGGTTGAACGTCTTCGAGACGAGCCCCACGCTGAACACGCGCACGTGCTGTGTGGCGATCTGCGCCTGCACGCTGGCGAGCGAGGCCGAGCTGCCGACGTCCGCGCCGTCCGTGAGGACGACCATCGAGCCGGCCTCGACGTGCGCGTCGCGGATCAGCGCCACCGCCTTGCCGACGGCGTCGTACAGATGCGTCCCGTGCCCGAGCTGCGGCACGCGCGACAGCGACCGGAGGATCGCTGCCGAATCGGTCGTGAACGGCTGGATGACGCGCACCGTGCCGTCGAAGGTGACGATCGCGAGCTGCTGGTTCGGGTTGCGGTGCTGGACGAACGTTCGCGCCGCCTCGAGGGCGTTGACGATCGGGCGTCCGTACATGCTCTCGGAGGTATCGATTGCGAGCACCACGCCGAGCTGACGCTGCTTCGCCGCGTCGGCCGGGATGACCGCGAGCCCCGTGACGGGCGCGCCGTTCTCGGTGACGTGGACGTTGCGCGTCGTCAGCGCGTGCCCCTGCGAGAGCGAGACGACGTACGACCGGTCCGGGAACCGGGCGCCGCCCGCCTCGATCAGCTTGATCGGCGCCTGCCCGGCCGCGTGCGCGGCGCCGGCGAGCGACGCGACCGCGGCTACGACCGCGGCGATGACCCCGAGACGCCTCAACGGAAGACACCCGCTCCGTTCTCTTGCGTGCGCAGCGACGGGTCGGTGAAGATCACCGACGGCAGCGTCACGCCGCGCTTCTCGAACTTGTAGACGAAGGTCGGCCGCAGCCCGGTGGTGCGAAGAGCACCGACGACGACACGCTCCTCGGTCACGCGCTCGAGCTGGAACTTGAACAGCTCCTGCATCGTCACGACCTCCGACTCCATCCGCTGCACCTCGACGATCGAGGTGACGCGCCGGGTGCCGTCTTCGAGGCGCTCGAGGTGCAGGATCAGGTCGAGTGCCGAGGCGACCTGCTGCCGGATGGCGCGCAGCGGCAGGTCGAAGCCCGCCATCAGCACCATCGTCTCGAGACGCGCGAGCGCGTCACGCGGCGAGTTCGCATGCACCGTCGACAGCGAGCCGTCGTGGCCGGTGTTCATCGCCTGGAGCATGTCGAGCGTCTCCGGGCCGCGGACCTCGCCGACGATGATGCGGTCGGGCCGCATGCGCAGCGAGTTCCGTACGAGCTCGCGGATCGTGATCTCGCCCTCGCCCTCGATGTTGCGCGTCCGCGCCTCGAGCCGGAGGACGTGGCGCTGGTTGAGCCGGAGTTCGGCCGCGTCCTCGATCGTGACGATGCGGTCGGAGTCGGGGATGGCCGACGACAGCGCGTTCAGCAGCGTCGTCTTCCCGGTGCCGGTACCGCCGGAGATCAGGATGTTCAGCTCGGCCTGGACGCACCGCTCGACGAACTCGACCGTCTCGGTCGTGAGCGTCCCGAGGCGGATCATGTCCTCCATGTCGAGGCGCTTCTTCGAGAACTTGCGGATCGTGACCAGCGGGCCCGTCAGCGAGAGCGGCGGGATGACCGCGTTCACGCGGCTGCCGTCCGGGAGGCGCGCGTCGACCATCGGCGAGGACTCGTCGACGCGGCGGCCGACCTGCGCGACCATCTTGTTGATGATCCGCCGGAGGTGCGACTCGTCGATGAAGCGGACCGTGGTCGGGTAGAGCCGGCCCTGGCGCTCGATCCAGATGTCGTACGGGCCGTTGACCATGATCTCGGAGACGCTGTCGTCGTTCAGCAGCCGTTCGAGCGGCCCGTGGCCGAGGATGTCGTCCGCCAGCTCGCTGACGATGCGCTCGCGGTCGTCCCGTGACAGCCCCGCCTCCTGCTGGAGGTTCCGGCGGATGTCGCTGACCACCCGGTCGCGGAAGCCGGCCGGGTCGAGGTTCGCGTTGAAGAGCTGGGGACCGAGCTCGCCGACCACCTGCAGGTGGATCTGGTTCTTCAGCTCGGCGAACGGGTCGAGCCCCTCCGGCGCGACCGCAATCGGCCGCGCCGCAGTGAGCCGCTCGTGGAGATCCATCAGGCACTCCTCGCGAGGAGGCGGCGGAAGCCGTGCTGCTTCTGCGCCTCCGGCGCCGCCACCGCCGCGTCCGCCTCGAGCAGCGACTCGGCGAGCTTCCTGAAGCCCTTCGCCGCGTCGGAGCTCGACTTCGCGGAGACGATCGGCTTGCCTTCGTTGACCGCGCGCGGGATCTCGCGGTCGCTCGGGATGAACACGTCGGGGCTCCGGCCGATGATCGAGAGCACGTCCTCGTCGGTGATCCCGACGCGGCTGTTCGCGCGGTTGAGCACGAGGCGCACCCGGTCGGGCGGGAAGCCCATGAGGTCGAGCGTCTCGAGGCCGAGCTTCGTGTTCTTCAGCGACAGCGAGTCGAGCGTGCCGACCATCGCGATCGTGCTGGCGACGTCGATAGTCGCGATCACCTCGGGCGTGAACCCGGGCGGCGTGTCGACGATGATGTAATCCGACATCCGACGAAGCGCGCCGTAGACCTCGCGCAGGAACTCGACGGTGACGGAGCTCGCGTGGTCCGGCCTGCTCGGCGCGAGCAGGGCGCGGACACCGGACGAGTGCTCGGTGAGGTACGCGCCGAGCTTCTCCTCGTCGAGCGAGCCGCCGGCCTTCACGAGGTCGTAGATCGTCGCCTCCGGCGAGAGGCCGAGCCCGAGCCCGACGTCGCCGAACTGGAGGTCGAGGTCGACGAGGATGACCCGCTGGTCGAGCTCTGCGAGCGCGACCGCGAGGTTCGTCGACGTCAGCGTCTTGCCGGTGCCACCCTTCGGCCCGAGCACCGCGACGATCTTGCCCTGTGAGAGCGGCGACGATCCGCCGCCGTTCTTCCGGGCGACCGCCTTCTCGAGCGCGAACCGGACCTTCTCCGGATCCTCGGGCAGCATGATCACGTCGTCGGCTCCGACGTCGAAGACGCGGCGCACGAAGCCGGTCGGCGACCCGTAGCTGAAGACGACGACCGGCCGCGTCGGCCGCTGGCGGACCGCCGCGTCGATCAGGAACAGCGTCCGCTCGGAATGGCCCGAGCAGGCGACGATGAGCAGGTCGTTCGCCGTCTCCTGGAGCGTCAGCCAGCTCTCGTCGAGACCCTCGACGATGCCGACGACGTCGATGCCGTCGCGCGGAAGCGACGCGTCGACGAACTCCCTGCCGACGCCCGAATCGAGCGCGACGAGCGTCTTGATCTTGTCTGCCACGTTACTTCCCCTCCTGCGTTGCGCGGAGCGCCGCGGCGACCTGCGCCTGCGTGTACCCCTGGAAGTCCGAGAGCACCGACAGCGTGTTGGCGACCGACGGCGGCGTCTTCTTCGCGCCGACCTGGGGCCGGAGCGCGAACCAGAGCTTGCCGTTGTCGGCTGCGAACGCGAACTCCGCCGCCTTCGACGCGGGAACCCGCAGCACGACGTTCGCGGACGCCGACGTGGTCAGGCCGCCGCTCGTGCTCGTCGGCGCGTTTAGCACCGTCACGTTCGCGAGCAGCAGCTTCAGCACCGGCTTCAGCGTCGTGGTGCCGCCCTGGCCGAAGCTGACGTACACGTCGACGTGGTCGCCGTCGTGCAGCTGGCCGATCAGGCCGTGCGCCGAGTCGAGCGGCACGGACATCGCGCGCTGGGCGCCGCTGATCTGCGTGGGGATCGAGCCCGACGCCACCGCACTGAAGTCGGCGAGCGTGAGCTGCTGCCCCGGATAGACGTCGGTCGTCGAGACCTGGCCGCGAAGGGCCGCCGGGTCGGCGAACGCACCGTTGGAAACCTGGTCCTTCGGCAGCGTCGTCACCTGGTAGAGCTCCTTCTGCCCGATCAGGCTGCCGGAGGTCCCCTTCGGGATGAGCTGCTTCGCGACGAGCACCGTGGCCGGTGCCGTCCCGGAGCGGACGCTGCTGCGGTATGCCCGCAGATAGGCGAAGAGCAGGGCAGCGGCCAGAACCGCCGCGACCCCACCGACCGCCAGTGCGCCACCGCGGGTTGTGAACAGCCGGCCGGAAAACACACCCTGCACTTCGTTACCTCCCCTACGTTCCTCGTTTGAAGTCCGTCGTTTGTCGAGCTACGTGCGTCGGCGGCGCGCCGGGCCGAGGACAGAGGGCCCG
>DASWRL010000081.1:0-30342 GCA_036403195.1 Gaiellaceae bacterium
CCTCGTGATTCTGTGGCTGAGCGTGATCTCGCTGCTCGGCGCCGCGCGCGGCGCGTCCCGCTGAGGCGGGCCACCCGAGCAGGCATCAGCCCGGCCGCCGCTCTTACCGGGCGCCGAAGACGGCCGCCAGGGCCGCTCCGAGCGCGGCGAGCGAGATAGCTAGTGCCGTTTTCAACATAGGAGCATTATCGGCTCGAGGGGGCCTTGGCTAAACAGCCTGTTTGTGTCCATTGCCACACCTAAGCGGCACCGCCGGGGCGACGCCACACCCGAAAGTCTGGATCTGCGCTGGGCCTTCCGGCCTGTCCGGAGAACGGCTCGGGTCAGCGTCGGGCGCGCCACTCGTCCTCGGTCGTGAGCGTGCCGCGCTTGCGCGCATCGACCACGCATTCGAGGTGGGCGTGCCGGCGCTTCGACACGTCGCCCTCGGGAGCGAGCAACGCGTGCTCGCTCGTCGCATGCAACATCCCGTCGCAGAACGGGCAGACGTAGCTCGCAGGCTTGAGGCTCTGCGCCGGCCGCATCGTCCACCACCGCGCCTCCACGTCGCGAAGATACCGCGGTGAGCCTCCTCCGTAGCCTCGACCCACGGCTTCCGCGCGAGGTCTGGCTCCTCCAGCTCGGCGGTGTCGCGAACTCGTTCGGGAACGGCGTCGTGCTGCCGTTCCTCGTCATCTACCTGCACGACGTCCGGCACTTCGGCCTCGGCGTCGCCGGGCTCGTCGTGGCAACCTCCTCGGCCGCGCAGCTGACGGCGGGTGTCGTGGCGGGGCCGCTGGTCGACCGGTTCGGAGCTCGGCCGGTGCTGGGCGGCGGCCTCGTCATGCAGGCGGTCGGGTTCGGCCTGTTCTCGCTCGTTCACGCGCCCTGGCACGCGTTCGTGCTGATCGCGATCGAGGGCGCCGGCAGTGCCGGCTTCTGGCCGTCGCAGTCGACGCTGATCTCGCGCCTCACGCCGCCGGAGCGGCGCCACGCAGCCTTCGCGCAGCAGCGGGTGACGATGAACCTGGGGATCGGCCTCGGCGGGCTCGTCGGCGGCGTGCTCGTGCACGGCCACGACCCGCGGTCGTTCACCGTCCTGTTCCTCGTCGACGCGGCGACCTTCCTGGTCTACGTCGCCGTCCTGCTCGCGATCCACGATCCCGGCGTCGCTCCGGAGGAGCGGTCGGAGCAACCGGCGTCGTACGCGGCCGTCCTGCGCGACCGCCTCTTCGTGGGCCTCTGGACGCTCAACTTCCTCTTCGTCGCCGCCGGGTACTCGCTGATCAACCTCATCCCGCCGTTCGCGCACGACTACGCGGGCGTGAGCCTGGGGCAGGTCGGGGTGATCTTCGCGGTCAACACTGCGCTGATCGTCGTCCTGCAACTGCCGATCTCGCGCGCGATCGAGGGGCGCCGCCGCATGCGCGCCCTCGCGCTGATGCCGGCGCTGTGGGTCGTCGCGTGGCTCCTCGTCGACGGAGGGGTCCGCGCGTTCGACGCGACGGCCGCCTTCGTCGTCGTCGCGCTCGCCGCCGGGCTCTTCGGGATCGGCGAGTGCTTCCACGGCCCGGCGCACCAGGCGCTCGTCGCCGACATCGCGCCGGGTCACCTGCGCGGCCGGTACTTCGCCGTGCACTCGCTGTCGTGGGGGCTCGCGGGCACCGTCGGCCCGGCCGCCGGCGGCTTCCTGCTCGCGCGCGCGCCGTTCGCGCTCTGGATCGTCGCCGCCGGCGTGTGCCTCGGGGCCGCCGCGGGCGCGCTCGCGCTCGAGCGCCTCGTGCCGCAGAAGCTCCGCCGCATCCCGTCGGGTGAGGCCCTGCCACCGGTCCTCGAGCCCGCACCCGCGGACTGAAGCGGGAAACCCGACTACAATGACGAACATGCAGGTGATTCCCGTGCTCGAGGATCCGCTGAGTACCGATGCCGAGCCTCCCTCGCATCCGGCGCACGCGCACCCGGGACACGGCGATCGCCGTGGCGGCGCCGCCTGCCCGGCCCGCTGAGCTCAGCGTCGCCGGCCTCACCTGGATCCACCTCGACAGCCCGTCGCTCGAGGCTGCCCAGGAGCTCGCCGAGCGCTTCGGCTGGCATCCGCTCGACGTCGAGGACGTCATGTCCAAGCGCCAGCGCCCGAAGGTCGACGACTACGCCGACGAGGGCTACCTGTTCGGGGTCCTCCACTTCCCGGTCTACGACCGCACGATCCAGCGGCTGAACGCGGGGGAGCTCGACGTCTTCGTCGGGCCCGACTACCTCGTGACCCTGCCGACCGTCGAGCTGCTGCCCGTGACGCGGCTCTACCACCGGTGCGAGGAAGACGAGCGGTTCCGCGAGCAGCTGTTCTCGAAGGGCAGCGGGCGGCTCCTCTACGAGGTGCTCGACGACCTCTTCGACTACTGCTTCCCGATCCTCGACAAGATCGGGTACAAGCTCGACGCGCTCGAGGACGACGTGTTCGAGGGACGCTCGGAAGAGGTCGTCCGCGACATCTCGAACGTCAAGCAGGAGATCATCAGCTACCGCAAGATCATCAAGCCGGAGCGGTCGACGCTTCGGCTGCTCGAGCGCCACGTGGAGCGGTTCCTGCCGGAGGAGCTCGAGCTCTACTTCGACGACATCGTGGACGCAGCCGAGCGCATCTGGGACATCCTCGACAATTACAAGGAGGTCGTCGAGGCGCTCGAGGACACGAACGAGTCGGTGATCTCGCACCGGCAGAACGACGTGCTGCGGATCCTGACGGTGTTCTCCGTCGTGCTGCTGCCGCTCACGCTGATCACCGGCTTCTTCGGGATGAACGTCCGCTTCCCCGGCTTCGACACGACGTGGGCGTTCTGGGCGATCTTCGCCGCTATGGTGGCCACGCTCTGCGGGCTGCTCGCGTTCTTCCGCTACAAGCGCTGGCTATGAGACGCCGGTCGGGCGGTCGTCAGGAAGCGTCCCCCGAGAGGATGTGACGCAGAAGTGGCGACACCGACTTCACATGAACTTCATCGGAGATCGGCGACCCTTCGAGCGCGCGGACCGCGCGCGCCGGGCGGCTGACCCCCTCGGCGCGAGAGCTGGGAACCGCACGTGCCAACCAGGCGGCCCCGGCCGCCTGCTGGCACGCCCGAATCAAGGGCGGCGACCACGCCAGCGCAGACCCTGTTGGCCGCAGCTGCTGACCCCTGCGTGACGCCGCCACCCGAGCACTACCCAGCAGCAGCAGCCGCTGACCCTCCGTCCGCGCGAGCGAGCCGTGACCGACGAAGCGTCCAGCCGTGGAGGGCCGCTTCCTACGGCGTCATCTTCAGCGCAGCCTTCGCGACCTCGACCGCGTGACCCGTACCCGCGAAGCGGACGAGAACGGTCGGGTGGCCTTCTGCGCCGAACCCGACGACGACGCCATGCTCCCCCGTGACATACCCGTACACGGGCTGGGTCAACTCGACAGCCGATCCGCGGAGCAACGGCATCTTGTCTGAACGTACCCAGTTCGCTGCAGTTCAGACGACGCACGCCTGCCCGCCAACCCACCGGCGCACGCGACGCAACCTTCGGGGAGGCAAACCGCAACCAACCGGTCCGAACGCGCTACGTATGCTCCTCGGGTGGCGTCGGCCTATTCAAGCCGCTCCGGGTACCAACGCCGGCTCTAGCGCGATGTGGCGATGACGAAGCCGCTGTGGGCGCCGTGGCGCCTCGAATACGTCGAGCACGCCGACGAGCTCGACCACTGCATCTTCTGCTTGCCGGAGGAGGAGCTGCTCGTGCACCGCGGCCGCCTCGCGATCGTCGTGCTGAACAAGTTCCCGTACGCGTCGGGTCACCTGCTCGTCGCCCCGCACCGCCACCTCGGCGAATTCGGCGCGCTGACGGGGGACGAGGCCTCGGAGGTGCACGCGCTCGCCGGGCGGGGCATCCACGCGCTGCGTGCCGAATACGCGCCGCACGGCTTCAACCTCGGCTGGAACATCGGCCGCGTCGCCGGCGCCGGGATCGAGGATCACGTGCACCTGCACGTCGTCCCGCGCTGGAACGGCGACACGAGCTTCATGCCCGTGCTCGGCGACGTGAAGGTGCTGCCCGAGCACCTCCTGCGTACCGCCGAGCGCCTGCGGCCGCACTTCGCGTGAGGCGCCTCGCGCCGCGGCGGCCGGCGCTCGCCGCCGCCGGGGTCACGCTCTTCGCCGCCACGGCGGTCCTCGTCGCCGCCGGCTCGCTCACGGGCGCGGACAGGTATGCCGTCTGGCACCTGATGCCGTGGCTCGGCCGCGCGCACCATCTGAGCCCGCTCTCGGCGCTAGCCCTGCCCCAGCTCCGCGGATCCTTCGCACACTCGCTGCTCTCGCTCTGCACGTATCCCGCGGCCGTGCTGCCGTCCCTCCTGCTCGTCCTCCTCGCCGCCGCGCGGCTCCCGGCCGGGCACGCGGTGACGTGGCTCGGGATCTGGGTCGCGGGGAACGCCGTCGAGGTGGCCGGGAAGGCGCTCGTCGAGCGGCCGGTGATCTTCACCCCGTTCTACGACACGCCCTTCGGCCACTCGCTCCCGAGCGGCCACACGATCCGCGCGCTCGTCGTGGCGGCCGCGCTCGCGTCGGCGTGGCGCGCGGGCGTCCTCGCCTTCGCGTGGTCCGCGGGCGTCGTCGTCGCCCTCGTGCTCCTGGGCGACCACACCCCGTCCGACGTCGCCGCCGGCGTGTTCGTGGCGCTCGCGCTCGCGGGGTGGGTGCCGCCGGCCGCCTACGCGACCGGCAGCTCCACGCGTCCCGCGATCAGGAGCGCCTCCGCCGGATCGAGGCCGTGAGCCACGAGCCGGCGCAGGCGCCGGAGCAGCACGTCCACGACCTCGTCGTCCGACAGGAGCTCGAACTCCTCGCGCCGCCATCCCGGCTCGGGAGCCGTCTCGGCCGCCCGGGCGGGAGCGATTGTCGTCGCCGCAGTCATGCTCCGTCGTATCGGCTCTCAGGGCGCGGCCCTGAAGGGGCGCTTCAGGAAAGAAGCTCGAGGAGCGCGTACGCGAGGAGCGCGAGCCACGCGAGCTGCACGACGACGAGGAACGACACGAGCGTCGCGTCGCCGAACCGCCGGGCAGCCGGCTGCTGCTCGACGGCCGTGTCGCCGGATGCGGCGACCGGTTGTACGTCCATCGTCCTCTCCCCTGTCGTACGCCCCGCACGATCGCGGATGCCTCACGTTAGACGTCGCGGGGCCCGTTCGGTTTGCCGCAGGCCGACGCCGCCCCCGTTCCCCCGTTTCCGGTCGGCAGCGGCGTCGGTATGCGGCGGACTGACGGCAACCACATCGGTTCGCCGCGCCGGCGCCGCTCCCTGCCTCGCCCGGCGCCGCCTCAGTCGACGGCGGCGAGGCCGCGGCGCCCGTCGGCGAGGGCCAGCTCGGCGAGCGCCGGCGCCAGGTAGCGCGCCGCGATCTTGGCCGGCGGAGCCCAGAGAGGCTCGCGCGAGACCTCGCCGCGATCCCGCGGGTCGCCGACGTCGCGCCGGGCGTACACCGTCTCGCGACCGCAGTGGACCGCGGCCCGGACGACCGGACGGAACGGTTCCGCCGGGACCTCCGCTCCCGCCGCGACCGCGATCGCGGCCGCGGCCGCATCGGCCTGGGCGGCAGCGATGCTGCCGTGCTTGACGGGAAACGTCGTGACGTCGCCGGCCGCGTACACGTGCGGGGCGTCGTGGACGCGCCCGAAGCGGCTCGTGTCGAGGAAGCCGTCGTCGTCGCCCGGAAGGCCGTGGATGCGGTGCGCGACGAGCTCCGGCGCCGCGATCACGGTCGAGCGGCCGTCGACGAGGTGCGGCTCGAACGGCTCGACGTCGATGCGCTCACGCACGAGCAGCGACGACACGAGCGAGCTCGGAGCCTGGCCGAGGACCGACAGCGGCGCGGGCTCCCGCGTGGCGATCGTGATGCGGGCATCGCTCACGGTCCGCAAGCCGAAGGCGAGCTCGTAGAGGGGCAGCGGCCACGTCACGGTCGTCGGGATCGCGAGCACGATCGACGCGATGGCGCGTCGGGCGGCGCCCTGCGCGATCGCGGCGACCCGCTCGGTGTCAGCCGGCCCGCGGAACGTGACCGCGCCATCGACGGTCGCGCGCGGCGTCGCCCCGACCGCCACGAGGAGCGCGTCGTACGGGACGACCATCCCCCGGCTCGTGCGCGCGACGCGGCTCGCGACGTCGACGGAGGCGAGCTCCCCGAGCGTCACCCGCGCGCCCGCGGCCCGCGCGACGCGGGCCACCTCCACCGCGCGCACGAGCGCGCCTCCGAACGGCTCGACGACCGCGAGCGGCTGGTAGTAGAAGCGCGTCTCCGGCGCCAGGATCTCGATGTCGACGAGCTCGCCCGCGAGCGCGCGCAGCGCGAGGAGCGCCTCGAGCGCGGCGACGCCGCCGCCTGCGATGAGGACGCGGAACGGGCCATAGCGCCGCGGCGCCGCACGAGCCTCCATGTGGCGAGGGTGAACCCCGGGTGCGGGCCCGTCATCGTGGAAAACGCGGATCGTGGCCTCGCAGCGGCGTCCGACCGCGCTGCGACGATCGCGGCGCCCCCCTTAGGGGAGGGGGTTGCCAGGGGCGGCGGGGAGATCGGCCAACGGTCACTCGCGTAGATCTTCCCGCCGCCGCTGCAGCCGACGGTGGACGAACGCACAGGAGCCGCCTCGCTGGGCGGCTCCTGGCATGCCGTGCCTGGGCAAGTGCCGCTTGTGGATGCGGCTATGTGTGCCTCGTCGTTCGCCGCCGCCGGCCGGACCCCTTCCGCCGGATCCACTCGGCGCTCGTCCGGAGCCGCGGGGGCGAGCGCGAAGAACTCCGACGGCCATGTCGGGGTCGAAGTGCACCTGGGACATGAAGGCGACCGCCCTGCGGCCCATCACCTGCTCGACGGCGTCGCTGAACGTCGTCCGCATGGCCAGCCGGAACTCCTGCCGCGTCGTGCGAACGGGCATCGACGCCAAAAAAAAAAAGGCGCGCTACAATTCCTCGACACGAGACCGACACCCGGCGGTGCTGGTCTTGGGCCGCATATGGCGGGAGCGGAGCTGGTCCTCGGTGGCCGGCAGACGAACCCCTCGAACACCACCCATTCGAGGAGGCTCCCGTGCAGCAGACAACTGGCCTCGGACGCGACGAGAAGCTCGCGAGGAACCAGGCGCTCTTTCGCGAGGTCAACGAGCGGATCAGCGGCCTGGCGTCGGCGTTCGGCCTGCCCGACCGCCAGCTGGACCTGATCTGCGAGTGCTCGGACGAGACCTGCACCTCCACGATCAAGGTGCCGGTCGACGAGTACGAGCTCGTGCGCACGTTCCCGGCGCGCTTCGTGATCTACCCGCGCCACGACGTGCCGCAGATCGAGAACATCGTCGGGTCGGGCCGCGGCTACGAGGTCGTCGAGAAGTTCGGCGACGCGGCGACGCTCGTGGCCGACCTCGATCCACGTGCCCGGGTCGCCGCGACAGGCGGTGACGGGTGACCGAGACTCCCGCCACCCCGGAGCAGCCGGCGGACGGCCAGAAACCGCGGCTGCTGTTCTTCTACTCGCCGGTCGAGGGCGCGAGCCGCCGCGTCGACGCGTTCCTCGCCCAGGTGCTTCAACGGCGGAAGAACCACGAGACGTTCCAGATCACGCGCGTCGACGCGACCAAGAGGACGGACCTGGTCGAGCGACTTCGGATCACGTCGCTGCCGTCGCTCCTCGTCGTCGACGACCGCCGCGTCCGCGCGCGCCTCGAACGTCCGCGGGGCTGCGAGGACATCCAGGAGCTGCTTTCGCCCTGGCTGCGGTAGCCGCCGGTTCACGCGCCGGCGGCCGACAGCACCCCGGTCACCTCGGACTGCGTTCGCGCCGGGTCGTCGTTCCACTCCTCGAGCGACGCGACGTCGAGACGGCCGGCGAGGAGCGAGCAGGCAGCGGCGAGCCCGCGGATCGCATACCCCTCGCCGTTCGTCGCCTCTGATTCCCGAAGCGAGGCGACGAGCGCTCCGAGAAGCGACCACGACTGCGCCTCCGGGCTCCACGGCTCGGTCGGGCAGCCGGTCACGTCGCGCGCGTCCGCACCCTGCGACCAGCCCGTCTCGACCCGAGCCGCTGCAGCCGCGAGGAGCGCCTGCGCGCTCACCGGTGGATGTCGCGCCGTCGTTGCTTCGCGAGCTCCCGAAGGTGTTCGGGAAGTGCCTCGAATGCCAGCCTGTTCTGGCTCCGCGCAGCCGCCTCGACCATCTCGTAGTCCAGCTGCCGGCCGAGCTCCTCCTCGAGTCGCGGCGCGATCGAGCTCCAGCGGTCGCGGAGCTCCGCAGCCTCCGGCGGGATCCTCGGCGGCGGCCCGTGAGCCGCCTGGCCGAGGCGGCGGTGGCATGCCGCCAGCTCCGCTCGGGCCGCGTCGACGCGCTGCAGCGCAGCGGCCACCCCGGAGACGGCGGCCGCCGCAGTCTCCAGTGCATCGTCGCGCGCACGGACCGCATCGGCGAAGGCCTGCCGTAGCTCCGCGACCCGCAGCTCCGCGAGCTCGTGCTGAAGGCGCTGCTGGTACTCGTCGAGGTCCGCGAGGGCCTGGCGAGCGAGAGCGGAGAACCCGAGCAGCGACTCGCGCTCCTCCTCCAGCTCGTGCAGACGCTCGTCGTGCTCGCGCAGACGCTCCTCGGCCTCGCGCCGACGAGTCTCCGCAGCCGCCAGCTTCTCCTCGAGCTCGGTCCGACCCACTGGAGCGCCTATTCCCGAAGCGCCGGCCCTCTACTCGCTGCGCCACCCACGCCTAGTCGGCGCCCTTCCGCCGCGCGTATGCCTTCGCCCACTCGCGGAGCTCCGCGGGGTCGTCGGACGTGGGGAAGTCGCCGGGCAGGGTGCGGTCGCCCGGCGCAAGCGTCCGACCCGCGGACGGAGCATGCCCGCGCGCGTGGTCCGGCAGGAACCTGACGGACCAGGGCCGATCGTCGGCCTCCCGCCACACCTGAACGCGGACGTCGCCGATCCGCTCGTCGAAGAAGTACGTCTCGCTCACGAGCACATGATTCCAGGCGGGTCGGGTGGCGCAGAGCCGCCGGATCCACCCGACCAGGATCGCCGGCGCTCGTCTAGGCTCCCGCGGTGCCGTTGTTCATCACGCTCACGACCGGGGACGAGTATCAGGTCTCGGTGCCGCCCGAGACGGAGTCGGAGTCCGCGACGGAGATCCGCGAGGGCAAGACCGGCTGGATCGAGGTCGGCCGCCAGGTATGGGTTCGCCGGGAGTCGATCATCAAGGTCGAGATCCGCGGCGGCCGCAAGTCTGCCGGCTTCTCCTGAACCAAGCCGCGGCCCGGCGGGCAGGCTCGTTCTTGCGGAGGACGCGAGACCACTCTTCGGGAGGGCGCGAGCTCGCTCTCGACGCCGACGATACGCCGCCGCGCGCCACGTAGCGTCATCGTCATGAACCCGATGACATTCATCCGTAAGGGGCGCAACTGGTTCACCCGGTTCCGCCGCGACACCGAAGCCGAGTGGATCACGCGGCTCGAGTCTCAGTTCCGGCACCTCTCGCCCGTCCACTGACACGTCAGCCGGGCGCCGACGAGAAGCGGGCGAAGGGACTCGAACCCTCGACCCTCAGCTTGGGAAGCTGATGCTCTACCAACTGAGCTACACCCGCGTATGTGTTCGGCTGCTCTTGCTCGAGGTCTCGATTCTAGCGTCGTTCGTCTCTTCCGGCCTTTCGGGACGGCGGCAGGCGTTTCCGGGGCGCGGCGCGAAGGTCGCCGCGCCCGGGTGAGTTGCGTTACTGCTTCACGCGGCATCCACTCACCGTTGTCGTCCAGCGCCGTCGCGGGCGTTCGAGCCGCCGCGATCTGCTTCACCGGCCGCGGCGAGCAGGTTGCTCACCTCGTCTCGTCTTCGTTGCGGGTCGTCGTTCCACTCCTCGAGCGAGGCCACGTCGAGGAGGTTCGCGAGGAGCAGGCAGGCGGTCGCGAGTGACCGGATGGCATGATCCTCGCCCTCTTCCTCCGCTGTCTCCTCGAGCGTGCAGACGAGCGCTCCGAGAAGCGACCAGGCCCGCGCGTCGTCGTTCCACGGCTCGGTGGGGCAGCCTGTGACATCGCGCGCGTCGGCGCCCTGCGACCAGCCTCGCTCGATCAGGGCCGCCGCACCCGCAAGAAGGGGCTGCGCGCTCACAGGGAGCGCGTGCCACCCCTGCGGTCGCTGAAACGTCCGAGCGGCTACCGCCGGTAGTGCTTCCCCGCGACCTCTGCGCCGATCCCGGTCTTCTCGACCACCGTGTAGCCGGAAGACGTCTCGACGACGCGCTCGACCCGGGTGTCCTCGTGCCCCGGCACGAGGAAGAACCGGCTCGGGTGCGCGCGCACCCGTTTGTAGTCGTCGGGCCCGATCTCGATCGTCTCGACGCACTCGACGTCCAGGCACTCGCAGACGAACCGCCGTGGCACGAGCGCCCCCGACCGTCCCGAACGACGTTCCACCTGCGCGTTCACCTCACGAAACAACGACTGGTTCCTTGCCGCCCGCACGCGCTGCGTCTCGAGCTCGTCCACCTCGTCCTCCTCCGCCCACCACGACACGAGCCGGGAGACGCCTCGGACACTCCGCAAGAGCGGGTCGAGACAATGAGGGGCATCAAGGTGGCCGCCTCGGCACAACGATCCTACCGCGATCGCCGTTCGGCAAACGACGTTCGTCCGGGCCGGCGGGCGGCTAGCGCAGCGTCCGGACCTGCAGGAACGCCCAGATCGCCCCGGCGGCTGCCACGGCGAACAGGATCCCGAGAATCCAGTGGCCACTCGCGAGGAGCAGCAGAGCGAGCAGCGCGAGTGCCGCGCCGATCATGGCGGCACGCCGAACGAGGCGCTGACGTGCCCCTGGCCTTCCACCGAGGCTCATCGTGCGAGCCTACATCGTGAGGGGCGCGGTAGTCCCGGACGGCTGCGGCCCCCGCCGGTTTCCGCACGCCCCTCGCGGTCAGTGAAGCATCCCCGCGTCGCCGCTGCCATCCCTGGAACGAGGGGAAGAGCGAGGCGGCCCTTCGACGGGCCCCCGCCTCGCTCGTCCCTACAGTCGGCCGTCCGTGTCGTCAACGCCCCGCCGCACCGGGCGCGACGACAGCTGCACTATCGCTCGTGCGCGCTGCTTCACGGAATCACCCGGGCGGGGTTGACTGCGCCACTTGACGGCGCGGCTCAGGCCGGCGCCGCCGCCCCCTCGTACACCTCGATGAAGCGGAGGTAGCTCCGCGCGATCTTCTCGACGGCGGCGTCGCGGTCGAAGCCGCCTGGGTCGGCCGCATACGCCTTGACGGACTCGCCGAAGATCGAGCGGCCGATCGCGAACCCGATGTACCCCTCGAGCCCCGATCCGGCGCGCAGCCACTCGTCGACCTTCTCGTCGGAGGCGCCCCGGCCGAGGACGACGCACGACACGCGGTCGCGTCCCTCCCGCCGGACGAGATGGGCGATCTCGTCGCACGCCTCGCGGTCGTCGATGCCCTCGATCTTCCAGATGTCGGCCTCGACGCCGGCGTTCTGCAGCTGCAGGATCGCCTCCATCATGAGCTGCGGCCGCACCTCGACGTCGTAGCGCTCGGTGCTGCCGCCGACCTGCTCGAGCTGCGCCGGCTCGGCAGGCACGAGGAGCTCGAACAGGAACTTGCGGTGCCGCTCGTGGAGCCACTCCGACAGCCGGCGCAGCCGCTCCGTCTGGCGCTCGTTCATCGCGCGGTCGCCGTCGGGGTTGTACCGGACGAGCACCTTCGAGAAGTCGGGATCAAAGTCTTCGATCTTCTCGCCGAACTGCTCGCCGTACTCGAAGTCGAACTCGTTCTGGCCCGACTTCTCGACCGGCATCGCGAGCTTGTACCCGCCGGCCTTCGCCTCGCGTGCGACGTCGGGGCCGTACTGGCCGTCGACGAGGACACCTGCGAACTCCTTCGGCGCGCCGAGCTCGACCGCGCGCTGGAAACCCTCCCAGATCAGCGTCTTCGCGCCGGGCACGCGCGCGACGTCGCCCACCATCTTCTCGAACGATCCTCGGTGGTCGAACGCGAGGACGTAGAGCCGCTCGTCGTAGCCCAGCTCGTCAAGTCCGATGCTCATCAGTACTCCCTTCCCGTGAACTGCGTCAACTTGCTCAACTTGTGCCGCGCCTCGATCCGGCGCACCGTGCCCGATCGGGATCGCATGACGATCGAGTCGGTGACCGCCCCGTCGTTGACGTAACGGACGCCGCGCAGGAGCGCGCCGGTCGTCACTCCCGTGGCGGCGACGAAGACGTTGTCGCTGCGGACGAGGTCGTGTGTCGTGAGCACGCGGTCGACGTCGTATCCGGCGTCGACGAGCCTCCGGCGCTCGTCCTCGTCGCGCGGCCAGAGCTTCGCCTGCATCCCGCCGCCGACGCACTTGAGCGCGCACGCGGAGATGACTCCCTCGGGCGTGCCGCCGATCCCGTAGAGGATGTCGACGCCCGTCTCCGGGCGAGCCGCCGCGATCGCCGGAGCGACGTCACCGTCGCGGATCAGGGTGACGCGCGCGCCCGCCTCGCGCAGCTCGCCGATCAGCCGCTCGTGCCGGTCGCGCTCGAGGACGACGACGCGGATGTCGCTCGGCCGTCTGCCCTTCGCGCGCGCGACCGCCTCGACGTTCGCCGCCGGCGAGGCGTTGATGTCGATCGCGTCGACCGCATCGGCGCCCACGGCGATCTTCTCCATGTAGACGGCGGCGCCGGGGAAGAAGAGCGAGCCGCGCTCGGCGGCGGCGATCACCGCGATCGCGTTCGGCTGGCCGAGCGCCGTGAGCCGCGTCCCCTCGAGCGGATCGACGGCGACGTCGACGTCGGGGCCGCCTCCCTCCCCGACGGCCTCGCCGTTGTAGAGCATCGGCGCCTCGTCCTTCTCGCCCTCGCCGATCACAACCACTCCCGACATCACGACGGTGTCGAGCATCGCTCGCATCGCGTCGACGGCAGCCTGGTCGGCCGCGATCTTGTCGCCGCGGCCGATCCAGCGCCCGGCGCCCATCGCAGCGGCCTCGGTGACGCGCACGAGCTCGAGCGCGAGGTTGCGGTCCGGGCGGGCAGTCGCCATCGGGAGTGGATCCTAGAGTGGAACGGTGCGCCTCGATTGGGAGATCGCCAAGCGCGGCTGGCGCCGCTACGCCGCGTACCCGTGGGCGACCGCCGCCGGTGTCTCCACGAACACGATCTTCGGATTCATCCAGGCGTACATCCTGCTCGCCGTCTACGCCCACCGCGCCGACGTGGGCGGCTACGACCGGGCCGACACGCTCACCTATGTGTGGCTCGCCCAGGCGCTGATCATGACCGTGTACATCTTCGGCTGGCAGGAGCTCGCTTTGCGGATCCGCGACGGGTCGATCGCCACGGATCTCGTGCGGCCCGTCGATCCTCTGCGCTACTGGCTCGCCTACGACCTCGGCCGCGCGCCGTACCACCTGCTCTTTCGCGGGGTCGTCCCGTTCGCGCTCGGCGCGATGGTGTTCACCGTGCACTTCCCGGCGCCGCTCGACGCCGCTGCGTTCGTCGTCAGCGTGACCCTTGCCGTCGTCGTCAGCCTGGGCTTTCGCTTCCTCTACAACAGCGCCGCCTTCTGGCTCGTCGACGTCCGTGGCGTGATGCTGCTCGCGCTCTCCCTGTCGCTGTTCTTCTCTGGGATGGTGATGCCGATCGCGTTCTTCCCGTCGTGGCTCCGGGACGTCGCGCACGCGTTGCCGTTCGCGTCGATCATGCAGGTGCCCATCGACGTCTGGCTCGGCAAGTACGACGGCGCCTCGCTCGCGGGCGTGCTCGCGCTGCAGGCGCTCTGGGCCGTCACGCTGCTCGCGCTCGCCCGGCTCGCGCTCCACGCCGGCGCACGGAAGCTGGTGGTGCAGGGTGGCTGAGTCCGTCGCGCTCTGGGGGCGCCTCGTCGGCGCGCAGATCCGGTCGCAGCTCCAGTACCGGCTCTCGTTCGCGATCGAGCTCGTCGCGGCGTTCCTCCTCTCGTTCATCGACTTCCTCGCGGTGCTCGTGATCTTCCACAACACGCCGCGGCTGGGAACGTGGTCGGTGCAGGAGGTCGCGTTCCTGTACGCGATGTCGTCGATCTCGTTCGCGCTGACGGACCTGCTGATCGGCCACCTCGACCAGTTCCCGCAGAAGATCCGCGACGGGACGTTCGACATCCTCCTCGTGCGGCCGAGGGGGACGCTCTTCCAGGTCGTCTGCTCGGACTTCCAGCTGCGCCGTCTCGGCAAGGCGGTGCAGGGGCTCGCCGTGCTCGGCTACGCGATCGCCGGGCTCCACATCCCGTGGGACCCTGGCCGTGTCGCCGTCCTCGTCCTGATGGTGCCGGCGGCGATCGTGATCTTCTCGGCCGTGTGGACGGTCGGGGGCTGCATCGCGTTCTGGACGGTCGACGGCGGCGAGTTCACGAACGCGTTCACCTACGGCGGCAACTTCCTCGCGCAGTATCCCGTCGACATCCTCTCGAGCTGGCTGCGGCGGTTCCTCGCGTACGTCGTGCCGCTCGCGTTCGTCTGCTACTTCCCGGCGCTCTACATCCTCGACAAGCGCGACCCGCTCGGGCTCCCACGCGTCGTGCAGTTCGCGTCGCCCGCCGTCGCCGCGGCCGCGGCGGTCGTCGCCGGCTGCGTGTGGCGAGGCGCCGTCCGGCACTACCGGAGCGCCGGTGGATGATCGAGGTCGACGAGCTGGCGAAGCGGTTCGTCGTCCGCCGCGGACGGTTCCGCCGGGAACGCCACGTCGTCGAGGCCGTGAACGGCATCTCGTTCCGCGTCGAGCGCGGCGAGCTCCTCGGCTACCTCGGGCCGAACGGCGCCGGGAAGTCGACCACGATCAAGATGTTGACGGGCATCCTCGTCCCGTCGAGCGGACGCGTGAGGGTCGCAGGGCTCGACCCGTCGCGCCGACGCATCGAGCTCGCACGCCGGATCGGCGCGATGTTCGGGCAACGCGTCCAGCTGTGGTGGGACCTGCCGCTGCTCGACTCGTTCGAGCTGCTTCGCCACATCTATCGCGTCCCCGCCGACCGCTACGAGGCGAGCCTCGCGCGCTTCCGACAGGTGCTCGACCTCGATCCGTTCCTGCACACGCCGGTGCGGCAGCTCTCGCTAGGGCAGCGCATCCGCGGCGAGCTGACCGCGTCGATGCTCCACGAGCCCGAGCTGCTCTTCCTGGACGAGCCGACGATCGGCCTCGACGTCGTGGCGAAGCAGCGCGTGCGCGACTTCCTCGTCGAGATCAACCGCGAGGACGGCGTCACGGTGATGCTCACGACGCACGATCTCGGCGACATCGAGCGCCTCTGCGACCGGCTGCTCGTGATCGACCACGGGTCGCTGATCTGGGACGGCGGCATCGACGCCCTCAAGGAGCGCTACGGCGCCGAGCGCGTCCTCGTCGTCGACCTGGAGCGCCCCGTCGCGCCGCTCCAGGTCGAGGGGGCCGTCGTCGAGCGCGTCGACGGACCGCGGCAGTGGTTGCGTTTCCGGGGATCGGCTTCCGAGCTGACCGCGCGCGTCGCAGCAGCGGCACGGCTCGTCGACCTTCAGGTCGCCGAGCCCGACATCGAGGACATCGTGCGCCGGATCTACGCGCGCGACCGCGCGTAGATCGTCACATCCGCTCCGGGGCCTCCACGCCGACGAGATCGAGGCAGCGGGCGATCACGCGCTGCGTCGCCCGGCACAACGCGAGCCGGAACGCCTCCTCCTCCGACCCGATCACGCGGCACTCGTGGTAGAAGCGGTGGAAGTCATCGGCGAGGCGGATCGCGTAGGCGGGCACGAGCTGCGGGCCTCGCCGCTCGGCAGCCTCGCGTACGGTCACCGGGAAGTCGGTGAGGCGCTTGATCAGCTCCTTCTCCTCGTCGGCGAGGCGGTGCGTGGCGGCGACCGATTCGCCCGCACTGCCGGCGTTCCGCAGGATCGCCGCGATCCGCGCGTGCGCGTACTGCACGTAGTAGACCGGGTTCTTCGCGGAGCGCTCGGCGGCGAGGTCGACGTCGAACTCGATCGTCTGGTCCGGGCCGCGGTTCACGAGGTACCACCTCGACGCGTCGACGCCCACCTCGTCCATCAGGTCGTCGAGGAAGACGACGTTTCCCGCGCGCTTCGACGCCTTCGCCGTCCGGCCCCCGCTCGTCAGGTGCACGAACTGGTAGAGCAGCACCTCGACGCGCGACGGGTCGTACCCCAGCATGCGCGCGATCGCGCCGTACCAGCGCGCGGTCGCGTGATGGTCGGCGCCGAGGACGTAGATCGCGCGGTCGAAGCCACGGTCGAGCTTGTCGACGAGGTACACGACGTCGGCCGCGCGGTACGTAGGCGTGCCGCCCTTCTCGTGGGACCGGATCAGCACCCAGTCCTGCTCGTCGCCGTAGGCGGAGGAGCGCGCCCAGAGCGCCCCGTCCTGCTCGTACGTGTCGAGGCGCGGCAGCAGCTCGGGCAGCCGCTGCTCGAGCGTGCTCTGCAGGGCCCAGCTGTCGAAGTGGATGCGGAAGCGACTCATCGTCCGCTCGATCGACGCGAGCATCGCCGCAACGGGGTCTCCTTCCGCCTTCGCCAGCTCCGCGACATAGTCCCCGCGGTAGCCGTCCTCGGGCACCGGCTTGCCCCGCCGGATCGCGTCGACCGACGCGCGGAAGCGCTCGATCTGTGCCCCGGCGTCGTTGTAGTAGTACTCGCGCTCCACCGTGTCGCCGCCGAACGCGAGCAGGCGCGCGACGCAGTCGCCGTACGCGCCGTTCCGTCCGGCGGAGACGACGATCGGCCCCGTCGGGTTCGCCGACACCATCTCGACCTGGACGCGCTCCGGCGTCTGCCTCCAGCCCCCGCCGTAGCCGTCGTCGACCTCCGCGAGCGCTTCGACGAAGAACGCGTCCGCGAGGCGAAGGTTCACAAACCCGGGGCCGGCGACCGAGGCGTCGGCGATCTCGTCGAGCACGGTGACCCGCGCCGCGAGCTCGTCTGCGAGCTGCCGCGGTGGGCGTCCGACGACCTTCGCCTGCTGGAGCGCGACGTTGGTGGCGAAGTCGCCGTGCGAAGGATCCTTGGGCCGCTCGAGCGCGACCTCCGTCCCAACCGTCTCGGAAATGCGTGCGGCGAGCCGCTCGACCGCGCTAGACAACGGCCTCCCGCGGCTGGAAGAGCTGCTCGAGCTTGGCGATCTCGTCGAGCGAGCCGACGCCGACGATGACATCGCCCTCCTCGAGCAGCGTGTCCTTCGACGGGCGCACTTCCAGCTCGCCGTCGCGCTTCCGGATCGCGACGACGTAGGCGCCGGTGCGCTTCGCAATGTCGAGCTCACCGATGCGGAGCCCGACTGCGCCGCAGGTCGACCGCACCTCGATCTCCTCGAAGCTGAGCCCGGTCCCGCGCGCCGACGTCAGCACGTTGATGAACGCCGTGACCTGCGGCTTCACCATGAGGTTCGCCATCACTCGCCCGGCGGTCGTGTACGGCGTGACGACGCGGTCGGCGCCGGCGAGCTTCAGCTTCCGCTCGGCGTCCTCGGACGACGCCCGCGCGATCACGGCCAACTCCGGCCGCCGCACCTTGGCGGACAGCGTGATGTACAGGTTGTCGGCGTCGTCGTCCGAGGCGACGATCAGGCCGCGCGCGCGGTCGATGCCCGCCCGCACGAGGTCGTCGTCGTTCGCGCCGTCGCCCTGGATGAACAGCTCCTCGTTCTCCCGCGCGGCGCCGATCGCGTCGTCACTGTGGTCGAGGATGACGTAGGGCACCCCCGACCCGCGGAATTCCTCGGTCGCGCGGCGGCCGACGCGGCCGTACCCGCACACGATGATGTGGTCGCGCAACTCGTCGATCATCCGCTGCCGCCGCCTCTCCTTCCAGCCCCCGCCGAACACCCCGTGAGCGAGCTCCTCGAGGAGCTGGGTGGCGAAGTACCCAAAGATAGCCACCCCGCAGAGGACGACGAGGATCGTCACCGCCTCCGCCTTCAGCCCGTGGGGCGTCGTGTCGAGCCCGGTCAGCGAGGCAGAGACGATCGTCCGGTACAGGGCCGCGTGCCAGGACTCGCCGAGCGTCCACATGAAGAGCAGCGTCCCGGCCGCGAGCAGCACGACGATTGCGACGACGATCCGCCGTGCCTCCTCGCGGGTGAAGCCGTCGTCCATGGACCTCTAGTATCGTCGGCTCGATGGAAGAACCGGGCCAGGAGCGCCAGCTGAACATCCACATGGATCCGTCGCTCCTGGCGGGCGTCTACGCGAACTTCGCGAACATCACATTCTCCGACTACGAGTTCACCCTCACGTTCGCCCGGATCGACCACGAGGTCGAGGAGGGCGACGTTCCCGGCGTCGTCGTGACGCGCGTCAACATGTCGCAGCAGTTCATGAAGGAGCTGCTCGCGGCGATGCAGGATGCCTACTCGAAGTACACCACCGTGAAGGGCATCCAGGACCTGCCCGAGACGAACGACCGCCCGTAAGCGCCGGCGGCGCAGCTTGGGCGGGAGGGCGGCGCTCGCGCAGCCAAGGGTAAGCGGGAGAATGGGAGGTCGTCCGGTCCCTCATCGATGAACGTCGGCCCAGGCGAGCGGGTGCCGGTGCGTTGATCAGGCCGCGTCGGCGTTCGGCGTCAGGAGTTTCCAGTTCCCCTCCGAGACGACCTCCACGGCCTCGTCCGTCACCTTGATCGCGCTCTCGTCGTCGATCGCGTACGTCGGGGCCGGGATGCCGGCAGCCCACTTCTCCACCTCGGCCAGCGTCGAGTCGTCGAAGCCCTCGCTGTCCAGGTGCACGCGCAGAGCGAAATCGACCAGGCCCAGCCCTGCGCCCGCGTCCTCGCCCATGTCACTGCCCTCAGGAACGAACCGGAGGTCGAACTCGGCGTCGCAGTTGTAGGGCGTCAGGACGATGCTCCCCGCGCTCACGCCGACGTAGACGATTTCGCCCAGCGACGGCAGGAGCTCTGCCAGTCCCGATGCTTCCATCCAGTGACGCAGGTAGAGAACGTCGCCGCCCCAGACGAGCAGGGCGTCGGTCTCACGGAGCGTGGGAACCCAGCTCTCGCGCTGGATCGTCGGCAGCGCTGTGAGCTCGAGCACACCGAGCGACTTCCAGCCCAGGTCGCACAAAGGGTTCTGGGAGTTCCCCGAGATCGCCTTCCATGCCATCCCACCGCCGCCGGGGAACGGGTAGATCGCCGTCGGGATGAAGAGCGCAGTCGACTCGGCGATCGGCTTACCGAGGAGCTCAACCAGCGCATCGCGGATGCTTGTGTTCCTGATGCCACCCGAGGTGAGAAGAAGCTTCACATCCGCCTCCCGGCGTCGTTGGGCAAGGACGTGCTATGCGTAGAGACGCCCAGATCGCCAGGAACTCATCGCTCTGCGAGCACCAGGCGTCATTCCGTTGGTAGCGCCGTTCCAGGACGCAGTCCGGAAGTGAGTCGAGCGCCGGCGACGGCTCAGGGTCCGGGCGTGACCCCTGAACGCTGCGAAGACGAGAGCGTCTCCGGCTGACTTTCGGCCCACGGCCGCTTCCGGTTGGAACGCTGCTCGGCGTGGACCCACGCTCTCGGCACCTGTCCGAGGCCGTCGAGGTCGACCGTCTCTCCGCCGTCGTCGCGCCGAACCCGGTCGGCGAGCCCGCGCAGAGCCGGCGGCGCGTCGATCGGGTCGATGAAGACCGGTTCGCCGATGCGGAAGCCTTCTTCCATCGCGTGGTGCGCTGATCGGCGCGCCCGGCCGCCCGCTGTAGCCCTCGATCGGGCACTGGAGGCGGCAGCGCCCCTTCCGGGGCCTCTCAGGCGTCGCTCGCCTGGGACCGCCGCCCGGCGCGGAGCGCGTCGAGCGACTCCGTCTTCACCAGGGCCGAGGCGGCGCGCGCCAGTTCCTCGTCGGTCGTGACCAGGGCGTCCGCCTGAAGCATCGTCAACGCGACGTACTCGGCGTCATCGGTCGTCTCCCACCCCAGCTGGTTCGCGACCTTCCATGCCTGGCGCTGGAGAACCTTGTCCCCGAGGAAGCGAACCTTCATCGAGTTGATCCGCGTGACCCGCTCCATGCCCTCGCGATCGGAGATCTCGCCGCGCCGAGCCGCCTCGTACAGCCTCGCCAGCGCCTGCGACCGCACGAGCGTCGGCGCCACGAGTTGATGCTCGGGGGCAACGTCGACCTCGCCGGCAGCGATTCGAAGGAGCGTTCCGCAATCGACGACGAAGCGCACGACGACGAATCTACCGCCGGCCGGAGGCGCGGAAGTGAGGCAGGCAGGCGTGGGAAGGTCCTGTCGGACGCTCCACGCCCGCCCGCCGCCGCCTATGCCGCTGCGGCTGCGGTGCTGACGCCGAGCGTGGTGCTGAGCTTGATCTCGGCGTAGCGGACGTCCTTGAGCGTGAGCTCCGCGGCGAGGTTGTCGGCGACCCACGAGGCGACCGCGTCGCTTCCGGCCTCGGCGTCGGCGCGCGAGTCCCAGGCGCTGATCGAGATGACCTCACCGTCTCCGACCGCGATCGTGTAGCTCTTGAACCCCGGCTGAGCATTGAGGAGCGGCAGAAGCCCTTCCTCGGCGCGCCGGCTGAGGGCGTCGGCGTCCCCCGTGAAGCTGTAGGTGGCCATCCGTCCGTGCATGAGGCTCCCTTCGTGAGCCGGCGTCCGGATCGCGCAGAGGCGACGATCCGTCCGGTCGGCGGCTTGCCGCGAGCCTGACACATCGCGACCGCTCGCGCCACGTCCCTTCGGGGCGATTCGCCGGGCGGCCGATGAGATCCCCACCTCCGCGCGGTCGAAGCAGAACTGTCCGCGGGAAAGGGAGCTGCACCATGACGAAGGTGATCGCAATCATGTCGATGTCCCTCGACGGGTACGTCGCCGACGCGAACGACGGCGTCGCGGAGGTCTTCGACTGGTACTTCTCGGGCGACGTCGACGTGCCGACGGCGGCCGGGACGTCCGGCATGACGTTCCACGTCTCTCCGCCGAGTGCCGAGCACCTGCGAGCCCTGGTCGCCGAGGTCGGCGCCATGCTCACCGGCCGGCGGACGTTCGACCGCGCCGGCGGCTGGGGCGGGCGGCACCCCTGGGACATCCCGGCGTTCGTCCTGACCCACCAGGTTCCCGACGGCTGGCCACGGCCCGGCTCGACCGTCGAGTTCGTGACGGAGGGCATCGAGCACGCGGTGGCTCGAGCGAAGGCGGCTTCCGGACCGAGATCGGTCGGCGTCCACGGCGCCGACACGATCCAGCAGTGCCTGAACGCGGGGCTGCTCGACGAGATCCACGTCGACCTCGCCGCCGTCCTCCTCGGAGAAGGTGTGCGGCTGTTCGACCACCTCGCGACGACGCCGGCCGTGCTCGGGAGTCCGACCGTCGTCGCCGGTGTCGGAGTCACGCACCTGCGCTACCCCGTCCGGGTCCGCCAGGCACGAATGCCGTAGCTTCCTCCGATGGAGAGCTTCACGGTCGTTCCGGCCGTCCGAGCGGACGCCGCCGCGGTCACAGAGGTCGTCGCCGCCCTCGAGTCGTCGCTCTACCGAGAGGCGTCGACGTCCTTCTCGGAGGACGACCTCGAGGACGAGTGGTCGAGCCTCGACCTCGAGCGGAACACGTACGTCGTCCGTGACGGCACCCGCGTCGTCGCGTACGGCACAGTCAGCGACCGCGGAGACCTCGCGCGCGGCGAGGGCTACGTCCATCCGGCCGCCCACGGGCGCGGGATCGGGAAGCTGCTCGCGACGACCCTCGAGGATCATGCCGCCGGCCACGGCGCACGCAGGGTCCAGAACGGCGTGTACGAGCGCGACGCGGCCGCATCGACCCTGCTTCAGTCGCTCGGCTATCGCCCGGTGCGCGTCTTTCGCGAGATGCGCACCGACCTCGCTTCGCAGCCGCCGATGCCGGCCTGGCCCGAGGGACTACGCGTCGTCCCCTTCGACCCCGAACGAGACGCGCAGGCGTTCCACGCCGCCCAGCTCGAAGCGTTCGCGGATCATTGGGAGTTCAACCCGCGCTCGTTCGAGTCCTGGCGGACGAGCCACCTGCTGAGCGATCGGTTCGATCCGAACCTGTGGTGCGTCGTCAAGGCCGGAGACGAGATCGCCGCAGGCACGATCTGCACGGCCGACACCTACGGCGGCGGCTTCGTCCAGGTGCTCTTCACGCGTCGGCCGTGGCGCAAGCAGGGGGTCGGCGGCGCGCTCCTCGCCGACGCGTTCCGCCGTCTCTGGGAGCGCGGCGAGCGCACCGTCGGGCTGGGCGTCGACGCCGGCAGCGCCACCGGAGCATTCCGGCTCTACGAGCGAGCGGGGATGACACCGGTGCTCGGCTGGGTGATGTACGAGAAGGAGCTCGAGCCGCGCGCCGCCGGACGGTGATCAAGGGGACCACCTTCGCGTCAAGCGCTGCGAGAGTCCGTCAGGTGGACCTCCGTTCGCTGCTCGGCCGCACGTCGCGGATGCTCGTGCTGCTCCTCGCCGCGGCGTTCTTTGCCGGGCCACTCATCTGGCTGGTGCTGGCGCCCACGAAGACGGGGTACGAGCTCGCGACGAGCCGGCCCTTCGCGTTCGGCAGCCTCGGGAACGTCGCGGCGACGTGGCACCAGCTCGACGGCTTCGGCGACCACCTGTTCCGCCGGTGGATGGAGAACTCCCTCGTGTACACGTTCGCGGCGACGGCACTCGCGCTCGCGACTGCGATCCCCGCCGGCTACGGGCTCGCGTTCGGCCGGTTCCGGGGCCGCCGCCTCGTGCTGAGCATGACGATCCTCGCGATGACGATGCCCGTGACGGCGCTCGTGCTGCCGACCTTCCTCGAGCTGAGCGCGCTCCACCTCCTCGGCTCGGCGCTCACCGTCGTGCTGCCGTTCGCGTTCTTCCCGTTCGGCGTGTACCTCGCGTACCTCTACTACGCAACGGCCCTACCGGCGGAACTGCTCGACGCTGCCCGCGTCGACGGGTGCGGCGAATGGGCGACGTTCCGACGGGTTGCGCTGCCGTTGGCGAAGCCGATCGTCGCGCTCGTCTTCTTCTTCAGCTTCGCCGCCGACTGGACGAACTTCTTCCTGCCCTATGCAGTGCTCCCGGATTCGGCGCAGTACCCGGTCGAGGTCGGGCTGACGGACATGTTCGCCGGAGGCTCGAAGCCCGTGCTCGCGCTCGCAGCGCTGCTCGCCACCCTCCCACTCGCGGTGGTCTACGCGGCCTCGCAGCGTGCGATCGCCCGCGGGCTCGTGAGCGGCGCGGCGAAGGGATGATGCGCGCCGGCTTCGGCTAGAGGCGAAGCGCGGCGTAGTCGATCTCGAGGAACTCCTCGACCTCGTTCATCCACCGCTCCTCGACGAATGCGACGTGCGCGGGGTGCGCGTTGTACGCCTCGTACGCGCCGGCGTCGGCGAACTCCATCGAGATGCCGAAGCGGAACCCGTTCTTCGGGCTGACCTCCTCGAGGATCTCGAACGCCGCCACTCCCTCGATCTCTCCGAGCCGATCGGCGGCTTCGAGGAACGCCCGCTCCGCATCCGAGCCGGCGGGATGGCGCAGCCTGAACGAGACGGTGTGGCGGATGTGGCCGGGCTGCACCTGCGCGAGTCTAGGCGCCTACCGCCCGTTCCGCTCGCGCCACGCCTGCGCCATCGCGATCCGCTGCATCAGCGTCGGGTGGTTCTCCAGCCACAGGTAGCCGAGGAGCGGCGGGTTCGGCTCCTCGAGGCTCGTCCGGGCGAACGTCTGGAAGAGGCGCGTGTCGGACGCGGGGTCGCGCGTCGCGGTGAGAGCCCGCCAGTCCGCCTCGGCCTCGTAGCGGCGCGAGACGGCGTTCTCGAGCGGCGCAGTGACGAGCGCGATCACCGAGAGCACGAGGATCGCGTACGGCAGGTTCGCCGGGTCGCCGACGCCGCCGCGCCGTCGCGTCGCGAAGGCGAGCAGCCAGAGCGTCGGCAGGACGATCAGCGCCGTCCACCCGAGCGCCTTCACGACGTGGCGGCTGCGCACGTGCCCGAGCTCGTGCGCGATCACGACGTCGACCTCGCCACGCGAGAACCGTCCGTCGAGGAGCGTGTCCCACAGCACGACGTGGGTCGACGGCCCGAAGCCGACGGTGAACGCGTTTGCCTGTTTCGTCCACGACGACACGTCGTCGACCCGGACCGGCGTCCCCTCCACGTGCTCCGTGCGCTCGATCCGCGCCACGTCCCCTCTGAGCCGCGCGTCGCGCAGCGGGTGCGACGACACGGCGGCGAGCCAGCCGGAGACGAACGCGAACACGGCCCCGATCACGACGATCACCGGGGCGGCGACGAGCCACCAGCGCCGGAACCGCCCGGCGAGCCCGACGAGGAGCACGATCGTCGCCATCGCCGCGACCGCCTCGGGCGCGAGCGTCGTCCACTGCCCTGCGAGCCACGCACCCACGTCGAACGGCCCGAGCCCCCAGTGGTGCTGCCACCAGAGGTCGGCGAGCGAGAACGGCAGGCCGACGAACCACAGCGTCACGAGCAGCACCATCCCGCCGACGACGGCGCTGCCGATCCGCCCCAGCCCGATGCCGCGGATGCTCGCCGGCAGCCGCCACGCGAGCAGGACGAGCGCCGCGAGCTGCGCGAGGACGCCCGCGAGCCAGAGAAGATCCTCTCCGCGGCCGAAGCGGCGGGCGCGGGCGAGCTCGTGCGCCGAGTAGAACCGGTGCTCGTCGAGCCCCGAGAGGTGCAGTGACGGCACGCTCGTCCGCGCGAGGAGCCACGCGCACGCCAGCCACACGGCCGCGGCCACAGCTAGCGTGGCGCCCCTGCCCATGCGCGTCGCGGTGATCTCCGACATCCACGCCAATCTTCACGCACTCGAGGCCGTGCTGGCGGATGTGGACGCCCAGGGCGTCGACGAGCTGTGGTGCCTGGGCGACACCGTCGGCTACGGGCCGCGTCCGAACGAATGCTGCGACGTCGTTCGCGCGCGCGCTGCGCTGTCGCTCTGCGGGAACCACGACCTGGCGGTGCTGGGCGAGCTCGACGTCGGCGAGTTCACGGGCGACGCCGCCGCCGCCGCGCGGTGGACAGCAGGCGTGATCGGCGACGAGCAGCGGACGTGGCTGTCGTCGCTCTCGCCGCTCGGCCGTCGCGACGAGGCGCAGCTGTTCCATGCGAGCCCGCGCGACCCGATCTGGGAGTACGTGCTCAGCGAGCATGCGGCGCTGCTCGCGATCCTCGAGACGGAGGCGCGCGTCGTCCTCGTCGGCCACAGTCACGTCGCCCTCGCACTGTCGTGGGACGGCAAGCGGATCGACGGCGGCCTCGCGGCCGGCGGCGCGTCGAAGGGGCTCGGGCGCAAGCGGTGGCTGCTCAACCCGGGCTCCGTCGGCCAACCCCGGGACGGCGACCCGCGCGCGGCGTGGCTGCTGCTCGACGCCGCGGGACGGCGCGCGAGCTTCCGCCGGGTCGACTACGACGTCGAGCGCACGCAACAGGAGATCCGCGATCACGGGCTTCCCGATCCTCTGGCGAGCCGCCTCGCTCACGGCGTGTAGCGCCGCGGTCGCGGCGACGGCCGCGTGCGGCGGCGGAGACGGAGGGCCGCGGCTCCGGCACGCAGAGGCGGCGCCGCTCGTCGCGCTCGCCGCGCAGATCGCACGCGAGGGCGACTGCGGCGCGCGCCGCGACATCCCGCGCCTCCGCCGGCGGGCGATCACCGACGTCAACGCGCGCCGCGTGCCCGACGAGCTCGCGGAGCCACTCCTCAGCGGCGTCGCCGCGCTCGCGGAGCTCCGGCCGCGGTGCACCGGAGCGGAACCGGAGGCGACGGTCGCACCGGACCTCGCAGGAGACGGCGTCGTGCCGGTTCCGCACGCGCGGACGGCCGCACAGGAGGCGCGGAACCTCGAGGCGTGGCTCGAGCGATACTCGGCCGGAGGCTAGACGGCGTCGGCCGCGGGAACGCTGGGCTCGTCGGCGCCGAACGTGATGCCCTGGCGCGCGAGCGCGACCTGGACTTCCTCGCGGCCCTTGAAGATGCGCCACTTGACCGTGGCGAGCGTGACCTCGAGCGAGTCGGCGATCTCGTTGTAGGAGAGGCCGACGACGTCCCGGAGGAGCAACGCCATCTTCAGGTCGACGGGGAGCGCCTCGATCGCCCGCCAGAGTGCGTCGATCGTCTCCACGCGCTCGACCGGCTGGTCGACGACCTCGAGCTGCGGCGCGTCGTCGAGGTTGACGGACGGTGCGGGACGGCGCTCCCGCGCGCGAAGCTCGTCGAGGACGCGGTTCTTCGTGACCTGGAAGAGCCACGTCGTGAACTTGCAGCGCAGCGAGAACTTCGGCAGGCCCTGGAAGACGCGGAGGAACACCTCCTGCGTCAAATCCTCCGCGAGCGCCTTGTCCCCGTTCGTGAGCCGGAGCACGTAGTTGTAGACCGGCGTCTCGTAGGTGCGGACGATGATGGCGAACGCCCGCTCGTCTCCGCGCTGGGCCTTTCGGAGGATCGCCAGTTCGGGCTGGGGGAGCGACAAGGGCGCGCGGAGTATAGCCCTGTGAGCGGCGGGTTTTTCGCCCCTTACCGAGGATTTACGAGCGACCGGCCTGTCATCTCGCCGGGTTGATCGAATCCCAACAATTGGAGCACCGTCGGGCTCAGGTCGGCGATCTCGCCGCCGTCGCGGACGACGGCGTCGGTGTCCGTGACGACGAGTGGGACGGGGTTCGTCGTGTGTGCGGTGTGCGGGCTCACGCCGTCCGGCTCGAGCATCGTCTCGGCGTTCCCGTGGTCGGCGGTGACGATCGCGACGCCGCCGAGCTCCTCCACCCGCTCGACGACCCTTCCGAGGCAGCGGTCGGCGACCTCGCACGCCGTCACGACCGCCGGGATCACGCCGGTATGGCCGACCATGTCCGGGTTCGCGAAGTTGACGACGCAGAAGGCGTAGCCGTCGCCCAGGTGCTCGACGACGCGGTCCGCGACCTCGTCGGCCGACATCTCCGGTTTCAGGTCGTAGCTCGGCACGTCGCGCGGGCTCGGGACGAGGACCCGCTCCTCGCCGGGCCACGGCGCCTCGCGGCCGCCGTTGAAGAAGTACGTCACGTGGGCGTACTTCTCCGTCTCCGCGACATGGAGCTGCTTCACGCCGTGACCGGCGAGCACCTCCGCGAGCGTCGCCGGCACGTCCTGCTCCCGGAACGCGACAGGCGTGTCGAGGTCTGAGGCGTAACGGGTCATCGTCGTCACGTCGAAGCCGTGGTCGAGGAGGAGCCGCGTCAGCTGCCGGCCGCGGTCCGGGCGGAAGTTGAAGAAGACGACGGTGTCGCCGTGCTCGAGCGACGGCGCGCCCTCCATCACGATCGGCTCGATGAACTCGTCGGTGACCCCGGCGTCGTAGCTCCGTTGCACCGCCGCGATCGGGTCGGTCGCCCCCGCTCCGGCGTGGTTGACGATCGCGTCGTAGGCGCGCTGGGTCCGCTCCCACCGCTGGTCGCGGTCCATCGCCCAGTAGCGGCCGGTGATCGACGCGATCCGGTTCAGCGGCAGCAGCGCGAGGTCGTGGATCGCGGACGTCGGCGAGACGTCGCGACCGTCGGTGAACGCGTGGATCCACGTCTTCTCGGGCGCGAAGCGCATAAGCGCCTGCAGGTGGTCGATGTGCGAGTGGACGCCGCCGTGCGAGACGAGCCCCATCAGGTGCACGCGGCTTCCCCGCTCGAACGCCGACACGAGCGCGGGGTTCTCGTAGAGCGACCCGTCGGCGACCGCCCGGTTCACCCGCATCAGGTCCTGATACAGGCGTCGCCCGGCGCCGATCGTCAGGTGGCCGACCTCACTGTTCCCCATCTGCCCCGGCGGCAGCCCGGCCGCCTCGCCCGACGCTTCGATCGTCGTGTGCGGGTACTCGCGCCAGAGGCGGTCGAACACCGGCGTGTCCGCGAGCGAAACGGCGTTCCCGGGCCCGGGTGGCGCGCAGCCGAACCCGTCCAGGATGACGAGCGTTACGAGGGGATAGCGGCCCGGCATATCGAGACGAACGAATCGACGTCGAGGGAGGCCCCGCCGACGAGCGCGCCGTCGACGGCGGGCTGCGCGAGCAGCTCGACGGCGTTCCCCGGCTTCACGGAGCCGCCGTAGAGGACCGGTAGGTCGAGGAGCTCCTTGATCAGGACGTGCGCCTCCTGCGCCATCTCGGGCGTCGCGGTGCGGCCGGTGCCGATCGCCCACACGGGCTCGTAGGCGACGACGAGGTTGTCGTCGTGCTCGAGCACCGACACCTGCCGCCGCAGGACGGTGTGGGTCTCCCCCGCCTCGCGCTCCTCGAGCGTCTCGCCGACGCACGCGATCACCTGGAGGCCGTCCTCGAGCGCGGCCGCTGCGCGCCGCGCAACCGTCTCGTCGGTCTCGCCGAAGTGCTGCCGGCGCTCCGAGTGCCCGACGATCGCGCCGTAGACGCCGATCTCCTTCAGCATCGGCGCCGAGACCTCACCGGTGAAGGCACCGTCCCGCTCCCAGTGGCAGTTCTGCGCGTACACGCCGATCTCCGTGCCCGCGAGCGCCTGCACAGCCGCCTCGAGCGAGACGAACGGCGGCGCCACCACGACCTCGACGCCCTCCGGCAGGCTTGCGTCGCGGAGCGCGCGGCAGAGCGCCCCTGCCTCGGCAGGCCCGTTGTACATCTTCCAGTTGCCGGCGACGAGCGTCATGCGGGAATGGCCGCGACCCCGGGGAGCTCCTTGCCCTCGAGCAGCTCGAGGGACGCGCCGCCGCCGGTCGAGATCCAGGAGATGCCGTCGGCGACGCCGGCCTCGTGCACCGCCCGAACCGAGTCGCCGCCGCCGACGACCGTGAACCCGCCGCTCGCTGCGACGGCGCGCGCGACGGCGAAGGTCCCCTCGGCGAACGCTGGCCACTCGAAGACGCCCATCGGCCCGTTCCAGAACACGGTGCGGGCGCCGCCGATGTGCCGCGCGAACACCTCGCGCGTCTCCGGCCCGACGTCGAGCCCGAGCCAGCCGGCCGGGAGATCGTCGAACGGCGTGACCTGCGTCTCGGCGCCGGCCTCGAACGCGGACGCCGCGACGACGTCGAGGGGCAGCACGGGCGAGAACGTGAACGGGCTCTCGGCGCGGACGTCCTCGGCCATCTTCCCGCCGATCAGGACGGTGTCCGCCCTCCCGCCGAGGTTCTCGAGGACGCCCACCTTGTCCTCGACCTTGGCGCCGCCGGAGACGATCACGAACGGCCGCTCGACGTCGCCGAGCAGACGGCCGAGGTGCCGGAGCTCGTCGAGGAGCAGGAGCCCCGCGTACGCGGGCAGGAGCTCGGTGACGCCGACCGTGGAGGAGTGCGCGCGGTGCGCGGAGCCGAAGGCGTCGTTGACGTAGAGGTCGCAGCCGTCGGCGAGCTCGCGCGCGAAGGCGGGATCGTTCTTCGTCTCGCCGGCGTTGAAGCGCGTGTTTTCGAGAACCGTCACCCGGTCGTCGCCGACGAGCTCCGCGAGCCGCGACCGGACGGGCTCCATGGCGTACTTCGCCCGGTCGTCGTCGGTCTTCGGCCGGCCCAGGTGCGAGCAGACCCGCACCTCGCGCGCGCCGCGGTCGAGCAGCAGCCTGATCGTCGGCAGCGACGCGCGGATGCGCGTGTCGTCGGCGACGCGCGCGCCGTCGAGGGGCACGTTGAGGTCGGCCCGGACGAGCACGACTTTGCCGCCGGCGTCGGCCGTCTCGACCGACCGCGGCAGATCCATCAGACGACCTTCGAGACGAGGTCGACCAGCCGGCACGAGTACCCCCACTCGTTGTCGTACCAGCCGAAGACCTTGGCGAACGTTCCGTTCGCCATCGTCAGCTCGCTGTCGAACGTGCACGACGCCGGCGAGTGGACGATGTCGGTCGAGACGAGCGGCTCGGTGGAGTAGTCGAGGTACGGGGCGAGCGGCCCGTCGGTCGCCGCCGCCTCGAACGCCGCGTTCACCGACTCGGGCGTCGCCTCGCCCCGGAGCGTCACGACGAGGTCGGTGACGGACCCCGTCGGGACCGGTGCCCGGACGGAGATGCCGTCGACCTTGCCCTTCAGGTGCGGGAGCACGAGCCCGATCGCCCGCGCGGCGCCGGTCGATGTGGGGATCAGGTTGATCGCCGCGGCGCGCGCGCGCCGCAGGTCCTTGTGCGGGAGGTCGAGGATCTGCTGGTCGTTCGTGTACGCGTGGATCGTCGTCATGAAGCCGCGGTCGATCCCGAACGTGTCGTCGAGCACCTTCGCCATCGGTGCGACGCAGTTCGTCGTGCACGACGCGTTCGAGATGATCGCGTGCTGCTCGGGGTCGTAGGCCTCGTCGTTGACGCCGAGCACGAGCGTGATGTCGGGGTCGGTCGCGGGCGCCGAGATGACGACCTTCCGCGCGCCGGCGTCCAGATGCTTCTGCGCGTCGGCA
>DASWRL010000082.1:0-21168 GCA_036403195.1 Gaiellaceae bacterium
GAGCTCCCAGAGCCGGTGCCACAGCCACTCGCGCCGGTCGGCACGCTCGCCGATCAGCTCGTCGCGGAGGACACGGTCGACGATGTCCGCGAGCATCGGCCCGCTCCACTCGTGGTACGCCTCGCCCACGGCACCGTCGTCCGTCGTGATGCGCAGCACGGCCGTCGTCCGCGCCTGGGCCGAGCCGCGAAGCCCGCGCCGCCAGGCGAACGGGGGCGTCACCGCCGGGAGGGGGATCAGGTCGACGTCGACGGCCGCGATGTGCATCGCGGACGATCATCATACGAATGATCAGCTGCTGTCAAGGGCAAATTACGATCCCGCCGTTCGGCCCACGCGCTGCCGATGTGCGCGGAGATCAGCCCCGCCGCGCGGTCGCCGTCGCGGGCCGCGAGCGCCTCGTAGACGGCGCGGTGCTCGTCGACCGTCCGCTCGAGCGCGTCGATCGAGGCGCTCGAGGAGAGGCGAGGCGTCACACCGCCGTGGCGGTGGATCGCCCGCACGATCGTGAGGCCGACCTCGTTCCCGGACGCCTTCATCACGATTGCGTGGAACGCGAGGTCGTAGACCCGGAACCGGCCGTAGTCGTCGTAGGAGCCCGCCATCTTCTCGATGTTGTCCGCGAGCGCCGCGAGGTCGTCGTCGCCGAGGCGCGCCGCGGCTGCGCGCGCCATGTCGCTCTCGAGCACGCGCCGGACCGTCATCAGGCTGTCGAGGAGGGACGCGTCCTCGTCGTAGTCGAGCGCGATCCTGATCACCAGCGGGTCGAGCAGGTTCCACGCGTCGCGCGTTCGCACCGTCGTGCCGCGCCCCTGCTCGACGCGGACGAGGCCGCGCTCCTCGAGCACCTTCAGCGCCTCGCGGATGACCGTGCGGCTGAAGCCGAACGTCTCGCAGAGGACCGGCTCCGTCGGCAGCACGTCGCCGGGCGCGAGCCGGCCCCCGATGATCTGCGTCGCGAGTTCCTCGACGACGACCGAGGCGAACCTCCCCGGCCGCCAGGTTCTCGCATCGCCGGAGAGCGTGCTCATCCCGTCATAGATATTACGATCGTACGAGGAGTGTGGCGAGCGCGGCTACCGCGCGGCGCCGCTCTCGTGGATGCGCGCGCCGAGCTCGCGGGTGAGGTCGACGAGCTGCCGGAGGTGCTCGACCTCGGTCCGGTAGCCCACGATGCAGCTCCGGATCGCGGCGCGGCCGTGGACGCTCGCGTTCGACGGGAAGACGCGGCCGTCGAGCTGCAGCTCAGTCATCACGCGCGTGTTCAGCCGGTCGAGGTACGCCTCGTCCTCCACTCCTGCAGGGACGTACCGGAAGCAGCAGATCGAGAGCGACGGCGGGCAGGCGAGCTCGAGGTCCGGCAGCTCCTCGACGCGGTCGGCGAGCCACCGCGTCAGCTCGACGTCGTGCTCGATCCGCCGTGCGTACGCGGCGCGGCCGTGTGCGAGCAGCGACACCCAGACGCGGAGCGCGAGGAACCCGCGGCTCAGCTGCAGCCCCTCGAACCCGAGGTCGACGCCGCGGTCCGCCACCTCGCGGTCCTGCTCGACGTAGCTCGCGTGGGCGCTGAACGACGCGGCGAGCGACCGCGCGTCCCGCACGAGGGCGAGCGCGCTCACGACCGGCGCGTACAGCCACTTGTGCGCGTCGAACGTGATCGAGTCGGCGCGCTCGATGCCCGCGAGCAACGGACGCAGCCGGTCCGACAGCACGACGCCGCCGCCGTAGGCGGCGTCGACATGCAGCCAGATGCCGAAGCGCGCGGCGACGTCGGCGATCTCGGGGAGTGGGTCGATCGCCCCCGTGCCGGTCGTGCCGGCGGTGGCGACGATCGCCGCCGGGCGCGCCCCGCCGGCGAGGTCGGCCTCGATCCGCCGCACGAGGTCGTCGACGTCCATCGTCAGCGCGCCCGTCAGCGCGACCGGGCGGACGGCGCCCTCCCCCAGCCCGAGCACGTCGGCGGCTCGCGCGACGGTGAAGTGCGCCTCCTCTGTCGCGTAGACGGTCAGCTGCGGACGGTCGCGGAGCCCCGCGGCGCGCACCGCTGCGTCGGCGTGGTCGCGCGCGACCTTCAACGCCGAGAGGTTCGCGACCGAGCCGCCGCTCACGACCTGCCCTCCGGCCTCCGCCGGCAGGCCGAAGCGGGCGGCGAGGAACCGGACGAGCTGCAGCTCCACCTCCGTCGCGGCCGGCGAGAGGACCCAGCCGCCGACGTTCGGGTTCAGCCCCGACGCGAGCAGGTCGGCGAACGCGCCGGGCACCGTGCCGCCGCCGCTGATGTAGGCGAGGAAGCCACCGCTGCCCGTGCGCAGCGAGTTGTCGACGATCGCCTGCAGGTGCGCGAGGAGCGCGTCGTCCGAGAGCGGCTCCTCCGGGACGTCGAGCGCGACGGCGGCGCGGACGGCGGCGGTCGTCACCTGCGGGCTCGCCGGGCCGTCGCGGAGGCTCTCGAGCAGCTGTGCGTAGAGGTCGAGGATGCGCCCGCCGAGCTCTCGCGCGCGCTCGGGCGGCCAGTCGAGGTCGCGGACCTGATCCACTACTCGCGGCCGTCGCCGGCTGCGACGAGCGGGCGGTACTCGGGGTGCAGGTCGACGTAGTGGGCGACGAACGGGCACAGCGGCACGACCTCGAGCCCCTCGTCGCGTGCGTCGTCGAGCGCGGCGGCGACGAGGCGACTCCCGAAGCCGCGTCCCTCGCACGACGGCGAGATCTCCGTGTGGGTGAGCGCGATGCGGCCCTCGCGGCGGCGGTAGGCGAGGAGCCCGATCAGGCGGCCGTCGACGCGCAGCTCGTAGCGGTTCTCCTCCGGGACGTGCATGACGACGGCGTCCTCCGGGCCTGCCGGGCCCTCGTGCGCCTCGAGCTCGTCGGTCTCGCGGAAGTACTCGATCAGCTGGCCGGGCACGTCCGACTCGCGCGCGTCACGGTGGTCGGCGAACCGGCGCCGGTGCGCCGCGGCGTACCTCCAGGGCTCGCGCTCGCGGAGGTACGCGAAGATCTCGCGCGTGCCGCGGTAGGCGCACCCGTCCTCGCTCAGGAGCGTCGGCACCTGCTGCGTGTCCGTCGCCTCCCGGAGCCCCTCGCGCTGCTCCGGCCACGGCTCGACCTGCCGCAGCACGACGTCCACGCCGAGCTCCGTCAGCACCTCGCGGACGGCCGCCGAGAACGGGCACCACTCCGCCTGGTAGAGCGTCAGCATCGCGCGACGGGCGCCATCGCGATCCGATTCTCGCAGGAACGGCAGGGGTCGGGGAGGGCCGACCAGCGGCCCTCCCCCGCCTACCCGGGCGCTACAGGCCGGAGGTCGTCGTCTGCGCCGTGCTGGTCGACGACGTGGTGGTCGTCGTCGTCGTGCCGCCGTCGCCCTTGTGGCCGCGCGGGTGCGCGACGTGGAGCTCGGCCTCCTTGACCGTCAGCGTCCCGTCCGCGCCGACGCACCCGCCCGCGACGAGGCGGACCTGCTGGCCCTGGCTCCCGAGCGAGACGGTGATGACCTGGTCGGCCTTGAGGCCGCTGCGGTCGTTCGCGCGGTCGACCGTGAGCGTGAGGCTCTGCGGCGCCGACAGGTGGCCCACGACGATCCCGCGCTTGCAGCGCGGCGTGCCCTTGTCGCCGTGGTGGCCGTCGTCGGCGAGCGCGAACGACGCGCCGAACCCGGCGATCGCGGCGACCGCGACGAGGACGTATCTCAGCTTCATGTGATCGGTGCTCCTTGACGTACCGGTGGCAGGTGAACGGAGGACCTATCGGCGCGCGAAGGGATGTTCAGCGTCGCTCGCGCGAGGGACTCGTCGGACGCTACGCTGGTGTTGCTCGGCCGGGCGACGAAGCCCGGCCGCTCGGGCGAGGCTGCCCAGCTCACGCACCCGAGGAAGGAGACCCCTCCATGAGATCCACCGAGGCGACGGACCTGCAGCTGCGCCTGCTCGCAGAGTCCATGGTTCGCGACGGGCACGACGCCGAGACCGTCGCCGCCGCCGTCCGCGGCGCCGACGACCGGCCGCGCGTCCTCGTCGCCGAGGACGAGACGCTCGTGCGGCTCGACATCGGGCAGACGCTGGAAGCCGCGGGGATGGTCGTGTGCGCCGAGGCCGCGGACGGCCCGGAAGCGGTCACGCTCGCGCTCCGGCACGACCCGGACGTGATCGTGATGGACGCGGGGCTGCCGCGCGTCGACGGAGTGCGTGCCGCCGAGGAGATCCTCGCGACGAAGCACATCCCGATCGTGATGCTCACCGGCTATCGCTACGGCGAGCTGATCGACCGCGCGTTCGCGGTCGGCGTGTCGCGCTACCTCGTGAAGCCCGCCGCCGAGAGCGAGCTCGTCGACGCCGTTCGCGCAGCGATCGCATCCGCGGGCTGACCGCGCGCCGGCGCCTCAGCGCCGCGCCGGCAGCTCCGCGAACGTGAGCGTGCTGTACGGGAACCACGAGCGGCCGTCCTCGTCGATCGCGCTGAAGACGTTGGTGCCGCCGGCGAGCGCCCGTGCCGCCGCGGACACGACGTTCTTGTCGGACGACAGCGCCTCGTCCGCCTCCACCTGCGCGGCCGTCACGCTGCCGTTGTGCTCTCGCGCCATCGCCACCAGGCGCGCCGTCGCCTCGTCGAACGTCATGCTCGACCTCCCTTCTCCTCCCCGGAACGGTACCCGGCCTACGGCGCGACGGCGGCGACGGGAGTCGCCGCGGCGTCGATCCCGGCCGCTGCGTACGCATCCGGCTGGTCGAGCGTCTCGTGCTCGAGGAGGGCCGCGGCGAGGCTGTCGAGCTTGTCACGGTTGTCGCGAAGGAGCGCCTCGACCTCCGCGTACGACTCCGCGACGAGCCGCCGCACCTCGCCGTCGACGAGCTGCTGCGTCTCCGGCGAGACCTCCGAGACGCCGGGCAGGAGCGGCCCATGGCCCTCGGAGGGGAGCACGGCGACGACGCCGATCGCGCGGCTCATCCCCCAGCGCCCGACCATCTGCCGCGCGATCAGCGTCAGCTGCTGGATGTCGGACTCGGCGCCCGTCGTCAGGTCGCCGAAGACGACCTCCTCGGCGACGCGTCCGCCGAGCGCGACGCTGATCTTCGCGCGAAGCTCGAGCTCCGAGTAGTTGAAGCGGTCGGCGTCGGGCGCGGCGAACGTCACGCCGAGCGCGAGCCCGCGGGGGATGATCGAGATCTTCCGCACCGGGTCGGCACCCGGCGTCAGCATCCCGACGAGGGCGTGCCCGCCCTCGTGGTACGCCGTCCGGCGGCGATCCTCGACGGTCATCATCACCTTGCGCTCGGCGCCGAGCACGATGCGCTCGAGCGCATCGGTGAAGTCGGCCTCCTGCACGTTCTCGTGCCCGCGCCGCGCCGCGAGCAGCGCCGCCTCGTTCACGAGGTTCGCGAGGTCGGCGCCCACCATGCCCGGCGTCGTCGACGCGAGCCCCGGCAGGTCGACGTCAGCGCCGAGCGGGACCGAGCGCGTGTGCACGGCCAGGATCGCCTCGCGCCCCGCGCGGTCCGGCGGCTGCACGGCGACCCGCCGGTCGAACCGGCCCGGGCGGAGGAGCGCCTGGTCGAGCACGTCGGGGCGGTTCGTCGCCGCGATCACGATGACGCCGGTCGAGGAGTCGAACCCGTCCATCTCGGTGAGGATCTGGTTGAGCGTCTGCTCGCGCTCGTCGTTGCCGCCGCTGAAGCCGGCGACCCCCGACGTCCGCGAGCGGCCGATCGCGTCGAGCTCGTCGACGAAGATGATCGCGGGGGCCGCCAGCTTCGCCTTCGTGAACAGGTCGCGCACGCGGGACGCGCCGACGCCCACGATCGCCTCCACGAACTCCGAGGCCGCCATCGAGAAGAACGGCACGTTCGCCTCGCCGGCGACGGCGCGCGCGAGCAGCGTCTTCCCCGTCCCCGGCGGCCCCGAGAGCAGCACCCCGTGCGGGACACGCGCGCCGAGCCGCTGGTACTTCTCCGAGTCGCGCAGGAAGTCGACGACCTCCGAGAGCTCCTGCTTCGCCTCGTCGATCCCTGCGACGTCGGCGAACGTGACGCGGTCGCCCGTCGGCTCGTACAGCGTCGCGCGTGAGCGTCCGAACTGGCCGAGCATCCCCTGCACCCCGCCGGCGCGGCGCGACACCCAGAAGATCAGCGCGACGAACAGGATCGTCGGCCCGAACCCGACGAGCAGGCTCTCCCACCACGGCGCGTCCGACTGGATCGGCACCGCGTTCACGACGACGTTCTTCTTCTGCAGGAGGGCGGACAGCTCGTTCGTGTTCGCGAACGTCGGGATCTCGGTCTTGAACCGCGTCGACGCCTTCGAGCCCTTGTACGCGATCCGCGTCGCGAAGGTGCCCTGCACCGTCGTCCCTTTCGTCGTGATCGAGGCGACGTGCCCCTCCTTCAGCTGCTCGAGGAAGAACGGGCTGTACGGCACGTGCAGCCGTGACGGCGCCTGCGTCGCACGGGCGCCGAGCCAGTAGTTGAGGACGAGCAGGCCGAGGATCCACGCGACCCACCAGCTGATGCGGACGCGCCGCGGCGGCATCTTGGGCAGGCGCGGCCCACGGGGGTTCCCCGTCGGCTGCCCGCCCGCCGGCGTCGGCGTCGTCACGTCGCGATCATCGCAAGCGGCGGGCGGTCCCGCCGAACCGCCGTCAGTCGCTCACGAACCGCGGCGGCGTCGCCCGCGACAGCGACGCTGCCTCGAGCATCACGCTGCTCAGTGCGCTGAGGAACGACGCGAGCAGCTCCGGACGAAGGACGAACAGCTCTTCGAGCTCCTCGATCCACGGCATCGGGCACCCCTTACCCCTTCTCTCCCCGAGTGACGACAGCAGAAGATGTGCGTACCTTTACATACCTGCATGTCGCACATGCGATCGCTCTAGCGCATTCTCAGGAGCTCCACAGGAACCGACAGCGGCTGGCTCGCGCCGAGGAACTGGACGAGCGCGGAGCCGTAGTCGGGCGAGAAGGCGACGACGACCCCCTCGGCGCCCGGGCGCAGGTCCTTGAAGGGCGAGCGCAGCTCGACCCAGTCGTAGACGTTCGGCCGCTCGTCCACTTCCGCTTGTCTACTCGATCGCATAGACTTCCGTCAACAAGGAACTGCCGTCAGTCATCCGCTTCCGCGCTCGCGCGCGCCGTACGATCAGCGCGTGAGCGCGGAGCGGAAGGTCGTGACGGTCCTGTTCACGGACGTGACGGAGTCGACGAAGCTCGCCGACCGGCTCGACGCCGAGGAGCTGCGCGAGGTGATGGGCGAGTGGTTCGCCGCGGTCCGGGCCGAGATCGAGGCCCAGGGCGGGACGGTCGAGAAGTACATCGGCGACGCGGTGATGGCGGTCTTCGGCGTCCCGACGGCCCACGAGGACGACCCGGCGCGCGCCCTCCGCGCGGCGCTCGCGCTCCGCCACCGGCTCGTCGAGGTGAACGACCGGCTCGGCGGCGCGTACGGCGTGACGATGCAGATCCGCACGGGGATCAACACGGGTGACGCCGTCGCGTCACCGAACCCGGCGCCGGGGGAGGCGCTCGTCACGGGCGTCGCGGTCAACGCGGCTGCGCGCCTCGAGCAGCTCGCCGAGCCGGGGCAGATCGTCGTCGCGGAGCGGACTGCGCGCGCCGCGCCCGGCTTCCGCTTCGAGGACCTCGGCGACCGGGAGCTCCGCGGCAAGGAGGAGCCCGTCCGGGCGTTCCTGCTGCTCGAGGAGACGCCGGACGCGCCGACGCGAGGCCTGCCGGGGGTGCACGCGCCGCTCGTCGGCCGCGACCGCGAGCTCGACCTCCTGCTCGCGCTGCACGACCGCGTCGACGCGGAGCGGCGGCCGCACCTCGTGACGATCTACGGCGAGCCCGGCGTCGGCAAGAGCCGGCTCGTGCGCGAGCTGCTCGCGCGCCTTCGTGCGCGGCCGGACGCGCCGCGCGTCGTCGTCGGCCGCTGCCTCTCCTACGGCGAGGGGATCACGTACTGGCCCCTCGCGGAGATCCTGAAGAGCCTCGCCGGCGTCGGCGACGCCGACTCGACCGAGACCGCGCTCGCGCGCATCCGTGCGCTCGCCGACGGCATGCCGCCGCTCACGTTCCCCGCGCTCGCGTTCACCCTCGGGCTCGACGCGGGAGACGACGAGCTCGCGCGCCTGCAGCCGTCGGCGCTCCGCGTCGAGCTGCACCGCGCGTGGCGCACGCTCCTCTCGACGCTCGCGGAGCGCACGCCCGTCGTGGCCGTCGTCGACGACATCCACTGGGCGGACGCCGAGCTGCTCGACCTCCTGGAGGAGATCGCCGAGCGCGCACAGGGAGCGCTCCTCCTCGTCTGCCCCGCGCGGCCGGAGCTGACGAACAGCCGCCCCACGTGGGGCGGCGGCCGCCGCAACTTCTCGTCCGTGTTCCTCAGCCCGCTGCCGGAGGAGGCGGCGGCGGAGCTCGTCTCGCACCTGCTCGACGTGGACGGCCTGCCCGACGCGACCCGCGCGCAGATCCTCGGGCGCGCCGAGGGCAACCCGTTCTTCCTCGAGGAGATCCTGCGGCAGCTGATCGACGAAGGACGGATCGTTCGCGCGGACGGACGGTGGCGGGCCACCGACGAGCTCGCGCGGTTCGAGCTCCCCGACACGGTGCAGGGCGTGCTCGCGGCGCGCATCGACCTGCTGCGCCCGCGCGAGAAGCGCACCCTCCAACACGCGTCGGTGGTCGGGCGCGTCTTCTGGCGCGGCGCCGTCGCCGCGCTCGTCGACGACGTCGACGCGCTCGATCCCGACCTTCGCCGGCTCGAGGAGCGCGAGCTCGTCTCTGCACGCGTCAGCTCGACGATCGCCGGCGAGGAGGAGCTGTCGTTCAGCCACATCCTGACGCGCGACGTCGCGTACGAGAGCCTCCCGAGGCGCGAGCGGCCGCGCGCGCACGCGCGGGTCGCGCGCTGGATCGAGGACACCGCGGGCGACCGCCGGCGCGAGTACGGAGCGCTCCTCGCGCACCACTACTCGGAGGCCTACCGCGGGGCGCGGCGCGACCGCTCCTACCCGCCGGACGAGCTCGAGACGCTGAGACGCCGCGCCTTCGACCTCCTGCTGCTCGCGGCGGAGAACGCCGCGCGCGGCGCCGCCTACCGCGCGGCGCGGAGCCTCGCCGAGTCCGCGGTCGAGGTGGCGGAGACGCCCGAGGAGCGCGCGAGCGCGTACGAGGCGCTGGCCCGCTGCAACCTGCTCGCCGCGCTCGGCGACCAGGCGTACGACGCGTTCGTGCGCGCGGTCGGCGCGCTCCGCGAGGGCGGCTCGACCGACCACGACCGCATCGGCCGCCTGTCCGGCCTCGCACTCGAGACGGTCCTCCGCTGGGCCGGGACGAACCAGTCGCTGCCGCCGGAGGAAGACGCGGCCGCAATCCTCGGCGCGGCGCTCGAGCACCTCGACCCGGCCGACAGCGAGGCGCACGTGAGGCTGCTCACCGCGCAATCGTTCTGGGCGCACGGGTACCCGACCACGACCTCACCGCTGCGCGACCCCGTGCTCGCCGAGCAGACGGGACGCGGCGCAGCCGAGATGGCGCTCCGCCTCGGCAGGCCCGAGCTCGCCGTCGTCGCGCTCGACAGCGTCCAGCACAACCTGCAGCGCCGGCTCCGGCTCGACGACGCGCACCAGGTCGCCCTCGAGCGGCTCGACCTGGCGAAGAAGGCGGGCGACCTCGCCGAGCTCGGCGACAGCTACGCCGTCGCCGCCTGGAACTCGTCGTGGGTCGGGCTGTTCGAGGCGGCCTGCGCGCTCGGGCGCGAGGCCTACGACCTGCTGGTCGGCGTCACGCCGCTCTTCGCCGCGCACGCGATCTCGTGGTCGGCGTACGCCGCGTTCTACCTCGGCGACTGGGACCGCGCGCTCGAGGAGCACGCGCTGCTCGTCGCTGCGCTCGGCGAGCGGGGCGAGCAGCTGACGTCGGGCTTCGCGTCACCGTGGCCCGGGTTCGCCTTCATCCACGAGGCGCGCGGGAGCTCCGACCGCGCCGACGAGCTGCTGCGCGAGGTCGCGTCGATCGAGCGCGTGTCCGGCGGCCGCGCACCGAACAACCTCCGGCTCCTGCTGCTCCGCGGCGAGGTCGCGGAGGCCCGCGACCTTCTCGACCGCGCGTTCGCCGCCGACCGCGGCCGCGACAACCTGCCGTTCCTCCGCCACGCCGAAGCCGAGCTGCTCCTCGCCGAGGAACGGTGGGACGAGCTCCCGCCGTTCGCCGCGTCGGTGCGCGAGCTCGGCCGGTCGAGCGGCGCGCTGTACCTGGCACCGACGGCCGACCGCCTCGACGGGCGCGTCGCGATCGCCGCCGGGGCGCACGACGACGGCGTCCGGCTGCTCCTCGCGGCGGCCGCGGGCTATGACGCGCTGTCGATGCGCGTCGACGCGGCAGTCGCGCGGCTCGACGCGGCGGAGACGCTCGCCGGCGAGGAGGCGCGTGCACTCGCGGAGGCGGCGCGCGCCGCGCTCGAGCCGACGCGCTTTCGCCGCGAGCTCGACCGCGCCGCGCGGATCCTCGACGCCTGAGCAGCGGTTCGCGTATCCGAATCACGGCCCGCGCCGTTGTCGAAGAGCTGGATTCCTCTACCCCCGAGGAGGTGAGACATGTACATCGGCGGTGGCGTACTCCTGCTCGTGATCATCATCCTCCTGCTGATCTACCTGCTCTAGAACGACATTCCGGGCGGCCCTCGAGGCCGCCCGACTCGTTTGGATCGAGCGGCGCGCGGAGACCGTTTCGCGGATGAGGCGGTGGCGGATCTGGAACCACCTGAGCTCGAGCCTCTGGTTCGTCCCGATTCTGTGCGTGCTGGCCGGCGTCGGGCTGTCGTTCGCGACGATCGCGATCGACCGGTCGGCGGGAGCCGTCATCCCGCGGTCGCTGTCGGGCGACCCCGACGCCGCGCTCTCGATCCTCACCACCGTCGCCGCGTCGATGGTGACGCTCACGGGCCTCGTCCTCACGATCACGATGGTCGTGGTCCAGCTCGCGATGGGGCAGTTCACGCCGCGCGTGCTGCGGACGATCCTGCGCGACCGGCCGAGCCAGTTCGCGATCGGCGTCTTCGTCGCGACCTTCGCGCACGCGATGCTCGTGATGCGGGAGGTCAAGCAGCCGACGCAGGCGTCGCCCGAGGGCTTCGTCCCGGGCGTCGCGATCGTCGTCGCGTTCGTGCTGATCCTCGTCTCGATCATGGTGCTCGTCTCGTACGTGAACCACATCGGGCAGTCGTTGCGCGCGTCCTCCCTGATCGACTCGGTGGGCGACGACACGCGGAAGCTGATCGTGGAGCTCTACCCCCTCGAGCTTCCCGAACGTGCGCCTGCGGACGACGTCCCCGAGGGCGCGCCGGCGGCGCTCGTCGCGGCGCCGAAGCCCGGCGTGCTGTTCAAGGTCGCGGAGGACGAGCTCGTCGAGGTGGCGGAGAGGAACGACGTGTGCGTCGTGCTGCGCCCGCGGATCGGCGACTTCGTGCCCGAGGGCGCGACCGTGTTCGCGGTCTACGGGCGACGGCCCGTCGACGCGGGCGACCTGCTCTCGGGCGTCGTCTTCGGGAAGGACCGCACGCTGCACGCGGACGTCGCCTACGGGATCCGGATGCTGGTCGACGTCGCCGTCCGCTCGCTGTCCTCGGCGATGGGCGACGCGACGACGGCCGTGCAGGCGATGGACCGGATCCACGACTGCCTCCGGATGCTCGTCACGCGGCCGTTCCCGACCGGGCGCCACGCCGGCGCCTCCGGCCGGCTCCGGCTCGTCGTCCCGGCGCTCTCGTGGGAGGGCTACGTCCACGTCGCGCTCGACGAGCTGCGCCACCTCTCCGTGAACTCGATCCAGGCGACGCGCCGGCTCTCCGCGATGCTCGAGGACCTGATCGCGGTCGCTCCGCCCAAGCGGCAGCCGCCGCTCCGCCACCAGCTCGCGCTGCTCGACACGATGGTCGAGCACCGGTTTGCCGAGACGGGAGAGGCCGCCTGGGCGCTCGAGCCCGACCAGCAGGGGGTCGGCTCGGGCCGCTCCGAGATCCTCCAGCGCGTCGCAGGCACCTAACACCTGCCTGGTACCTGTGCGGCGTGCGGACACTCGCGGCCTCCCTCACGCTCGTCGCGGTCCTCGCCCTCGGCGCCGCCTCGCGCGGAGGCGCGACACCGCCGGCCGACCTGCTGCAGACGTACGCGCCCGTCCTGCTGTTCCATCAGAACGAGGAGTGGGCGCCCGAGGCGGTCGAGTCGTACCTCGCGCTCGCGCGCGTCGAGCGGCAGCAGACGAAGGGGGCGTGGACGGTCGTGCCGCCGCCGCTCCCGACGTCCGCGACCGGCTGCACCACGACGCCGTGCCTGCGGCTCGACCTTCCGTGCCCGCTCCGCGGCGGCCTCGGCTGCTATCGCTCACTCGCGCGCACGACGAACTGGAGCGCGCCGGTCGTCTACGGAAACGTCGTGCGCGTCCCGGCGACGGCGCCTGCGCCGCCCGGATTCACGAAGCCGCCCGCGCTCCTCGTCCACTACTGGCTCTTCTACGCGTTCGACGACTGGCGGTCGCCGCGCGAGCGGCTGTGGCAGGTGCACGAGGGCGACTGGGAGAGCATCACGATCGGGCTCGACCAGAGCGAGACGCCCGTCTTCGCCGCCTACAGCGAGCACTGCTCCGGCAGCGTGCAGCCGTGGGCGGCCGTGACGAAGCGCGGCGGCACCCACCCGGTCGCGTACGTCGCGCTCGGGTCGCACGCGAACTGGTTCTCGGCGACGCCGGCGGACACGCGCTTCAGCGAGTGCCTGAAGGGCGTCGCGGGCAGCGCCGCGCGCAAGGCCTCGGCGCTCGTCAGCCTCGCCCGCGAGAGCATCGCCGACCGGATGGGGTCGGCGCACCCGCTCGGCGCGGCGGGCGTCCCGGGCGTGACGCCGGCGCGCGTCGTGCAGGTGCCGACCGCGACGACGCCGTGGGCGCGCTTCCCCGGCCGCTGGGGCGAGGGGCAGATCCTCTGGCTCGGGTCGAAGCCGCGCTCGTACACGACGGTGTCCGAGGGCTACGGCCCCGGGACCCCGAACTGGGGCGCCACGACCGTCTCGGCGTCGTGGCACCCGGCGACGGGCTGAGCTCGCGCGGAACGCTCAGCGGTACGAGAGCAGCTCGTCCAGGTCGAGCGCGCCGTCGACGAAGCCCTTCGGCCACTCGTCCCACGGGCGGTCCCACGCGAGCTCGAGGTCGTTGCCGTCGGGGTCGCTGAGATAGACGGCGAGGTGCGTGCCGTGGTCGGTCAGCTGCCGCAGCGGGACACCTGCGTCGACGAGCCGGCCGACGGCCTCGGCGAGCGCGCGGCGCGTCGAGAAGTTGAGCGCGACGTGGTGCAGCCCCGTCACGCCGTCGGGCTGCGGCGAGCCGCCCGCCGACTTCCAGGTGTTGAAGCCGAGGTGGTGGTGGTAGCCGCCGGCCGAGAGGAACAGGATGTCGCCGGTCGTCCCCCACCCGGGCACGTCGCGCGCCTCGAAGACGACGTCGAACCCGAGGATGCCGACGTAGAACTCGCGGACGCGGTCGATGTCCGCGGTGCGCAGGTGGACGTGCCCGATCCGCAGCTCCGGGTCGATCGGGCGCTCGGCCTTCAGGGCCGGCTCGACCGGCCCCTGCGGACCGCTCACGAGACCACCTCGACGGCGAGCGCCGTGCCCCAGGGGTCGCGGAAGAGAAAGCCTCCGTCGTGCTCCGACACCTCCACGCCCGCCCGCTCGAGCCGTGCGCGGAGCGCGTCGGCGTCCGCCGCCGGGAGCGCCGCCGACCAGTGCCGCAGCCCGACCGTGTGAGGCGGCGGCGCAACGACGCCGCGCCCCTTCCACACGTTGAAGCCGAGGTGGTGGTGGTAGCCGCCGGCCGAGACGAACGCCGCGGTGCCGAGGTTCGCCTGCTCCTCGAAGCCGACGAGGTCGCGGTAGAACGCGAGCGCCTCGTCGACGTCGCCGACGTGCAGGTGCAGGTGGCCCATGCGCAGGCCGTCGTCGACGTGCGTCTGCGGCGCTTCGCCGCGCACCTGCGCGAGCAGCCCGTCGAGGTCGAGCGGCGCCGGCCCGCCGGAGTAGCCGAGCCCCGCCGGCCACTGGTCGCGCGGCCGGTCGGCGGCGAGCTCGATGCCGTTCCCGTCGGCGTCCGGCAGGTAGATCGCCTCGTGCGTGCCGTGGTCGGACGCGCCCTGGATCGGCGTGCGCGTCTCGACCAGGCGCGACAGCGCGCGCGCGAGCGCGGCCCTCGACGGATAGAGGAGCGCGTAGTGGTAGAGCCCCGCGTGCCGCCCGGCCGGCCGCGCGTCGGGATCCTCCTCGAGCACGAGGACCGTCTCGTCGCCGTCGCCGAGCTCGGCGACCGCTCCTTCGCGCCGGTGCAGCCGGAGCCCGAGCGACTCCTCGTACCAGCGGATCGCCCGGTCGAGGTCGCGCACGACGAGCCGGACCGCCCCGAGACGGAGGCTCGCCGGGAGCACGGGGGACGACGACGTCGACGTGGCCGTCTCGCTCATCGCGTACATGTTTCCACGCCGTCCTTCTCCGGCGTCGTCCAGTCGCTTAGGCTGCGTACCAGGGAGCCACGAGTGACCTGTCCCAGCTGCGGCACGACGAACGCCGAAGGCAAGAAGTTCTGCATCGAGTGCGGGACGCGTCTCGCGCTGGCCTGCGCCGCCTGCGCCGCTCCGCTCGCGCCGGGGGAGAAGTTCTGCGGCGAGTGCGGGACGGCGGTTGCGCCGGCGCAGCCGACCGCGCCGGTGGTCGACCGGGTCGCGGAGCGGCGGCTCGTGTCCGTCCTCTTCGCCGACCTCGTCGGTTTCACCACGCTCTCCGAGTCGCGCGACGCGGAAGAGGTGCGCGAGCTCCTCTCCCGCTACTTCGACACCTGCCGACGGCTCGTCGAGCTCTACGGCGGCACGGTGGAGAAGTTCATCGGCGATGCGGTGATGGCCGTATGGGGCACGCCCGTGACGACCGAGGACGACGCCGAGCGGGCCGTGCGTGCTGCGCTCGACCTCGTCGCAGCCGTCTCGGCGCTCGGGCAGGAGGTCGGCGCCGAGGGGCTCCGGGCCCGCGTCGGCGTGCTCACCGGCGAGGCCGCGGTCAACCTCGGGGCGGTCGGCGAGGGGATGGTCGCCGGCGACCTGGTCAACACGGCCTCACGGATCCAGTCGGTCGCGGAACCGGGCACCGTCCTCGTCGGCGAGTCGACGCGCCGGGCGACCGAAGGGACGATCGTCTTCGAGGACGCGGGCAGCCACGAGCTGAAGGGCAAGGCCGGAGAGACACAGCTGTGGCGGGCGCTGCGGGTCGTCTCGGGCCGCCAGGGCTCGCTGAAGTCGGAGGGGCTCGAGGCGCCGTTCGTCGGGCGCGACCGCGAGCTGCGCCAGATCAAGGAGCTCTTCCACACGACCGCCGACGAACGGCGCGCGCAGCTCGTCTCCGTCACCGGGATCGCCGGGATCGGCAAGTCGCGGCTCGTCTGGGAGTTCTACAAGTACTTCGACGGGATCGAGCAGGTGACGTACTGGCACCGCGGCCGCTGCCTCGCCTACGGCGAGGGCGTCACCTACTGGGCGCTCGCAGACATGGTGCGCATGCGCTGCCGCATCGCCGAGGACGAGGAGCCGCAGGCGGCGCTCGACAAGCTCCACACGACCCTGGACGAGCACCTGCTCGACGCCGAGGAGCGGAAGTTCGTCGAGCCGCGGCTCGCCCAGCTGCTCGGCCTCGGCGAGCACGAGAGCCGCGACCGGCAGGACCTGTTCGCCGCCTGGCGGCTGTTCTTCGAGCGGCTCGCCGACGTGTACCCGACGGTGCTCGCGTTCGAGGACATGCAGTGGGCGGACGCGTCGCTGCTCGACTTCATCGAGTACCTGCTCGAGTGGTCGCGCAACCACCCGATCTACGTGATCACGCTCGCCCGGCCGGAGCTGCACGAGCGGCGCCCGACGTGGGGCGCCGGCCACCGCAACTTCACCTCGCTCTACCTCGAGCCGCTCGCGCCGCGCGCGATGGAGGAGCTGCTGCACGGGCTCGTGCCGGGCCTGCCCGGAACGCTGCGCGCGCAGATCCTCGCGCGCGCCGAAGGCGTGCCGCTGTACGCGGTCGAGACCGTCCGGATGCTGCTCGACCGGGGCCTGCTCGTGCCCGACGGCTCCACGTATCGCGTGTCCGGGGAGGTCGAGACGCTCGAGGTGCCCGAGACGCTGCAGGCGCTCGTCGCGGCGCGGCTCGACGCGCTCGCGCCCGAGGACCGGCGGCTGCTGCAGGACGCCGCCGTCCTCGGCAAGACGTTCACCCGGGCGTCGCTCGCAGCGGTGACCGGTCAGGAGCCGACAACCCTCGAGCCGCTCCTCACGAGCCTCGTCCGCAAGGAGCTGCTCGGACTGCAAGCGGATCAGCGCTCACCGGAGCACGGCCAGTACGGCTTCCTGCAGGACATCGTGCGCCACGTCGCCTACGAGACGATCTCGCACCGCGAGCGGCGCGCAAAGCACCTCGCCGCGGCCGAGCACCTCTCCGCGACGCTCTCCGAGGACGAGGTCGCGGAGGTCGTCGCCTCGCACCTCGTCGATGCCTATCGCCTCGATCCCGACGCGGCCGACGCCGCCGCGCTGCGCGAGCGCGCGCACGCGGCGCTCCGCCGCGCCGGCGAGCGCGCCGCGTCGCTGGGAGCAGCACCGGAGTCGCTCCGGTATCTGGAGCAGGCGGCGGAACTCGCGGAAGACCCGCTCGAGCGCGCAGCCGCGTTCCAGCGGGCCGGCGAGATGGCGTTGCGCACCGGCTCGTTCGAGCAGGCAGGGGAGCTGTTCGACCGCGCGCGCGAGCTGTTCGACGCCGCCGGCGCAACCCACGCGGCGGCGCGCGCGACCGGCTGGCTGGCCCTGACGGAGGAATCCGTGGGGCGGACGGACGAGGCGATCGCGCGCCTCGAGCGGGCCTACGCAACGATCGCCGACGACCCGCCGGACGCCGACCTCGCCTGGTTCATCAGCCGCCTCGGAGGCGCGTACTGGTTCGCGGGGAGGACGGACGAGGCGACAGAGCTCATCGAGCGGAGCCTCGAGATCGGTGAGGCCCTCCGCCTCCCGGAGGTGCTTGCCCGCGGCTGGAACGTCAAGGGCATCCTGTCGTCGAAGACGCGGCCGCAGGAGGCGCAGGCGTTCTTCCAGCTCGCGCTCGACACGTCGCTGGCGCACGATCAGTACGAGCGGGCGGCCGCCGTCTCGGGGAACATGTCTGACCTGGGCTTCCGGCGCGACCGCTACCGCGAGTCGTACGCGTACCTCGAGCAGGCGCTGGAGCTCGCACGCAGGATCGGCGACCGCGGAAACGAGGCGTTCGCGCTGGCCGAGATGTGTCACGCGTTGACGATGCTCGGCCGGTGGGACGAGGCAATCGCGCGCTACGACGAGATCCCGGACGACCAGATCGGCGTGAACAGTGGGGTCCTCAGCCCGCTCACGGGTGTCGTCGACGTCTGGATCCATCGCGGCCGCCTCGACGACGCACGCCGGCTGCTTGCGCGCTGCGAGCACCTCGCCGATTCAGCCGACGTGCAGGCCGAAGGGGGTGTGTACGCGGGGACGGCCGGCGTACGCCTCGGCGAAGGCGACCACCGCGGCGCCCTCGAGACCGCCGAGCACGCGATCAAGATGGGTGACGCCGTCGGCATCGGCCATCAGTTCGTCAAGCATACGATCCTGGTCGCGCTCGCCGCCGCGACCGCGCTCGGCGAGCAGGCGAAGGTCGAGGAGCTCCTCGAGCTGGTCGAGAGCCAGCCTCCCGGCCTGCGGCCGCCGCTCCTCGCCGCGCATGCGCACAGGTACCGGGCCCTTCTCGCGGGGGAAGAGCCGTCCGCGGACGCGCAGTTCCGGCTGGCGGCAGCGCCGCTACGTGAGCTCGAGCTGCCGTTCCACCTGGCGGTCGTCCAGCTGGAGCACGGCGAGTGGCTCGCGGCCAAAGGACGGCCGGCGGACGCCGAGCAGCTCCTCGCGGACGCGCGTGAGACGTTCGCCCGGCTCGGCGCGTCGCGGCTGGCCGAGCGCGCCGATGCGGCTCTCGCGCCCGTCGGCGTCTGACGCCACCTCCCGCAGGCGCTCGAACGCGTGCTCCTGCTGCGCGCGCACGAACCCGTCGAGGAGCCGGTAGTCCACCGACCCCATCGCGCTCAGGGCTTCGTGGGGTCGCTGCGCTCGAACTTGTCGACCGCCGCGATCGTGAGGAGCACGCGCTGAAATGCCGGCCCCCACGACTCGCGCCAGTCGATCGTCGGGCGCTGCGTGTTTTCCTGGTTCTGATCCATGATGATCGTGTTATTGACGGATACGGACCCGTTGAAGCTCCCTCGATCGGGTGATCTTCGTATGGTTGCGCCGTGATCGACCTCGAGCGGCTGCTCGCGTTCCGCCGGTTCTCGGCCGGGCTCGCCTTCAGCGGCGACGGGTCGCGTGTCTACTTCGTCGACAACCGCTCCGGCCAGTTCAACCTCTGGAGCGTCGGCCTCGACGGCGCCGACCCGCGGCAGCTGACGGACTTCTCCGACTGGACCGTTCGCTTCGTCGCGGTGTCACCGGCCGACGGGACGATCGCCGTCTGCGCGGACCACGACGGCGACGAGTTCAACCAGCTCTTCCTGCTGCACGGCGGCGAGGGCGAGCCGGAGCAGATCACCGACGCGCCGCAGGCGCAGCACTTCATCGGGGCCGGTGCGTTCTCGCCCGACGGCACGCGCCTCGCGTACTCCGCGAACAGCCGCAACCCGGCCGACATGGAGGTGTGGGTGCGCGACCTCGCCACGGGCGAGACGCGGGCCGTGTTCGGCGAGGGGAAGTACGCGTTCTCCGGCGCGTGGTCGCCCGACGGCACGAAGCTCCTCGTCGGCGACGCGCGGAGCAACAGCGACGTGCGCAGCCTCGTGCTCGACCTCGAGTCGGGCGAGGCACGGCCGATGCTCGACGCGCCTGACGAGGTGATCGACGTGGCCGCCGCCTGGGACGCGGACGGCTCGGCGCTCTACGTCCTCTCCGACGCGGGGAGAGAGTTCAGGGGGATCGCGCGGTACGAGCTCGAGACGGGCGAGCGCGAGTGGGTCGAGACGCCGGAGCACGACGTGGAGGACCTCGCCGCCTCGCAGGACGGGTCGACGCTCGCGTGGCTCGTGAACGAGGACGGGTACACGCGGCTGAAGCTGCGCCGCGGCGGAGACGTCGTGGTCGCCGATCTGCCGCCCGGCGCGCGCCCGCACCTCACGGGGTACGAGCCACCGCTCGCGCTCAGCGCCGACGGCTCGCGCGCAGCCGTCGTGATCTCCACGCCACGGCGGCCGGCCGACGTGTGGGTCGCCGCGGCCGACGGCGCCGCGGGACGCGTCACGAACAGCTGGGGCGATGCCGGGGTCGCGGAGGACGAACTGGTCGCCGCCGAGCTCGTCTCCTACCCGACGTTCGACGGCCGCGACGTGCCGGCGTGGCTCTTCCGCCCGAAGGCCGACGGGCGCGTGCCCGTCGTCCTCTCGATCCACGGCGGGCCCGAGTCGCAGGAGCGCCCGGTCTACAGCCCGCTCTACCAGTACCTCGCCGGCCGCGGCATCGCGGTGCTCGCGACGAACATCCGCGGCTCGACCGGATACGGCAAGAGCTACCAGCGGCTGATCCAGCGCGACTGGGGCGGCGGCGACCTCCGCGACTGGGAGCACGCGGCGCTGTGGTTGCGCGACCAGCCGTGGGTCGACGCGGAGCGGCTCGGCGTGTACGGCGGCTCCTACGGCGGCTTCGCCGTCCTCTCGTGCGTGACGCGCCTGCCCGAGTACTGGGCCGCCGCCGTCGACATCTTCGGGCCGTCGAACCTCCTGACGTTCGCGCGGGCCGTGCCGCCGACCTGGAAGCGGATGATGAAGAAGTTCGTCGGCGACCCCGACGAGGACGAGGAGCTGCTGCGCGAGCGCTCGCCGCTCACCTACATCGAGAACGTGCGGGCTCCGCTCCTCGTCATCCAGGGCGCGAAGGACCCGCGCGTCGTGAAGGGCGAGTCGGACCAGCTCGTCGAGCGGCTCCGCGAGCTCGGGCGACCGGTCGAGTACATCGTCTTCGACGACGAGGGCCACGGCTTTACGAAGCGCGAGAACGAGCTGGCCATGTGGCGCGCCGCCACGGGGTGGCTCGAGCGCCACCTCGCCTGACGCGGAAACGCGCGCAAAGAGCGCTCGTTGCCCGCACGGGGTAGGCCGGGCGGCCCATGCGCGAGTCCGTGCGAAGCGTCACGATCTCTCCACCGCGGCGTACTCGAGGCGGGATCGTCTCCCCCTTCCCGCCTCATGTGCGGCGAGCGGCCCCTCCAGCAGGGGCCGCTCGTCGTTTCTTCCCGAACGCTGAACATCCGCCGGGCGTTTACTCCACTCCGCTTCGGAAACCGAACCCGCGACCTGGCCCCGGGGGGACGGGGTCGTGCAAACCTCATGAAAGGAGCGGTATCCGTGAGACGGTGGCTTCTGCCTGCCGTGGCAGCGCTCGGCGTGCTCGTCGCGCTGTTCGGAGCAACCCTGACGGCCGCGAAGGCGGACGGCGGGAAGCGTCATCACGACGGCGACCGGAACAAGTCCGGCCAGCAGTCGAGCCAGCAGTCGAGCCAGCAGTCCGGCGACCAGCAGTCGAGCGACCAGCAGTCGAGCCAGACGAGCTCGACGGTGTGCGGCCTCGACGTCGTGTGGCTGAAGATGTCGATCGAGGGCGATCGGTTCGAGATCGCCGGCGGGACGATCGCGCTGCAGAAGACGAGCAACCCGAAGGTGAAGGAGCTCGCCCAGACGCTGATCAAGGACCACACCAAATCGCTGCAGGACTCGATCGACCTGGCGAACAAGCTCGGGATCGAGGTCCCGTCCGAGCCTTCGCCGACCCAGCAGTGGCAGCTCGAGGAGCTCCGCGAGATGCAGGGTGCGGAGTTCGACCACGACTACGCAGAGCTCGAGGTCGCGGATCACATCCAGGACATCGACGAGGCGAAGGACGAGGTCGAGCTCGGCTGCAACTGGGACGTCCGTGACGAGGCGAAGGACGAGATCCCGGTGCTGCAGTACCACCTCCAGCTCGCCCAGGAGGCGTACCAGTCGGCGGGCTCCGAGTGGGGCAACTCCGGCTCTAACGGCTGACGCATCACGAAGTGGTGTCTGACACCTCTAGGTGTCAGACACC
>DASWRL010000083.1:0-62596 GCA_036403195.1 Gaiellaceae bacterium
GCGGGCCTCGAGCGCCTAACCCCCCGTCAGGTGGAGAAGCTCTGGCGCCGTTGTCCCCGCCCGCGAACGCCGTAAACCTCGTTGGCAAACGGCTGCGCTGCGGCATCGCCGCGAAGCAGCTGGAACGCGGGTTCTGAGTCGCGTCCTGCTGCTTCTTTCCGGCCGCTACAACCTCCTACCCTTCCCGTCGCCTCGTCACGAACGCCCAGGCGCCGAGCACGGCCGCACCAACCGCCGTGAAAACGTTCGTCGTCATGCACGTCCGGCAGACACCGCAGCAGGCTTGCGCCGCCGGAGCCAGATCCGCCGCCTTGTTCAAGACCGGGAGCGCCCTCGTAGGCACACGCGGGGCCATGCCAACAGGGTACTCCGACCACCTGGCCCTCGCTTCTACGGAGAATGGCCATTTCCCAACCTCGTTTGCGTCGGCGAAGGCTGTGGAAAAACCGCAGCGTGGCGCGTCCGATCTGGTCAGGCACGATCTCGTTCGGGCTCGTCTCGGTGCCCGTGCGCATGTACACGGCGACGTCGTCGCAGGAGCTCCGGTTCCACTTCCTCGACCGCCGCGACATGGCGCCGATCGGCTATGACAAGGTCAACAAGGAGACCGGCGAGTCCGTCGACCCCGGCGACATCGTGCGCGGCTTCGAGTTCGAGAAGGGCCGGTTCGTCGAGGTCACCGAGGAGGACGTCGACCGCCTCGACATCGAGCTCACGCACGCGATCGACATCTGCGACTTCGTCTCGATCGAGGAGATCGACCCGCTGTACTTCCGCAAGGGCTACTACCTCCTGCCGCAGGAGGGCGCCGAGAAGCCGTACCGCTTGCTCCTGAAGGCGCTGCAGGAGACGGGGCGCGTCGCGATCGCGAAGGTCGTGATCCGCAACAAGCAGCACCTCTCGTGCGTGCGGCCGCTCGGCGACACGCTCGTCCTCGAGACGATGTACTACGCGGACGAGGTGCGGCAGCCGGAGGCGGCCCCCGCGCCGCAGGTCCGGCCGGCCGAGGTCGAGATGGCGAAGACGCTGATCGAGAACCTCGCTGCGGCGTGGGACCCCGAGCGCTACCACGACCGCTACCGGAACGAGCTCCTCGACCTCCTGCAGAAGAAGGCGGAGGGCGAGCCGCTCCCGGAGCCCGCGGAGGATACGGGCGGCGAGGTCGTCGACCTGATGGAGGCCCTGCGGCAGTCCGTGGCCGCCACGAAGAGACGGCAGCCTCGCTCGCGCTCCGACGCGGGCAAGGCGAGCTCGAAGGCCGCGCCGAAGCGGAAGCGCACCTCTGCGCGCAAGAAGTCCTCTGCGCGTAAAGCTTCGTAGGTGCCGCTCTCCGAGTACCGCCGCAAGCGCGACCCCGCGAAGACACCCGAGCCGTTCTCCGGCGAGGAGCGCCGTTCCACGCAGCCGATCTTCGTCGTGCAGCGGCACGACGCACGGCGGCTCCACTACGACTTCCGGCTCGAGCGCGGCGGTGCGCTCGCGTCGTGGGCCGTCCCGAAGGGCGTGCCCGTGGCGCCGGGGGCGCGGGCGCTCGCCGTGCACGTCGAGGACCACCCGCTCGAGTACGCGACCTTCCACGGCGAGATCCCGAAGGGCCAGTACGGCGCCGGCACGGTCGAGATCTGGGACGACGGCACGTACGACCTGCTCGAGGAGAAGCGGAACGGCCAGCTCACCGTCGACCTGCACGGCACCCGGCTGCACGGGCGCTACACGCTCGTGCCGGCTCGCCTCGACGGCAAGGAGGAGAACTGGCTGCTGATCAAGGGCCACGACGAGGGCGGCGAGCCCGTGCAGGGCACCTACCGGCCGATGCTCGCCTCGCTCGAGACGCACATCCCCCACGGGGAGGCGTGGACATTCGAGGTGAAGTTCGACGGCTACCGGGCCGTCGCGTACATCCGCGGCGGCGAGTGCCGCCTGGTCTCGCGCAACGACAACGACCTGACCGAGCGGTTCCCCGACGTCGCGAAGGCGCTCGTCAAGGCGGTCAAGAGCCCGAACGCCGTGGTCGACGGCGAGGTGACGCGGATCGACCCGGCGGGGCGCACGAGCTTCTCCGAGCTGCAGCAGGGGACCGGGCCCCTCGTCTACTACGCGTTCGACCTCCTCGAGCTCGACGGGGAGCCGCTCGTCGAGCTGCCGCTCGCCGAGCGCAAGGCGCGCCTCGAGCGCCTCCTCGACCGGCGCGTGAAGAACGTCGCCTTCTCACAGGGGTTCGACGACGGCGACGCGCTGTTCGAGGTCGCGCGCGAGCAGAAGCTCGAGGGCGTGGTCGCGAAGCGGGTCGAGTCGACGTACAAACCGGGACGGCGCACGCGCGACTGGCTGAAGATCAAGAGCGACAACACCGACGAGTTCGTCGTCGTCGGCTACACGCGCGGAGCCGGCCGGCGCGCCGGCACGTTCGGCTCGCTCGTCCTCGCCGTGAACGAGGGGACCGAGCTCCGGTACGTCGGGAACGTCGGCACCGGCTTCGACGACGCGGAGATCCGGAAGCTGCTCGGGCTGCTCAGGCCGCTGCACCGCGACACCTCGCCGTTCGCGGTCGTCCCGAAGATGCCGCGCGTCAGGAAGGGTGACGTGCAGTGGGTCGAGCCACAGCTCGTCGCGCAGGTGCGCTACGGCGAGTGGACGCACGACGGCCACCTCCGCCACCCGGCGTACCAGGGGATCCGCGAGGACAAGGACGCCGGCGAGGTCGTCGCGCCGCAGCCGATCGAGGACGTGATCCGCGTCGGCAGGCGCGAGCTTCGCCTCTCGAACCTCGACAAGCCGTTCTGGCCCGACACCGGGATCACGAAGGGCGACCTCCTCCGCTACTACCGCGCGGTCGCGCCGGTGCTCCTGCCGCACCTCGAGAACAGGCCGTTCACGATGCGGCGGTATCCCGACGGCGCGTACGGCGAGGCGTTCTTCCAGAAGGACGCCCCCAAGCACATGCCGGAGTGGATCCCGACCTTCCACGCGCTCGTGTCGGCCCGCGACAGCGCCCGCACGAAGAAGTGGATCGACTTCCCGCTCGTGAACGACGAGCTCGCTCTCCTCTGGATGGTGAACATGGGCTGCATCGACATGAACGCGTGGTACTCGCGTGTCGACAAGCCGGACCGGCCCGACTTCGTCCTCTTCGACCTCGACCCGACGCCGGAGGTGCCGTGGCAGCAGACGGTCGAGGTGGCGCTGATCCTGAAGGAGCTGCTCGACGCGCTCGAGCTCGTGTCGTTCCCGAAGACGAGCGGCGGCAAGGGGTTCCACGTGCTCGTGCCGATCGACCGCCGCTCGACCTACGACGACACGCGCCAGTTCGCCGAGATCGTCGCCGGCGCGATCGCGCGGTCGCATCCGAAGCTCGCGACGACCGAGTGGTCGAAGGCGCGCCGACGTGGCGTCCTGGTCGACGCGAACCAGAACGGCGAGGGGAAGACGATCGCGTCCGTCTACTCGGTGAGGCCGAAGCCGAACGCGCCGGTCTCGACGCCGCTCCGCTGGGACGAGGTCGACGACAGGCTCAACCCCTCGATCTACACGATGCGCGTGGTGCTCGAGCGTGTCCGCATGCACGGCGACCTCTACGCCGGCGTCCTGACCACGCGCCAGTCGCTCGGCAAGGCGCTCCGGCGCGTCTCCTAGACCGGGTGCGTCCGCGCCGCCTGCTTCGCGACCGCGAGCTCCTTGCCGTCGATCACGGCGTACCGCAGCGCGATCGCGCTCAGCTCCTCGGACGCCTCCTTCGCGGCGTGCCCGAGCTTCGCGTCGAGCGTCGCCGGGTCGTCGAGGTAGAGGAGCCGCGTCCAGAACGTCGTCAGGACGATCGACACCCACGGCATGAAGATCGCGTTCCGCTCGAGCGCCGCCGACGGGCGCTGCACGAAGAACGCGACGAAGATGCCGACGGTGAGACCGGCGAGGCCGACCGCCGACACCGCCTGACCGAGGCTCGAGGCGGTGATCCCCTTCACGAACGCCGCGACGATCGCGGCGACGCCGAACACCATCATCGCCACGTAGCCCACGAAGACGACGCGGTACGAGCGGCGCAGGTACGCCGTCGTGCGCGCGAGCGTCTGGACGTCGTCCTGGAGGATCGCCGCGGCGAGCGCCCGTAGCTCCTCCGTCGTCTGTGCCGGGTCCCCGTGCCGCGGGCGGGGCAGCCGCATCGAAGTCATCGCTGCCTCCTCCGTGTTCTCGTCGCCGCGAATCTACGTCAGCGACCGCACGCCGTCCACCACGAGCTGCACGGCGATCGCCGAGAGGAGGAGCCCGAAGACGCCCCTCAGGAACGACAGGATCGCCGGGCTCAGCCACCGACCGCGTCACGCGGATCAGCGTGACGACGTCTCGCCGAACGCCCGCCAGTTCATGCGAGGAGCCGCGCGAGGTCGCGGGGGGCCTGGATCTCGACGGGCACGGGCGACCGGAACTCGTCCCGCCGGAGCTCGAGCACCGGGTGCTCCACCGGGACGCCGCGCGGCGCGACGGTCTTCGTGCCGACGACGCGGTAGCCGAGCTTCCGCGACACCCCGAGCGACTGCTCGTTGCCGGCGAGCGCGCCGGAGCGGGCCACCTCGGCGCCGAGGTGGTCGAACGCGAGCGTCAGCACAGCCGCCCGCATCTCGGTCCCGAGCCCGCGCCCCTGGTGCGCGGCGCCGAGCCACGAGCCGGTGTCGACCTCCGGCAGGTGGGCCCGGAGCGCCTGCACCCCGACCGGCTCCCCGTCGAGGAACGCGACGAGCTCGCGCCGGTCGCGGTGGTACGCGAGGAACTCCGCCTCGTCCAGCGCGTCCGTCCACGGCACCTCGAAGGGCATCTCCGCGGGATCGTGGATCCCGGCGGCCGCGACGGCGTACAGCCGCCGCAGCTCCGCGACCGTCGGGAGCCGCAGCTCGAGGCGAGGCGTCCGAAGCCGCAGGCGGGTCAGCGGATGCGGCAGGCGGGTGTAGACGTCGATCCGGTCGACGGCGACGAAGCCGAGCCTGGCGTAGAGCTCGCGCGGCCAGTCGTCGGCGAGCGCCTCCAGGAACACGACCTCGGCCGCGCGGAGCGCCTCGTCGAGCGCGTGCTGCACGATGGCGCGGCCGAGCCCCCGGCCTCGGTGCTCCTCGAGCACCTCGACGTTCTCGATCTGGGCGACGCCGTCGCGGAGGTAGACCTCGCACCACCCGGCGGTCTCTCCGCCGTCGGTCGCCGCGAAGTACCGCGTCGGCACCACACCCGCCGCCCGCCGCTGTGCGCCGGCGAGCTGTGCCGCGATGTCCTCGTCGCCCCACGGCTCGCGGAGCGTCGCGACGCGGCGCGGCTCCTCCAGGTCGTCGAGCGTCACCTCGCGGACCGCGGACGTGTCGACCCGCCGGTCGGGGTCGCGGCGGTGCGCCAGCACGAGGTGCGTCGAGAGGTCGAACCCGAGCGCCGCGAGGTCGCCGGAGAGGCCGGCCGGCCCGTCCGCGACGACGATCCGCCGGTGATGGCGGTCCGCGAGCGCCTCGTCCGCCTCGTCCGCGAGGGCGCCGGCGCCTGCCGTGGGCGCGTCGCACCGGAGGTAGTTCGCGTCGTAGACGTCGCGGAAGGCGTCCAGGAGCACGGCGACGCCGTGCCGTGTCGGCACGAGGCGCTCCGCGACGTCGCGCTCGTTGCGGCGGAGGAAGGCGCGGATGCGCTCGACCTGCCTGTCGCCGGTCACGGCGGCAGCGTACGCACTACAGCTCGGCGAGCCTGCGCTCGAGGAACCGCCGCTCCGGCCCGTCGGGCGTCAGCTCTCGCGCCCGGCGAAACGCCGCCCGCGCGTCCTCGCGGCGGCCGACGCGGCGCAGCAGCTCCGCCCGCGTCGAGTGGTAGTAGCGGTACTGGTCGAGCGCGAGCGGCTCGACGAGCGCGAGCGCTGCTTCCGCGCCCTCCGACTCCGCGACCGCCACGGCGCGATTCAGCTCGACGACCGGCGACCGGGTCAGACGCGCCAGCTCGCCGTAGAGGGACGCGACCTGCCGCCAGTCGACCGGGTCGTCGGCGTGCAGCGACGCGATCGCCGCCTGGAGGACGTACGGCCCTCGACCGCGCAGGGCGAGCGCACGGTCGAGCGCGGCGCGCCCGGCGGCGATCCCGTCGCGGTCGTGCCGGCTGCGGTCCTGGTCTGCGAGCAGCACGAGCTCGCCGCCGGCGAACCGCGCGTCCCGGCGTGCGTCGTGGAGGAGCATGAGGGCGAGCAGGGCGTGCGCCTCGGGCTCGTCGGGCATCAGGGCGGCGAGCGCCGTTCCGAGCACGACCGCCTCGGCGGCCAGGTCGCCGCGGCCGCCGTAGCCCTCGTTGAAGACGAGGTAGATGACGGCGAGCACGCCGGCGAGCCGCTCGGGCAGCAGGTGCGGCGGCGGCACGCGGAACGGGATCCCCGCCGCGCGGATCTTCCTCTTCGCCCGCACGAGGCGCTGTGCCATCGTCGCCTCCGGGACGAGGAACGCGCGGGCGATCTCGTCGGTGGTCAGCCCGCCCAGCGTGCGCAGCGTCAGCGCCACCTGCGCGTCGAGCGCGAGCGCCGGGTGGCAGCACGTGAACAGCAGCTCGAGCCGTTCGTCGGGAAACGTCGTGTCCTCCACCTCGTCCTCCACCGCCTCGGGGCGCGCCACCAGGTGCGCCCGCGCCGCGAACGCTCGCTCACGCCGCAGGCGGTCGATCGCGCGGTTGCGCGCGTCGTCGTCAGCCATGCGCCGGGCGTCGCGGGGACGCCCTCCCGCGGCCAGCGCTCCGCCGCGATCGCGAAGGCCTCCTGGGCGGCCTCCTCCGCGACGTCGAAGTCGCCGAGGAAGCCCACCAGGTTGGCGACGACGCGCCCCCACTCCTCGCGGAAGACGCGCTCGATCAGCGCTCCACCAGGGGCCGGACCTCGACGAGCCCTCCGAGGCGCGCCGCGGGCACCTTCGCGGCGAACTCGAGCGCCGCGTCCAGGTCGGCGACGTCGATCAGGTAGAAGCCGCCGAGCACCTCCTTCGTCTCCGCGTACGGCCCGTCCGTCAGCAGCGTGTTGCCGCCGTCGACGCGGACGGTCGTGGCGGTGGCGCCGGGCTGCAGCTGCGCGCCGCCGACCGTGACCGGCAGGTCGGAGAGCGTGAAGTACTCGCTCATGATGGCCTGCTGCTCCTCCTCCGGCAGCGAGTCGAACGTGTCGCGCGCCTCGTTCGAGTAGATCAGCACCGCGTAGTTCATCGAGAGCCTCCTCGGGTCGTTTCGTCCTACGACGAACGGGAGCCGCCCGAATCGACAGCGCGGCGGAGGAACGCGAGGGCGCCGCTCTTGTCGAGCATCTCGTTGAGGTTGCCGCACTTCGGGCTCTGGACGCAGGAGGGGCAGCCGTCGCTGCACGGGCAGCCCGCGATCAGCGCGACGGTGTCGCGCGTCCATCCTTCGAACTCGTCGAAGCCGCGGGCGGTGATGCCGACGCCACCCGCGTGGCCGTCGTAGACGAAGACCGTGGGCCGGCCCGTCTGCGGGTGCACGTTCGTCGACAGGCCGCCGATGTCCCAGCGGTCGCACATCGCCCACAGCGGCAGGACGGCGATCAGCGCGTGCTCGGCGGCGTGCAGCGTCCCGAGGAGGCGCGGCATCTCGTCGAGCCCCTCGAGCTGGTGCGCCTCGGGGAGGAACCAGACGGCTTCCGTCGCGAAGGTCGTGGCCGGGAGGTCCAGGGGGACGAGCTCGATCCGCTCCTGGCCGCTGATCGTCCTGCGCTCGTAGGCGACCACCTGCTCGGTGACCTCGATCTCGCCGAACGCGAGCTCCATCCCGAGCCGCCGCTCGACGAGGCCCGGCTCGACGATCGACGTCGCCGTCTCCTTCTTCGCCTGCGTGTACCAGTTGCCGCGGAACGGCTCGACCACGGCGTGCATCGTCGTGTGGTCGAGCTCGCGCACGAGGTACGACTCGCCGCGGTGCAGGTACACGGCCCCCTCGTGCACGGTCGTGTACGCACGCGACCGCTCGACCAGCCCGAGCACGTCGCCGGTCGTCGCGTCGACCACCAAGAACGCGTCCGGGTCGGTGGCGCGCAGCGCGACGTGCGCGGCGGGATGCTCCCTGCCCGCCCACACGATCCCGGCGGGCGTCGCCTTCAGCCGGGGGTCGTCGCGGGCGCAGGCGAGCGCGGCATCGCCCAGGACCGCCGCGTCGGCGTCCGTCAGCGGCGCCTCGTACGCCGCTGCGCGCACGTGGCCGCGCAGCACGCGTGGGTTCGCGTGGTCGAGGATGGCGGCCTCGACCCGGCGCCCGAGGAGCTTGTCGGGCTCGCGCATGAAGAACTGGTCGAGCCCGTCCTCGCTCGCGACGAGCACGGCGACGCCGCTCCCGCGCCTGCCGGCGCGCCCCCACTGCTGGCGGAGCGAGGCGACCGTCCCCGGGAAGCCGACGCTGATGACCACGTCGAGCAGGCCCACGTCGATGCCGAGCTCGAGCGCGTTCGTCGCCGAGACGCCGAGCAGCTCGCCCGCGGCGAGCCGTCGCTCGATCTCCCGTCTCTGTGGCGCGGTGTAGCCGGCGCGGTAGGGCGAGAGGTGCGTGTCGTCGCCGAGGCGCTCCGAGGTGAAGCGATGGATCAGCTCCGCCGCCTTCCTGCTCTTCGCGAACGTCAACGTCCGCAGCCCCCGCTCGACGAAGCCCGCCTGGAGCTTCGCCGCCTCGGCGAGCGCGGATGCGCGGAGGCCGAGCTCGGCGTCGAGGAGCGGCGGGTTCCAGAGGACGACCGTGCGCTCCGCCCGCGGCGCGCCGTCACCGCCGACGATCGTCGCAGGGAGCCCGAGGAGCGACAGCGCGAGCTCGCCGGGGTTCGAGACCGTCGCCGAGGCGAGCAGGAACCGGGGCTCGGCCCCGTACACGGCCGCCAGCCGCCGCAGCCGGCGGAGGACGTTCGCGACGTGGGAACCGAAGACACCGCGGTAGACGTGCGCCTCGTCGACGACGACGTAGCGAAGGTTCGCGAGCAGGTCGCCGAAGCGGTCGTGGTTCGGCAGGACGCCGACGTGGACCATGTCCGGGTTCGAGAGGACGACGTTCGCGCTGCGACGGATGTCGCGCCGGTGCTCGCTCGGGGTGTCGCCGTCGTAGATCGCCGGCCGGAGCCCCCGGATGCGGTACCCGGAGAGCGTCCGGAACTGGTCCTGCGCGAGCGCCTTCGTCGGGTACAGGTAGAGGGCGCGTGTCTTCGGGTCGCGCGCGATCGCGTCGAGCACGGGCAGGTTGAAGGCGAGCGTCTTTCCCGACGCGGTCCCGGTCGTGACGAGGACGTGCTCGCCGCGCGCCGCCGCGTCCCACGCCTCCCGCTGGTGCGCATACAGGCGGTCGACGCCGACGGCGTCGCGCGCGGCCGGATGGAGCTCGTCCGGGAGCGGCGCGAACACGGCGTCGCGCGGCGGCTCCGTCGCCAGGTGCGCGAGCTCCTCTCCCTGCAGCAGCCCCTCCCAGCGCAGGACGTCGACGGCCATCGTCCGATGCTAGCCTCGGGTGACCGGGGTGCCCCGTCGGGGGCTGAGATCACACCCGTCGAACCTGATCCGGATCATGCCGGCGAAGGGAGGCTCGCATCGTCCCACGTGCACTGACCATCGCCGGCTCGGACAGCGGCGGCGGCGCCGGCGTCCAGGCCGACCTGAAGGCGTTCGCGGCCGCGGGGGTGCACGGCACGACGGCGATCGTCGCGCTGACGGCGCAGAACACCGTCGGAGTCACGGCCGTCCACGAGCTGCCGTCCGAGTTCGTCGTCGCGCAGCTCGACGCGGTCTTCACGGACATCGGCGTCGACGCCGCGAAGACCGGGATGCTCTTCTCGCGCCGCACCGTCGAGACGGTGGCGGCGTACCTCGCCGCGCATCCGGTCACGCTCGTCGTCGACCCGGTGATGCTCGCGTCCTCCGGCGCGACGCTGCTCCAGGACGACGCCGTGGCGGCGCTCGTCGATCGTCTCTTTCCGCTCGCCGCGGTCGTCACGCCGAACCTGCCGGAGGCGCGCGTGCTCGTCGGCGACGGGTCGCGACGCGAGCTCGCGGCCAGGCTCGTGCGACTCGGCGCGCGCGCCGCGATCGTCACGGGGGGCCATGGCGACGACGCGGTCGACCACGTGTTCGACGGCCGCGACCACGTCGAGATCCCCGTCGAACGGCTCGACGTCGCCGCGACGCACGGCGCCGGATGCACGCATTCGGCGACGCTCGCGGCGCTGCTCGCGCGGGGCCAGGGCCTCGTCGACGCGGCCCGGGGTGCGGCGGCCGCCGCGACCGCGGCCGTCCGGAACGGCCTGACCGAGATCGGCGCGGGCGACGGCCCCGTCGACGTCCTCCACGTGAAAGGAAGAACGTGACCGCCGGAGACTCACTGCGCCGCGTGCGCGAGACCAGGCCGCTCGTCCACCAGATCACCAACTACGTGGTCATGAACGAGACCGCGAACGCGACGCTCGCGCTCGGCGCCCTCCCGGTGATGGCGCACGCGCGCGAGGAGGTCGAGGAGATGGTGCGCCTCGCGGGGGCGCTCGTCCTGAACATCGGGACGCTCTCCGCGCCGTGGGTCGAGTCGATGCTCGTCGCGGGGCGCGCCGCGAACGAGGCCGGCGTCCCGGTCGTGCTGGACCCCGTCGGAGCCGGCGCGACGACGTACCGGACCGACACTGCGAAACGGATCCTCGACGAGGTCGACGTCGCCGTGCTGCGCGGGAACGCGGGGGAGGTGGCGACGCTCGTGGGCGTCGAGGCCGAGGTGCGGGGCGTCGAGTCGCTCGGCGCCGGCGGCGCTCCGGCCGACCTCGCGCGCGCCGCCGCGACGGCGCTCGGGCTCGTCGCGTCCGTCACGGGCGCCGTCGACCACGTCTCCGACGGCGCCCGCGCCGCGGCCGTCGCGAACGGCCACCCGCTGCTCGCGGCGGTGACCGGCACGGGGTGCATGTCGACCGCGCTCACGGGCTGCTTCCTTTCCGTGGACGAGCCGTTCGACGCGGCCGTGCACGCGCTGGTGGCCTTCGGTGTCGCCGGCGAGGAAGCCGCACGCGGAGCCGCCGGCCCGGGGTCGTTCCACGTCCGGCTGTACGACGCGCTCGCGTCCCTCGACCCCGACACACTCGACACGAGGGCGCGCGTCACGTGAGGGTGCACGCGATCGTCGCCGACCTCGAGACCGCGCGCCGCGCCGTCGACGCGGGAGCGACCGTGGTGCAGCTGCGGGTGAAGGCGCCGACGGGTGTCGTGGTCGAGCGAGGCGCCGGGTTCCGCGCGCTGGGCGCGACGTTCGTGGTCAACGACGACGTCGAGGCGGCGCTCGCGCTCGCGGCCGACGGCGTCCATCTCGGCCAGGCCGACGACGGGGCCGACCGTGCGCGCGTCGCCGGGCTGCTCCTCGGCCGCTCCGTGTCGAGCCTCGAGGAGGCGGAGGCGGCCGAGGCCGACTACCTCGGCGCGGGGCCGGTCTGGGCGACGCCGTCGAAGGAGGACGCGGAGCCGCCGATCGGCCTCGACGGGCTGCGGACGATCTGCGCCGCCGTCGACGTCCCGGTCGTCGCGATCGGGGGCGTCGACGCGGCGAACGCGGCACGATGCATCGACGCCGGCGCCGCGGGGGTCGCCGTTGTACGTGCGGCCGCAGACCCCGCGCTGAGGAGGGCGGTTGACGCGGCTCTCGGAGATCGGTGAGCTCGCGCTCCTCGCGGAGCTCGAGCGCCGCGGCCTGATCTCGGGCGTCGAGCACGACGCCGCCGTCGTGGACGGGCTCGTGGTGACGCAGGACGCGCTGGTCGAGGGCATTCACTTCCGCCTCGACTGGCTGTCGTGGCACGAGCTCGGGTTCCGGGCGGCCGCGGTGAACGTCAGCGACCTGGCCGCGTCGGGGGCGGCGCCGCGGGCGCTCGTCGTGACCCTCGCGCTGCCCTCGGCGACCACGGTCGACGACGTCGTCGCCCTCTACGAGGGGCTCGCCGAGGCCGGCGTCCCCGTCGTCGGGGGTGACACGACCACGGCGCCCGCCGCGATGCTGTCGGTGACCGCCCTCGGGCACAGCGACCGCGTCCCCGGCCGCGCCGGCGCGCGTCCGGGCGACCTCCTCGTCGTCACCGGCCCCCTCGGCGGCTCCGGTGCCGCGTTCCGCGCCGGCCGTTACCTGCGGCCCCCTCTCCGGGTCGCGGAGGGCCGCGCGCTCGCGCGCACCGCACACGCCCAGCTCGACCTGAGCGACGGCCTGGCGGTGGACGCGGCGCACCTCGCGCGCCGCTCGGGCGTGCGGTGCGTCGTCGCGCTCGACCGCGTGCCGCTCGCTTCCGGAGCGACCGTGGACGACCTCGCGTTCGGCGAGGACTACGAGCTGCTCGCCGCGGTGCCGGAGGCGGGCCCCTTCGCCGTCGTCGGGCGGGTGGAGGAAGGGGAGGGCGTCGAGCTCCTGCTCGACGGCGTGCCGTACGAGCTCGGTGGCTGGGAGCACTTCGCGTGACGCCCGAGCGGCGAGGCTCGTCTCACCCGAGGTAGCCGGCAAACGCCTTCTCGAAGTGCCTGCGCGGGCGCGCCCCGTGCACGGTCGCGCGCGGCTCGCCGCCGGCGAACAGGATCACCGTGGGCAGCGAGAGCACCCCGTAGCGCGCCGCCGTCGCCGGGCTGTCGTCGACGTCGAGCTTCACGACGTCGAGCGGGAGCTCCTCGAGCAACGGCTCGATCGCCTTGCACGGCCCGCACCACGGCGCCCAGAAGTCGACGGCGACCGGGTGCGGCGCCGCGAGGACCTCGTCGGCGAACGTCGCGTCCGTGACCTCGCGCATCACGCACGTAGACGTAGCAGGGGAACGCGCCAGATCGCCTCGAGGACGATCGCGCGGCTCATCTTCGAGCTGCCCTCGACGCGGTCCGCGAACGTGATCGGTAGCTCGACGACACGGAATCCTGCACGCTTCGCCCGGTAGGTCGTCTCGATCTGGAAGGCGTATCCCTTCGCCGAGATCGCGTCGAGGTCGATCGTCTCGAGGACGCCGCGGCGGAAGCACTTGAAGCCGCCGGTCGGGTCCTTCACGCCCATGTGCAGGAACAGGCCGGTGTAGAGCGAGGCGCCGCGCGAGATCACCCTGCGGAGGAGGCCCCAGTTGCGGACGCCGCCGCCGGCGACGTACCGGGACCCGAGCACGAGATCGGCGCCGTCCTCGGCCGCGGCGATCAGACGGGGCACGTCGTGCGGGTCGTGGGAGAAGTCGCAGTCCATCTCGAGGACGAGCTCCGCGCCGCCGGCGAGCGCGCGGCGGAACCCGGCGAGGTACGCGGGGCCGAGCCCGCGCTTCGCGTCCCGGTGCAGGACGTCGACGAAGCGGAGCCGCTCCGCGAGCTCGTCGGCGAGCGCGCCGGTGCCGTCCGGCGACGCGTCGTCGATCACGAGCACACGGTCGCCGTCGCGCAGGACCGTGCGGAGCGCGTCGAGCATCGGACCCAGGTTGTCCCGCTCGTTGTACGTGGGAAGACAGACGGTGGCGCGCATCGGGCTGCCTATGATCGCTGCCGTGCCGGATTTACCGCGGAACGACGTCCTCGCGGAGCAGTTCGACCTGCTCGCCGACCTCATGGAGCTCGAGGGAGCCGACTCGTTCCGGATCGGCGCCTACCGCAAGGCGGCCGCGCGGATCCGCGAGACGCCGTCGTCGGTCGCGCAGCTCGCGCTCGACGGGAAGGCCAAGCTCCTGCAGGGGATCGGCAAGACGATCGAGGGGAAGATCGTGGAGGTCGTCGACGACGGCGAGATCCACGCGCTGACGAAGCGGAAGGCGGAGGTGCCCGCGGAGGTGGCGCGCTTCATGCGCCTCCCCGGGCTCGGCCCGAAGACCGCGCGGCGCATCTGGAAGGAGCTCGGCATCACGACCGTCGCCGACCTGAAAGCCGCGGCCGAGGCGCAGCAGCTCCGCGGGCACGCCGGCATCGGCGCGGCCACGGAGGAGAAGATCGCCGCCACGCTCGCGCAGCCGAAGGCGGCCGAGGGCCCGCGGCGGTCGCTGCTCGGGACGACGCTGCCGAAGCTCCGCGCGGTCGTCCAGGTGCTCGAGGAGCATCCCGCGTCCGTCGAGGTCTCGCTCGCCGGGTCGGCGCGGCGGATGCGCGAGACGCTGCGCGACCTCGACATCATCGCGACCGCGACCGACCCGGCGGCGCTCGTCGACTACTTCTGCTCGCTCTCGTGGGTCGTGGACGTCGCCGCGAAGGGGCCGACGAAGGCGACGGTCGTCTCGCACGACGGCCTCCGGTTCGACCTGCGCGTCGTCCCGCCCGAGAGCTACGGGAACCTGCTCCAGCACTTCACCGGGTCGAAGCACCACAACGTCGCCCTGCGCGAGGACGCGGTGCGGCGCGGCCTGTCGGTGTCCGAGTACTCCGTCACCGTGGTCGAGACCGGGGAGGAGCACCGATTCGGCCGCGAGGAGGACGTCTACCGCTTCCTCGGCTACGAGTGGATCCCGCCCGAGCTGCGCGAGGACGGCGGCGAGCTCGCAGCGGCGCGCTCGGGCGAGCTGCCGGGGCTCGTCGCCCTCGCCGACGTCCGCGGCGACCTGCACACGCACACGACGTGGTCGGACGGCAAGGACCCCCTCGAGGCGATGGTGGAGGCCGCGGTCGCGCGCGGGTATGCGTACTACGCGATCTGCGACCACTCGCAGCGGCTCCGCGGCGACCTGCTCCAGCGCCAGTCGGAGCAGATCGACGCGCTCAACGACCTCGTGAAGCCGTTCCGGATCCTGAAGGGGGTCGAGGTCAACATCCGCCCCGACGGGACGCTCGACGTGTCGGAGGAGGAGCTCGCCACCCGCGACTGGGTCGTCGCGTCCGTGCACTCGCGGTTCGACCACGACCCGACGGATCGCGTGTGCGCGGCCATGGAGAGCCCGTACGTCGACTGCATCGGCCACGTCACGAACCGGAAGATCGGCAAGCGCTCGCCGTCGCCGATCGACCTCGACCGCGTGATCGAGAAGGCGCTCGAGACGGGAACGTTCCTCGAGATCGACTCGCAGCCGGACCGCCTCGACCTCAGCGACGTCCACGCGCGCGCCGTGCGCGAGGCGGGCGTCAGGGTCGTGATCGACTCGGACGCGCACGAGATCGGCGCGCTCGACTTCGTCGAGCTCGGCGTCGGGCAGGCGCGCCGCGCGTGGATGACGAAGGACGACGTCCTCAACACGCGCACGTGGCCCCAGATCGAGAAGCTGAGGAAGAGCCGGCGGTGACCTTCCGCGACGACCTCGATCGCGCCGCCGACTGGGCGGCGTCGTACCTCGAGCGGGTCGCCGAGCTGCCGGTCGCCTCGCGCGTCGCGCCCGGAGACGTGCGCGCGAAGCTGCCGTCCACGCCGCCGGAGCACGCCGAGCCGTTCGAGGCGGTCCTGCGCGACCTCGACGAGATCGTCGTGCCTGGGCTGACCCACTGGAACCATCCGAGGTTCTTCGCGTGGTTCGCGAACACCGGCTCCGAACCGGGCATCCTCGCCGAGCTGCTGGTCGCGACGCTGAACGTGAATGCGTTCACGTGGCTGTCGTCCCCCGCCGCGACCGAGCTCGAGGTGACCGTCATGGACTGGCTCGCGCAACTGCTCGGGCTTCCGTCCGGCTGGCACGGCCACATCGAGGACACGGCCTCGACCGCGACCGTCGCCGCGTTCGCGGCCGCGCGCGTCGGCCGCCCCGGCGGGGTCGTCTACGCGTCGGAGCAGGCGAACTTCAGCGTCGAGAAGGCGGCGCGGCTCGTCGGGCTCGAGTTCCGGAAGGTCGAGGTCGACGACGCGTTCCGGATGCGCACCGACTTCCCGCTCGACGACGCGACGGCGGTCGTCGCGACCGTCGGCACGACCGGCACGACCTCGGTCGACCCGGTCCCGGAGCTCGCGCGCCGGTGCGAGGAGGCGGGCGTCTGGCTGCACGTGGACGCCGCGTACGCCGGCTCGGCCGCGGTCTGTCCCGAGCTCCGCTGGTGCCTCGACGGCGTCGACCGTGCCGACTCGGTCGTCGTCAACCCCCACAAATGGCTGTTCACGCCCATGGACTGCTCGGCCCTCTGGACGAGGCGGCCGGAGGCCTTCCACGAGGCGTTCGCGCTCGTCCCCGAGTACCTCGCCGCGACGCCGGAGGCGATCGACATCAAGGACTACGGCCCCGCGCTCGGCAGGCGGTTCCGCGCGCTCAAGCTCTGGTTCGTGCTGCGCTGGTACGGCGCGGAGGGGCTGCGCGCGCTGATCAGGGAGCACGTCCGCCTGGCGCAGCTCTTCGTCGGCCTCGTCGAGGACGAGCCGGGGTGGGAGGTCGTCGCACCGCACCCGTTCTCGACGGTCTGCTTCCGGCACGTGCACGCCGACAACGACGCCGTCGCCCGCGCGGCCACCGCGACGGGCGAGGTGTTCGTCGCGACGACGAAGCTGCGGGGGCAGACGGTGATCCGCCTCGCGATCGGCAACGAGCGGACGACGGAGGCGGACGTCCGGCGAGCGTGGGAGGCGATACGGCGATCCGCGCCGTGATCTTCGACCTCTGGGAGACCCTGATCGACTGGGACTCCTCGGCGGCGCGGCGGATGAACGAGCGCATCGACGAGCTCGTCGGCTTCGGCTTCCGTGAGCGGTGGTACGCGGCGCCGAACCGGTACACCGCGCCGGTGCGGAGGGTGCTGCAGGAGGTGGGCGTGCCGCCGGACGCGATGGACGACGTCTGCGCGGCGCGCCTCGACTTCGTCCGTCACTGCCTCGTCCCGCGGGAGGGGGCGGTCGACACGCTCCGCCGTCTCCGCGACGGCGGGTACCGCACCGGGCTGATCACGGTGTGCAGCGAGGACGTCGAGACGCTGTGGCCCACCTCGGAGTTCGGGGGGCTGTTCGACGCCGAGGTCTTCTCCTCCCGCGCCGGCATCTCGAAGCCGGACCCGCGCATCTACCTCGCGTGCTGCGATGAGCTCGGCGTCGCGCCGCGCGAGGCGGTCTTCGTCGGCGACGGCGCGAACGACGAGCTGGAGGGCGCGCGCCGCGTCGGGATGCGGGCGATCCTCATCCACAAGCGCGGGCAGGACCCGATGTGGCCCGAGGTGCGGACGTGGGATGGTGCTCGCGTGACGTCCATCCCCGAGGTGCTGGAGGTGCTGGAGCAGTGCTGATCACGACCATGAACGACGTGCCGGGGCATGAGGTGACCGACGTGTACGGCGAGGTCTTCGGGCTCACCGTGCGCTCGCGGAACATCGGCTCGCAGATCGGAGCCGGGCTCAAGTCGATCATCGGCGGCGAGCTCGGCGGGATGACGAAGATGCTGGCCGAGGGACGCGAGGAGGCGATTGCGCGGCTGACCGAGGAGGCCGAGTCGAAAGGCGCGAACGCCGTCCTCGCGATGCGCTTCGACACGTCCGAGCTCGGCAACACCTGGACCGAGATCTGCGCGTACGGGACGGCGGTCCGTCTGAACCGCGCGTGACGCGGCGGCGGCGCCCGAGTCCCGCGCTCGAGCTGCTCGACGCCACGTTGCCGGAGCTGCGCCGCGGCCTGACGGAGGCCGCGGCGCGCACGGTCGCCTACGAGCTCTTCGAGAAGCTCGGCTACGGCGCCGTCGCCGTCACCGACGCGCAGCAGGTGCTGGCGTTCGTCGGCGCGGGCGCCGACCACCACGGCGCCGGAGACACGCCGATCAGGCCGGTCTACGAGTCGGTCGCCCGCGGCGCGCCGCTCCTCGCGCCGCTCGGGCTGCGGACCGAGTGCCCGAATCCCGCGTGCCCGCTCGGGGCGGCGGCCGTCGTGCCGCTGCTGCTCGCCGACGGGCCCGCCGGCGCCGTCGTCGCGTACTCGACCGCCGGGTCGCCGCTCGACGAGGCGGCCGTCGAGACGCTCGAGTCGGTCGGCCGGCACCTGTCGACACAGCTCCAGCTGTCGGAGCTGCGCACGGCGACGACGACCGCGCTGCAGGCGCAGATGGAGCCGCACTTCGTCTTCAACGCCCTCAACACGATCGCGTCGTTCATCCGCACCGACCCCGAGCGCGCGCGGCGTCTCGTGCTCGCGTTCGCCGACCACCTGCGCGGGCGCTTCGCGCGCCCGGGGGAGTTCGTGACGCTCGAAGAGGAGCTCCGACACGTCCGCAGCTACCTCGACCTCGAGGAGGCGCGGTTCGGCCAGCAGCTGCGGGTGACGATCGACGCGGCGCCCGACACGCTCGGCGTCCGGCTGCCGCCGCTCGTGGTGCAGCCGCTCGTCGAGAACGCGGTCAAGCACGGGAAGACCGACCGGCCGCTGAACCTGCTCGTGCGCGCGCGGCTCCGCCGCGGCAGCCTGCGCGTCACGGTCCGTGACGACGGGCGCGGCATCGCCCGCGACGCGATCGAGCGCGTGCTCGAGCCGGGCGTCGGCGAGGGCACCGGCATCGGGCTCGCGAACGTCGACCTTCGTCTGAGGGCGCACTACGGGGAGGGCGTGCGGCTGCGCTCGTTCCCGTTCGGGACGGTGGTGCGCCTGGTGGTCCCGGCGTGACCGTTCGCGCGCTCGTCGTGGACGACGAGGGGCCCGCCCGGTCCGAGCTCCGGTACCTCCTCGGGGCCCACGCCGACGTGCAGGTCGTCGCCGAGGCGGCGACCGCGGGGGAGGCGGTCGAGGTGATGCGCGACCTGCGCGTCGACGTCGTCTTCCTCGACGTCGAGATGCCGGGGGCGACAGGCCTCGACGCCGCGCCGCAGCTGCGGGAGCGCCGGGACCCGCCCGCCGTCGTGTTCGTGACCGCCCACGCCGGGTACGCGGTGGACGCGTTCGCGGTCGAGGCCTTCGACTACCTGCTGAAGCCCGTCGACCCCGACAGGCTCGCCCGTGTCGTCGAGCGCCTGCTCGAGCGGAGCCGCGAGAGCGCCGCCCCGGTGGAGAAGATCCCCGTCGTCGGCGGCGGCCGCACCGACCTCCTCGACCGCGACGAGATCCACTTCGTCCAGGCGGACGGGGACTACAGCCGGATCCACACCTACGACCGGTCGTACCTCAGCACCGCGTCCCTCGGCGAGCTCGAGGACCGTCTCGGCACGCGGTTCTCCCGCATCCACCGGTCGTACCTCGTCAACCTCGCGAAGGTGGCGTCCGTCCGCAGGGCGAGCTCCGACCGCTTCCGCGTGCAGCTCGCGGACCGTGACCACACAGAGCTCGACGTCTCGCGGCGGCAGTCGCGCGAGATCCGCGAGCGCCTCGGGCTGTAGCTCTACAGCTGCGCGAGGAGCTCGCGGAAGGCGTCGGTCGACCCGACGACGAGGTCGGCGAGCATGCCGAGCTCGGTCGGCCCCTCCGCCGAGGCGACGGCGACGCGCACGGCGACGTCGAGCCCGTCGAGCGCGCGGAACCCGTCGAGGTCGGTCACGTCGTCGCCGGCGTAGAGTGCCCGCCGCACCGACGTCTCGTCGAGCACCGCGCGCACGGCCGTCCCCTTCGTCGCCTCGACGGGAGGCACGACCTCGAGGACGAACCGGCCCCACTTCGTCCGGAAGCCCGCGTCGAGCGCGTGCGTCGCGACGCTCTCGAGCGCGCGCCGGGCCGCCTCGCGATCGGGTGCGCGCCGGTAGTGGAACGCCGCCGTCAGCGGCTTGAGCTCGACGTCGTCCCAGCCCGACTCGCGCGCGAGCGCGTGGATCCGCGTGGCGAACGACGCCGCATCGGGCGCGAGCTCGAGGCCGTGCTGCCCGAGGTACCGGATCCCGTCGACGCCGACGATCTCCCGCGCGACCTCGGCGGGCCGGCCGGTCACGCACGCGACGACGGCGTAGCTGCCCGCGACCCGTTCGAGCTCCGCGCGCGTCGCGGGCGGGACGCGCGCGTCCGCCGGCCGCTCGGCGATCGGGGCGAGGACGCCGTCGACGTCCAGGAACAGCGCCGCACGCGACGGGTCGGCGGCGAGGGCGGCCAGCGCGTCCACCCGGCGTAGAGTACGAGAGTGGTCGCGGCGAGGCTGCTCCTCATCGGCTTCGCCGCCGGCGTCTTCGGCGCGCTCTTCGGCGTCGGGGGCGGCATCGTCATCGTGCCGCTGCTGATGCTGCTGCTCGGCTTCGACCAGCGGCGCGCCTCCGCGACGTCGCTCGCCGCCATCCTCGTCTCGTCGGCCGTCGGCGCCGCGACCTACGCGCTCCACGGCGAGTTGAAGCCGGGCGCGGCCGCGCTGGTCGGGCTCCCGGCGATGGTCGGCGTGATCGCCGGCGCGTCGCTCCAGCAGCGGATCCCGGTCGACCGCCTGACCTACCTGTTCGCGCTCGTCCTCGCCGCCGTCGGCATCCGGCTCCTCGTATGACGATCGCGCTCGTCGTCGTGATCGGCTGCGTGGGTGGTGTGCTCGCCGGGCTGTTCGGCGTGGGCGGGGGCATCCTGTTCGTGCCGACCCTCACGCTCGTGCTCGGGCTGTCGCAGCTGCACGCCGAGGCGACGTCGCTGCTCGCGATCCTCCCCACGGCGGTCGTCGGCACGTGGCGGCAGCTCCGCTACGGGAACGTCGACCTCCGCTCGGCCGCCTGGATCGGCGGAGCGTCGATCGCCGGCGTGCAGCTCGGCGTCGCGATCGCCGAGTCGCTTCCCGAGGACGTGCTGCGCCGCCTGTTCGGCGTGCTGCTCCTCGTCACAGCCGCGCAGCTCGTCTGGCGGACCCAGCGCGGATCGTGAACACTTCCGGTGTGAGCGCCTTCGAGGACGTCTGGATCCCGCTCGTCGACGAGCCGATCGGCTCGATCCTCGAGCAGCTTCGGGCCGAGAACCCCGACATCGACGCGCTCGTCTCGGGGCCGCAGGCGATCCTCGCGTTCCGCACGTTCGCCTACATCCGGATCGGGATCCTGCTCGGGCAGCTGCTCGTCGACCACGATCTGCCCGGCTACGACGGCACCGAGACCTGGGTCGAGGCGCTCCTCCGCGACGAGCGGCACAAGCAGGCGGTCGCGGACGAGCTGCGTGCCGTCGCACAGGAGATCGCCTCCGACCCGCGCTACGCCGCCGACCCGGTCGGGCCGGACGACGAGGCCCGCGCGCGCTTCCGCGAGTTCGCCCGCAAACAGCTGTCGGGCTGAAGCGCCTGGCATCATCAGGAGCGGTGCGCCGCCCACTCGCACTGTCGCTCCTCCTCGCACTGCTCACCTTCGCCTCGACGAGCGCCGGCGAGGACGCGGCAGGCCCCGGCGCGTCGGCGTCCGCGTGGGCGATCAAGGTCACGGTCCCGGGCCAGGCCGGCGCGGCGACCCCGGCGGTCGCCTCGCCGCCCGACGCGGCTCCGGCAACGACGTCGACGTTCCAGTTCCCGGCCGACGGCTCCGTCGTCAGCGCCGCGTCGTCGACCGCGACCGCATCGACGTCGGTCGCGCGGAACGCCGCCGCCCGGGCCGAGTCGGACGTCACGCAGCTCTCGCTCTTCGGCGGCGAGATCACGGCCGACGCCGTCACCGCCCGCGCGTCGGCCGGCACGGGCTACTCGGGAGCCGGCGGCAACGTCGCCGGGAGCGCCGTGTCGGGCCTCGCGATCCAGGGCCAGCCGCCGGTCGGCACCCACGTCGCCCTGGGCGACTGGGGCGTCCTCACGGTGGGCGCCGCGACCGTCGACCGGACCGCTCCGGACGGCGTCCGCGCGTACCGCACGACGCTCGCCGAGCTCGACGTCCGTCTCACCGCCGATCACGGCGGGCTGCCCGCGGGCAGCGAGATCCAGATCGGCTACGCGGGCGCGGCGGTGCAGACCGCACCGCCTGCGGGGGCGGCCACGACCCCGGCTCCGACCACGACCGGCGAGACCCCGGCGACGGCCGCCGACCCCGCAGCGGGAGACGCGCCGAAGCTGCGGCCGCGCGGGAACGGGAAGAAGAAGGCCGAGCCGCTCCAGGTCCACCCGAAGCTGACCGCCGGCCGCTACGTGTTCCCCGTCTACGGCCCCGTCTCGTACGGCGACACGTTCGGCGCGCCGCGCTCCGACGTCACGTACCACCACGGCGACGACATCTTCGGGGCGCTCGGCCAGCCGCTCGTCGCCTGTACCGACGGCATCGTCTTCTCGGTCGGGTTCAACAAGGTCGGCGGCAACCGCCTGTGGATCGTCGACCGGCAGGGCAACCAGTTCTACTACGCGCATCTCTCCGCGTTCTCGACGGCGGCGGTCGACGGCGCCCGCGTCCGCGCCGGGGAGGTGATCGGCTTCATGGGCGACACCGGCGACGCCGAGGGGACGCCGTTCCACCTGCACTTCGAGGTGCACCCGGTGTCGCTCCTCTACCTGGGCTACGACGGCGCCGTCGACCCGACGCCGTACCTCGACGCGTGGAAGCACCAGCAGGACCTGCCGTTCCCGGTCGCGGGCGGGTGGGTGCCTGCGATCGCAGGCGGGCGCGCCGCGCCGGAGCCGGGAGCGATCCTCCTCGGGATGAGCGACATCTCGACCGCCGACGGCCTCGACCCGGCGTCGCTCGAGCGCGCGCTCCGCCCGCTCGCGCCGTCGGCCCTCATGCAGACGCTCGTGCCGACGGCGACGCGCCCGGTGGCGCCGCCGTCGACCGACCTCGGGCGGGGCTAGTTCGACCCGGCGCCGCCGTTCGACCCGGAGTAGTCGCCGCCGAAGTCGTCGCCGCCGCCGAGCATGTCCTTCAGCCAGCGCCGGGTCTCCGGGCCCGTGACGGGGTTGAAGAGGATGCCGAGGGCGATGCCCGCGACGAGCAGCCCGGTGTTCCGGCCGCCGTGGCTCTTCTTCCCCTGCAGGCGGTCCGCCGCGCTCCGCAGGTCCTCGATCGCGTCCTTCAGACGCTCGCGGACCTCGTCGTCCGTCGCGACGCGCGTCGCGAGCGTGACGGCGCCGCGGCCGCCGACGAGCTCGCTGTAGAGGTCTTTCGCGGTCGAGAACGCGCTCATCACGTCGTCGCGAAGCTTCTCGTCGTGCATCGCGCGCTGGACGTACGGTTTGACGTTGTCCGCGGCGTCGTAGACCTTGTCCCTCGTCTTGGTCATGCTCGTTCGATCCTTTCGGCTCGTTACCGCGCGCCTGATACCCCGGCCGGACCGATGCAAACAGGCGCTCCTGGTGGCAACCGTCATCCTCGCAGGCTGCGGCGATGCGGGCCAGTCGAAGGCGTCGTGGCAGACGGTTCGCGGCGACGGCTACCGCTTCCGGGCGCCCGGCGCGTGGCACGTCTCGCGCGCCGACGGCCGCACGACCGCGAAGGACGGCTCGCAGTACGTGCAGGTCGCGACGTTCCCGCTCGTCCGCCGGTACACGGACGCGCTGTTCGTCCGCGTCCAGTCGGAGCTCGCAGTGCGGATGGCGGGCGTCGCGCGCGCCGCGAAGGGAACGGTCGCCGGGCACCGCACGACGACCGTCGACGGAACGCGCTCGCACGTGTACGACGTGCGCGTCGACGAGCGGACCGACCGCTACACGTTCGTCCTGCGGGGACGGCGCGAGTTCCTGCTCCTCTGCTCGGCCGACTCCGACGTGTGCGACGAGCTCGCAGCGAGCTTCGTCGCCGTCTGAGGCCCGCGCGACCGCGAGCTGCGGCGTCCCGCGAACGCCGCGGCGAACACGTCCTCGATCGTGTCCGCCGGGATGAACCGGATCGCGTCGCGCGTCTCCGGCGGGAGCTCGTCGAGGTCGGGCTCGTTCTCGCGCGGGAAGATGACGCGCTTGAGGCCGGCGCGTTGCGCCGCGAGCGACTTCTCGCGCAGGCCGCCGATCGGGAGCACCTGGCCCGTCAGCGTGATCTCGCCCGTCATGCCGACGTCGTCGGCGACCGGTGTCCCGCGGACGAGCGACGCGATCGCCGTGGCCATCGTCACGCCCGCGGACGGGCCGTCCTTCGGCACCGCGCCGGCCGGGACGTGGATGTGCACGTCGTGGCCCGCGAACCAGTCGTCCGGCAGCCCGAGCTGCCCGGCGTGCGCGCGCACCCAGGAGAGCGCCGCCTGCGCCGACTCCTGCATCACCTCGCCGAGCTGACCGGTGATCGTCAGCCTGCCCTTGCCCGGGTACGCCGTCGCCTCGATGAAGAGCACGTCGCCGCCGACCGCCGTATAGGCGAGGCCGGTCGCGACGCCGGGGTCGGAGGTGCGCTTGCGGACCTCGCCCGCGAACCGCCGCGGCCCCAGCCACTCGCGCAGCTGCGCGTCGGTGACGCGGATGCGGCCCGCGCGCCCCCGCGCGACCTGCGTCGCCGCCTTCCGGCAGACGTCCGCGAGCCGCCGCTCCAGCCCCCGGACGCCCGCCTCCCGGGTGTACTCGCGGATGATGGCGCGGAGGACGCGGTCCGACACCGTGAGCTGCGAGCGCCGGAGGCCGTGGGCGCGGAGCTGCTTCGGTAGGAGGTACCGCTTCGCGATGCCCAGCTTCTCGTCCTCCGTGTAGCCGGACAGCTGGATGACGTCCATGCGGTCGAGCAGCGGCCCCGGGATCGTGTCGAGCGTGTTCGCCGTGCAGATGAAGAGGACCTTCGACAGGTCGAACGGCAGGTCGAGGTAGTGGTCGCGGAACGTGCGGTTCTGCTCCGGGTCGAGCACCTCGAGCATCGCGCTCGCCGGGTCGCCGCGCCAGTCGGCGCCCATCTTGTCGATCTCGTCGATCAGGATCAGCGGGTTCGCCGACTCGGCGTCGCGCAGGGAGCGGACGATCGACCCCGGCATCGACCCGATGTACGTGCGGCGGTGCCCGCGGATCTCCGACTCGTCGCGCACGCCCCCGACCGACAGCCGCACGAACTTTCGTCCCAGCGCGCTCGCGATCGAGTGGCCGAGCGAGGTCTTCCCGACCCCGGGAGGGCCGACGAAGCAGAGGATCTGGCCGGAGACCTCGTTCCGCAACTTCGCCACGGCGAGGTACTCGATGATCCGCTCCTTCACCTTCTCGAGGTCGAAGTGGTCGTCGTCGAGCACCGCGCGGGCGTGCTCGAGGTCGAGGTCGTCCTCCGTGAACCGGTTCCACGGGAGCGTCAGGATCCACTCGAGGTACGTGCGGATCACCCCGTACTCCGCCGCGGCGGCGGGCAGGCGCTCGAGCCTCGCGAGCTCGCGGTCGGCCGCCTTCCGCACCTCGTCGGGCAGGCGGTCGAGCGCGTCGAGCCGCTCGCGCAGCTCGGTGACCTCCGCCTGCTCGGGGTCCGACTCGCCGAGCTCCTGCTGGATCGCCTTCAGCTGCTGCCGGAGGAAGTACTCGCGCTGGCCGCGCTCCATCTCCGACTGCACCTGCGACTGGATCTTCGAGCCGAGCTCGAACACCTCGAGCTCCCGGTTCAGGATCGCCGACACCGTGCGGAGCCGCCGCTCGACGTTGACCTCCTCGAGGATCTCCTGGCGCTCCTCGGTGCGGATCGTGCGCAGCGTCGACGCGACGAGGTGACAGAGCGCGCTCGGGTCGTCGACGTTCGCCGCCGCGAGCTGGAGCTCCTCCGGGAGGTAGGGGGCGAGGCCGATGATCCGCGCGAACAGGCCCTGGACGTTGCGCGTCAGGGCCTCGACCTCTGGTGTCTCCTCGAGCACGTCCGGAAGCGCGCCGAACTCGCCGAGCAGGTACGGGTCCGTGTCGAGCCTGTGCGTGATCCGCGCCCGCTCGAGGCCCTGCACGAGGATGCGCAGGGTCCCGTCGGGGACCTTGATCATCTTGTGCACGAGCGCGACGGTGCCGACGTCGTAGAGGTCCTCCCAGCCCGGCGCGTCGAGCGACGCGTCGCGCGCCGTCACGAGCGCGAGCAGCCGCTCTCCCGCGACGACGTCGTCGATCAGGCGGACCGACCGCTCCTGGCCGATCGCGAGCGGCGTCATCGACTGCGGGAAGACGACCGTCTCCTTCAGCGGCAGCACCGGCAGCGCCGCCGGCAGCCGGACATCCGACTCGGCGGGCTCCGGCCGGTCGAACGCGGTGTCGGTCACGCGTCCACGGGGATCCGGTAGCGGCCGGGGCGGGGCGCCTTCCGGACGACCGGCAGCTCGACCGTGAGCACGCCGTGCTCGAACCGCGCCTTCGCGCGCTCGGGGTCGACGTCCTCGGCGAGGCGGACGTGCCGCTCGAACGGGCCGTACTCGATCTCCATCTGCTGGTAGACGCGCCCGGGGACGCGCGGCCGTGTCCGCTCGCCCGCGATCGCGAGGACACGCTCCCCGGCGACGACCTGCACCGACCGGGGCTCGACACCCGGCAGCTCGACGACGACGGTGAGCGCGTGCGGCTCGTCGGTGTGATAGCAGTCGACGTTCGGCCGGAACCCGTGGCGGAGCCCGGAGAACCGCGGCACCTGCCAGAGGTCGGCGAAGAGCTCCTCGATCTCCTCCTGGAGCTTGTCGACGTCGCGTCTCGACATCGCCCCGAACCGTACCCCGCTCGCGACTATCGACGCACGGCCGCCTCGAGGTCGGCGTGCAGCTGCCGCAGCTGCGTCGCGAGGAGCCACGCCTCCCCCGTGTACTGCTCGGCGAGCGCGTTCTCGGCGCGGTCGAGAGGCTGGTCCGGGTCCCTCCCGTCGAGCGCCCGGTCGCTCGCGTCAGCGAGGTGCCGCGTCGCCGTCGCGAGCGCCGTGTTCCGCAGTGGCGTGTCGGCGACGTCGCGCGCCAGCGTGCGGGTGTGGCGATAGACCCGCGCCGCCAGGCCGACGCGATCGGCGAGCGCCGCGACGGTGGCGCCGTCCCGCCTGCGGATCGGGTTCCAGCGCAGCGCGCGGCGCGCGCCGTCCAGCTCGAAGACGTCCCGGACGGCGTCGAGCGAGTGCGCCCGGACCGTGTCCATCCGGTCGCGCGTCGCGCCGCTGCCGGTGGCGAGGTCGTCCGCGATCTCCGTAAGGTCGTCGACGAGCAGCCGGCGGAGCCGGTCGAGGTCGCGCGAGAGCCGCCGTGCGGGGTCGGGCGGCCAGAGGAGCGACGAGACGACGACGGCGATCGCGGCGCCGATCGCGGTCTCCCAGATCCGCTGGACGCCGAGCCGCGACGCCTGCGTGGTCGCGACCCCAACCATGAAGAGCGCCGCGATCGGCACCTCGAGGTTCGGCCGATCGCCGACCTTCAGCAGCACCGACCCGAGCGTCCCGGTGAGCAGGATCAGCGCGACGCGGAGCGTCAGCCCCCCGCCCACGTGCGTGAACGCGATGCCGACGCCCACGCCCGCGAAGACGCCGACGATCCGCGACACCGACACGGAGACGGCGGCGAATGGGTCGCCCGTCATCGCGACGAGCGGGACGAGGGCCGCGAAGATCGGGCGGCGCGCCCCGAGCTCCACCGCGAGCCACCACGCCGCCGTCCCGCCGAGCGTCATCTTCAGCGCGAGCCGGACCTCGCCGCGAAGGTCGCGCGCCCGCACCGCGTCGACGGCCCGCTTCAGCGCGGCCGCCCCGATCTGCGCCCCGACCGGCACGGCGACCGACGCTATACCTTGGGCCAATGCACGCGGCACCCCGCCTGCGTGGCGGGCGGCTCGCGCGCGCGATCTGGCTCGTCTCGGGCCTGTTCCTCTGCGCGCTCGGCATCCTCGCGTTCCTCGAGTCGAAGCTCGGGCTGCCGCCGTGGGACGTGCTCCACCAGGGGATCGCGAGGCACACGCCGCTCTCCTTCGGTATCGCGAACGAGGCGGTCGCCCTGGTGGTGCTCCTCGTCGCGTGGTGGCTCGGCTCCCGTCCCGGCCCGGGGACGATCGCGAACGCCGCGCTGATCGGGCTCTTCGTCGCGCTCGTGCAGCCGACGCACGCGGTGCAGGAGCTCGCGACGTGGCCGCTCGGAGCGCGGGCGGCGCTGCTCGCGCTCGGCCTCGTGCTCTTCGGCGCCGGGACGGCGCTCTACATCGGCGCCGCGCTCGGCGCCGGGCCGCGCGACTCGCTGATGCTCGTCGGCGCGCGGCGCGCCGGGGTGCGCGTCGGCGTGTCGCGCACGGTGATCGAGGGGTCGGCGCTCGCCGCGGGCTTCCTGCTCGGCGGGCGCGCCGGCGTCGGCACGCTCGTCTTCGCCGCGGCGATCGGCCCGGCCGTGGAGGCGTCGTTCTGGCTCGCGTCGCGGTCGCCGCTCGTCGAGAGGCGGCTATAGCATCGTCGCCCATGAAGGGCCTGATCGCCGCCGGCGGCAACGCCACGCGCCTCGAGGAGCTGACCCGGGTCACGAACAAGCACCTGCTGCCGGTCGGCCGCTGGCCGATGGTGTACTACCCGCTCCAGCTGCTGCAGCGCGTCGGGGTCCGCGAGGTGCTGATCGTCACCGGCCAGCAGCACGCGGGCCAGTTCATCGACCTGCTCGGCAACGGACGGCTCCTGTCACGCCGCGGCGAGGACGTGCTCTTCGACCTCGACCTCTCGTACAAGGTGCAGGTCGAGGCGGGCGGGATCGCCCAGGTCGTCGGGATGGCGCGGCAGTTCGCGGGCGGCGACAAGCTCGTCGTCTGCCTCGGCGACAACATCTTCGAGCACGCCCAGGCCGAGGCGATCGCCCGCTGGGGCGACGGCGCGCTCGTGTTCGCGAAGGACGTCCCCGACCCGGAGAACTTCGGCGTCGTCGCGTACGACGACGACGGCCGCGTCGCGGACATCGTCGAGAAGGCGGGCGTCGTCGACACGCGCTACGCCACGCCGCCGTCGAACGACGCGATCGTGGGGCTCTACTGCTACCCGCCGGACGTCTTCGAGATCATCGACGGGCTCGTGCCGTCGAGCCGCGGCGAGCTCGAGATCACGGACGTGAACCGCGTCTACGCGCACGCGGGCCGCCTGCACGTCGAGCGCGTCGAGGGGTGGTGGCACGACGGCGGCAAGCACTGGGGCGACCTCGCCGACGTCGGGCGCCTCATCGAGGAGACGGGGGCCAACAAATAGCGCTGGTCGAGCGGTTCCCCCTGAGCCGGTTCGACGACGAGCGCGGCTTCTTCATGGAGCTGATGCGTGCGAGCGCGCTCCCGAAGCCCGTGCGCCAGGCGAACCTCGCGCGCTCGCGCCGGGGGGTGATCCGCGCGCTCCACTACCACGAGCGCGGCCAGGACGACCTCTTCCTGTGCCTGCAAGGGATGGTGCGCGTGGTCGTGCTCGACCGCGAGACCGGGGAGGTGTTCACCGAGGACATCGGCGAGGAGAACCCGGTCGCGATCTACGTGCGCGGCATCCACGCGCACGGCTACGAGGCGCTTACGGACTGCCTCTTCTGCTACTTCGTCACCGAGGAGTACGACGCCGCGGAACCCGACGAGCACGGGGTCCCGTGGAACGACCCGCGCGTGGCGCACCTGTGGAGCACCAGCGACCCGATCCTGTCGGCGCGCGACCGGGCGTGATCGTCACCGGCGCCGCGGGGCAGCTCGGCCACGCGCTGCTCGAGGCCTTCCCCGACGCGCGCGGCCTGACGCGTGCGGACTGGGACGTGACCATGCCGCCGCCGCCGGGCCTCACGCCGGGGGTCGTCCTGCACGCCGCGGCGTGGACCGACGTCGACGGCGCCGAGGACGACCCGCAGGGCGCGGCCGCGGTGAACGTCGGCGGCGTGCAGCACGCCGCCGCGCTCGGCGCGCCGCTCGTCGTGTGGTCGAGCGACTACGTCTTCGACGGCGAGAAGCGCTCGCCCTATCTCGAGTCGGACGCGCCGTCGCCGCTCGGCGCGTACGGCCGGACGAAGCTGCACGGCGAGGCGGCCGCCGGCGAGCAGGCATGGGTCGTGCGCAGCTCGTGGCTCTTCGGCTGGACGTCGCGGAACTTCGTGCGGACGATGCTGCGCCTCGGCGACGAGCGCGCCGAGGTCGCCGTCGTCGACGACCAGCGCGGCTGCCCGACGTACGTCGGCCACCTCGCGGAGGCGACGAAGGCCGTGCTCGAGCTGCCGTTCGGCACGTACCACGTCGCGGCCGGCGGCGACTGCACGTGGGCCGAGTTCGCGGAGGCGATCTTCGCGGACGCGGGGCTCTCGACGCGCGTCCGCCGGATCACGAGCGCCGAGTTCCGCGCGCGCGCACCGCGCCCGGCGTACTCGGTGCTGCGGAGCGACCGAGGCGCGCCGGAGCTGCCGCACTGGCGCGACGGGCTGAGGGAGTGCCTGCGCAGGCTGGGTAGGCTTCGGGGATGAGGATCCTGGTCACCGGCGGCGCCGGGTTCATCGGCTCGCACTTCGTCCGCCGCCTCGCCGCCTCGGGCGACGAGGTCAGCGTCCTCGACAAGCTGACGTACGCCGGGAACCGCGCGAACCTCGAGGGAGTCGAGCACGAGTTCCACGAGGGTGACATCGCGGACCCCGACGCCGTCGCGCGCGCCGCGGAGGGAGTCGACGCGATCGTCAACTTCGCCGCCGAGACCCACGTCGACCGCTCGATCCTCGGCCCGGCCGAGTTCATCGTCACGGACGTCCTCGGCACGCAGGTGCTCCTCGACCACGCCCGCCATCACGGCCGGCGTCTCGTCCACGTCTCTACCGACGAGGTCTACGGCGACGTCCCGCTCGGTGCGCCGGCGCTGCTCGAGGACGCGCCGCTGCGCGCCTCGAGCCCGTATTCGGCGTCGAAGGCCGGGGGCGACCTGCAGGTCTTCGCCTACGTGCGGACGTACGGCGTCGACGCGCTCGTCACCCGCGGCGCGAACACCTACGGGCCGCGGCAGTACCCGGAGAAGTTCCTGCCGCTCTTCATCACGAACGCGCTCGACGGCGACCCGCTGCCCGTGTACGGCGACGGCAGGCAGCGGCGCGAGTGGCTGCACGTGGAGGACCACTGCGCGGGCATCGAGCTCGCGCTCCGACACGGCCGCACGGGCGAGGCGTACAACGTCGGCGGCCAGGAGCGCGAGAACCTCGACGTCGTCAGGCGCATCCTCGACCTCACCGGCGCGAGCCCGGATCTCGTCCGCCACGTCGCCGACCGCCCCGGCCACGACCGCCGGTACGCCGTCGACGCCTCGAAGCTCCGCGCGCTCGGTTGGAGCCCGACCCACTCGTTCGACGCGGGCGGGCTCGCCGAGACGGTCGACTGGTACCGCGACAACCGCGAGTGGTGGGAGCCGATCAAGTCGGGCGACTACCGCCGCTACTACGAGACGCAGTACGCCGCCCGCCTCGGCGGCTAGGACCGCCTCACGCCTCCACGACCGCCGCCGCCGGCGCGGACACGTGCCGCGTGCGGAGCAGCGCCGCGCCCGTCGCGGCCGCGGCGACCGCGAAGAGCGCCCCGACGACGAACGCGAGGTGGTAGCCGCCGGTCAGCGCGTCGACGCCGCTGCTGCCCGACGCCTCGAGGGTCGACGTCCTCGAGGCGGCGACGCTCGCGAGCACCGCGAGCCCGAGCGCGCCGCCCATCATGAACGCGGTGTTCACGATCCCGGATGCGAGCCCCGACTCCTCCGGCGCGACGTCGCTCATCGCGGCGAACAGCACCGGGTTGAAGGCGATGCCGGCGCCGAGGCCGAGCAGCAGCATCCCCGGGAGCACGTCGACCACGTACGACCCGTCCACGGGCGCGCGCGCGAACAGCAGCAGCCCGGCGGCCGCGAGCGCGAGGCCTGCGGCGAGCGGCGCACGGACGCCGTGGCGCAGCACGAGCCGTGCCGAGACGCCGATCGACAGCACCCCCATCACGAGGTTCCCCGGCAGGAAGCCGAGCCCGACCTGGAGCGGCGAGTAGCCGAGGACGAGCTGGAGGTAGAGCGCCGAGAGGAAGAACCAGGCGAACATCGCACCCGCCCAGAGGACGCCCACGACGTTCGCCGCCGACAGGTTCCGGAGCCGGAAGAGCCCGAGCGGCATGAGCGGCGAGGCCACGCGCGTCTCGATCGCGAGGAACGCCGCGAGCAGCGCCGCCGCGAGGGCGAGCCGCCCCAGAGTGGTCGACGACGTCCAGCCGTCCTGGTTCCCGTTGACGATCGCGTACACGGCGACCATCAGCGCGGCCGTCACCGTGACCGCGCCGCCGACGTCGAGCGAGCGGCCGGCCCCGGCCGTGCCGCGGCCGCCGGGCAGGAGCCGCAGCGACAGGGCGACGACGGCGACGCCGATCGGCACGTTGACGAGGAAGATCCAGTGCCAGCTGATCGCGTCCGTGAGGACGCCGCCGAGCACGACGCCGATGCTGCCGCCGCCCGACGCGACGAACCCGAAGAGGCCCATCGCCTTCGCGCGGTCGGCCGGCTCGGTGAAGAGCGCGAGCATCAGCGACAGCGAGACGGCCGAGGCGACCGCGCCGCCGACCCCCTGCACGGTGCGCGCCGCGACGAGCATCCCCTGCGAGGTCGACACGCCGCAGGCGAGCGACGCGAGCGTGAAGACGGCGATGCCCGTGAGGAAGAGGCGCCGCGGGCCGTAGAGGTCGCCGAGGCGGCCTCCGAGCAGGAGCAGCCCGCCGAACGTGAGGGTGTAGGCGTTCACGACCCACGCGAGGGACGACTCGCTGAAGCCGAGGTCGTCGCGGATCGAGGGCAGGGCGACGTTCACGATCGTCGCGTCGAGCACGATCATCAGGCTCGCAGCGCACAGGGTGTAGAGGGCGTACCAGCGGGTGCGGTCGTCGAGGAGTGTCATGCCGCTATCGACCGGCGTGCGCCGCGGAACTCATCGGTCAGCAGCGCTTGCGCACGTCGCGGCGGAGCTTGTCGATCTCCTTCCGCCGCCCCTGCAGCTGCTCCGACCGGTCGAGGAGCGCGGCGACGTCGTCGCAGCGCCCGAGCGCGAACCGCGTGAAGGCGAGGTTGAAGTCGGCGTACGCCTCGTCGAGCGAGCCGCTCCCCCGCAGCTTCGCGACCGCCTGCTCGACGAGCGGCAGCGCCCCCGCGAAGTCGCCCGCGCGCATCTTCGCGTAGCCGCTGTCGTTCAGGGCCGCGCCGCTCGGGCTCCCCGTCGTAACCGGGGCGGGCGAGGACGAGGCCGTCGACGCGGGCGTCGACGAGGGCGAGGACGGCGGGGGCGGCGCGGGGGCGGTGACCGTCTGCTCGACGGTCGTGCCGGCGCCCGTCACCGTGCGCACGATCGTCGTCGGCCCCGAAGCCGTCGTGGCGGAGTGGTGGGAGAGGAGGAGCGCCGCGGCCGCACCGGCCGCCGCGACCACGACGGCGGCCGGCACGACGAGCCACCGCCGGCTGCGCGTGCGCCCGCGCGGCGCCGACGCCGCGCGCGCCGGGCGCGGGGCGGGCTGGACCCAGGTCTCCGTCTCCTCGCGCAGCGCGGACCGCAGGTCGCGCACGAGCTCCGCCGCCGTCGCCTGCCTCCGCGCCGGGTCCTTCGCGAGCGCCTTCGCGAAGACCGCGTCGAGGGAGCGCGGGAGGCTCGCACTCGCGGCCGAGATCGACGGCACGGGCGCGCTGATGTGCGCCATCGCCTCCGCCGTCGGCGTCGGCGCCTCGAACGGGCGCCGCCCCGCGAGCAGCTCCCAGGCGACGACGGCCAGGCCGTAGCGGTCGCTCGCGGGCCCGGCGCGCTCGCCGCGCGCCTGCTCCGGCGCCAGGTAGCCGGCGGTGCCGAGGATCGTGCCCGTCTGCGTGAACGAGTCGAGGCCCGCGGCGCTTGCAATGCCGAAGTCGGCGACCTTGACGTGGCCGGCGTCGTCCAGCAGCAGGTTCCCCGGCTTGACGTCCCGGTGGACGACGCCCGCGGCGTGCGCAGCGTCGAGCGCCGCCGCAGCGTCGTCGAGCCAGTCCAGCACCTGCGCCCGCGGGCACGGCGTGCGGCCCGCGACGCGCCGCTCGAGCGAGCCACCCGCCAGGAGCTCCATCACGATCAGCGGCCGCCCCTCGTGCTCGCCCACGTCGAAGATCGTGACGATGTGCGGGTTGCTCGAGAGCCGCGCCGCCGCGAGCGCCTCGCGCCTGAACCGCCGGCGGATCCCGTCGTCCTCGGCGAAGCGCGCCGCGAGCACCTTGACGGCGACCTCGCGCCCGAGCTCGGCGTCGGTCGCACGGTAGACCTCGCCCATGCCGCCATGGGCGAGCAGCTGCGCGTCGCGGTAGCGCGCAGGCAGAGGGATGTCGGTACGGGCAGGCATGCCGTGTCGGCCGACGAAGAGGTTGCCGCCGGAGGCCGTATGGAAACGTTCCGTAAACGCCGGAAGGGCGACGGAGGCCGCTCGGCTACCGTGACCGGCGTGGGTCGGCTCGCCCTCGCGCTGGGAGCCGCCGCGCTCCTCGCGGCAGGCATCGCCGCGAACGGCGCGACCACCGGGACCTCGCCCGATCCGACGACGACGGTCGCGACGGCGCCGGCCGTGGTCGCCTTCACGGGCCGCGGGTACGGCCACGGCCTCGGCCTCAGCCAGTGGGGCGCCTATGGCTACGCGCTCCACGGCTGGACGCACGAGCGGATCCTCGCCCACTACTACCCGGGCACGACGATCGGCCGCGCGGGCGTCACGTCCGTCCGCGTGCTCGTCGCGGAGAAGAAGCAGGCGGTGCTCTCCGCGACGGCTGCGTGGGCGGTCACCGACGGGACCGGCGTCCGGACGGATCTCGAGCCGGGGCAGGTCGCCCTCGGCCGCGGGCTCGTCGTGAACGGCGCGGCCCTTCCGGGCCCGCTCACGTTCACCTCGGCGGAGCCGCTCGCCGTCGGCGACCGCAGCTACCGCGGCAAGCTCGTCGTGGACGCGCACGGGAAGCTCGTGGACGTCGTCGACCTCGTCGGGCTCGAGCAGTACCTCGCGGGGGTCGTTCCCGCCGAGATGCCGTCGAAGTGGCCGCCCGAGGCGCTCCAGGCGCAGGCGATCGCGGCGCGCTCCTACGCGCTCGCGAACCGCGCGTCGGGCCGCTCCTTCGACCTCTACGGCGACGCACGCAGCCAGGTGTACGGCGGTGTCGCGGCCGAGTCGCCGGCGGCGACGGCGGCGATCGAGGCGACGAAGGGGCAGGTCGTGCGCTACGCCGGCGCGGTCGCCGACACGCTCTTCTCCTCCACCTCCGGCGGCCGCACGGCCTCGTCGCTCGAGGCGACGGGCGTCGACGTGCCGTACCTCGTCTCCGTCCCGGATCCCTACGACTCCGTCTCGCCGTACCACCGGTGGGGGCCGGTGCTCCTCGACGCGGCGGCGGTCGCGAAGCGCCTTTCGATCCCGGCGCCCATCGTCGGGGTCGACGTCGAGGACGGCCCGTCCGGGCGCGCCGCGCGCCTCGTCGCCACCGCCGCGGACGGCGCGCAGGCGGCGCTGACCGGGAACCGGGCCCGCCTCGCGCTCGGCCTCCGCTCGACGTGGTTCACGCCCGTCCTCTTCACGCTCTCGCCGCCGGCGCGGCGCACGGCGTTCGGCGGCTCGGTCACGCTCACCGGCACCGCCGCAGGCGCCGACGGCATCGCCCTCGAGTCGAGGCCGTACGGCGGCGACTGGGCGCCGGCCGGGCCGGTCGACCTGCGCCGGGACGGCAGCTTCGCGGCGCCGGTCAGGCCCCCGGTCTCGACCGCGTACCGCCTCGCCTGGGGGAGCGCGCGGATCGGCCTCGCGAAGATCACGGTGATCGCGCGCGTCACGGCCGCACCGACCCCGGCGGGCGTCGCGGGGACGGTCGCCCCGGCTGCCGCCGGCACGCCGCTGCTGCTCCAGGCGAGGCAGCCGGACGGCACGTGGCGGACGGTCTCGTCGACGACGCTCGGCGCCGGCGCCTCGTGGAGCCTCGGCGGCGCCGTCCCCGCCGGCACCTACCGCGCCCGCGCGATGCCCGGCCACGGTGTCGCCGCCGGCGTCTCGCCCGTGTTCACCGTGCCGTGAGAGGCGCCGCCGTCCTCGCGGCCGTCGCAGCGCTCGCGGTCCCCGCGGTCGCGGCCGCGTTCACGAACGCCGAGCCGTACGCCGCGAAGCAGTGGTACCTCGACGAGGACCAGGCGTGGTCGTTCTGGCCGGCGATGCCGCAGCTCTTCCCCGTGCGGGTCGCCGTCGTCGACTCCGGGATCGACGGCTCCCATCCCGACCTCGCGGGCAGGGTCGTCGCGGCGAAGTCGTTCGTCGGCGGGTCGCCGTACCGCGACACCGACGGCCACGGCACGTTCGTCGCCGGCGAGATCGCCGCCAACCCCGGCAACGGCGCGGGCATCGCCGGCCTGGCCTTCAACGCGCGCCTCCTCGTCGCGAAGGTCGTGACGCCGCACGGCGACGTCCCGATCTCCGCGGAGGTCGCCGCGATCCGCTGGGCCGTCGACGAGGGCGCACGGGTGATCAACCTCAGCCTCGGCGCCGTCCGCGACCCCCTCGACCCCGCGTACGACTCCTACTCGCCGCTCGAGCAGGCCGCGGTCGAGTACGCCTACGCGCGCGGCGTCGTCGTCGTCGCGGCGGTCGGCAACGGGACGCAGTCGCCGTCGACGCCCTGGCGCTACGCCGCCTACCCCGCCGCGCTCCCGCACGTGATCGGCGTCAGCGCGCTCCGCCGGGACGGGTCCGTGCCCGAGTACTCGAACCGCGACGCCGTGTACAACGACCTCGCCGCGCCCGGCGACGCGATCTTCTCGGCGATCCCGACGAACCTCGTCAGGGTGACCGCGCGGTGCAGCGACGACCCGTACTCGGACTGCGGGCCGCTCGACTTCCGCGATGCGATCGGCACGTCGTTCGCCGCGCCGCAGGTCGCCGCGGCGGCCGCGCTGCTCCTCGGGCAGGAGCCGTCCCTCACTCCCGACCAGGTCGCGTGGCTGCTCGAGCGGACCGCCGACGACGCTTCCCCCCTCACCGGCTGCGCCCCCTGCGGTACCGGCCGCGACCCGGTCACCGGCTGGGGGTCGCTCGACGTCGCCGCGGCCCTCGAGCGCCTGGCCTCGGGCGCGCCCCTCCCGGCGCCGGACCGCTACGAGCCCAACGACGACGCGGGCCCGTGGGCGCACGCCCTGCCCCCGCTGCCGAGGACGATCGACGCGTCGCTCGACTTCTGGGACGACAACACGGACGTCTACCGCGTGCGGCTGCAGGCCGGGCAACGGCTGTTCGCGCGGCTCACGCCCGGCGCGGCCGCAGCCGTGAAGCTCGCGCTCTGGGCTCCGGGGACGCGGCACGTCGAGCCGCTCGACGTGCAGGACTCGCGCGTGACGGAGGCTCGTCGTGCCGGGCGGCAGCTGCGGCTCGCCTACACGGCCCCGGTCGCCGGCACCTATTACCTCGAGGCGAAGCTCGTCTCGCCGCGCCGCGACCCGGTCGAGTACCGGCTCGCGGTCGAGAGCGTCAGCCGCCGTTCTCCCTGAGCTCCTCGGCGGCGACGTCGCGGAGCACGCGTGCGGGCGAGCCGACGACGACGACGCGCGGCGGCACGTCGCGCGTGACGACGGCGCCGGCCCCGACGAACGCCTCCTCGCCGATGTCCACGCCGGGACAGAGCACGGCGCCGCCGCCGACGCGCGCGCCGCGACGGATCGTCGGCCCCCGCATCAGCTCCTTCCGCCGTTCGGTCCGGCCCATGAAGTTGTCGTTCGTCGTGACGACGCACGGCGCGATGAACACGTCCTCCTCGAGCGTCGAGTACGCGGTGACGTACGCCTCGGCCTGGATGCGGGTCCCGGAACCGACGGTCGTGTCGTTCTCGATCAGCGACCCGCGGCCGAGGACGCAGTCGTCGCCCATGGTGACGCGCTCGCGGACGCACGACTGGTCGCCGACGATGCAGCGGGCGCCGATCCGCGAGCCCGCGAAGACGATCGCGCCGGTCGACACGACGGTGCCGTCGCCGACCTCGGCCGGCGGGAGCGGCTCGCGCTTCGCCGTCGACCCCGCCGCGAGCGACGGCTGCTTCCCGACCACCGCGTGCTCGAGCACGCGCACGCCCTCCCCGAGGACGGTCCCGGGGTACACGATCGCCGTCGGGTGGATCTCCGCCATCAGCGCTCGAGCGACGTGGTGAGCATCTCGAGCGCGCGGACGACCCGCGCACCGTCGCGCGCGACCTTCGCGCGGTCGTGTTTCCCCTCGACGAGCTCGAGGAAGTGCGCGCACTCGAGCCGCAGCGGCTCGGCCGTCGAGATCTTCGGGATGTAGATGTCACCCGAGCGCGTCTGCCATTCGCCGTACGTCTCGGCGCGCTTCCACGGCGACTTCTCGTACACGGTCACCTTCCGCTCGAGCTCCATGTCGTCGAACACGGCCATCTTCTCGCGACCGACGACGGTCATCTTCCGCATCTTGTGCGGGTCGAGCCACGACAGGTGCATGTGCGCGATCTTGCCGCTCGGGAAGCGGAGATAGCAGAAGACGACGTCCTCGACCCCCGGCGTCAGGAAGTCGCGGCCGTGCGCGACCGCCGTCTCCGGGTCCTCGTCGAGGAGGTAGAGGATCACCGAGAGGTCGTGGACGCCGAGCGACCACAGCGCGTTCTCGTTCTCGCGGATCACACCGAGGTTCTGGCGGTTCCCGTAGATGCAGAGGACCTCGCCGAGCTCCCCCGTGTCGACGAGCTCCTTCAGCTTGAGCACGCCCGGGTGGTAGAGCAGGAGATGGCCGGGCATCAGCACGCGGCCCCGCTCCCCGGCCAGTGCGACGAGCTCGTCCATCTCGACCGCGCGCATGGCCGGCGGCTTCTCGACGAACACGTGCTTCCCCGCCTCGAGCGCCTGCTTCGCGAGGGCGTGGTGCGTCGGCACGGGCGTCGCGACCACGACGGCATCGAGCGTCTCGTCCTCGAGCAGGTCCTCGAACCGTCGCGTCGGGCGTGCGCCCGGATAGCGCGCCGCGAGGGCGCCGAGGCGGTCGTCGTCTAGGTCGCAAAGCCACGCGAGCTCGGCGAGGTCGTCGAAGTTCCGGACGAGGTTCGGGCCCCAGTAGTTGAGGCCGGCGACGCCGATTCGCGTCACGCTAGAGCTTCCAGACCTTCCCGTCGACCTCGTGCCCCTTCGTCGCGTTCCGGAAGTCGACGATCACCTTCCCCCGCCGCACGAGGTCGCCGTAGTCGACCGTCGAGTGGTTCGTCACGATCGCGACGCAGTCGTACGCCTCGGGCTCGAGCGGGCTCGAGCGCATGCCGTCGAACTCGGGGACGAACGGGTCGTGGTAGGCGACGTCGGCGCCCGCCGTCCGGAGGAGCTGGATGAGCTTCTCGGCCGGCGTCTCGCGGAAGTCGCCGATGTCCGGCTTGTAGGCGACGCCGACGATCAGCACCTTCGACCCGGAGACCGACCTGCGCGCGCCGTGGTTGAGCGCCTGCGAGATGATCGACCGGCAGAAGTACGGCATGTTGTTGTTGACCTCGCCCGCGAGCTCGATGAAGCGCGTCGAGAAGTCGTACTCTCGCGCCTTCCAGGTGAGGTAGAACGGGTCGATCGGGATGCAGTGGCCGCCGAGCCCCGGCCCGGGCTTGAACGACGCGAACCCGAACGGCTTCGTCGCCGCAGCCTCCACGACCTCCCAGACGTCGATCCCCATCCGGTCGCAGAGCTGCGCAAGCTCGTTCACGAGTGCGATGTTGACCGCCCGGTAGATGTTCTCGAGCAGCTTCGTCAACTCGGCGGCGTCCGGCGTCGAGACCTCGTGCACCTCGTCGATCGCCTCCCGGTACACCTCGGCCGCGGCCGAGGTCGACGCCGCGTTGATCCCGCCGACGACCTTGGGCGTCGTCTTCGTCGTCCAGTCCTCGCGCCCCGGGTCGACGCGCTCCGGGGACATCGCGAGGTGGAAGTCCTCGCCCGCGGTCAGCCCCGAGCCCTCCTCGAGGATCGGCTGGAGGACCTCGCGGGTCGTGCCGGGCCACGTCGTCGACTCCAGCACGACCACCTGCCCGCGCTGCAGCACCGGCGCGAGGCTGCGGGCGGCGCGCTCGATGTAGGAGAGGTCGGGCTCGCGCTGGCGCGAGAGCGGCGTCGGCAGCGCGATGAGGATCGCGTGCGCCTGCCGCACGAGCTCGTAGTCGGCGCTCGCGACGACGCGGCCGCCGCTCACGAGCTCGCCGAGCCGCTCGCTGCTCACGTCCTCGATGTGGCTCTCGCCGCGGTTCAGCGCCTCGACGAGCTCGGGCCGCACGTCGATCAGGAGGACGCGGCGCCCCGCTTCGGCGAACGTCGCGGCGAGCGGGACGCCGACGTAGCCGGCGCCGATGACGGCGACGTCGTAGAGGGGGGTCTCGCTCAAAGCGTCGTCAAGCGTACAGGGCGGCTGCCACGCGCTCCGCGGCGCGCCCGTCGCCGTAGAGCGGCGGCGCGTCGACGGGAAACCGCGCGTTCGCGAGCGCGTCGGCGAGGCCCCCGGGCTCGACGAGCACGTTGCCGCCGGCCGCCACCGTGTCGACCCATTCCGTGTTCGGGCGCAGCGTCACGCACGGCACGCGCAGCCAGTACGCCTCCTTCTGCAGGCCGCCGGAGTCGGTCACGACGACGTCGGCGCCCGCGACGAGAGCGAGCATCTCGAGGTAGCCGAGCGGCTCCAGCGCCTCGACGTTCGGGGGCAGCGCGATCGCGTGCTCGTCGAGCACGTGCCGCGTCCGCGGGTGCACCGGGAACACGAAGCGGACCTCCGCGGCTCCGAGCGCGGCGACGATCTCGCGCAGCCGCTCCGGCTCGGTGTTCGCCTGGCGGTGGACGGTCAGCGCCGCGTACCCGTCGCCGGCGACCGGCGAGCCGCGCCGCAGCGCGATCGGCTCGAAGAGGCGTGTCGCGTCCGCCATCACGTCGCCGACCACCTCCCGCCGCCCGCCGACCCCCTCCGACTCGAGCTGCGCCGCCGAGCGCTCGTCGGGGCACAGGAGGAGCGCCGACACCCGGTCGACCTCGATGCGGTTCCGCTCCTCCGGCATCGAGAGGTCGAAGCTCCGGAGGCCCGCCTCGACGTGCGCCACCGGCACCTCGCCCGCGGCGCGCGCCCCGGCGACCGTCGTGTTCGTGTCGCCGAAGACGAGCACCCAGTCCGGCGTCTCGCGCGCGACGACCTCCGCGATCGCCGGCGTCATGGCCGCCGTGTCCGCCGTGCGCAGGTTGAGGCGGTACGCCGGCTCGGGCACGGCGAGCTCGTCGAAGAAGACCTGCGACATCTCCGGGTCCCAGTGCTGGCCCGAGTGGAGCACGACCTCGTCGACCCCGGCGTCCCGGAGTGCGATCGAGAGCGGCGCCGACTTGATGAACTGCGGTCGGTTCCCGACCACGGAGAGGACGCGCATCGCCCGCTACGATACGCACCGCCTCACGGGCCGTTAGCTCAGCTGGTAGAGCAGGGGACTCTTAATCCCAAGGTCGTAGGTTCGATCCCTACACGGCCCATCGCCCGATTCGCGTGCCCGCGTTTCCGGCGGGCGCTCTCCCGAAAGATGACGCTGCGATGACGCACACCGCTCCCGAACGGTCGCGCACGGTCTCGGCCGCCGAGGTGGCGACGACGCGCCGCGGCACGGTGGTCGTCACCGACCTCGAGGGGCGCGGCTCGCTCGCCGCGGCTCGCTCGCTCTCGCGCACCGGGTACCGCGTGGTCGGCGCGTCGACGTCACGGCTCGCGCCGGGCCGCTGGTCGCGGACGTGCGACAGGCGCATCCTGCTCCCCGATCCGCGGCCGGACCCGGCGAGGTACGCGCGGGAGCTCGCCGCCGCGCTCGCGGACGAGGCGGCCGACCTGCTCGTCGTGGGGAGCGACGCGACGCTGCTCGCGGTCTCGGCGGGGCGCGAGGTGCTCGAGCCGGTCGTGCGCACCGAGCTTCCCGCGCACGAGGTCGTGCTGCGCGTCACGGACAAGGTCGCGGTCGCGGCGGCCGCGGCGGCGGTCGGGCTCACCGGTCCCGCAGGAGTCGAGTGCGCCGACGCGGGAGCGGTGCGGGCCGCGGTCGCCGCCCGGGGATACCCGCTCCTGCTCAAGCCGCCGCGCTCGGTCGCGCTCGAGGGCGGCACGCTGCGGGAACGGCGGTCGCGCCGCGTCGGCTCGCCGGCCGAGCTCGAGCGCGCGCTCGCGGAGCTCGGCCTGCCGCTCCTCGTGCAGGAGCTGGTCGAGGGACCGGTCTACTCGGTCGCCGGTGTCGCCGCGGACGGCGCGCTGCGGGGCTGCGTGGTCGCGCGCTACCTCCGCACGTGGCCTGCCGACGCCGGCGCCGCCGCATTCGCGGAGACGGTGGTGCCCGACTCCGGCGTCGTCGAGCGTGTCGAGGAGCTCGTCGTGTCGCTCGGCTGGTCGGGGATCTTCGAGGTCGAGCTCGTCCGGCGCCCCGACGGCACGTACGCCGTGATCGACCTCAACCCGCGTGTGTACGGGTCGCTCGCGCTCTCGGGCGCGGCCGGCGCGCCGCTCGCCGTCATCTGGTGCGACACGGCGCTCGGCCACGGCGACGATTTCCGCGAGGCGGCGCCGGGTATCGGCTATCGCTGTGAGGACTTCGACGCGCGCCACCTGTTCGTCGACCTCTGGCGCCGGCACCCCGCCGACGCGCTCGCGGTGCTGCGGCCGCGCCGTCACGTGACCCACGCGTATTCCGACCTGCGCGACCCCCTCCCGGTCGCGGTGCGATGGATCGGCGGCGCGGCGCGGAGGGTGCGGCACCGGTGAGCGCGAACGGGAACGGCAGGGCCGACGTCGTCGTGCTCGGCGCGGGCCCGATGGGGCTCGCGGTCGCCGCGCACCTGCGCGCCGCGGGCGTGCGGCACGCGATCTTCGGGGACACGCTCGGCTTCTGGCGCGAGCGGATGCCGCACGACATGCTCCTGCGCTCCCGCGCCCGCGCGTCCAGCATCTCCGAGCCCTCCCGGAGGCTCCGCATCGAGGACTGGGCTGCGGCCGAGGGGCGGCCCCTGTCGAAGCCGATCACGATCCGCGAGTTCCTCGACTACGGGTCCTGGTTCCAGGAGCGAGCGGTGCCCGAGGTCGATCCCCGGCTCGTCACGCGGGTCGAGCCGCTCGACGGCCGCGGCTTCGGCGTCTCGCTCGACGACGGGACCTCGCTCGAGACGCCGCGCGTCGTCGTCGGCGCGGGTCTCGCGCCGTTCGCGCGGCGGCCCGCCCTGTTCGCGGGGCTCTCGCCCGAGCGCTGCTCGCACGCGTCCGACCACACGAGCTTCGAGCGGTTCGACGGCTCATCCGTCGTCGTGGTCGGCTCGGGGCAGAGCGCGCTCGAGACGGCGGCGCTCCTGCACGAGGCGGGCGCGCGCACGGAGGTGATCGCGCGCTCGCCGGCGATCGTCTGGCTCGGCGACGTGCGGTTCGAGACCGAGCCGACGCTGCGCGAGCGGATGCTCCCGCCCACCGACGTCGGCGGTCGCGTCACGGGATGGACGGCCGCGATCCCCGACCTCTACAGGATGCTGCCCGCGGGCTCGCGCACCGCGTTCGCCCGCCGCTGCAGCCCGCCCGCCGGGGCGGGGTGGCTGCGCGACCGCCTCGCCGGCGTGCCGCTCACGCTCGGCTCCGCGATCGTCAGCGCCGCCGAGGTCGACGACGGCGTCCGGCTCGACCTCGCCGGCGGGGAGTCGCGCGTCGTCGACCACGTCGTGCTCGGGACGGGCTTCGAGGTCGACGTGCGGAAGTACCCCTTCCTCGACGCCGGCGTCCTCTCCCGCCTGCGCCTCGAGGCCGGTCACCCCGTGCTCGCACGCGGCCTCGAGTCGTCGGTTCCCGGGCTCCACTTCGTCGGCTCGCCGGCCGCGCGCAGCTTCGGGCCGATCATGCGCTTCGTCGTCGGCTCCTGGTACGCCGCGCCCGCGGTCGTCGAGAAGATCCGCGGGCGCTTCACCCCGTACCGCCGGTCGTTCTAGAAGCTCGGCCGGTACGGCTTCGTCCACGCGATGCGGACGAGCGAGGCGGTCTCGTCGACGAGGCCCTCCTCCTCCGGCCTGGGCTGCGGGGCGCGCTTCCCCGAGGGGCGGCGCGGGGCGGTCGAGTCCCACGAAAGACGGTTCATGCGTGCACCTCCGGGTTCGTGACGGGCGCAGGGGCCCGACTGATCCTGATGTCGCCCGAGACGGTCTTCGCCCGGACCTCGACGAGCGGCCCGTCGCCCTCGGGGGCGTCGCTCGAGAGCTGGAGCTCCGAGCTCGTGTCGCCGCTCACCGTCGTGCAGTCGAGGAAGACCTTCGAGCCGCGCCTGACTGCGATCGCGACGTCGCCCGAGACCGAGTGGGCCGAGACGACGCCCTGCATGACGGCGAGGTGATCCTGGTCGCCGCTCACGCTGTTGGCGCTGACGTTGTCGTACGCCTCCCCGATCGAGATGTCGCCCGAGACCGTCGTCACGTTGACCGGGCCGCGCGCGACCTGGATGTCGACGTCGCCCGACGCCGACTGCACGTTCACGCTGCCGCCGATCTCCCGGGCGCTGAAGTCGGAGCTCGCGCTCTTCACGCTGACGCCGCTCGAGACCACGTCGACCTCGACGTCACCGGACGCCGTCTGCACGTTCAGCGCCTCGAGCGTCCCCCGTGCGACGACGTCGGCCGACTTCGTGCGCACGGCGAGCGCCGAGTCGCGCGGGCAGCGGATACGGCACCCGACGCCGCTGCGGCCGAACATGTTGGAGAGGCCGAAGCCGCTCCGCCGCTGCGGCACGTCGACGAGGATCGTCGGACGGTGCCCGCGGTGGACGATCTCGACGCGCGCCGACTCGAGCATGCGCTCGGACTCCTCGTCGTGCGCGATCAGCTCGACCTCCACGTGACCCTCCGCCGAGGTGTCGACCTCGATCTCGCCGCTCGCGAGACGCACGTCGAGCTCGACAGGCCCTTCCACTTCGAACGTCTTCGTCATTTCCTCTCCTCCCTCAGCTCTGGGCGTAGCCGGACAGCCGCTTCCCCGTGACATGGACGCTGCGCGACTCGGACGCACGCGCGATCGCGCGGACGAGCCACGCGTTCACCGAGATCCCCTCCCGGTCCGCCGCCTTCTCGACCGACGCCTTCAGCGACTCCGGCAGACGGAGGCTGATGCGCGCCGACAGCTCCTCGCTCGTGACGGCGCTCGTGTCCTCCGGCGCGTCCACGAAGACGAGCTCCGGCTCCTGCCCCGCGAGCCGCACCTCGACGTGGCCGGAGGGGAGCTTCCCCGAGACCTCGACGGCCGCCTGGGAGAGGAGGTCGAAGAGCTTGAGCCGGAGGTTCGAGGCGAGCGCCTCGCTGAGGCGCTGGGCCACCTGAGCCGACCGCTCGTCGCCGAGCTCGCCGAGCCTCTGGAGGTCCTGCGCGAGCCCCTCGAGGACGATTGTCAGGTTCATCGTGATGTCACTATGACATCACTCCTGGCACCTGTCAAGTGTCATGAACGACGTCGGGGCGGCATCGCTGCCGCCCCGACGGTTCACGCGTGTGCGCTGCGGCTAGTAGCCGGGGCCGGCCGGGGGGCCGTCCTCGACGTACGTGGTGCGCCGCCGGGTCGCGCCGACGCCGCCCCAGCTCGACCAGAACATCAGCGACAGGATGAGGCCGACCGCGCCGACCACCATCAGGATGACGCCGATCGTGTTGATGTCGACGCCCGAGACCGTGGCGTTGACCGCCCAGGTGAGGATCGCCCCGGCGGCGATGAGGATGAGGCTGACTCCGATGCCCATGATTCCGTGAACCTCCTTGGTTGTCTCCCGACGTGAGGGTTGCCCGATGGGCACCCGTTGAACGTTCGAGCGGGGGTTGCGGTTACGCCTCGGACGGGCGCGGCTTGGACTAGGCTTCGCGCGGGTGCGCAGGGGTTCGGTCGTACAGCTGGTCGCTCTGGCCGTGGTCGCGGGCGCGATCACGACGCTGGTCGCGGTCCTCGTGCCGTGGCTCCCCGAGCCCGCGAGCCGCGAGGCCGGCCGCATCGACTTCGTCTACTGGTTCACGACCGTGATCGCGATCGTCGTCTTCGCGACCGTCGTCGCCGTCCTCGCGTACTCGATCCTGCACTTCCGCGCGCGCCCCGACGACGACTCGGACGGGCCGCCGACGCACGGGCACACGACGCTCGAGATCGTCTGGACGGCGATCCCCGCCGTGCTCGTGACCGCGATCTCGATCGTGAGCGCGGTCGTGCTCGCCCAGAACGGGCACGCCGGCGCCGACCCGCTCGTCGTCAAGGTCAAGGGACAGCAGTTCGCGTGGGCCTTCACCTATCCGAACGGCAAGAGCTACGGCTACCTGACCCTGCCGAAGGGCCGCGCGGCGAGGCTCGAGATCACCGCCACCGACGTCATCCACTCGTTCTGGGTGCCCGAGTTCTCGCAGAAGCAGGACGCGGTGCCGGGGCAGTTCAACCCGATCGTCGTGACGCCGACGCGCCTCGGCACGTTCCCCGTCATCTGCACGGAGCTGTGCGGGCTCGGCCACGCGCTGATGCGCAGCCACGTGGACGTCGTGGCGCCGGACAAGTTCGCGGCGTTCATGAAGAACGGCGGCGCGAGCGGCGGGCCCCCGGGCCTCGCCGTGTTCCAGCAGAACGGGTGCGGCAGCTGCCACACCTTCAAGCCGGCGGGCACCACCGGCAAGGTCGGGCCCGACCTCGACAACCTCGCGACCGCCGCGAAGCGCGCGAACCGCGGCTCGCTGCCCCGGTTCACGAAGGAGTCGATCGTCGACCCGGCCGCGTACCTCGAGCCGGGCTTCCCCGACGCGATGCCGCACATCTTCGGGCAGCTTCCCGCGAAGCAGCTCTCGGACCTCGTGCAGTATCTCGACCAGGGAGCGAAATGACGAGCGTCGCCGCAGCTCACGACCACCACGCGCCCTCGAGGCCGACCGGGCGCCGCCGCCTGACGTCCCCGGGGTGGCTCCGCGTCCTCTGGGTGACGCCGATCGGGTTCGGCCTCGGGATCGGGCTGCCGGTCCTGATCCGGTGGCTCGCGCACTGGGACCCCCTCTGGAAGGGGTCGGTGATCACCACGGTCGAGCTCGTCACGACGCCGCTCTTCTTCCTCATCGGGATCGGCGGCTTCGACTACTGGGCCTACTACGCCTCCGGTCGCAAGACGCGCGCCGAGGACCACTCGGGCCACGGCGCCTACTCGTGGCGCGACTACTTCCGGATCAACACCGACCACAAGGTGATCGGGATCCAGTACGTCGTCACGACGATCTTCTTCTTCATGATCGGCGGCCTGCTCGCGATGCTGTTCCGCGCCGAGCTGGCGCAGCCGGGCGACCAGTTCTTCAACCCGCAGACGTTCAACGTCCTCATCTCGAACCACGCGGCGCTGATGATCTTCCTGTTCATCATCCCCGCGTTCGCGGGGCTCGGGAACTACGTGATCCCGCTGATGATCGGCGCCGCCGACATGGCGTTCCCACGCCTGAACGCGCTCTCGTTCTGGCTCCTGCCGATCGCGGGCGTGATCCTCGTCGCCGGCATGGTGACGCCGGGCGGCGGGCCCTCGGCGGGCTGGACGTGCTACGCGCCCCTGTGCTCGCACCAGCCGCTCGGGCAGGTGTTCTTCAACATGGGCGTGCAGTGGGCGGGCGCGAGCTCGATCATGACGGCCCTCAACTTCCTGGTCACGATCATCACGATGCGGGCGCCGGGGATGACGTTCTGGCGCATGCCGCTGCTCGTCTGGGCGAACTTCACGACCAGCCTCCTCGTCGTGATCGCGACCCCGTTCATCGCCGGCTCGCAGTTCTTCGTGATGTTCGACCGCGTGCTCCACACGAACTTCTTCGAGCCCGCGGGCGGCGGCTACGTGCTGGGGTACCAGCACATCTTCTGGTTCTACTCGCACCCGGCGGTGTACATCATGATGCTGCCCGGGTTCGGGATCATCAGCGAGGTCATCTCGGTGATGAGCCGCAAGCCCGTGTTCGGCTACCGCCTGATGGCCCTCTCGCTGATGGCGATCCTCGTGCTCGGCTTCTCCGTGTGGGCGCACCACATGTTCGTCGCCGGGATGGCCGGCTGGCTGCGCGTCCCGATGATGGTGACGTCGATGGTGATCGCCGTGCCGACCGGCATCAAGATCTTCTCGTGGCTCGCCACGATGTGGGAAGGGCGAATCCACTTCACGACGCCGATGCTGTTCGCGCTCGGGTTCCTCTCGATGTTCGTGATCGGCGGGCTGTCCGGCATCTACCTGGCGTCGGTGCCGATCGACATCCACGCGAGCGACACGTACTTCATCGTGGCGCACATCCACTACGTGCTCTTCGGCGGCTCGGTCTTCACCATCTTCGCCGGCATCTACTACTGGTTCCCGAAGATGACCGGGCGGATGTACGACGAGCGGCTCGGGAAGCTCCACTTCTGGCTGACGTTCATCGGCTTCAACCTCACGTTCTTCCCGATGCACTACATCGGGCTGCAGGGGATGCCGCGCCGCGTCGCCGACTACGCCCACCGGTTCGCCGACATCAACCTCTTCATCTCGATCGCGTCGTTCGGGCTGGGGGCCTCGACGCTCGTCTTCCTCTACAACATGGTCTATTCGTGGCGGCACGGCCGCGCCGCGTCGGGGAATCCCTGGCGTGCGCTGACGCTCGAGTGGCAGGTGAGCTCGCCGCCGCCGATCTTCAACTTCGACGAGGTCCCGCAGGTGGTCGGGAACCCGTACGAGTACGGCGTCCCCGGCGCGCGGCACGCCATCTTCGGCGCGCCGAAGCCCGAGCCCGTGGGCGCCGACTGATGCCCGACGTCACGCACGTCCTCGTGATCGCGAACGAGACCGCGGCGTCGCAGGCGCTGCTCGACGCGCTCCGCGACAAGGAGCCGCCGCGGTCGCGGTTCACGGTGATCGCGCCCGTCAACGAGCCGAACCAGGGCTACGTCGTGTACGAGGACACCCGCCGGGCCTCCGCGGGCCGGCGGCTCGACAAGACGCTGAAGGCGCTGCGCGAGGCGGGCTACCCCGCGCAGGGATTCGTCGTCGAGACCGGGCCGGTGCAAGCCGTGAAGGACGCCCTCGCGCAGCTCGAGCCCGAGGTGGACGAGATCGTCGTCTCGACGCACCCGGCGGAGCGGTCGGGGTGGATGCGCCGGCACGTCCTCGAGGACGTCGAGCGTGCGGCGGAGGGCATCCCCGTGACGCACGTGGTCGCCCGCGACGACGGGGAGCAGCGCAACGTCCTCGTGGTCGCGAACCAGACGGTCGTCTCGCCCGAGCTCCTCGACCGGATCCGCGAGCGCGCGAAGGAGGGCGCCGCGAGCTTCCTCATCGTCGCGCCCCAGAGCGACGAGGAGGAGCACGACGACGCCGACCGGCGCCTGCGGCGGGCCCTCTCGGAGCTCCGCGGCGACGGGATCGAGGCGCACGGCCAGGTCGTGCACCCCGACCCCTACACCGCGGCGAGGCACGTCGTGCACGACGAGCGCGTCGACGAGATCATCGTCTCGACGTTCCCCGGCGAGAAGTCCGGGTGGCTGCGGCGCGACCTCGTCGAGCGCCTGCGCAAGGACACGGGCCTGCCCGTCGACCACGTCGTCTCGGGGAAGGCGGAGGTCGTCGCGTGAGCGCGGTCGCCGACACGCACGACCACCACGGCCCGCCGCCGATCCACTACAGCTCGCGCGTCTCGCCGGCGGTGCTCGGCATGTTCCTCTTCATCGCGTCGGAGATCATGCTCTTCGGCTCGTTCTTCACCGTCTACTTCTTCGACCGCGTCGTGAACCAGCCGTTCGGCGGGCACTGGCCGCCTCCCGGGTTCCACCGGCCGGCGTTCGTCGCGGGCGTCAACACGTTGATCCTCGTGACTTCGAGCTTCACGATGCACTGGGCCGACACGTCGATCAAGAAGGGCCACCGCGCCGGGCTGCAGGCGGGGCTCGTGCTCACCTTCCTGCTCGGCCTCACGTTCCTGCTCACGCAGGTGATCGAGTACCACCGGCTCGGGTTCAACACCGGCGACACCTCGTTCGCCGCGACGTTCTTCGGGCTCACCGGCCTCCACGGCGCGCACGTCTTCGTGGGGCTGTCCATCCTCGCCGTCATGACCGTCCGTGCGTTCCGAGGGCACTTCACGCCGGCGCACCACCACGGGGTCGAGATCGGCGGGATCTACTGGCACTTCGTCGACGTGATGTGGATCGTCGTGTACGTGACGGTTTACCTCCTCTGACGGAGGCAACCAGGCGCCCATGCGCAACCCTGTTCGGAGCGAGGCCGACGCCTTCCGCTTCGTCCTCCTGACGGTCGGCTACTTCGCGCTGATCGTCATCGGCTCCGCGATCGACGTGTGGGTCGGGCTCGCGGTCTTCGTCGTGCTGACGGCCGCGATCGCGTGGTGGATCCTCGCGCGGCGCGGCCGCGCGGCGCCGCCGACCCGGCAGGCGCCGGCGGCGAGCCCTCCGGAGGAGCGGCGCATCCTCGTCGTCGCGAACGAGACCGTCGGCGGCGCCGAGCTCCTCGACACGCTGCGCTCGCACGTCGAGGGCCGCAACGCCCGCGTGCTCGTCGTCGCGCCCGCGCTCACCTCGCCGCTGCGGCAGTGGGCCTCGGACGAGGACGGCGCCCGGGCCGAGGCGCAGGAGCGGCTCGAGTCGAGCCTCGCCGCGATGCGCGACGCCGGCGTCGCGGCCGACGGCGAGGTCGGCGATAGCGACCCGATCCAGGCGATCGAGGACGCGGTGCGCACGTTCAGGCCGGACGAGCTCGTGATCTCGACGCATCCGCCGGGCCGGTCGCACTGGCTCGAGCAGGGCCTCGTCGACAAGGCGCGCGAGCGTTTCGCCCTCCCGGTCACCCACGTCACCGTCGAGCCCTGACGATCGCGATCGACCACGCGGACCCGCTGCCCCTGCGGGCGGAGCTCCGCGAGATCCACCGGGCGGCGCTCGGCGCCGGCGCGCTCTCCGACGAGTGGGCGAGGGAGCGCCTCCCGCGGCACGCCGAGCGCTCGGACTTCGTCTTCCTGGTCGCCGCGGCCGGAACGGAGGTGGTCGGCTTCGGCTACGGCTACACCGGCGCCTACGGGCAGTGGTGGACCGACAGCGTCGCACGCGCCCTCACCGCCGCGCAGCGCGCCGAATGGCTCGACCCGCCGCATTTCGAGGTGGTCGAGCTGCACGTCCGGCCGTCGCACCAGCGGCAGGGGATCGGGTCGCGGGTGCTGGCCCAGCTCCTCACGCGCCAGCCGCACGACCGTGCGGTGCTGTCGACCCAGCGGGGGTCGCAGAAGGCGCGCGGCTTCTACGCGAAGAACGGCTGGGAGGAGCTCGCCGAGGTCGATTTCGGGGCCGGATACCCTCCGTACCTCGTGCTCGGCAAGCGCCTCGCGGCGTAGCTACTTCCCGGCGACGCTCGAGACGTACCCGGCGACCGCCGCGATCTGCGCGTCGCTGAGCTGGCCCTTGAAGGCGGGCATCGCGCCGCCGCCGACCTCGACCTGGTGCTGGACGACGCTCTTCGACGGCTTCAGCTGGTCGAGGTTCGGCCCGACGTTGCCGCTCGAGCCCGCGTCTTTCAGCGTGTGGCAGCCGCCGCACCCGGCGGAGGCGAACACCTGCTTCCCGTCCGGCTTCGGCGCCCCCTGCGGCGCGCCGCTCGAGCCGCTCCCCGCCGACGGCGAGCCGGGGTTCCCGCCCGCGTTCGGATGCGCCGTCTCCGCCGTCACGCCGCAGTTCGCGTTCCCGGCGCACTGCGCGACGTACAGCGCGATGTCGCGCGCATCCTGGCCGCGGTACATGTCCGCCGGCATCGGCAGGTCGGGGTAGGCGATCTGCCCGCGGACGAGGTCGGTCATCGTCTGCTGCGCGAAGCCCTGCGCCTTGTCCGACGCGAACGCGTCGTCGAGGTTCGGCCCGATCGTCCCCTGCGACTTCGCGTCGGCGAGCGTATGGCACGCGGCGCACGAGCCCTTGCTCGTCGTCGCGAGGAACAGCTGCTTGCCGTGCGCGACGTCGCCCTGGCCGACGCGGTCCACCGCGCCGCAGCCCGCCGCGAGCGCCGCGACGAGCAGGAGGATGGCCGCTGGTGCGAGGACTCGTCTCAGTGCTACGAGCTCGGTTGGGAGACGCCGTCCAGCTTCGAGATCGCCTCGTCGCGCGTGCCGTAGATCGCGAACACGCGGTCGAGCCCCGTGATCTCGAAGATCTTCGTGATGTTCCTGTCGCTCGAGACGAGCGAGAGCTGGCCCTCGTTCGTGCGCAGCCGCTTGACGCCGCCGACGAGCACGCCGAGCGTCGTCGAGTCGATGAACGTCGTCGAGCTGAAGTCGACAACGACTTGCCGTGCACCCTGGCCGATCACCTCGAGCAGCTGCTGCTTGAACTCCGGCGCCGTGTACAGGTCGACCTCGCCTGCGAGCGAGATGACGTAGGCGTCGTCGGAGATCTGCTCGGTCTTGATGTCGAAGTTCATCGTTCCCCCCTGGCGTGTCGCAGGCCGTGGTGCGGCCGCGATTCTACTTGGACGCCGTCTTCGAGGACGCGGGAGGAGCGAGCTGCTTCTCGAGCGCCTTCACCTGCTTGCGGATCGTGGGCGCGGTCGGATCCTGGGGCGCGAGCACGAGGAAGCGCTTGTACGCGGTGACCGCCGCCTTCGTATCACCTGCCGCTTGCGCGGTCTGCGCGAGCTGGATCTGCGCGTTCGCGTCCTTCGGCGTCAGCTTCACGAGCTTCTGGTAGGCGTCCTCGGCGTTCCGGAGCGACGTCTGGTAGCTCGTGAGCGCCGTCTGCTGCCCGCTCTGCGCCTGCTCCTGGAGAACGGAGGAGATCGGGTTCTGCAGCGCCTTCGGGTCGTTGAGCGCCTTCCCGAGCGGGCTCGTCGCCGGCGGGGCGAACGCGGCGGCGAGCGGCGTGAACGTCGCGCCCCGCGCCTGCGCGTCCTGGTAGTCCTGCGCGTACTGGTTCGCCTGGAGCTTGTACTGCGCGGCGAGCTCCGCGAACGCATTCGCGTCCTTCGGCCGGAGACCGACGTACTGCGAGAGCGCGACCACGGCGTCGTTCGGGCGCTGCTTCGTCTCGTACGCCGTCGCGAGGTCGCGCCACGCCTGCGCGTCGAGCGGGTTCTTCTGCGTCTTGTGCTCGAGCTTCGAGATCGAGGTGCCGCTGCTGCCGCCGCCGAAGTTGAAGGCGTTCTGCAGCGCGTCGGTGATCCCGTTCGAGCCGGAGCCGATCCCGAGGAAGACGAACCCGAGGGCGAACACGGCCGCGAGCAGCACGAACGCCGGTTTCGCGTGGACCCGGAGCCGCTGGAAGAAGAGCTCCTCCTGCCACTGCGGGGGCCGCTGCTTGCGCGGCGCCGCGACGGCCGGCGCTACGGCCTTCCGAGCATTCGGCCCCGAGCGGCGCTTGCGATGCTGCGTACCTCTCGCCACCTGTCCTCTTCCTGCTTCCTGTAGCGGGTCTGTCCGTCGACGATCGTCTCGAGCACTCGATCCGGCGAGCCGCCGAAGACGACCGCCGCCGCCGGATCCTCGACCGGATGGTACGGGCTTCCCGCGAGCGACAGGACCGTCAGGTCGGCGCGCTTGCCGGGTGTCAGCGTACCCACCTCGGTCTCCAGTCGCAGTGCGCGGGCGCCGTCGACCGTCGCGAGCGCGAGCACGTCCGCGGCCGGGAGCACGTCGGCGCGCGCCTCCCGCGCGCGGGCGAGCGCGGCGGCCGTCCGCATCTCCTCGAACATGTCGAACGACGGCGTCGACGCGGGCGAATCGGTGCCGAGCGCGAGGACGACGCCGGCGTCACGCATCAGGGCGAGCGGCGCGATCCCGCACCCGAGGAGCGCGTTCGAGCGGGGGCAGTGGGCAACCGGCACACCGCGCTCCGCGAGCAGCGCGACCTCGCGGCCGTCGACCTCGACGCAGTGCGCGCAGAGGAGCTCCGGCCCGAGCACGGGCTCGAGGGTCTCGACGGGGCGCTTCCCCGTCGGGGCGACGAGGAGCGGCGCGATGCCCTGGAGCGCGCCCCGCCCCTCGACGAGCCACTCCACCTCGTTCCGGCTCTCCGCGAGGTGCGTCCCGACGGGCACCCCGAGCGAGAGGCAGAAGCGGTAGGTCTCGAGCGAGCAGGTGTACGGGGCGTGGGGCGAGATCCCGATCGTCACGCGGTGCGACTCCGAGACGCGCACGCGCTTCTCGCGCCACTGGCGCTCCGCCTCCGCGGCCGTGAGCGCGAAGACCTCGAGGTACACGACGGCGCGGAGCCCGAGATCCTCGACGGCCGTCGCCGCCGCCCCCGAGAAGCTGTAGTCGGCGACGGTCGTGATGCCGGAGCGGAGCGCGTCGACGACGCCGAGCCGTGCGATCGCCAGCATGTCCTCCGGCGTGAGCCGGTTCTTGCGCTCGACGTGCGTCCGGATCCACGGCCCGAACGGCGTCCCGTCGCCGAACCCGGCGTAGTTCGCGTACTCGAGGTGCGTGTGCGCGTCGACGAATCCCGGGAGGATCACCGCGGCGTCGAGGTGCTCGTCGGTGCGGCCGGGCCCGACCTCGACGATTCGGCCGCCGTCGTACCGCACGTGCCCGTCCCGAATCGGCGGCCCGTCGAGGGGCAGCACCCACTCGGCCGAGAGCTGCCTCACGTACCGAGGGGGAAGGCTGCGCGCCGGTCGGCGCGGCGCTCGAGCAGCACCGAGGCCCAGATGGACGCCTCGTACAGGACGAGCAGCGGGACCGTCTCGATCACGGTCGTCACCGGGTCGACGCCCGGGAGCGCGACGCCGATGCAGCAGACGGCGAAGTAGCCGATGCGGCGGCTGCGGCGGAGCGTGCGCGTCGAGACGACGCCGATCCGCGTGAGCCCGACGACGAAGAGCGGCAGCTCGAACACGATCGCCATCGCGACGAGCACCTTCGCCGCGAAGCCGATGTAGTCGCGCGCGCGGATGAACGTCTGGTACTGCGAATTGTCGTAGTTCGCGAGGAAGTGCGACGCCGCGGGCAGCGCGACGTAGTAGCCGAACGTGATGCCGACGGCGAGGAGCACGACCGAGATGAAGACGAACAGGCGCATCATCCGCTCGTGCGCCGGGTCGAATGCCGGCAGGAAGAACGCCCAGCCCTGCCACAGGATGACCGGCAGGGCGAGCAGGAACCCCGCGTAGAGGCTGAGCCAGATCGACGTCATGAACGGCTCGCCGATCGTGAAGGTCGTCAGGTGGCGCTTGCCGAGCGGCAGCGCGAGCTCGATGGCGTGGATCAGGCGGCGGTGGAACGCGAACGCGAGCACGAACCCCGAGAGGAGTGCCCCGAGACACACGAAGAGCCGCTGGCGCAGCTCCTCGAGGTGCTCCACGAGCGTCGCCTCCTCGCCGTGTCCCAGCCGGCGCGGGGGGCGGAACCACATGGCGCGCTAGTGGACGGTCTCGTTCTCGCGGGAGTGGGCGGTCGTGGTCGAGTCCTGTGTCCCGACCGGGAGCGTGGCCGTCGTCGTCGGCTCAGGCTTCCCGGACCCCGTGACCGAGTCCTTGAACTCACGCATGCCCGTTCCCAGTGACCGTCCGATCTCCGGGAGCCGCTTGGCGCCGAAGAGCAGGAGCGCGACGAGCAGCAGGAGGATGATCTCGGTCGGGCCGATGTTTCCCATGCCTGGAGCGTATCAGCGTTTGGCGGCCTTTCCAGGTCGGGAAGACCCATCCTCGATGGCGAAGAAGCCCATTCGCGACCAGGTCGTCGTGGTCACGGGCGCTTCCGCGGGTCTCGGCCGTGCGATCGCCAGGGCGGCCGCGGCGCGCGGGGCGCGCGTCGTCGCCGTCGCGCGGGGAGGCGACGGGCTCGACGCGACCGTGAACGAGCTCGGCCCGCACGCGCACGCCGTCCAGGCCGACGTCGCGTCCCTCGACGAGTGCCACCGGATCGTCGAGGAGGCGGTCGACCGCTTCGGGCGCATCGACACGTTCTGCGCGAACGCGATGGTCACCGTCTACCAGGAGGCGCGCGAGCTGAAGCCGGAGGAGCTGCGGCGCGTCGTCGACGTCAACTTCCTCGGCGTCGTCAACTGCTACTGGGCCGCGCTGCCGCGTCTCGTCGAGACGCGCGGGACGTTCTCGCACGTCAGCTCGGCGCTCGCCTACCGCGGGATCCCGCTGCAGGCGGCGTACTGCTCGACGAAGGCCGCCGGGCGCACGTTCTTCGAGTCGGCGCGCGTGGAGCACGAGAAGCACGGGATCCCGGTCGACATCACGCTCGTCCTGCCGGGCGCGATCAACACCCCGCAGTTCGACCAGGCCCGGCAGTACCTGGGGAAGCAGCCGCAGCCGGTGCCTCCGATCTACGAGCCGGAGCCGTACGCCGAGGCCGTCCTCCACACCTGGGAGCACCCGATCCGCGAGCTGCCGATCACGTGGGGCGCGCAGAAGCTCCTCTGGGGCCAGAAGCTCTCGCCGCGCGCGGGCGACCTGGTCCTCCGCCGGAACGGCTGGAAGGGGCAGCACACGGACGAGCCGAAGCCCGTCGGCAGCCCCGACAACCTGTTCGAGCCGCTCCCGGGCGACAAGGGGGCGCGGGGGAGGTTCTCCGACCGGAGCCGCGACTCGACGCTCTGGACCTCGCTGCGGCTTCGCCGCTTCCTCGTGGGAAGTGCGGTCGTCGGGGCGGGCTTGGCTACGATGAGTGTCGGGACGGGACGCGCGAGGTCGCGTTCCCGCTGACCTCTAGGAGGGCCTTGGCAACACTCGAGTTGAAGAACCTTCACGTCGCGTTGGAGGACGGCACGGAGATCGTGAAGGGCGTCGACCTCCGGGTCTCCTCGGGCGAGGTCCACGCGATCATGGGCCCGAACGGGTCCGGGAAGTCGACGCTCGCCTACGCGATCGCCGGCCACCCCGCCTACGAGATCACCGAGGGGCAGATCCTGCTCGACGGCGCCGACATCACCGAGGCGGGCGCCGACGAGCGCGCGCAGGCCGGGCTCTTCCTCGCGTTCCAGTACCCGCACGCGATACCGGGCGTGACCGTCACGAACTTCCTGCGGCAGGCGATCAACGCCGTCCGCAAGGCACGCAACGGCGGCGTCGAGGCACCGATGCCGGTGCCGGAGTTCCGGAAGGAGTTCCTCGCGCAGATGGACCGCCTGAAGGTCTCGCGCGAGCTCGCCTCGCGCTACCTGAACGACGGGTTCTCGGGTGGCGAGAAGAAGCGCGTCGAGATCCTGCAGATGGCGATGCTGCGTCCGAAGATCGCGGTGCTCGACGAGACCGACTCCGGCCTCGACATCGACGCGCTGAAGGTCGTCGCGGGCGGCGTGCACGAGCTCGTCGGGCCCGACATGGGCGCGCTCGTGATCACGCACTACCAGCGGATCCTCGACTACATCAAGCCCGACCGCGTGCACGTCTTCGTCGGCGGCCGGATCGTCGAGGCGGGCGGGGCGGAGCTCGCCGAGAAGCTCGAGGTGTCCGGGTACGAGCAGTGGGAGCGCGATTCGGAAGGGGTGGCGGCGTGAGCCAGACCGAGAGCGAGATCGTCCAGGGGATCGGGTCCGACTACGAGGTCAAGTACGGCTTCCACGTCCCCGAGGACTACTTCTTCAAGTCCGGGAAGGGGCTCTCGCACGAGCTCGTCGACGCGATCTCCTCGCACAAGGGCGAGCCGGACTGGATGCGGAAGTTCCGCCACAGGTCCCTCGACTACTTCCTCGCACGCGAGATGCCGACTTGGGGCGGGCAGCCGAGCCTGAACGAGATCGACTTCGACTCGATCCACTACTACATCAAGCCGACCGAGAACCAGGCCGAGTCGTGGGAGGACCTCCCGCCCGACATCAAGGACACGTGGGACAAGCTCGGGATCCCCGAGGCCGAGAAGAAGTACCTGGCGGGCGTCGGCGCGCAGTACGAGAGCGAGGTCGTCTACCACAAGCTCCAGGAGCAGCTGACCGCGCAGGGCGTCGTCTTCCTCGACACCGACACTGCGCTGCGCGAGCACGAGGACGTGTTCAAGCGCTACTTCGGCACGATCATCCCGCAGAACGACAACAAGTTCGCGGCGCTCAACTCGGCCGTCTGGTCGGGTGGGTCGTTCATCTACGTCCCGAAGGGCGTCCGGATCGAGTTGCCGCTCCAGGCCTACTTCCGCATCAACGCGGCGAACATGGGCCAGTTCGAGCGCACGCTGATCATCGTCGACGAGGACGCATACGTGCACTACGTCGAGGGCTGCACGGCGCCGATCTACTCGACCGACTCGCTGCACTCGGCGGTCGTCGAGATCGTCGTGAAGAAGGGCGGCCGCTGCCGCTACACCACGATCCAGAACTGGTCGACGAACGTCTACAACCTGGTCACGAAGCGCGCCGTCGCCGAGGCGAACGCCACCATGGAGTGGGTCGACGGGAACCTCGGCTCGAAGCTGACGATGAAGTACCCGGCGATCTGGCTGACGGGGCCGGGCGCGCACGGCGAGGTGCTGTCGATCGCGTTCGCGGGCAAGGGCCAGCACCAGGACGCCGGCGGGAAGTGCGTCCACGCGGCGCCCAACACCTCGAGCGTGATCACGTCGAAGTCGATCTCGAAGAACGGCGGCCGCGCCGGCTACCGCGGCCTCCTCGAGGTGGCGAAGGGCGCGAAGGGCTCGAAGTCGAAGGTCGTCTGCGACGCGCTGATCCTCGACGAGGAGTCGCGCTCCGACACGTACCCGTACATCCGCATCGACGAGAACGAGGTGGACATCGGGCACGAGGCCACCGTCTCGAAGATCGGCGAGGAGCAGCTCTTCTACCTGATGTCGCGCGGGCTTTCCGAGGCCGAGGCGTCGGCGATGGTCGTCAGCGGGTTCGTGGAGCCGATCACGAAGGAGCTCCCGCTCGAGTACGCGGTCGAGATGAACCGGCTGATCCAGCTCCAGATGGAAGGCAGCGTGGGGTGATCGTCGAGCACGTCGACTTCTGGGCGGTCCCGGTGACGGACATGGAGCGGTCGAAGCGGTTCTACGGCGACACGCTCGGCCTCCCCCAGACGGGCGACGGCGGCTTCCCCGAGTACAGGCTCGGCGACAACGGGTTCCTGTACCTCCTCAGCCTCGAGTCGATCGGCAGCCGGTTTCGCGCGCCGCACGACGCGGGCTTCGCGCTCCGTGTGCCCGACGTGCACGCGGCGCGGCGGGAGCTCGAGGAGCGCGGAGTCGAGTTCGCCGGCGACGTCCTCGACACGGGCGTCTGCCACATGGCGTTCTTCGCGGACCCGGACGGGAACCAGATGGTCCTGCACCGCCGGTACGCGTCGCAGGAGGGCTGATGCCGACCCTGACCCGCGAGGCTGCCGCGAAGCGGTTCGAGGAGCTGCCGCTGCCGACGACGGCGGACGAGCACTGGCGCTTCACCGACCTGCGGGGCTTCAGCGTGCCCGAAAGGGCGTCGGACACCAGGGTGACGGACACGAGGCCGGCGCTCGAGCTCGACGTCGCCGGGATGGCCCGCGTCACGGAGGCCGGCATCGAGATCCTCTCCGCGCCCGACGGGGTCACGTTCGAGCCACTCCCTGCGGACTACCCCGCCGAGATCGTCCCCGACGACGACAGGTTCGCCGTGGAGAACCTGTCGCGGTGGGAGCACGGTCTGCTCGTCCACGTGCCGAAGGGCGTCGAGCTGCAGAAGCCCCTCTACGTCCAGGTCGTCTCGAACGGCGGCTCGCTGTACTGGCGCATGGTCGTCCGCGCAGACGAGGGTGCCCGCTTCACCCTGATCGAGGATCTCTCGTCGGCCGCCGAGGACACGCTCGCGTACACGAACGCCGTCGTCGAGCTGTTCGTCGAGCCCCGCGCGAAGATCGAGTACGTCTCGCTGCAGAACCTGTCGCGCGAGACCTGGCACTTCGGCCGCCACCGCGCCCTCCTGCAGCGCGACAGCGAGCTCGACTGGGTGATCGGCGGGTTCGGGTCGAAGCGCGGCAAGGTGTGGATCGAGAACGACCTCGTCGGCCCGGGAGCCACGTCGCGCGTCACCGGCGCGTACTTCGCCGACGGCGACCAGCACCTCGACTACGACACGTTCCAGGAGCACGCGGCGCCGAACACGGAGAGCGACTTCGCGTTCAAGGGCGCCCTCCGCGAGCAGGCCACGGCGGTCTGGCGCGGGATGATCCGCGTCGAGGAGGGGGCGCAGCGGACGAACGCGTACCAGGAGAACCGCAACCTGCTCCTCTCGGACGCAGCGCACGCGGACTCGATCCCGGGGCTCGAGATCATGGCGAACGACGTCCGCTGCACGCACGGCGCGACGCTCGGCCGCGTCGACCGCGACCAGCTCTTCTACCTGATGGCTCGCGGCCTCGACCGCGCCGAGGCGGAGCGGCTGATCGTGCGCGGGTTCTTCCAGGACGTGCTCGACCGGATCGAGCTCGAGCCGGTGCGCGAGGCGCTCGGCGCCGCGCTCGAGGCGCGGATCCCGCAGCGGTAGCTACCCGCCGAGCTGCTCGGCCACGCGCCGGTGCGCGTTCGAGTACACGTCCTTGCGCAGGATCTTCCCGTCCTTGAACGGGAAGATGTCGACGCCCTCCCACGTCAGCTCCGTCCCGCCCGGGTGCGTGGCGTACGCCGTCCACTCCTGCACCGCGAAGCCGTCGCCGACGTAGAGCGAACGGCCGGTGAACCGGAGGTCGGGCCAGTTCCGGAAGATCTCCGCGATGTGCGCCCGCACGGCGTCGCCCTCGGCGCGCTCGCCGGCGTTGTGGTTCTCGAAGACCATCCCCGGCGCATGGAACGAGACGATCGCGTCGACGTCGTGCCGGTTCCACGCCTCGTTGTAGGCGTCGAGCACGTCCTCGAGCGTCGGCTCCCGCGCCTCCTCCGCCGCCAGGAGGTGCGTCCACCGGGTCTCGCGCTGCCCCGTCTCGCGCGGCAGCTCGCGCACGAGCTCCGCCTCGGCGAGGCGGTTCAGCGTCGAGACGACCTGCTCGTTGTCGGCGAACGTGTGCGCGCGCTCCGTCCGCGTGCGCAGCTCGTTCACCGTCTGCGGCCCCCGCAGGAAGAGCACCGCGAGGACGGCCGACTCGGACGGCAGCAGGTCGAGCGACTCGTCGAAGAGCTGCCGGTACTTCGCGACGCGTGACCCCGGCCCCGACGCGAGCCGAGCCCAGCCGGCGCCCGACAGGCTGCGCACCGCGTCCCTCACCTCGTCCTCCGTCAGGTGCATCACGGGCTCGCGGCTCGTCGCCTGGTTGCACGCGAGCCGGAGCGCGTTCAGCGACAGCGGGTACTGGTCGGGCGTCGTCCGCTGCTTCTCGATCAGGCTCCCGAGCACGCGCAGCTCGCCGGCGTCGAGGCGGTGCTGCGTCCGGTGTGCCATCACGCGCGGACCAGCGGCTTGTACTTGATCCGGTGCGGCTCGAGCGCCTCGGGGCCGCGCGTCTCGCGCACCCAGTCGGCGTACTCGGCGAACGCTCCCTCGAACCACGTCACCTGCGAGTCGCCCTCGAACGCGAGGATGTGCGTCGCCACCCGGTCGAGGAACCACCGGTCGTGGGTGATGACGACGGCGCAGCCGGCGAAGTCGAGGAGCGCCTCCTCGAGCGCGCGCAGCGTGTCGACGTCGAGGTCGTTCGTCGGCTCGTCGAGGAGCAGCACGTTGCCGCCGCTCCGGAGCAGCTTCGCGAGGTGCACGCGGTTTCGCTCGCCTCCCGACAGCCGGCCGACGGGCTTCTGCTGGTCGCCGCCCCTGAAGTTGAACCACGACGTGTACTGGCGCGAGTTGATCTCCTTCTTGCCGAGCAGGATCGTGTCCTGGCCGCCCGAGATCTCCTTCCAGACCGTGCTCTTGGGGTCGAGGTCGCCGCGCGCCTGGTCGACGTACGCGAGCTGCACCGTGTCGCCGACCCGCAGCTCGCCTGCGTCCGGCCGCTCCTCGCCGGCGATCATCCGGAAGAGCGTCGTCTTGCCGGCGCCGTTCGGGCCGATGACGCCGACGATCCCCGCCGGCGGCAACGAGAACTCGAGGCTCTCGAACAGGAGCCGGTCGCCGAAGCCCTTCGCGACGCCCTTCGCGTCGATGACGACGTCGCCGAGGCGCGGGCCCGGCGGGATGTGGATCTCGACGCGGTCGAGCTTCACCGACTCCTCGTCGGCGAGGAGCCGCTCGTACGCGCCGAGGCGCGCCTTCGACTTCGCGTGCCGCGCCTTCGGCGACATGCGCACCCACTCGAGCTCGCGCTGGAGCGTCCGCCGGCGCGCCGCGGCGCCCTTCTCCTCGTGCGCGAGCCGCGCCTCCTTCTGCTCGAGCCAGCCCGAGTAGTTCCCCTGGTAGGGGATGCCGCGGCCGCGGTCGAGCTCGAGGATCCAGCCGGCGACGTTGTCGAGGAAGTACCGGTCGTGCGTCACCGCGACGACGGTGCCCTTGTAGTCGGCCAGGAAGCGCTCGAGCCACGACACCGACTCGGCGTCGAGGTGGTTCGTCGGCTCGTCGAGGAGCAGCAGGTCGGGCGACGACAGGAGCAGCCGGCACAGCGCCACGCGGCGCCGCTCGCCGCCCGACAGCGAGGTCACGTCGCGGTCGCCGTCCGGGAGGCGCAGGGCGTCCATCGCGTGGTCGAGCTGGCCCTCGAGCTGCCACGCGTCGCGGCGGTCGATCTGGTCCTGCACGGTCGCCTGCTCGGCAAGCAGCGCGTCGAAGTCCGCGTCCGGCTCGCCGAACGCCGTGGAGATCGCGTTGAAGCGGTCCATCAGGTCGCGCAGCTCGCGCACGCCGTCCTCGACGTTCTCGCGGACGGTCTTCGTCTCGTCGAGCTCCGGCTCCTGCTCGAGCAGGCCGACGGTCGCGTTCGGGGCGAGCTCGGCGACGCCCGACGAGGGCTCTTCCTTGCCGGCCATGATCCGCAGCACCGTCGACTTGCCCGCACCGTTCGGCCCGAGCACGCCGATCTTGGCGCCGGGCAGGAACGAAAGAGAGACATTCGACAGGACCTGACGCTCCGGGCCGTAGAACATGTCGACCCGGTACATCGTGAAGATGTATTCGCTGCTCACGGCGGGCGATGGTAGCCGCCGAAAGGTTCACGCCCGCTGAACAGCCCGTTTACACGGG
>DASWRL010000084.1:0-3296 GCA_036403195.1 Gaiellaceae bacterium
GTCATCGTCACCTGCGCGCGGTCGGGCAGCACCGCTCCGAGCTTCTTGATGCAGCTGAAGATGTAGTCCCACCGGCCTGCGTTGAGGGCGCAAGAGTGGTCGCGCAGCTCGTACAGGATCGCGTCCATCTCGTACGCCGCGAGGACCGTCTCGATCAGCACCGTGCACTTGATCGCGCCGTGCGGCAGGCCGAGCTGGTCCTCGGCGATCCGGAACGCGCGCGCCCACAGCCGCGCCTCCTCGTGCGACTCGAGCTTCGGGAGGTAGAAGTACGGGCCGGTCCCGCGCGCGAGCTGCTCGTGCGCGTTGTTGAACACCGTCAGACCGAAGTCGAACAGCGACGCGGAGACGGGCGCGCCGTCGACCAGATGGTGCCGCTCCACCATGTGCCAGCCCCTGTTCCGGATGACGAGCGTCGCGACGGTGTCGTTCAGGCGGTAGCTCTTCTCGGGCGTGTCGAGCTCGATCTGCCGGCGGACCGCGTCGTAGACGTTCCGCTGCCCCTCGCGGACGTTGTCCCACGTCGGCGAGTTCGCGTCCTCGAAGTCGGCCATGAAGACGCGCGCGCCCGAGTTGAGCGCGTTGATCATCATCTTGCGGTCGACGGGCCCGGTGATCTCGACGCGCCGGTCCTGGAGGTCGGCCGGCGCCGGCGCGACCGCGAAGTCCTCGGGCGCCCGCACGAAGCGTGGCGTCGTCCCCCGTCGCTCATCGCGCGCCGCGAGCAGCCGCTCGCGCTCGGGGTTCAGCTCGCGATGGAGCCGGTCGACGAGCTCGAGCGCCTCCTTGGACAGTGGGTCGTGCCCGCTCACGCTCCGGGAGTATCGCGCCCCGCGGCGGGGAGGCGTTCGGCGAGCTCGCGGGAGCGCTCGGTCGCCGCGTTGATCGCGTTCAGGAACGCGGCGCGGACGCCGGACCGCTCGAGCTCGCGGATCGCACGCGTCGTGGTGCCGCCGGGCGAGGTGACGGCCTCGCGCAGCTCCACCGGATGCATCTGCTCGTCACGCAGCAGGCGCGCGCTGCCGAACATCGTCTGCACGACGAGCCTCGTCGACACGTCCCGCGAGAGCCCCAGCAGGAGCCCGGCCTCGATCATCGCCTCGGCGAGCAGGGCGAAGTACGCGGGCCCCGACCCGCTGAGGGCGGTGACCGCATCCATGTCGTCCTCGGCGACGCGCACGACGGCGCCGAGATGGCCGAGGGCGGTTGTCGCGACGTCGAGGTCCTCGTCGCGCGCGTGGTCGCCTCCGCAGACGCCGGCGATGCCCTCGTGGACGAGCGCGGGCGCGTTCGGCATCGCGCGCACGACGCGCGCGCCGTCGGGGAGCCTCGACTCGATCGCTCGCGTCGTGACGCCGGCGGCGACCGACAGCAGCGTCTGTTCGGGCGAGACGGCCGGCGCGATCTCCGCGAGCAGGCCGGCGATGTCCTGCGGCTTGACCGAGAGGATCACGAGCCGCGCCCCGCGGATCGCGGCGGCGTTGTCGGCGGTCGTGTCGATCGCGTAGAGCGCCGCGAGCGCGTCGCGCCGTTCGGCGCGCCGGCTCGTCGCCACGATGTCGCTCGCGTCACGCCACCCGGTGCTGAGGAACCCGCTGAGCATCGACTCCGCGAGCCGCCCCGCACCGAGGATCGCGATGCGCCTGTTCTCGTCGGCTCCCACGCAACCGCCTACGCGTAGTAGCGGAATACGACGTCGGCGACGCAGACGGGCTTCTCGCCGCCGTCGCGCTCGACCGTCGTCCGCATGGTCGTCTGGGTTCCCCAGTCGTGCTGCTCGAGGCCGACGACCTCGAACGTGGCGCGCACGCGCGAGCCGACGGGCACCGGGGCCGGGAAGCGCACGCGGTCGAGCCCGTAGTTGACGGCCATCCCGCCCCGCGTCGGGACGACCTCGTACGACGCCGCCGGCACGAGGGAGAGCGTGAGGTACCCGTGCGCGATCGTCGTCCCGAACGGGCCCGACCGCGCACGCTCCTGGTCGACGTGGATCCACTGACGGTCGCCGGTCGCGTCGGCGAACGCGTCGACGCGCTCCTGCGGCACGTCGATCCAGCTCGACGGGCCGAAAACGTCTCCGACCTGCACCGGCCGCCCCGGCGGCCTACGCCGACTCTTCGGCGAGCTCTTCGGGCTCGATGAGGTCGGCGCCGGCGCTCGTCACGAGCGTCGGGCGGAGGCCCTTCTCGATCGTCTCCTTCGTGATCACGCACTTGGAGACGTCCTTGCGCGACGGGAGCTCGAACATCACGTCGAGGAGGGCGTTCTCGATGATCGACCGGAGACCGCGCGCACCGGTCTCGCGGTGGAGCGCTGCGTCGGCGATCGACCAGAGCGCCTCCTCGGTGAAGACCAGGTCGATGTCGTCGTACGCGAAGAACCGCTGGTACTGCCGCGTGAGCGCGTTCTTCGGCTCGGTCAGGATCTGGACGAGGTCCTCGCGCTTCAGCTGGTGGACCGCGGAGAGCACGGGCAGCCGGCCGATGAACTCGGGGATCAGCCCGAAGTTGAGGAGGTCCTCCGGCATCACGTCGCCGAGGAGCTCGGCCGACTCGGCGTCGCGCTTCGACGAGATCTGCCGCCCGAAGCCGACGGCGTTCTTGCCGACGCGCTTCGCGATGATCTTGTCGAGGCCCGCGAACGCGCCGCCGCAGATGAACAGGATGTTCGTCGTGTCGATCGACAGGAACTCCTGGTGCGGGTGCTTCCGGCCGCCCTGCGGCGGGACGGAGGCGACGGTGCCCTCGAGGATCTTGAGGAGCGCCTGCTGCACGCCCTCGCCGGACACGTCGCGGGTGATCGACGGGTTGTCGGCCTTGCGCGCGATCTTGTCGACCTCGTCGATGTAGATGATCCCGGTCTCGGCCTTCTTGATGTCGAAGTCCGCGGCCTGGATGAGCTTGAGGAGGATGTTCTCGACGTCCTCGCCGACGTAGCCGGCCTCGGTGAGCGCGGTCGCGTCGGCGATCGCGAACGGGACGTTCAGGATCCGCGCGAGCGTCTGCGCGAGGTGCGTCTTGCCGCACCCGGTCGGCCCGAGCAGCAGGATGTTCGACTTCTGCAGCTCGACGTCGCCTTCGTCCGTCCCCATCTGGACGCGCTTGTAGTGGTTGTAGACGGCGACGGAGAGGGTGCGCTTCGCCTCCTCCTGCGACACGACGTAGTCGTTCAGCGAGGCGTAGATCTCCATCGGGCGAGGCAGGTTGTCGAGGTCGAGCGAGCTCGGGGTGGTGAGCTCCTCGTCGATGATCTCGTTGCAGAGATCGATGCACTCGTCGCAGATGTAGACGCCGGGG
>DASWRL010000085.1:0-8199 GCA_036403195.1 Gaiellaceae bacterium
GTTCGCCGCGCTGCTCGTCTCCGGGAGCTGGTTCGCCGGCCTCCTGATGCGGCGGCGGGCCGAAGCCCTGCGCGCCGCGGAGCGCGACCGGGACGCGGCGGCGACGTCCGAGCGCATGCGGATCGCGCGCGAGCTCCACGACATCGTCTCGCACCGCGTGACGACCGTCGTCGTCCAGGCGCAGGCTGCACACGCGACGCTCGCCACCGACCCGGAGGCGACGCGCCGCTCGCTCGAGGCCGTCGACGTGGCGGGACGGCAGGCGCTGGCAGAGCTGCGCGACCTCCTGGGCGTGCTCCGGACCGACGGAGGCGCCGGCGGGCGCGCGCCCCAGCCGGGGCTCGAGGATCTCCCGCGGCTCGTGGACGAGGCGCGAGCACGAGGGGTGCCGGCTTCCCTCACGGTCGAGGGCGCCGCGTACGACGTCGAGCCGGGGATCGCGCTCGCCGCCTACCGCGTCGTCCAGGAAGCGCTCACGAACGTGGCGAAGCACGCGGGCTCGGCGCCGACCGAGGTCCTCGTGCGCTACGGGAGCGGCGCTCTCGAGGTGCACGTCGTCGACACGGGGCCGGGCGGGCCGGCCCGGAGGCGCGGCCACGGCCTCGTCGGGATGGAGGAGCGCGCCGCGCTCTACGGCGGCTCGGTCCAGGCGGGCGAAGCCGCCGGGGGCGGGTTCGCGGTGCGCCTCGCGCTCCCGGTGCGCACGTCGTGATCCGCGTCGCGCTCGTCGACGACCAGGCACTCGTCCGCGAGGGGTTCGCCGCGATCCTCCGGGTCGAGCCCGACATCGAGGTCGCGGCCCTCGCAGCGACCGGACGCGAGGCGATCGCGGCGGCTCGCACCGGCCACCTCGACATCGTCGTGATGGACATCCGCATGCCGGAGCTCGACGGGATCGAAGCGACGCGGGAGATCGTGCGGGCGCCGGACCCGCCGCGGGTCCTGATCCTCACCACGTTCGACGCCGACGAGCTCGTGTACCACGCCATGCGCGCCGGCGCGAGCGGCTTCCTGCTCAAGGACGCGCCCCCGGGCCGCCTGGCGCGCGCGATCCGGGACGTGGCCGCCGGAGAGACGCTCGTGGACGCAGGGATCGCCCGCCGCCTGGTCGAGCGGTTCGTCGCGCATCCCGCGCCGGGCCCGGGCACGCCCGAGCCGCTGACGGAGCTGAGCGCGCGCGAGCTCGAGGTCCTACGCGGCCTCGGCCGCGGAAGGTCCAATGCCGAGATCGCGGCCGGGCTGCACCTCAGCCCCGCGACGGTCAAGTCGCACGTGGCGTCGGTCCTGCGGAAGCTCGGCCTTCGCGACCGGATCCAGGCAGTGATCGCCGCGTACGAGACCGGGCTGATTGAGCCCGGCGGGGAAGGAGATCGCACATTTGACATGTGATTTTCGCCGCGGGATCATCGGGCACCCGCCACGCTCTCGAAAGGACGTCAGGATGCGGTTCAGCCTCTACTCCGAGATCCAGCTCCACCCGGGCAAGACGCCGGAGCAGCTGTACGGAGAGGTGCTCGAGCAGATGGTGAACGCCGATCGACTCGGCTACGACGCCTACGCGATCATCGAGCACTACTTCTTCCCGAAGTTCTCGATCTCGGCGAACCCGACGGCGTTCTTCGCGGCGGCGGCGCAGCGGACGAGCCGGATCCGCTTCCGGACGATGCTCCACGCGCTGCCGTACCACAACCCGACCGTGCTCGCGAGCGTGATCCACGCGACGGACATCCTCACGGGCGGCCGCTACGAGTGGGGCGTCGGGCGCGGGCACGGCTGGATCCCGCTGCCGGCGGGCGAGCCGCTCGACGAGCACGCGCGGCCGAGGTACGAGGAGGCCGTCGACGTCCTCCTCGCAGCGCTCGAGAACGAGCGGTTCTCGCACGAGGGGACGTACTTCACGATCCCCGACTCGCACGTGGTGCCGTTCGTCGACAGGCGCTACCGCGTCTACCTCGGCGGAACCTCCGACCGCACGTACACGCTCGCCGCCGAGCGGGGCTGGGGCGTCGCAGTGCCGCCGCTCCTCCCCTACGCGGCGCTCGAGAAGCAGATGGACCTCTACCGCGCGAGCTGCGCGGAGCACGGGACGGAGCCCGACATCGTGTGGATCCACGCGTGCCATCTCGACGAGGACGCCGACACCGCCCACCGCGAGGCGGAGCAGTGGATCCGCGGGTTCATCGACGGCAACGCGTCGCCGCTCACCGAGTGGCCGAAGCCGCCGGTCGACGGGCTGAACGCCGCCGGCTACGGCTTCTACGCGGCCGGGATCATGGAGTCGCTCACGGAGATCCCGTACGACAAGCTGATCGAGGACGACTACGTCTGGGTGGGGACGCCGCAGGAGATCGTCGGGCGGATCGAGGAGACGCGCCGCGTCTGCGAGGGCATCCAGGAGATCGGCATCACGGTGAACGCGGGCGGCGCGCCGCACTGGATGGCGATCAAGAACCAGGAGCTGTTCGCGAGCGCCGTGATCCCGCACTTCGCGTCGGAGCGCGACGCTGCGGCGCTCAGCCCCGCTGGTACCGCGTGACCGTGAACGCGATCAGAACCGGGACGTTCAGCATGAAGAGCACGAGCATCAGCGTGAGCGTCACGAGCTGCGTCCCGCGCGTGTGGTCGTATACGAACGCGAACTCGATCATCCCGCCGATCACCGCGTAGGCGAGGAGCGACCACCCCGCGACCTGGCGGAATCGCGCCCACGCGAAGTCTCGGATCCGCGAGAGCAGCAGGGCGTTCGCGAGCTCGAGGCCGGCGGCGACGACGAGGATGGCGACCGCGACCCACGTCTGTGCGTGCTTCGGGAGGTACGACGCGTTGTAGATCACGCCGACGGCGATCGCGATCATGGCGGCGGCGCCGACCTCCGTCACGGGCGGGAGCTTCCGGTCGACGAGGCTTTCGGTCAACTCACCAGCCTCGTCATGATGATCAGCGTGGCGATCTGCATGACGCCCGTGATGCCGGCGGTGTAGACGAAGCGCTTCATCAGCTTCTCGATCACGCGGCCGTCCGGCTGCGACTTCCGCAGCTCGAACAGCACCGCGACGTTCGCCGGCTCGAGGTACGCGAGCGCGATCACGGCCATGACGCCGACGACGCAGAACGACGCGACGACCCACGCGTGGCGCGGGTTCGAGGAGTCGAGGAACCCGTCCTGGCGCGCGAGCTGGAACCCCGCAGCGAGCGTCATCGTGACGATCGTGGGCATCAGCAGCAGCATCTTCGGCATGAAGCGCTTCGAGAACTCGACCCGCGCCGGGATCGACATCGAGCCGAGGATCGGGCCGACGACGAAGCCGACGAAGAGGTCGATCGCCGTCCAGAGCCCGCCGCCGACCACGTGGCAGAAGACGAGCCCCCAGCGCGCGTCGCGCGCGATCGCGACGACGACGCCCGCGAGGACGAGCGCGACGATCGGCAGCCCCTTCCGCGGGACGATCTCGAGCGGCTGGGCGACAGGTGCGTCGGCGGCGACGGCGCTCATCCCGGAGAGCCTATGCCACTCCGAGGCTCCGTTCGAGCACCTCGGCCTCGCGGAGCGCCTGTCCGTCTCCTGCCAGCTCGCCGACGAGCCGCGCCGCCTTCGCGCGCCACCACGGCGCACGAACGTCCGACGCCGACCGCGCGGCGGCGATCGCCTCCTCGACCGACCCCCGGTGCGCGAGCAGCCGCGCGCGAAGAAGCTGCTCCGTCGCCGCCGCGAGCCTCGTCGGCGGCCGGCGTGCGAGGGACGCGCGCATGCGCCTGAGCGCGGCCTCGACACCGTCGAGCTCACCGGCCGCGAGCCACACGCCGACGACCGCATCGACGGCGGCGAGCCAGCTGGGGCCGCCGTGATCCATGTCGAAGCACGGCAGGCGCAACTCCACGTCGGGCAGGAACGCCGGCTCGAGGCCGGCGTCGGCGAACGCCAGATGCATCGCCGTCGTCACGATGCGCGCGTAGAACGAGTCGGGCTCGAGCCCGGTCCGCGCGGCGAAGCGCGGGTACGCCTGCTCGAGCAGGCCGGTCGAGCCGCGTGCGACCGCGATCGGGCGCAACGCGAACCAGCTGCGAACCACGAGGCGATGGAAGTCCCGCGCCTCCCCGTACTCGACGGCCTTCAGGCCGAACGCGACCGCCGCGTCCCAGTCGCCGAGCGACAGGTGAGCCTCGGTCCGCCCGTAATCCATCCATCCGACCGGCTCCACGAGCCCGTGGACGCGCGCAACCTCCCCTGCCTCGTCGGTCTTGGGGAGCGATGCCGCGGGATCGTCGTCCCATTCGAACGCAGCGAGCACGCCCAGAGCGCTCGCGACGAGGTCCCACCGGCCTCGATCGGCCGCCACGCGCGCCAGGTCTTCCCACGCGGCGGGGTCCTCCTCCCCCGCCTCGCCGTCGGCCTGGGTTCGCAGGACGGTCGCCTCGAGCTCCAGCTCGGCGTCTCCGACCGCCTGCGCGATCGCCAGCGCCCGCTGAGCGTCGAGCCGCGCACGCGCGTAGTCGTCGCGGGCGTTCAAAGCGCCGAGGCCCCTTTGGACGATCAGCAGACCGACCGGCGCATCGGGCGGATCCGCCAGCTCGGAGATCAGCTCGTCCGCCAGCTCGAATGCCGCGTCGAAGCGCGTCTTCGACCGCAGCAGGTTCCCGAGCGCCCACCCGGCCGCGCCGATCATGACCCGTGCGCGCGAATCGCCCTCGGCATGCAAGGCCCGGAGGCCGGTGAGCGCCTCCGAAAGCAGGGCGACGGCTGCGTCGACTCCGGCGGCGCTGGCCGTCGTCTCGCCGTGGAGGACCAGACGGCGAGCGCGCTCGAACCGCTCGTCGTCGGGAGTGAGCTCGACGGATCGCGCGGCGAGCGACGCGGCGGTCTCCCACGCGGCGACCGCACGCGCCACCGCGGCGGCGCGCTCGAACCACGCCGCGGCCGAGGAGCGGATCTCCTCGACGGGCCTGCCGTCGACGATCCGCACGAGTCGCGGCGCGCTCTCCAGCGAGGCAGCGTAGTGGCGCGCGACGACCTCGGCCACCGAGATCTCGGCCGCCTCGTCGATCGCTGCGAGCCAGTCGGCGAGCCGCAGGTGCAGCCGTGCACGCTCGGCGCGGGCGAGGCTCGCGTAGCCGGCGTCGCGAAGCAGCGCGTGGCGGTAGGCGTAGCTCGCGCCGAGCGGCGGATCGTGCGTGGGGCCTGCGACGAGGCCTCGCCGTGAGAGCACCTCGAGCGCCGCGACGGGATCGTCGACGTCGAGCACGGGCAGCGACTCGCGCGCGAACCGGCGGCCGGCGACTGCGGCTCGGCGGACAGCCGTGCGCGCCGCTTCGGGCAGGTCGTCGAGCTGCCCGCCGTAGATCGCCTGCACCGTCGGAGGGAACGGCACCTCGTCTGCAGGCGTCGCGAGCGTCCAGCGGGCTCCATCGTGCTCGAGCACGCCCGCGCTCGCCCACATGCGCAGAAGCTCCTCGATGAAGAGCGCGTTGCCACCCGACCGCTCCGAGACTGCGTCGACGACCTCGTCCGGGAGCGCGCCGCCGACGAGCGCCGTCACGAGGTCGCGCGCGTCGGCGCCGCGCATCGGTGCGAGGTGCAAGACCTCACCTTCGCCGACCCAGGCCGGCTCGTGCTCGAGCAGGACCGGTCGCGCAGTGGTGACGATCGCCCGCCCCTCGGGTCGGTGGTCGGCCGCGGCATGGCCGAGAAACCCGAGGAAGTCGCGCGACGCCCAGTGGACGTCCTCGACGAGCCACATCGCCGGCATGTCCCCCACGAGGGCGTCGAGTCCCTCGAGCCACGCCGCGAACAGCTGCTGCTGCTCCACCTCAGGCCCGACGCGCGGCTTGCCGACGGTCGAAAGCAGGTCGGCCACGACGACCGCGCGCGGCGAGTCGCCGAGCGCGCGCACCAGCGCGTCCCCGCCGCCGCCCGCCTCGAGCAGCTGCGCGACCGGCTCGAACGGCGAAAGCACGTCGGGGCGGAGCCGGGCAGTCAGGACGACCGCGTCGCCGGTCTCGGCGAGCTCGCGGAGGAGCCGCGACTTCCCGACGCCCGGCGGCGCGACGATCGTGAGCCTGGTCGTGCGTCCGACCAGCGCAGCGAGCTGCTCGAGCTCGCCCTCGCGACCGAGCGTCGGCGCGCTCATCAGGCCGAGGGCGCGCTCGCGCGAGCGCTCGCCGTGGAGCGCCACGACCTGCACGGCGCGAAACGGCGCCTCCTTCCCCTTGAGCTGCAACGGGGGCAGCGGCTCGACCTCCGCAACCTCGGCAATTGCGAGCGCGGTCACCTCACCGGCGACGAGACGTCCGGGCGCCGCGGCGGACTGGAGGCGCGCCGCGACGTTGACCGTGTCGCCCGTCACAGGCCCACGGTCGACGGTCGCCTCGCCGACGATCGCCTCGCCGGTGTTGACCCCGACGCGCACGCGCAGCGTGTCGGCCTCGAGGTCGAGCGACGCGTTCAGCCGCTCGACCGCCGAGATGAGGGCGAGGCCTGCGCGAACGGCACGCTCGGCGTCGTCGTCGCGGGCGCGCGGGACGCCGAAGACCGCCATGACGGCGTCGCCGATGAACTTCTCGAGCACGCCGCCGTGCCGGGCCACCGTCTCGCGCGCCGCGGCGAAGTACGCGTCCTGGACGATCGCCACGTCCTCCGCGTCGAGCCGCTCGGACAGCGTCGTGAATCCGACCAGGTCGGCGAAGAGCACCGTCACCACGCGCCGTTCGACCGCCCGTTCGGTCACGGGCCATCCTTGCGCGTTCTAGCGCCGGAAGCGAGCGGCGAGCCGCTGCGGCAGCGGCGGCTCGAGCAGCTGCTGCGCGACGATGGCACCGGATCCACCGCCGAGCCCCGGCCCCGGGTGCGTCGACGCGCCCACGTGCCAGACGCCCTTGACCGGCGTCCGGTGAGGAGCGCGCCACGCGAAGCTCTGGTCGAGCGAGAGCGACCCGCCGTAGGGGTCGCCCTCGACGAGGTTCACGTTCGCGCTCCAGAGGTCGGCCGGCGAGATCGACACGCGCTTCAGGATCGACGACTCGAGGTTCGGGACGTGCCTCGCGATCCGCGCCTGGATGCGGTCCGCGTACCGCTCCCGGAGGTCGGGCGTCCACGTGCCGTCGCCGACGTCGAGCTCGCCCGCCGCGTCACCCTTCACGTGCCACGGGAGCTCCTGCAGCTGGACCCACAGGATCCCCTTCCCGTCCGGCGCCCGTGACGGGTCGAGGGAGAGCGGCTGCCCGACGACGATCGTCGCCTCTGCCGGGAGCAACCCGCGGTCGGCCTCGTTGACCGCGCGCGAGACGCCGTCGAGGCCGGGCGTCAGGTGCACGACCGCGGTCCGGCCGAGCCGCTCGTCTCCCTCCCACCGCGGCGGCTCCGAGAGCGCGAAGTGGATTTGCATCTCGGACCGGCCGTACCGGAACGGCGGCGGCGCCCCGCCGAGGAGGTCGCCGTAGAGCTGGGTCGGCGTCGTGTTGCAGACGACGGCCCGGCGGGCGCCGATCGTCCCGCCGCCGGACACGCGCACGCCGCCCGTGAACACGCGCTCGACGTGCACGCCGGTCTCGCACGTGCCGCCCTGCTCGCGGATGTATGCGACGAGCGCGTCCGCGAGCTTCGCCCCGCCGCCGACGGGGATCGGCATCCCGCCCTCCTGCACCGCGACCGCGATCACCTGGGCCATGTATCCGGACGCCGCCGCGTCCGGGCCGAGGCCGGTGTGCAGCACCCACGGCGCGAGGAGGCCGTGTGCCTTCGGCGAAGCGAACGTCGTCTCGAGCCAGTCCCGCGCGGAGACGAGCAGCTCGCCCGCGAAGGCGCGCGCGCCGTCGCCGCCGAGCCGGCGGACGGCCTTCCAGGCGAGCCCGGCGCCCTGCCTCGACCATAGCTCGACGCCGAGGACGCCGAACGCGAGGTCGGCGTTCGGGAAGAACCGCTCGAGCACGCCGCCCCACTCGGGCCCGACCTCGCCCGCGTTGCCCTCCGCGGTTCGCAGGAGGAACGCACTGTCCCCGTCGGGGAACGCCGTCGCCGTCGGCAGGTCGGTGTTGACGTACTCGAGGCCGTGCCGCGCAAGGGCCGCCTCGAGCTGGGGGTGCGCCGGGCCGCCGACCCACAACGGATGCCAGGCGCTGAAGACGTCGTGGCGGAAGCCGGGCTCCGTCAGCTCGGTGGTTCGGATGCAGCCGCCGAACCACTCGTTCCGCTCGAGGACGCACACG
>DASWRL010000086.1:0-31185 GCA_036403195.1 Gaiellaceae bacterium
CGAGGAGGGTCAGGGGTTCGAGGTCGCGATGCACTCGCTCGACCAGGGCCGGTTCACGGTCGCGGCCGGGGCGTGCGGCGTCGTCCGCGCGTGCCTCGAGCGCTCCGTCGAGTACGCGCGCGAGCGCGAGACGTTCGGGCAGGCGATCGGCAAGTACCAGTTCGTCCAGGACATGATCGCCAAGATGATCCTCGGGTACGAGACGTCGAAGCTCCTCGTGATGCAGGCCGCGTGGATGAAGAACGAGGGGAAGCGCAACACGCGCGAGACGTCGCTCGCGAAATGGCACGCCACGGAGTCGGCCTTCGAGGCCGCGCACCTCGCGATCCAGGTCTTCGGCTCGTACGGGTACTCCGGCGAGTACGGCATCGAGCGGTACTTCCGGAACGCGCGCGCGCCGATCATCTACGAGGGCACGACGCAGATCCACAAGATGATGCAGGCCGAGCACGCGCTCGGCTACCGGCGGCTGAACGGCCGCGGCGGCGAGGCCTCGCCGATCTGCTCGTGGGCGCCGGCCCTGTCGCCGGCGCACGCCTAGCCGCCCTCCGGCACCTCGCCGTCGAAGTAGTCGACGGCGTCGGCGAGCCGGAAGAGCTTCCCCGGCGGCCACGCGCCCACCTTGCCCGAGTCGGGGTACACCGTCGTCCCCGGGTTCGACCGGTTCGACCAGATGACGATGCGGGCGGGCTCGTCGCCGTGGTTCGTCACCTTGTGACCGCCCTCCTCGCCCGCCGGGCAGTAGGCGCAGTCCCAGGGGCCGAGCTCGCGCTCGCCCTCCGGCGTCCGGAGCGTCGGTCGGCCCGTGAGGACGACGATCCACTCCTCCTCGCCGCACTCGTAGTGGTACGGGCACACGCTCTGCCCGGGCGGCAGCTCGAAGACGTTGAACGCCACCTTCGACCCGCCGAGCTCCGGCGCGAGGCGGCGGTACGCGGTGTGGTAGCCGGGGGGGTCGCCCTCGTCGAACCTGAGCTCCAGCTCGAAGAGGTTCACGGCTCGCGCTCCCAGTACTCGAGCGCGACGTCGAGCGGCACGACCTGCGAGAAGCCCGGCCCCTCGATCATCGCCGTGTTGCTGTCCGGCCGGATCGCGACGTAGGCACGGCCCTCGGTCCCCGCGGAGGGCATCGCGAACCGCACCGGCGCCGCCGAGTCGTTCCGCATCTGGTGCGCGCCGTCCGGGCCGACCGGGAAGCAGACGACGTCGCCCGGGCGCAGGGTCGTCTCGCCGCCGGGCGCGCGCAGCACGAGCTCGCCGTCGACCACGAACAGCCATTCCTCCTCGGACAGCTCGTAGTGGTACGGCCAGGCGGTCTGCCCCGGCGCGAGCTCGTACACGGCGAAGCCCGTCCGCTCCGCACCGACCGCCTCGCCGAGGAACCGGCGGCGGAACGCGTGCCCCGGGTCGTCGCGCTCGGGCAGCTCGAGGCCGCGCAGGTTGAAGAGCCGGTCGCTCACGCGGGGGCCCAGCATAGACTCGAGGCGTGGCGACTGCAGCGCTGCTCTTCGCGCTCGCCGGCCTCCACGTCGGCCCGCACCGCATCCTGCCCGTCGGCTACGCGCCGGCGTGGAGCCCGGACGGGGCGCGGATCGCATACGTGTCGAGAGGCGACGTCTGGACGGCGGACGCCGACGGCACGCACCGGGTGCGCCTCGTCGCGGACGCCGACCAGCCCGCGTGGTCGCCGAACGGACGTCGCCTCGCCTTCACGCGCGGCGGCGTCGTGTACACCGTCCGCGTCGACGGGCTGGACGAGCGCCGGCTCGCGCCGGGCGCGCATCCGGCGTGGTCACCCGACGGGGCGCGGATCGCTCTCGACCGCGACGACCGGATCGTCACGCTCCGGTGGTACGGCGGAGGCACGGTGGACGCCGGGGCGGGCAGCGACCCGGCGTACGCGGGCGACGGCCGGCTCGCAGTCGTGCGGGACGGCGAGGTCGTCGCGGGAGGGCGGATCGTCGACGAGGGGTCCGAGCCGGCGTGGTCGCCCGACGGCCGGCACGTCGCCTACGTCCGCGACGGCACGATCTTCGTCGACGGCAGGCCCGTGCGCCGGGGCGAGCAGCCTGCGTGGCACCCGGCGCGCCGCGTGCGGGAGCTGCTGCCCGACTTCGACCAGCGGCCGCCCGCCGACCTCCAGGTGGCGGGCGGCCCCGGCAAGTGGCTCCTCGGCTTCACCTCCCTCGTCGACAACGTCGGGCTCGGGCCGGGCGTGATCGTGGGCGTCCGCCCACCCGGCGCGCCGCGGATGCAGGGGACGCAGCGCGTGCAGCTCGCGAACGGCGCGTGGCGCACGTACCCGGACGTCGCGCAGATCCGGTACACGAGCTCCCCTCCCCACCACCACTGGCACCTGATGCGGTTCGACTCGTTCGAGCTGCGCACGCTCGACGGCCGCGCGCTCGTGCGCGACCGCAAGAGCGGCTTCTGCCTGGCCGACCACTGGGGCATCGCGCCCGGCGCCTGGCCGGGCCGGCAGCCGCACTTCCTCGGCGACTGCGGCCAGTTCCACCCCGAGGCGACCCGCGTCCTCATGGGCACGACGCCCGGCTACACGGACCGGTATCCCGCGTTCTTCCACGGCCAGAACGTCGACATCACGGGCGTGCCGGCAGGCGTCTACGACCTCGTCCATCGCGTGAACGCGCAGCTCGCGCTGCGGGAGCTGCGCTACGACAACGACGCCGCGGCGGTGCGCATCAGGCTTCGCCGGGAGCGCGGCGTCCCGGAGGTCAGCGTGCTCCGACGCTGTACCGCAACCGCGACCTGCTGAGCGCGCCGTGCGCGTGCCAGATGCCGAGGGCGAGCACGAAGGCCGCCCCCGCCGTCATCAGGAGCGCCTGCGCGGCGACGCCGAACGCGACCGCGTCCGCGGTCCGGACGCCCGAGGCTGCGAGGATCGCGGCGCCCGCGCCCGCCTGCATCGCCGCGCCCGCGGGCGCGACGGGCAGCACGGCGGCCGCCGACGACGCGCAGACGAACGCGAGCGCGAGCGCGAAGTCCGTGCCGAGACCGAGCGCCGCCAGCAGCAGGAACGTCGCGAGCGCACGGAGCGTCCACGAGACGACCACGCCGACCCACGCCCACGCGGCCTCGCGGGGCGCCGTCGCGTGCTCGCCCACCCAGCCGGCGAGGCGGAACCGCTGCACGACGTGCAGGCGGGCGAGACGTGGCAGCGCCAGCACGGCGGCCGCCGCGAGGATGCCCGCCACGGCGACGACGGCGAGGCCTACGCGGAGCCAGCCGCCGACGTGCGACACGCCGAGCGCGACCGACGCGAGCGGCGTCATCGCCGCGCTGTCGAGGAGCCCGAGCAGGAAGAGCGAGAGCGCGACTGCGCCGATGCTGGCGCGCCGCCGCCGGCACCGGCGGACGACCGCGACGCGGATCACCTCGTCGCAGCGGCCGGGGAGCGCGATCCCGCCGACGGACGCCGCGCCGCCCGCGGCGGCGAGCGTCAGGACGGCCGGCCGCTGCTCGCGCCGGAACAGCCGCTGCCATGCCCACGCCTTGACGGCGTAGGCGGCGAGCATCACGAGCGCCGCGAGCGCGACCAGCCCGACGTTCGCGCGATGGAGAGGCCAGCCCTGCCGCAGGTAGTGGCGCAGGACGAGCCCCGACACGACGAGCGCGCCGAGGACGAATCCGATGTTGAGAACGCGCCGCAGGAGGAGCAATCCGTGCCGTTCATCGGCAGCCGGGTCCCTACGTTGTATCCGACGAGTCCCCCGACCGAGGGAGAACGCGCTCGGAGAGGCCACCGAGCGCACGCGTCAGCTCGCTCGGGATCACCCACACCTTGTTCGCGTCGCCCTGCGCGATCTGCGGCAGGACCTGCAGGTACTGGTAGGCGAGGAGCTGCGGGTCCGGGTCGCCCGCGTGGATCGCCGCGAACACCGTCTCGATCGCCTTCGACTGCCCCTCGGCGGCGAGGATCGCCGCCTGCCTCTGGCCCTCCGCCTTCAGGATCGCCGCCTGCTTCTCGCCCTCCGCCTGCAGGATCGCGGCCTGCTTGACGCCCTCTGCCTGCAGGATCGCGGCCCGCTTCTCGCGGTCGGCGCGCATCTGCTTCTCCATCGTGTCCTTGATCGACGGGGGCGGATCCACCGCCTTCAGCTCGACCCGGTGGACGCGGATGCCCCACTTGCCCGTCGCGTCGTCGAGGATGCCCCGCAGCTGGTCGTTGATCGAGTCGCGGGAGGTGAGCGTCTGCTCGAGCGTCATCCCGCCGATCACGTTCCGGAGCGTCGTCACGGTGAGCATGTCGATCGCGTCGACGGGGCTCGCGATCTCGTACGTCGCCGCCTTCGGGTCCGTGACCTGGAAGTAGATGACGGAGTCGATGTTGACGACCAGGTTGTCCTGCGTGATCACCGGCTGCGGGTCGAACGACATCACCTGCTCGCGCAGGTCGAGCAGCGGCCGCACGCGGTCGATGAAGGGCACGACGATCGCGAGCCCCGGCGCGAGCGTCCGCGAGTAGCGGCCCAGGCGCTCGACGACGCCCGCCCTCGCCTGCGGGATCACACGGAGCGTCCTCGCGAGGAGGACGAGCACGAACAGCACGAGCACGGCGAGCACGATCAACGCAACCACGGAGACCTCCTATTCGGCGACGAGAGCGGTCGCTCCCTCGATCCGGACGACAGAGACGGTCGAGCCCTCGGGGAACACCTGGTCGTCGACGAACGCGCGCGCCGACCACTCCTCGCCGCCGATGCGCACGCGCCCGCCGACGGCGTCGACGTTCCGCGTGACGACGGCCCGGCGGCCGACGAGCGCGTCGGTGCCGGTCCGCAGCAGCGCCGGCATGCGGACGTGGCGGCGCGCGATCGGCCGGAGGACGGCGAGCGAGAAGAGCGCTGCGACGACGAAGACGATCGCCGAGGCGACGGCGCCGGCGACGACCGCGCCCAGTGCCGCGACCGCCGCCGCGAGGGCGACGGGGCCGAGGAAGAAGAGACCGGGCGTCAGGATCTCGCCGATCGCGAGCACGACAGCCGCCACGATCCAGACGACGAACACGCCTCGACTCTAGATCAGGCCCGGCAGCTCGCGGAGGTCGGCGATCGACTCGAGGCCGGGATAGCGCCCTTCGCGGTCGACGAGCACCGCCCGCATCCCCACCGCCCGCGCCCCCTCGACGTCGTCCTCGACCGTGTCCCCGACCATCAGCGCCTCGGCCGGCTCGACGTCGAGCAGCTGGAGCATCCGGCGGAAGATCGTCTCGTGCGGCTTCGTCTTCCCGTGCGCGCGGGAGGTGAGCACCGCGTCGACCGTGAGGCGATGGTGGGCGACGAACTCCTCGAGGTCGCGCGCGCTGTTCGAGAGCAGCCCGACCGCGAGCCCGCGCGACCGGACCGCCTCGAGCGCAGGCAGCGCGTCCTCGTACAGCTCGAAGTGGTGCGCGTGCACCCAGGCGCCCTCCATCTCGCACGCCGCGGCGTAGGTGTCGCCGACACCGCCCATGCCCTCGATGATCCGCTGGGTGAACCGGATCCAGATCTCCTCGTCGTGGTCGAGCTCCGGGTGCCGCTCGAGATCGACGAGCGCAGCGATCCGCGCCTCGGCGTAGCGGCGGGGGTCGAGGTCGAGGCCGTGACGCTCACCGAGCCTGCGGTACCCCTCCGGGCCCAGGTCGGGGCCGGGCTTCGCGAGCGTGAAGTCGACGTCGAAGATCACCGCACGGGTGCGCACGCGGCCGACGATAGCCTCGGGTCGTGACCGCAACGAGCCGCGCAGGGACCTTCGCCGCGTTCTCGAGCCGCGACTTCCGCCTCCTCTGGGGCGGCCAGACGATCTCCTTCGTCGGCGACGCCGCGTTCATCGTCGCCCTGGGCTGGCGCGTGACCGACCTCACCGGGAAGGCGAGCTCGCTCGGGTTCGTGCTCGCGCTCGAGTCCCTCGCGATGCTCGTGACGCTCCTGATCGGAGGCGTGCTCGCAGACCGGCACTCGCGGCGGCTGCTGATGATCGGCTCCGACGTCGCGAGGGCCGTCGTGATCTCGGCGTTCTTCGTCCTCGAGGTCACCGGCCACCTCGACCTCGACGCCGTGCTCGTCCTCGCCACGTGCTTCGGCCTCGCCGACGGGTTCTTCCAGCCGGCGTTCCAGGGGATCGTCCCGCTCGTCGTCGAGCAGCCGATGCTGCCGTCCGCGAACTCCTGGATGGGCGTGGCGCGGAACGGCAGCGCGATCGTCGGCCCCGGCATCGCGGCGGGGCTCTACCACACGTCGGGGCCGTCGGTCGTGTGGGCGATCGAGGCGGTGTCGTTCCTCGTCTCGGCCGCGGCGCTCTGGTTCGCGCGGCCGCGCGCCTTCGACCCCGGCCCCGACCTCGGCCTGCGGCGCGAGCTCGTGGAGGGGCTGCGCTACGTGCTGAGCGTGCCGTGGATCTGGAGCGGGATCGCGGCCGCCACCGTGATCCTGATGATCGCGATGGCGCCGTTCACGGCGCTCCTGCCGCGCGTGGTGCAGGCGCACTACGACCGCGGCGTCGGCGCCTACGGCGCGATCTTCAGCGCGATGGCGGCCGGGATGGTCGTCGGGTCGCTCGTCTGGGCGCGATGGCACCCGTCGCGCAGGCGCGTGATCGTGTGCTTCGCGGCGTTCGGGATCAACGACTTCGGGATCCTCGTGCTCGCGCTCTCGCCGTGGTACCCGCTCGCGCTCGCCGCGGCGGCGTGGCGCGGCCTCTGGATCGGCATCGGCATCTCGGCGTGGACGACGCTCATGGCGGAGCTCGTGCCGGAGCAGCTGCTGTCGCGCGCGTCGAGCATCGACTTCTTCGGCTCGATGGGCCTGACGCCGGTCGGCTACGTCCTCGCCGGCGCCGCCGCGACGCTCGTGTCGCCCACCGCGATCCTCGCCGTCGGCGGGACGATCGGCGCGCTGCTCTGGTTCACGCCCCTCGTCTGGCGGCCGGTGCGAACGGCGGCGTGAGCCGCGTGGGGGAAGCGCGCTTCCCCCACGCCGAAATCGGGGTGCCCAGATTCGAACTGGGGACCTCTCCGACCCGAACGGAGCGCGCTACCAGGCTGCGCCACACCCCGAATCGCCACACAGGTTACCGACTCTCAGAGCCACTCCATCGCGGCGCGGGCGCAGACGTCGGGACGCTCGCCGATCAGGAGGTGCCCGCAGTCGGCGATCACCCGGATCGGCCCCCGCAACCGCCGCGCGTACTCGACGCCGTCTGCGAGCGGCACCTGCCGGTCGCGCGCGCCGAAGAGCACGAGGACCGGCGCGCGCACGCGGTCGAGGCTCGTGCGCGGGTCGTCGCGTGCGAGCGCGAGCGCGGCGCCGAGGATGTCGGTGTGGCTCGCAGACCCGCGCAGGAAGCCGTGCACCGCCGCCGGCGAGAGCGCCTGCGCGTTCGCGACCTCGAGCCGGCCGAACAGCAGCTGCCTGAGCCGCGGCGACCGCGCGATGCGGTCGGCGCCGCGGCTCGCCGCCCGCGCCGGCCGCAGGACCCCGACGACGCCGAGCGAGATCGTCGCCGCGCGGGACGAGCTCGAGATCCCGGCCGGCGCCGCCAGGAGGAGCGCGCGCACGAGGTCCGGCCGGCGCTCCGCGAGCCGGAGCGCCACGACGCCGCCCATCGAGTGACCGAGGACGCCCGCCGGCTCGTCGAGGAGCCCGGCGACCGCGTCGGCGAAGCCGCGGATCGACGGCGCGGGGAGCGGCTCGGAGCCGCCGTGGCCCGGCAGGTCCGGGACGACGACCCGCCGCCCCCGGAGGAGCGGCGCGAGCTCGGTGAAGTTCCAGGCGGCGCCGCCGAAGCCGTGGAGGAGCAGGATCGGAGGCCCGTCGCCGTCGCGCTCGAACACCCGGAGCCGGACGCCGCGGACGACGTGGAAGCGCTCGAAGAAGCCGGCGAGGAGCTCCGTCGCGTCCGTCACGACGATCGATTATCCTGCGGGCATGACCTGCTCGGCGATCGGACGGGGCGCGTGAGGAAGACGCCCGTTCTTGCCGGAGAGCAGCGGCAGACCTTGCCCGCCAGCGCGCCAGCGCGGCGGGCTTTTTTGTGCCCGGAAACGGAAGGAGCGACATGGCGAACCACCTGACGCCCGACGAGCTGTCGAAGGAAGTCGGGATCGACCGCGACGAGGTGATCCGGATCTGCGTCGAGGAGCACGTGCCGATCTACCACGGCAAGATCGACAAGTTCCTGTTCCAGGCGCAGCTGCAGGCACTCGGGGCGTTCCCCGCGCACAACTAGCGCTCGAGCAGGATCGCTACTTCGAGGCCGCGGCCCGCTTGCGGGGCGCGGCCTTCTTCTTGGCCTCTGCAGGCTTCTTCGCAGAGGCGGCCGCGACCGATGCGCGCAGGGCCTCCATGAGGTCGACGACGGGCGTCGGTGCCGGCGCCTCGGGCGCCTGGATCTCCTGCCCCGCGACCTTCGCCTCGAGGAGCTCGCGGAGCGACTCCCGGTACTCGCTGCGGAGCTCCGCCGGGTCGAAGGGCGCCGCGAGCGAGGCGATGATCTGCTTCGCGAGCTCGAGCTCCGGCTCGCGCACCTCCGACGACGCGACCGCCTCGTCGATCTCGGCATGATCCTTCACGTCCTCGTGCACGAAGAGCGTCTCCAGCGCGAGCGCGTCGCCCATCGCGCGGATCAGGCAGAGCTTCTCCTTCCCCGCCAGCACGAACCGGCCCAGGGCCGCGACCTCCGCCTCCTTCATCGCCTCGAGCAGGAGGACGTACGGCCGTCTGGCCGCCTCGGCGCCGGCCGGGACGAGGAAATAGGTGCGGTCGAAGTAGACGGGGTCGACCTCCTCGAGCCGGACGAACCGCCCGATCTCGATCGAGCGGCTCGTGTCGTGCTGCTCGATCGCCTCGAGGTCGGCGTCCTCGACCACGACGAACTGGCCCTTCGCGACCTCCCAGCCGCGGACGAGCTCGTCGGACTCGACATCCCGCTCGTGGACCGGGCACCAGCGCTTCTGCTTGATCGGCGTCCCGCACTCGCGGTGGAGCATCCGGAACGAGACGTCGGACTGCCGCGCAGCCGGCTTCGTCGCGGGCGCGAGGCCCACCGGGATGTTCACGAGGCCGAAGCTGACTGATCCGTTCCAGGTTGTGCGCATGTGCAGGAAGAAGTGTACGCGGGGACACCCGGATTCGCCCTCGCATCGTCCGTTCCTGCGGGATATGGTCGGACGCACCGTGGACCGGCCGCGCACGATCGGGAACCTCTGGCGGGACGCGGTCGCAGCCGGCCACCCCGATCCCGCGTACCTCGTCGAGCGCGACGCCCGGTGGGAGCCGCTCGGCCGCGTCGACGCAGCCCGGATCGTCGACGAGATCGCGAACGGGCTCCTGGCGCTCGGCGTTCGGAAGGGTGACGCGTTCGGGCTCCTGGCGCGCACGACCGCCGAGTGGGCGATGTTCGACTTCGCGCTCGCGCTCGTCGGTGCCGTCGGGGCGCCGATCTACGCCTCGAGCTCGCCGCGGGACGTGCAGTACGTCCTCGCGCACTCCGGGGCGGTGGGAGTGCTGGTCGAGGACGAGGAGCAGCGGGCAAAGGTCGGCGCCTCGCTCGCGCACGTCATCGCGTTCGACGAGCTCGACGCCCTGCGCGCACGCGGGCGCGCATTCGCCGCCGCGCATCCGGGCGCGCTCGACGAGCGCGCCGCCTCCGTCGGCGAGGACGACCTCTTCACCTTCATCTACACCTCGGGCACGACGGGCCCGCCCAAGGCGTGCATGATCCGCCACCGCAACTACTACGCGATGGCGCAGAAGATCGACGAGCTGGACGGCTTCGCGGAGCGCGGCGACGTGATGCTGCTGTACCTGCCGCTCGCGCACAACTACGGCCGGCTCCTGCACCTCCTCGCGGCGTACACCGGCTTCACGATCGCGTTCCTGCCCGACCCGCTCGACGCGGCCGAAGCGCTGCCGCGCGTGCGCCCGACCCTGTTCCCGAGCGTGCCGAGGGTGTACGAGAAGATCCATGCCGCGGTGGTCGCCGGGCTAGAGGAGCGCACGGGGATCCAGCGCCGGATCGCCGATCGGGCGCTCGCGGTCGGCTACCGCGTGTCGCGGCTTCGGCAGGAGGGACGGCCCGTGCCGCCGCTCCTCCGCGCGCAGCACCGGCTCGCAGACCGGCTCGTGTACTCGAAGGTCAAGGCGCGGCTCGGCGGCCACCTGCGGGTCGCGAACGCCGGCGGCGCGCCACTGACGCGCGAGGTCGCGGAGTTCTTCCACGCGATCGACATCCTCGTGCTCGAGGGATACGGCCTCTCCGAGATCACGACCGCGGCGACGGTCAACCGCCCGGACGACTTCCGGTTCGGGACGGTCGGGAAGGCGCTCCCCGGCGTCGAGATCCGGATCGCGGAGGACGGCGAGATCCTGCTGCGCTCCAACACCGTGTTCGCGGGCTACCACCTCGATCGCGACGCGACGCTCGCGGTGCTCGATTCCGACGGCTTCGTCCACACCGGCGACGTCGGCCACCTGGACGCCGACGGCTTCCTCGTCGTCACGGACCGCAAGAAGGACATCATCGTCACCGCCGGCGGGAAGAACGTCGCGCCGCAGAACCTGGAGAACGACCTGCAGGCGCACCGCGTCGTCTCGCAGGCCGTCGTCGTCGGCGACCGCCGGCCGTACGTGTCGGCGCTCGTCACGGTCGACCCGGACGTGACGGCCGCGATGACGCACGACGAGGTCGAGGACGCGGTGCAACACGCCGTCGACGCCGTGAACGCCGACCGTTCCCGCTACGAGCAGATCAAGCGGTTCGCGATCCTGCCGCGGCAGTTCTCAGCCGAGCACGACGAGGTGACGCCGACGCTCAAGCTTCGCCGCAAGGTGATCCTGGAGCACTTCGGCGACGACGTCGACGCGCTCTACGCGCGGGATCAGAGGATCCTGCGCGCGCCGACGTAGGCCGACGCGTACCAGGACTCGTCGAGGCTCGAGATCTTGACGACGTCGCCGGTGTGCGGCGCGTGGACGAACTGGCCCCCGCCGATGTAGATGCCGACGTGCCCGAGGCCGTCGAAGAAGACGAGGTCGCCGGGCTGCAGCTGGTCGCGCGACACCGCGACGCCGTAGCCGAACTGCGCGTACGACGAGTGCGGCAGCGAGACACCCACCTGCGCGTACGCCCACATCACGAGCCCGGAGCAGTCGAATCCGCCCGGCGCCGAGCCGCCCCACACGTACGGCGTCCCGAGCATCGACATCGCGACCCCCACGACGTCGGAGTGCGTCGGCGGCGGCGCGACGACCGTGTCCTGCTGCGGCGTGATGGCGGAGACGCCGACGACGGTCTGCTGCGCCTGCTGCTGCTGCTGTGCCTCCTGCGCCTGAAGGCGCGCCTGCGCCTCGCGCGCCATCGCGAGCTGGCGCGCCCGCTGCGCCGCGACGAGGCGGTCGATCTCTCCCCTGATGGAGGAGTACAGCCTCTGCTCCTCGCCGATCTTCGCTGCGATCTCGCTCTTGGCCGCGGCACGCTGCGCGACGACCTGCGCCTGTGCGGCCCGCGCGTGCCCGAGGATCTCGCCGCTTCGCTTGACGACGGCGCGGAAGTGCTCGACTTCCTGCAGCACCTCCGTGTCGGAGCTCGTGACCGATTTCGCGTTGTCGAGCCGCGTGATCATGTCGTCGAGGTTCCGCGCCCCGAAGATCACCTCGAGCGTCGACTCCTGGTCCCCTGTGTAGAGCGCGACGAGACGCTGCGCGATCGTGCGCTGGCTCGTCCTCAGGTTGTGCTTCGCGACCCGGAGCTCGCGCCGGTTCTCGCGCAGGTCTCGCTCGATCCGGCCGAGCCGTGCGGTTGCCGTGTCGTACTGCGACCGCGCGCGCTCGAGCTGGTCGGAGAGCTGTCCGAGCTGGCCCATCACCTGCTGCGCCTCCGCCTGCTTCGACGAGATCGAAGGGTCGGCGAACGCGGGGACGGCGGCGAGGAGCGCCACGCAAATCCCGACGAGCACGTACGGCGCCTGTCCCGGCTTACGAATGACGACCCCCGGACCGGGGACGGGACGGGCGCACCGGTAGGGGCCGGCACGTCACGAGGCGGGAGCGTATCAACGTCCGCGGACGAAGGTCAACGAACGCTACGCGCGGTCTCGGCGGGTGCGTGCGGATCCGCACGAGCTGCGAGGCCGCGCCGGCGGGGCTGTGGTACGGTCCCGAACCGTGCTCGGGCAGGCACAGACGCCGCGGCGGCGGCTGTTCGCCCTCGGCGCGCTCGTGGTCGCCGTGCTGGCGGCGCCGGCGGTCGTCGGAGCGAATCCCTCGCACGACGCGACGTCGCTCCGGGCACGCGACGCGGCGGTGTCGGCGAAGACGCGCGCCGCGGTCCTCGGCCTGTACGCGCTCGACCAGCGGCTGGCGCACGCCCGCGCCCGGCTCGACGCCGTCGCGGCGCAGGCTGCGTCGCTCGAGACGGAGCGCGCGACCGTCCGTCTCGAGCTCGACGTTGCGCGACGGTCGGTAACACGCTCGGAGGGCGCGCTGGCGCTGCGCGTGCGCGAGCTCTACGAGCAGGGATCGGTCGAGCCGATCGAGGTCCTGTTCGGCGCCAGGAGCCTCGAGGACGCCGTGACGAACCTCGACGACCTCGCGAACGTGTCGGCGGCGGGCGAGGCGACGCTCACGCAGCTCCAGGCCGCGAAGAAGCGCCTCGCCGCCGACTCGAAGCGCCTCGCGCTGCGCGAGGCCGCGCTCGCGTCGGCGCGGCGTCAGGCAGCGGCGACTGCTGCCGCCCTCGACCGGACGCGGGCGGCCCGCACGAGCTACCTCGCCTCGCTCCGCGCCGAGCGGCGGCTGACGCGGAAAGCGCTCGCCGCGCTCGTCACCGAGGCGCGGGCGGCGGAAGCGCGGTCGGCGGCGCTCTCACGGGCGGCCGCCGCACCGGCGGCGCCGGCCGTCGCGCCCGGCGGGGGCACCCTCACCGTCGTCGCGACCGGGTACTCGATCGCCGGGCGCACCTCGACGGGCCTCCCGGCCGGCGTCGGCGTCGCCGCCGTCGACCCGTCGGTGATCCCGCTCGGGACGCACTTCAGCGTGCCCGGGTACGGCGAGGCCGTGGCGGCGGACACCGGCGGCGCCGTCGTCGGCGGCACGATCGACCTCTGGTTCCCGACGCTCGCCGAGGCGAACGCGTGGGGCCGGCGCACGGTCACCGTGACCCTGCACTGATCGCAGGTCGGGGTACACTTCCAGCCCCTGTCCTCCGCCCAGGCAGGCTCGCTCTGACCGAGACGGCACCCACAGCGACGATCCCCGACCCGCGCGTCCTCCTCGTGGACGACCACGACCTCTTCCGGACGGGCCTGCGGAACCTCCTCGAGGAGCAGGGCGTGCAGATCGCGGGCGAGTGCGACAACGGGACCGACGCGCTGCGGGCCGTGCGCGAGCTCGCTCCCGACGTCGTCGTCATGGACCTCAACATGCCGGGCATCAGCGGCGTCGAGGCGACGCGGCAGATTTCGATGGTCGCGCCGCTCACGCGCGTCCTCGTGCTCACGATCTCCGACCAGGACGCCGACGTGATGGACGCGATCCTCGCGGGCGCGTGCGGCTACCTGCTGAAGGACGCGTCGATCAACGAGCTGATGCAGGGCATCCGCGCGGCCGCCGTCGGCGAGTCGCTCGTGTCGCCGACGATCGCCGCGAAGGTGCTGCAGCGGGTGCGGGCGTCGAGCGCGTCCCACCGCGAGGCGGAGCTGATCCAGTCGGAGCTCTCGGACCGCGAGATCGAGGTGCTGAAGCTGATCGCGAACGGCAAGGACAACGCGATGATCGCGGGCGAGCTGCACATCAGCCCGAAGACGGTGAAGAACCACATCTCGAACATCCTGATGAAGCTCCAGATCGAGAACCGGATCCAGGCGGCGGTCTACGCCGTCCGGTCCGGGATCGTCTAGCGCCAGCTCAACGTCCCGACGGCGCCGAGGTCGTGCGTGAGGCGCGTGAGCCGCGTCCCGTCGACGCGGACCGTCCAGACGTCGCCGATCCCGGCGGGATCGGCCGCGACGAGGGCCAGCGTGCCGCCGTCGGGCGACCACGCGAGGCCGGGACGCCAGTACGAGCCCCTGAGGCCGGGAAGCGGGAACGACGTCTTCGCGTCCGGGAAGACGATCGACAAGGCCCCGGTCGCGGACCGGCGAAGCACCGCGAGGCGGCCCTGCGGCGACCACGCGGGGGTGCCGGAGAGGTGCAGCGCGGTCGCGTGCCTCCCGTCGGCGTCGGCGACGCTGAGCCCGTTCTTCAGGTTCTCGTACGCGACCTTCGTCGGGCCCCAGACGGGGTCGAGACCGGCGACGCCGAGCGGCGTCGCCGCCCCCCCGGTGGCCGGAGCCGTGTACAGGCTCGCCGAGTTCGGCCCGGAGCGCGCGAAGAGGATCGTCCGGCCGTCCGGCGAGAACGACGGCGAGTCGTCGTAGTTGACGTCGGGATCCGGGCTGTTCGGGAAGGCTCGGGCCTGCGTCCCGTCGGCGTGCATGACCCACAGCGTCTCGGTGCAGCCGTCACAGCGGTTGGCCTGGGGCTTCGCGGAGTACGCGACGAGCCCACCGTCCGGCGACAGGGCCGGCTCCGTCTCGTCCGTCGGTGTCTTCGTCAGCTGCGCCGGCGCGCCGCCGGCGCCGGGCAAGGAGAAGATGTCGGAGCTGGGGAAGCAGGACGCCCTGTCGTAGACGGCCGAGCCGTCGGGCAGGAGCTGAAGGTTCGCCCACGGGCTGTCGTCGGAGCCGCAGAGGCCCGTCGTCGCGAGCGTCTTCGTCGAGCCGCCGAGCCGGGTGCGCAGCAAGGTGAAGACGCCGCCGTCGACCCGGTCTCCGACGGCGGTTGCGCCGTCTGCGGACACGGCGCCGTAGAGGGCGTACGCACCGGCTGCGAGGAACGTATGACCCGTCCGCGCGTCCACGAGGACCCAGCCGCTCGGCCCCTCGACACGCAACCGGCGCGTCCCGAGCCACTGCACGTCGCTCGCGCTCCGTCCGATCGAGCGGCTCCGGAAAGGAGCGCCGACCCCGAGGCGCCGCAGCTGCAGCACGCCCTGGGTCGTGACCGTCGCCAGCACGTCGTCCGCGGACCACGCTGCGTTGACGCCGTCGAAGGCTCCGACGCGATGGAGCGCCGCGTCGTAGACCTGGACCCGGTCCGAGCTGCGCGCAACGGCGAGGCGCCCGCCGGGCGACCACCAGCCGTTGAGCCCCGCCGCATCGAGCTCGACCTTGCCGCGGACGTCCACGACCCGGACGGCGCCGGCTGCGGGCGCCGCATACGCGATCGTCGCGGCCGGCGACCAGCCCACCAGCCGCCCAGGCTGGTCGGCCGGACGCGTGAGGGCGCGCCAGACGCCGCCGCGCGGGGATGCGAGGTACAGGCGCGGGGCGCGTGGCGACGGGTACGAGACGAGGACGGCGAGGCGTGACCCGTCGCGCGACCACGCCGCTGTCAGCTGCGGCGCATCCGGGCCTGCTGCGCCGACGAACGGAGAGATCCGCCGGAGACCGGTGCCGTCGGGCCGGACGACGTACTCGGCCGAGTGGCCGCCGCGACCGCTCGAGAAGGCGACGAGGGTTCCCCGCGGCGAGACCGCCGGGAATGCGTCGACCGCGGGGCTCCGGCTCAGGTTCGCCGTCTTCCCGTCGGCACCGATGCGCATGATCTCACCCGCGAGCGTCGGCGCGCGGTTTGCGGCGAACACGATCGTGCCGCCGGTCGAGCCACCGCTCGCGGCCGTCGCCGATGCAAGCGCTGCGAGCGCCAACGCAGAGGCAACGAGCTTCATGCGCGGATCATCCGCGACACGTGTGACGGCGCTGTTAGTCGCGGATCAGCGTTTCGGGCTGCCGAGGCGGACGCCGTTGGCGTGGCGCCGGAGCTCCGCGAGCAGCGCGCGCAGCCGCGCGAGCCGGCCCTCGTTGCCGTCGAGCTTCCGCGCGAGCGAAGCGAGCTCGCGCGCGTTCTTCGCCGTGTCGCCGCGCTGGATCCCCTGCGTCACCTCGGCGATCCGCCGCTCGAGCCGCCACTTCTCCGCCTCCAGCAAGAGCGCCTCGGCGTAGCCGTCGGTCAGCGTCCGTTCGATCTGCGCGAGGTCCCGATTCTCTGCCGAGATCATCGTCTCGATCCTGTCGACGAGCTCCATCATGCGCGTGCGGATTGTCGATCCGCGCGCCTCGGCCCGGAAGGGCCGCGCGGCCCATCTTCGTCCCGGGCCGGACCCACCCGCGGACCGGATCGTCACACTGGCACCGTGATCAGGAGCTTCGGCGCCGCCCTCGCCGTCGCCCTCGCCGTGGCGGCGCAGGCGGGCGCCTCGCACCGGCCGCTCCCGGCGCGGCTCGCGAGCGCGCTCGCCGTGCGGGGGAACGACTGGTCCTCCTCCGCCGCGCTCGCCGTCGACCTCCGGTCCGGCGACGTCGTGTTCGCTCGGCACCCGGACCTGTCGCTCGACCCGGCGTCCAACGAGAAGCTGCCGCTCACGTTCGCGGCGCTCCGCGAGCTCGGCTCGGGGTACCGGTTCCGGACGGAGGTGCTCGCGCGCGGGGAGCGCGAGGGCGCGACATTGCACGGCGACCTCTTCCTGAAGGGCTTCGGCGACCCCACGCTCACGTCCGGACGGCTCGCCCGGCTCGCGGCGCAGGTCGCCGCCACGGGGATCCGGCGCGTCGACGGGCGGCTCCTCGCCGACGAGTCGTGGTTCGACACGCGCCGCACCGCGCCCGGATGGAAGGCGGACTACCTGATCAACGAGTGCCCGCCGCTCTCGGCTCTCGTCGTCGACCGCGGCTTCTACGACGACCACGCGGCCCGCGACCCCGCCGTCGCCGCGGCGGGCACGTTCCGCCGTGCCCTCCGCGCGGTCGGCGTGACGACGGGCGGCGTCGGCCGCGGCCGCGCGCCCGACGCCGCGCTGCGCCTCGGCCAGGTCCTCTCTCCGTCGCTCTCGAACGTGATCGCGGTGATGGACCGCGACAGCGACAACTTCCGTGCCGAGATGCTCCTGAAGGAGCTCGGCGCCGAGCGCGGCACGGCGGGCACCACGGTGGCGGGCTCGGCGGTCGTCAGGCGTGCGCTCGCGACGGCGGACATCCCGCTGACGGGGGTCGTCGTCGCCGACGGATCGGGGCTCTCGCTCCTCGACCGGCTGACGGCGAACGCGATCGTCGGGATCCTCACGGCGGCCTGGAACGACCCCGAGCTGAAGCCTCGCTTCTGGCGCGCGCTGCCCGTCGCGGGCGAGTCGGGGACGCTGGAGCGCCGGATGGACGACGGCCCCGCCCGCGGCGTCGTGCGGGCGAAGACGGGCACCACGGACGCGGCCTCGGCGCTCGCCGGCTACGTCGCCGACCGCTACGTCTTCGCCGTCGTCCAGAACGGCGCCCCCGTCCGCTGGACGGCCGCCCGCAAGGCGCAGGACCGGTTCGCGACGGCGCTCGCGTCAGCCGCCGGCGAGTAGCGCCTTCAGCTCGTCCTCCCCGAGGAGCGGCACGCCGGCCCCCTGCGCCTTCTTCACCTTGCTGCCGGGGCTCTCGCCGACGAAGACGCCGGTCGTCTTCTTGGAGACGTTGTCCGACACCTTCGCGCCGAGCGCCTCGAGCGCGGCGCGAGCGTCCTCGCGCGACATCGACTCGAGCGTCCCGGTGATCACGTACTGCTTGCCGGTGAGCGGGCCCTCGACCGGGCGGTCCTCCTCGCCCGACTCGAAGCGGAGCCCGAGGTCGCGGAGCTCCTCGACGAGCCGCATGTTGTCGGCGTCCGCGAACCACTCGGCGATCGCCTCGGCGCGCTCGGGGCCGATCCCCTCGCACTCCATGATCTCCTCCTGGCTCGCCGCCGCGAGGCGGTCGACGTCGCGAAAGTGCCGCGCGAGGTTCTGCGCCGTCACCCATCCGACGTCCGGGATGTTCAGCCCGAACAGGACGCGGCGGAACGGGATCTGCTTCGACGCCTCGATCGACGCGACGGCGTTCGCAGCGGAGATCTCGCCGTAGCCGTCGAGCTCGAGCAGCCGCTCCTTCGACAGCCGGTAGAGCTCGGGGAGGGAGCGCACGAGCCCGAGCTCCCAGAAGCGCCGCACGGCCTGCTCCCCCACTCCGTCGATGTCGGCGGCGGCCTGCACCCAATTGATCAGCGACTCGAGCCCGCGCGAGGGGCACGCGCGGTTCGGGCAGCGATGCATCGCCTCGCCCTCGGGCTTCACGACCTCCGTGCCGCACAGCGGGCAGTGCGACGGCATCCGGAAGGGCTTCGTGCCTCGCCGGTGCGCGCCCGCCGGCCCCACGATCTGCGGGATGACGTCGCCGGCGCGCTGCACGATCACGTCGTCGCCCTCCCGGATGTCCTTCCGGTTGATGTCCTCCTCGTTGTGGAGCGTCGCGCGGGAGATCGTGACGCCGCCGACCTCGACCGGCCGAAGGATCGCCCAGGGGTTGAGCGCACCCGTCCGGCCGACGCGGATCGCGATCTTCTCGAGCCGCGTCGACGCCGTCATGGGCGCCCACTTGAACGCGCGCGCCCAGCGCGGCCGCTGGTGGAGCGCGCCGAGCCGGCGCTGCTGGTCGTAGTCGTCGACCTTGATGACGATCCCGTCGATCTCGTAGTCGAGCTCGGCGCGCTTCCGCTCCCACTCGCGGCACGCGGCCGCGACGGCCTCCACCGACTCGAGCCGCTCGGCGAACGGGTTGATCGGGAACCCGTGGCGCCGCAGCCACTGCAGCGTCTCCCAGTGCGTCGCGGGCGCCGCGCCGTCGAGCGCACCGACGCCGTAGGCCCAGAACGAGAGCGGGCGCCGCGCCGTGATCGACGAGTCCTTCTGGCGGAGCGACCCCGCCGCGGCGTTGCGCGGGTTCGGCGTCGGCTTCTTCCCCTCGGCGACGAGCCGCTCGTTGAGCTCGCGGAACCCGGAGAGCGGCATGTAGACCTCACCGCGCACCTCGACGAGCGACGGCGCGTCGTCCTCGAGCATCCGCAGCGGGATCGCGTTGATCGTCCTGAGGTTCACCGTCACGTCCTCCCCCGTCTCGCCGTCGCCGCGCGTCGCGCCGCGCGTGAAGAGCCCGCCCTCGTAGGTGAGGTTGATCGCGAGGCCGTCGATCTTCGGCTCGATCACGTACGCGACGGGCTCGTCGCTGTCGAGCCGCTTTCGCACGTCGTCCGCCCACTTCACGATCGCGTCGTCCGTCGTCACCTTCCCGAGCGAGCCCATCGGGGTCAGGTGGGTGACCTTGACGAACCGTTCGCCCGGCGGCGCGCCGACGCGCTGGGTCGGCGAGTCCGGCGTCACGAGCTCGGGATGGTCTCGCTCGATCGCCACCAGCTCGTCGTAGCCGCGGTCGTACGTGGCGTCGTCGACGGAGGGGTCGTCGAGCACGTGGTACTCGTGCAGCCACCGGTTGAGGAGCCTGCGCAGCTCGGCCGCGCGCGCCGCGGCGTCAGACAAGCTCGAGGAGCTCCCGGGCGTCGTCGATGACGACGTTCGCGTCGGTCAGCTTCTCCGCGGTGTGGATCCGCCCCCAGCTGACCCCGATCGCGTACACGCCGGCTGCCCGCGCCGCCTGCATGTCGAAGGGCGAGTCGCCGACGTACGCCGCGTCGCCGGGCGACGCGCCCAGCCGCTCGAGCGCGAGGAGGAGCGGCGCCGGGTGCGGCTTGTGCTCCGCCGTCTCGTCGCCGGCGACGACCGTCTCGAACATGTGCTCGATCGGGATGCGGGCGAAGGCGAGGTCGACGGTCACGCGCCGCTTCGCTGTCACGATCCCGAGCCGGTGCCCGCGGTCCCTCAGCTCGTCGAGCACCGCGTCCATGCCCTCGCACACCGCGATCGTGGCGTGGAGAGGCTCGTTGTGCGCGCGGTACACGCGCACGAGCTCCTCGACGCGCGCGGGGTCGAGCGCGTGCATCTGCGCCTCGAGACCGGGGCCGCCGACGGCGGCGAGGAGCTGCTCGTCGGTGAACCCGCCGCCGAGCACCGTCTCGGCAGCGTGCCTCATCGACGCGAGGATGATCGCGCCGGTGTCGACGACGGTGCCGTCGAGATCGAAGAGGACGACCGGGTAGCGCACCCGGTCGATGGTAGTCGCGGTCAGAGACGCAGCGTCTCGCGCAGCTCCGCGAGGAGCGGCCGCCGCGGCGGCTCCGGCGCGAGGAAGGCCGCGACGCGCCGTGCCTCCTCCGGCGAGAGCGACACGGCCGCCTCGGCGGCATCCACCGACCAGATGCTGAAGCGGACCTGGGCGGGAGTCGTCTCGTCGCCGAAGTAGCGGGAGACGCGAAGCGCCCTGTGCGCGTCGCGCTCGACCGCCGGGTGCGGTGCGAAGAACTCGACGAGCTTCCGCCGCTGCGGCGCGGCGCACCACGGGCAGTAGCGGAACCTGTCCTCGACGCCGTTCCCGCACTCGCGGCATGTCGTCACGCCCCCATTCTCTTCCCGCGCCGGCGGTCGTTCAACCGTAGGCGACGTGGGTGAGGTAGAGCCCGTGGGGCGCGGCCGTGGCACCCGCCTCGGCCCGGGGTCGGCCGGCGAGCAGCGGCGCGATCTCGCGGCCCTCGAGCATCGTCCCGACGAGCGTCCGCACCATGTGGCGCAGGAACGAGTCGGCCGTGATCTCGAAGGCGACCACGTCCTCGTCGAGCTCGACCCACTCCGCGCGCCCGACGCAGCGCACGAGCACGTCGTGCTGCGTGTCCGTCGGCGTGAACGCGCGGAAGTCGTGCTCCCCGAGGAGCGCCCGGGCGTTCTCGCCGAGCGCGTCCAGGTCGAGCGGGCGCGGCCACCAGAGCGCCCGGCGCGCCTCCAGCGGCGAGCGCTCGCGCCGCCGCCAGACGCGATAGCGGTACGACCGCGAGCGCGCGTCGAACCGCGCGTGGAACGACGGTGAGGCCGGCTCGGCCGAGACGACCGCGACGTCGTCCGGCAGGGCCGCGTTGACCGCCTCCGCGGCCCGCTCGGGCGGCGGGCCGCCCTCGAGGGACACCGAGACGACGTTCGCGAGCGCGTGGACGCCCGTGTCGGTGCGGCCCGCGACCGCGAGCGCGCCGACGCCCTCGTAGAGCTCGCCGAGCGCGCGCCGGAGCTCGCCCTCGACCGTCCGCTGCCCCGGCTGGCGCGCCCAGCCGCGGAAGCCGGTCCCGTCGTACTCGAGCGTCAGCCGCACGTGCACGTCAGGGCCTCCTGCCTCGACTTGTAAGGCGTGCCTGATGCTCTAGTCACTTGCCGCCGGTTCGCTACACTCTAGCTCGATGAGCGACGAGCACAACTTCCTCCTCCAGCGCGTCCAGCCCGCGATGGTCGGGCTCATCGACGGCTCGCTGTCGACGCTCGCGCCGATCTTCGGGATCGTGTTCTACACCCACCGGCCGCACACGGCCTTCATCGCCGGCCTCTCGACGTCGATCGGCGCCGCGATCTCGATGGCGTTCTCCGAGGGGCTCTCGGACACCGGCGAGTTCACCGGCCGCGGCAGCCCCGCCTCGCGCGGCGCGATCACCGGGGCGGGGACGTTCCTCGGCGGGATCCTCCACACGCTGCCGTTCCTGATCTCGAACTACCACGCCGCGGTGATCGCCGCAGCGGTCGTGGTCGCCTTCGAGCTCGTGATGCTCGCGGTGATCCGCTGGCGGTTCTTCGGGACGGGCTTCGTGCGGAGCCTCGTCGCCGTGTCGATCGGCGGCGCGGTGATCGCCGTCGTCGGCGCCCTGATCGGCTCGGCCGGCTAGCTCGAGCCCTCGACGGGCTCGGGCTCGTCGGTGTCCGCCACCTCGGTGTCGGCCACCTCTTCGGCCGCCGGCTCCTCTTCGGCCACGGGCTCCTCTTCGGCCTCCGGCTCCTCGTCGGCGGCCTCGGGCTCGGCCGCCACGGCGGCCGGCTCGGGCGTCCGGGCCTCGCGCTCCCGCGCGACGAACTCCTCGTCGACGAGCTCGAGGTACGCCATCTCGGCGGAGTCGCCGGCCCGCGGGCCGATCTTGACGATGCGCGTGTAGCCGCCGGGACGGTCGCTGAAGAGCGGCGCGACCTCGGCGAACAGCTTGTGGACGACGTCGCGCGAACGCAGGAACGACGTCGCCTGGCGACGGGCGTGCAGGTCGCCGCGGCGGCCGAGCGTGATCATCTGCTCGGCCAGCGGCTTCACCGCCTTCGCCTTCGTGACCGTCGTCTTGATCCGGCCGTGCTCGATCAGCGCACCGGCGAGGTTCGAGTAGAGCGCCTTGCGGTGCGCCGCATCGCGGCCGAGCTTCTTCCCTGTCCGCGCGTGACGCACCGTCGGCTCCTAGGCCTCCGCGCCGTTCGCCGAGCCGCCGCGGAGCGTCAGCCCGTGCTGCGAGAGGGTCTCCTTGACCTCCTCGATCGACTTCTTCCCGAAGTTCGGGATCGCCGCCAGCTCCGACTCGGACTTCGTGACGAGGTCGCCGATCGTCTCGATCCCGACGCGCTTGAGGCAGTTGTACGACCGCACGCCGAGCTCGAGCTCCTCGATCGGGAAGTTCTCCATGCCGCCGGCGAGCGAGACCGACGCGGACTCGCCCGCACCGTCGCCGCCCGACGCGCTCTCGCCGAAGCCCTCGATCTTCTCGAGGTCGGTGAAGATCGCGAGCTGGCGGATCAGGATCTCGGCGCCCTGCGCGATCGCGTCCTTCGGGTCGATCGAGCCGTTCGTCGTGACGTCGAGGATCAGCTTGTCGTAGTCGGTGCGCTGCCCGACGCGCGCCGCCTCCACGTCGTAGGAGACGCGGTTGATCGGCGAGAACATCGAGTCGACCGGGATGACCCCGATCGTGTGCGCGTGCCCGCGGTTCCCCTCGGCGGGGACGTAGCCGCGGCCGCGGCCGATCGTCAGCGTGATCTCGAGCCGGCCCTTCGACGAGAGGTTCGCGATCTCGAGGTCCGGGTTGAGGATCTCGAGGTCGGCGGGAGCCTCGATGTCGGCCGCCGTGACGACGCCCTCCCCGCGCTTCGTCAGGCGCACCTCCACCTCCGGCGACTCGCCGTGGAGGATGCAGACGAGCTGCTTCAGGTTGAGGATGATGTCCGTGACGTCCTCGCGGACGCCCGGGAGCGTCGTGAACTCGTGCGCGACGCCCTCGATCTTGACCGAGGTGACCGCGGCGCCCTCCAGCGAGGAGAGCAGCACGCGGCGCAGCGAGTTCCCGAACGTGTAGCCGAAGCCGCGATCGAGCGGCTCGATGGCGAAGACGCCGCGATTCTCGGTCACCTCTTCGTGGGTGATCTTCGGCATCTGGAAGTCCTGAGCGCGTACTGCCAACGTGAGTCCTTTCCTGTGGGTCGAGCTACTTGGAGTAGAGCTCGACGATCAGCTGTTCCGAAACGGGCGTGTCGATCTCGGTGCGCTCCGGCCACTTGAGGACGGTCCCCGAGAGGCCGTCGTGGTCGGCCTGCAACCACGGGGCGACCGCGGCCGTGAGATCGGTGGCGTCGCGGATGATCTGCTCCGCGCCCGAGCCCGTCTTCAGCGCGACGACGTCGTCGGGCTTCACCTGGTAGCTCGGGATGTTCACCCGGCGCCCGTTCACCGTGAAGTGGCCGTGACGGACGAGCTGGCGCGCCTGCGCCCGCGATGCCGCGAAGCCGAGCCGGTAGACGACGTTGTCGAGGCGCGTCTCGAGCATCCGCAGGAGGTTGTCGCCCGTGACGCCGCCCTGCTTGTTCGCCTTCTCGTAGTACGTGCGGAACTGCGTCTCGAGCAGGCCGTAGTAGCGGCGCGCCTTCTGCTTCTCGCGGAGCTGCAGCAGGTACTCGCTCTGCTTGATGCGGCCGCGGCCGTGCTCGCCCGGCGGGTACGAGCGGCGCTCGATCGCGCACTTCTCCGTCAGGCAGCGCTCGCCCTTCAGGAAGAGCTTCATGCCCTCCCGGCGGCACTGCTTGCACTTGGGGGAACGATCCCTCGCCATTCGCTAGACCCGTCTCCTCTTCTTCTGCCGGACGCCGTTGTGTGCCTGCGGCGAGACGTCCTTCACTCCGAGAATCTCCAGCCCGGCCGCCTGCAGCGACCGGATCGCCGTCTCACGGCCCGACCCCGGGCCCTTGACGAAGACCTCCACCTTCTGGAGTCCGTGCTCCATCCCCTTGCGGGCGGCGGCGTCGGCCGTCACCTGCGCCGCGAACGGCGTCGACTTGCGCGAGCCCTTGAAGCCGGCCGAGCCGGCCGACTCCCACACGATCACGTTCCCGTCCTTGTCGGTGAGGGCGACGATCGTGTTGTTGAACGACGTCTTGATGTGCGCCTGGCCGATCGCGATGTTCTTGCGGACGCGGCGGCGCGTGCGGCCGCGCGTGGCTGCAGCTCTGCGAGGAGGCGCCACTACTTCTTCTTCCCGCGGCCGACGGTCTTCTTCGGGCCCTTGCGCGTGCGGGCGTTCGTCTTCGTCCGCTGGCCGCGCGCCGGCAGGTTCCGCCGGTGCCGCAGGCCGCGGTACGCGCCGATCTCGGACAGGCGCTTGATCGCCTGCGTGCGCTCGCGGCGGAGGTCGCCCTCGACCTGGAAGTTCGCGTCGATGTGGTCGCGGAGCCTCGCGACCTCGTCCTCTGTCAGGTCGCGCACCTTCGTGTCGGGCGAGAGACCGAGGGCGGCGGCGATCCTCAGCGCGGACGGCCGGCCGATCCCGTAGATGTAGGTGAGGCCGATCTCGAGCCGCTTCTGGTTCGGCAGGTTCACTCCGGCGATGCGTGCCAATGCTCTCCTTACCCCTGGCGCTGCTTGTGACGTGGGTTCGTGCAGATGACCATCGTGCGGCCGTGCCGCTTGATCACGCGGCAGCGCTCGCACATCGGCTTGACTGAGGGTCTGACTTTCATGGCGTGGGAAGGACGCGCGCGGGCGTCCGCCTCGCGACGCGGGCCGTCATCGTACCAGGACCGTGCTCTCGGTGAGGATGCGGGGGCCTGCCGCCGTGACCGCGACCGTGTGCTCGAAATGCGCCGCCAGGGACCCGTCGGAGGTGGAGATCGACCACTCGTCGTCGTGGACGTACACGTCGGGCCCGCCGGCCGTGATCATCGGCTCGATCGCGATCGTCATGCCCTCCTTCAGCTCGGGGCCGCGGTGGCCCGAGACGAAGTTCGGCACCTGCGGGTCCTCGTGCATCGACCGGCCGACGCCGTGCCCCACGAGGCTGCGGATCACGCTGAACCCCGCGCCCTCGGTCGCCGTCTGGACGGCGCGCGAGATGTCGGAGATCGTGTTCCCGACGCGCGCCTCGGCGATCCCCGCCTCGAGCGCGGCCTGGCAGGTGGCGAGGAGCCTCTGCGCCTCCGGCGAGATCGCGCCGACCGGGAACGTCCACGCCGAGTCGGCGACGAAGCCGTCGAGCGTCACCCCCACGTCGACCGAGAGGACGTCGCCGTCCTCGAGCTTCGTCTTCCCCGGGATCCCGTGCACCACCATCGCGTTCGGCGAGAGGCACGTCGAGGCCGGATAGCCCCTGTAGCCCTTGAAGGTCGGGACGCCGCCCCGCGAGCGGATGAACTCGTCCGCGATCTCGTCGAGCTCGGCCGTCGTGATCCCCGGCTGGATCTGCTCCTCGAGGACCGCGAGCGTCTCGGCCACGACCGCTCCTGCGCGGGCCATCGTCTCGATCTCCTGCGCCGACTTGCGGATGATCACGCCGGATCCCCCGCGAGCATCTGGACCACGGCCTGGATCTCCGTCCACACCTCTTCGACCGAGCGGTCGGCGTGCAGCGGCACGAGCTTGCCGGTCAGCCGGTAGTGCTCGACGATCGGCTCCGTCTGCTCGTGGTAGACGGCGAGGCGCCTCGAGATCGTCTCGGGCGTGTCGTCCGAGCGCCCCTCGAGCTTCGCCCGCCTCAACGCGCGCTCCGTCCCGACGTCGTCGGCGACGTCGAAGAAGAGGATCGCGTCGAGCCCACGGCCGATCCCGGTGAGCATGGCGTCGAGCGCCTCGGCCTGCGCGAGGTTCCTCGGGAAGCCGTCGAGCACGAAGCCCGCGGCCGCGTCGGGCTCCGACAGGCGGTCCTCGATCATCGCGACCGTCACCTCGTCGGGGACGAGATCGCCGGCGTCCATGATCGCCTTCACGCGCCGGCCGAGGTCGGTGTCGGTGTCGAGCGCGCGGAACATGTCGCCGGTCGAGACGTGCGGGATGCCGTACTCGTCGGAGATGCGCTTCGCCTGCGTGCCCTTGCCCGCCCCCTGCGGGCCAAGCACGAGCAGGTTCACCGATCCGACCCTCGACCGAGTGGATCGTGCACCTGCGGGCGCAGGTTTGCAGGGGACGCAGGCGGGCGAGCCGCGAGGGAGCGGGTCATCTCAAGAAGCCTTCGTAGGACCGCATCATCATCTGCGACTCCATCTGGCGCATCGTGTCGAGCGCGACGCCGACGACGATCAGCACGGAGGTGCCGCCGAGGGCGCGCGCCGTCGCCTGCGAGAACCCGAAGTGGTTGATGAAGACGGACGGCAGGACGGCCACGACCGCGAGGAACAGCGACCCCGGGAGGGTCAGGCGCGTGAGGACGCGGTCGAGGTACTGCGCCGTGGGCGGGCCCGGCCGGATGCCCGGGATGTAGCCGCCGTACTTGCGCAGGTTGTCTGCCTGGTCGACCGGGTTGAACTGGACCGCGGTGTAGAAGTAGGTGAAGACGATGATCAGGACGGCCTCGACGCCGAGGTAGGTGTACGAGGTCGGCGAGAAGTGCGTGTTGATGAACGTCTGCGTGTTCGGCGCGAACGACGCGATCGTCTGCGGGAGCGCGAGCAGCGCGGCGGCGAAGATCACGGGGATGACGCCGGCCATGTTCACGCGCAGCGGCATGTAGGTCGAGCCTCCGCTCGTCATGCGCCGCCCCACCATCCGCTTCGCGTACTGGATCGGGATCCGGCGCTGCCCCTCCTGCACGAAGACGACGGCCACGATCACGCCCAGCGCGACGAGCGGGAAGAAGAGCTTCTCGGTCGGCCCGCCGTTTACCCACGCGCTGAGCCCGGCCGGGGCCGACGTGAGGATCGACGCGAAGATCAGCAGCGAGATGCCGTTGCCGATGCCGCGCTTCGTGATCAGCTCGCCCATCCACATGAGGAGCGTCGTCCCGGCGGTGAGGGTGACGATGATCAGGACGAGCCGGCCGGCGTTCGACGGCAGCGCCCCCTCGTGGTGGAAGAGGTACGCGTACCCGGCTGCCTGCGCCGCCGCGAGGACGACCGTCAGGTAGCGGGTGTACTGGTTGATCTTGGCGTACCCCGACTCGCCTTCCTTCTGCAGCTGCTCGAGCGTCGGGATGACGACGGTCAGGAGCTGCAGGATGATCGACGCCGTGACGTACGGCATGATCCCGAGCGCGAAGATCGAGAAGCGCGAGAGCGCCGAGCCCGAGAACAGGTTCAGCAGGCCGAGCAGCGAGCCGCCCTTCCCGTTGAAGAAGTTGTTGATCTGCTGGGAGTCGACGCCGGGCGCCGGCATCCAGGAGCCGAGCCGGTAGGCGGCGAGGACGGCCGCCGTGAACAGGAGCCGGCGCCGGAGCTCCGGGACCCGCCACGCGTTGGCGAGCCAGGAGAACACGGGTCAGTCCTCGGCTTCCGCGGTCTCGGTCGGGGCGGTCCGGTTCTCGGGGCGGCGCTTCTGGTTCTTCGGCTTCCGCGCCTTCGGCTCCCGCAGGAGCGTCAACGTGCCGCCGGCGGCCTCGACCTTCTCCCGCGCCGTCGCGGACGCGCCGTGGACGGTGATCGAGAGCTTCTTCGTCAGGTCGCCGACGCCGAGGAGCTTCACGTCCTTCCGGGTCGACCGGATCAGGCGCTTCGCCTTCAGCGTCTCCGGCGTGACCTCGTCGCCCGTCTCGAAGCGCGCTTCGAGGTCGCGCAGGTTCACCGGCTGCGTCACCGTCCGGAACGGGCCGATCGGCATCGCGTCTGCGGAGGTGTTGCCGCGGAGCTTCGCGGTGCGCATGTAGAGCGGCATCTGCCCGCCCTCGAAGCCCGCCCGCATCGCGTGCGAGCCGGCGCGCGACTTCTGGCCCTTGATCCCGCGGCCCGAGTACCGGCCCTTGCCCGAGCCGAGGCCGCGCCCGACGCGCTTGCGGTCCTTGCGCGGCTGCGCCGGCTGCAGGTTCGACAGATTCAGGTCACCGGCCACGATCAGCCCTCCTCGACCTTCACGAGATGACGGACCTTGCGCAGCATGCCCGCCAGCACCGCCGTGTCGTCGAGCTCGTTCGTCTTGCCGATCCGGCCGAGGCCGAGCGCCCGCAGCGTGCCGCGGTGGCGCTGGCTCTGGCCGATGGCGCTACGCACCTGCGTCAGCTTGACCTTCGCCATCGTCCGTCACCTCCTCCGCGACCACCGGCGCCGCGACGTACGGCAGCACCTCGTGCACCGTCTTTCCGCGCGCCTTCGCGACCTCCTCGGGCCTGCGCAGCTGCTTCAACGCGACCTCGGCGGCCTTGAGCATGTTGATCGGGTTCGTCGTGCCGAGCGACTTCGCGAGCACGTCGCGGATCCCGCCGAGCTCGAGGACGGCGCGGACGCCGCCGCCGGCGATGACGCCGGTACCCGGCGAGGCCGGGCGCAGCAGGACGCGCGCGGCGTCGAACTGGCCGATCGTCTCGTGCGTGATCGTCTGGCCGTGCTTGGGCACGGTGAACAGGTTCTTCTTCGCGTCGTCGACCGCCTTCGAGATGGCGAGCGGCACCTCGCGCGCCTTCCCGTAGCCGATGCCGACGCGGTCGACCTCGTCGCCGATCACGACGAGCGCCGTGAACGAGAACCGCCGGCCGCCCTTGACGACCTTCGCGACGCGGTTGATCTCGACGACGCGCTCCTTGAGCTCGCGTGTTTCCTGGACGTCGACTGCCATCAGAACTGGAGGCCTCCTTCGCGCGCGCTCTCGGCGAGCGCCTTGACGCGGCCGTGGTACAGGTAGCCGCCGCGGTCGAAGACGGCGGCCTCGACGCCCGCCTTCCGCGCGCTCTCTGCGAGGCGCTTCCCGACCTCGGCTGCCTGCTCGGTCTTGTCGCCCTTGAACGACTTCGGCAGGTCGACCCACGACGCGGCGGCGACGGTGCGGCCGGCGTCGTCGTCGACGAGCTGGGCGAAGATGCCGCGGTTCGAGCGGAACACGAGCAGGCGGGGCCGCTCGGCGCTGCCGCGGACCTTGCCCCGCACGCGGCGGTGGCGGCGAAGCCGCGCTTCGCGCGTCGTGAGGCTAGGCACGCTTCCCCACCTTCCTCCTGACCTGCTCGCCCTCGTAGCGGATGCCCTTGCCCTTGTACGGCTCCGGCGGGCGCACCTTGCGGATCTCCGCCGCCGTCTGGCCGACGATCTGCTTGTCGATGCCGCGGACGACGATCTGCGTGGGGACCGGCACCTCGAACGAGATGCCCTCGCGCGGGGTGATGCGGACGGGGTGGGAGTAGCCGACCTGGAGCTCGAGGTTCGCGCCGGCGAGAGCCGCGCGGTACCCGACACCCTGGATCTCGAGCCGCTTCTCGAAGCCGTTCGTGACGCCTTCGACCATGTTCGCGATCAGGGTCCGCGTCAGCCCGTGGAGCGCGCGGTCCTCGCCGCGCTCGGTCGGGCGCGCGACGTTGACCGTCCCGTCGTCCTGGCTGATCGTCATGCGCTGCGGGACCTGCTGGCGCAGCTCACCTTTCGGCCCCGACACGGTCACGCGACCGGGGTCGATCGACACGATCACGCCTGCGGGCACCTCGATTGGACGCTTGCCGATTCTGCTCATGCGCGGCTACCAGACGTAGCAGAGGACCTCGCCGCCGACTCCCTGCTGGGCGGCGGTGCGGTTCGTGACGACACCGCGGGACGTGGACATGATCGCGATCCCCATCGGGACGCGCTGGCGGCGATCCTTGCCGGCGTAGATGCGCCGGCCCGGCTTCGACACGCGGCGCAGCCCGCTGAGGACGCGCTCGCGGCCGCGGCCGTACTTGAGCGCGACGACGAGGGTCGGGTGGGTGCCTTCCTCCGAGACGTGGAAGTCGCGGATGTACCCCTCCTCCTTGAGGATCCGGGCGATCTCGACCTTGAGCTTGGAGCTCGGCATCTCCGCGGTGTCGTGCAGCGCCTTGTTGGCGTTGCGGATCCGCGTGAGCATGTCGGCGACGGGATCGGTCAGCATTCTCTCTCTCCTACCACGAGCTCTTCGTCATGCCCGGGATGACGCCCTCGTGGGCGAGCTCGCGCAGGCAGATGCGGCAGAGCCCGAACTTCTTGAAGACGGCGCGGGGCCGGCCGCAGCGGTTGCAGCGCGTGTAGTTGCGCACCTTGAACTTCGCGGGGCGCGAGGCCTTCACGATCAGCGACTTCTTCGCCATTACCTGTTGCCTCCGTCGGCCGCGAACGGGAAGCCGAGCGCGTTCAGGAGCGCGCGAGCCTGGTCGTCCGTCGTCGCCGTCGTCGTGACCGCGACGTCGAGGCCGCGGATCTGGTTGATGCTGTCGTAGTCGATCTCCGGGAAGATGATCTGCTCGCGGATCCCGAGCGAGTAGTTGCCACGGCCGTCGAACGAGTCGGGGTTCAGGCCGCGGAAGTCGCGGATGCGCGGGAGCGCGATCGAGATGAGCCGGTCGAGGAACTCCCACATCCGGTCGCCGCGCAGCGTGACCTTGACGCCGATCGGCATGCCCTCGCGGATCTTGAACTGGGCGATCGACTTCCGGGCGCGGCGCACCTGCGCGCGCTGGCCGGCGATGATCGTCAGCTCGTCGAGCGCGGCGTCGATCTGCTTCGCGTCGGTCTTGCCCTCGCCGACGCCCATGTTCAGCGTGATCTTCTCGATCTCCGGCGACTGCATGATCGACTCGAGCCCCAGGTCCTCCCTGAGACGCGCGCGGATCTCGTCGTTGTACCGCTGCTTCAGCCGCGGCACGTAGGTCTCGGCGACCGCGCTCACCTGTCGATCTCCTGGCCGCAGCCCTCGCGCTTGCAGACGCGGATCTTCACCTGCTCGCCGCCCTTCGCCTCCTTGAACCGGTAGCCGATGCGCGTCGGCTGCTTGCACGTCGGGCAGACGATCATCACGTTCGACGCGGAAACGGCCGCCGGACGCTCGACGATCCCGCCGGGCGCCATCTGCGTGCCGCCCATGCGGGAGGCGTCGCGGATCGGCCGCGGCTTCTGGTGGCGCTTCATCACGTTCAGGTTCTCGACGACGACCTTGTTGTCGCGCGGGCGCGCCTCGAGGACGCGGCCCTGCTTGCCGCGGTCCTTGCCGGCGAGCATCTG
>DASWRL010000087.1:0-38185 GCA_036403195.1 Gaiellaceae bacterium
CGGGTGCCGAGAGCAGCAGCCGGCACAGCGCGACGCGGCGGCGCTCGCCGCCGGACAGCGAGGTGACGTCGCGGTCGCTCTCCGGGAGTCGCAGTGCGTCCATCGCGTGGTCGAGCTGGCCCTCGAGCTGCCACGCGTCGCGGCGGTCGATCTGGTCCTGCACCGTCGCCTGCTCGGCGAGCAGCGCGTCGAAGTCGGCGTCCGGCTGGGCGAAGCCCGCCGAGATCGCGTTGAAGCGGTCGAGCAGGTCGCGCAGCTCGCGCACCCCGTCCTCGACGTTCTCCCGGACGGTCTTCCCGGCGTCGAGCTCCGGCTCCTGCTCGAGGAGGCCGACGCTCGCGCCCGGCGCGAGCTCGGCGGCGCCCGAGGACGGCTCCTCCTTCCCGGCCATGATCCGGAGGAGCGTCGACTTCCCGGCGCCGTTCGAGCCGAGCACCCCGATCTTCGCCCCCGGCAGGAACGAGAGGGAGATGTTCGCGAGCACCTGACGGTCGGGGCCGTAGAACTTGTCGACCCGGTACATGGTGAACACGTATTCCGAACTCACCGTGGCGACGATAGCGTCAGACGGCCGGCAGAAGGTCGCCGCTACGCTTGGGGCATGGCCGTGACGCCTGCCGCGAGGCTCGACGCGCACAAGGTTCGGGCGGACTTCGCCGTCTTCGACGAGCTGCTGAACGGGAAGCCCGTCGCGTACCTCGACTCCGCCTCGTCGACGCAGAAGCCGCGCCTCGTGCTCGATTCGATGCGCGAGTTCTACGAGCACAGCTACGCGAACGTCCATCGCGGCGTCTACACGCTCGCGGAGCGCGCCACGGCGGGGTACGAGGGCGCGCGCGAGAAGGTGCGGGCGTACGTCAACGCGCCGTCGGACCGCGAGGTGATCTTCACCCGCAGCGCGACCGAGGCCCTCAACCTGGTCGCGTACGCGTGGGGTCTCGACAACCTCGGCCCCGGCGACGTCGTCGTGATCACCGAGCTCGAGCACCACGCGAACTTCGTGCCGTGGCAGTTCATAGCGAAGCGCACCGGCGCCCGGTTCGCGCACATCCCGATCGACGACCTCGGCGAGCTGCAGCTCGACGCGCTGGACGGCATCGCCCGCCTCGGCCGCGTGAAGGTCGTCGCGAACAACCTCGTCTCGAACACGCTCGGCACGATCAATCCCGTCGAGAAGCTCGCGGCCTGGGCGCACGAGCAGGGCGCGATCATGGTCGTCGACGCGGCGCAGGCCGCGCCGCACAGGCGGGTCGACGTGCAGGCGCTGGGCTGCGACTTCCTCGCGTTCTCGTCGCACAAGCTGTGCGGCCCGAGCGGCGTCGGCGCGCTGTGGGGGCGCCGGGAGCTGCTGGAGGCGATGCAGCCGTTCAACCTCGGCGGCGAGATGATCCGGTCGGTCGCGCTCGACCGCACGAGCTGGAACGAGCTGCCGTACAAGTTCGAGGCCGGCACGCCCGCGATCGCCGAGGCCTACGGGTTCGGCGTCGCGCTCGACTACGTGTCGGCGGTCGGGCTCGAGGCGATCGAGGCCCACGAGCACGACCTCGCCGTCCGGACGATGGACGCCCTCGCCGAGATCCCTGGCATCCGGGTCTTCGGCCCGCCGGCCGACCGCCGCACGGGCATCGTCAGCTTCGAGCTCGCGAACGTGCACCCGCACGACGTGGCGCAGATCCTCGACTGGGAGGGCGTCGCGGTCCGGGCGGGGCACCACTGCACGCAGCCGCTGATGACCCGCCTCGGCGTCGCCGCGACCACACGCGCGAGCTTCTACCTCTACACCGTGCCCGAGGACGTCGACCGGCTCGTCGCCGGCATCTGGAAGGTCAAGGAGACGTTCTCGGCATGAGCGAGCTGGATCAGCTCTACCGCGAGGTCATCCTCGACCACTACAAGAACCCGCGCGGGCACGGCGCGCTCGACCCGCACGACGCGCACGCGGAGGGGCAGAACCCGCTCTGCGGCGACGAGGTGACGATCTTCGTCCGGTTCGCCGGCGACGGCGAGACGATCGACGAGATCGGCTTCGAGGGGCGCGGCTGCGCCATCTCCCAGGCGGCGACGTCGATGCTCACCGAGCTCGTGAAGGGGCGGAAGGCCGCCGACGTCGCCGCGCTGCCGAAGGAGGAGCTGCTCGAGGAGATCGGGATCCCGCTGACGCCGATCCGGCTCAAGTGCGCGATCCTCGGGCTCGGAGTCCTGAAGGTCGCCCTGCACCGTGCGAAGGGGACGCCGCTCCCCGACGAGTGGCAGGGACTCGAGAACGAGCTCCGCCTCTCCGGCGACTGATGCCGAAGGTGCACGTCGCTCCGCTCGCCGAGTTCGGGCCGGGCTCCTCGAAGATCGTCGTCCTCGGCTGGACGTCGATCGGCGTCTTCAACTGCAACGGCCGGCTCTTCGCGATCGAGGATCGTTGCTCGCACGACGACGGGCCGCTCGCGGAGGGCGAGTGGGACGTCGACCTCTGCCGGGTGATCTGCCCGCGCCACGGGTCCGCCTTCGACCTCGAGACGGGTATTCCGATGTCGCTCCCGGCGTACGAGCGGGTCGAGACGTATCCGGTCACGGTCGAGGACGGCGTCGTCCTCGTGGAGGTCGCCGAGTGATCCGCTGCTGGGAGACGAGCGACGCGGCGTACGAGGCCTACCACGACGAGGAATGGGGCCGGCCCGTGCTCGACGAGCGCGGCCTGTACGAGCGGCTGTGCCTCGAGGGGTTCCAGTCGGGGCTCTCGTGGCTGACGATCCTCCGCAAGCGCGACGGGTTCCGCGACGCGTTCGCCGGCTTCGACCCGGAGGTCGTCGCGCGGTTCCGGGACGCCGACGTCGCCCGGCTCCTCGGCGACGCGTCGATCGTCCGCCATCGCGGGAAGATCGAGGCGACGATCGCGAACGCCCGCGCGACGATCGCGCTCCGGGACGACACGCCTCTGCCGGTCCTCGTCTGGTCGTACGCGCCGGAGCGCAGCGGCGCGTCCGGCTCCGACGGCGCCGGCGAGCTCGCCCGGCGGCTGCGCCGCGCGGGATTCCGCTTCGTCGGCCCGACGACGGTCTACGCGGCGATGCAGGCCTGCGGCGTGGTCAACGACCACCTCGCGGACTGCTGGGTGCGTCAGGACGTCGACGCCGAGCGGACGGCCGCCCTCACGACGTAGCGGCCCGCAGGGAGCTTCTTCCTGCTGCGCCACGTGAACGTCCCGGTGCGCGTCGTCCACCCGCTGACGGCGGCGACGGTGCTCGAGCCGCGCCTGACGCGGACCGTCACCGCGACGCGGCCGGCGGGGCGAACGACGACACGTGCGACGACGTGGCCCGCGACGCGCCTCGTCGTCGCCGATGCGACGGCCGGCGCCGGCTTCGACACCGTCACGGCGGCGGTCGCGGCCAGCGTGCCGGCCGTGGCCGTGATCGTGACGCGCCCGGCCTGGCGGGGCGCCGTGAAGACGCCGGCGGGCGTGATCGACCCCGACGAGGCCGCCCAGGACGCGGTCACCGGGACGGGGTTCGCGAACGGGTCGCGGGCGGCCGCGGCAAACGAGCGGCGCGCGCCCGCCTTCAGCGCCGCCTTCGTGGGCGCGACGAGGAGGGTCGTCGGGGCTGCGGGGACCACCGTCTCGTCCTGGACGACCTGCGGCTGCCCCGCGACGCTCGCGACGAGCTCGGCCGTGCCGGCGCGGGTGTCGGTGTAGTAGACGGTGACCGCCGTCGTGCCGGTGGGGATCGTCACCGCGAGCGACGGCGTGAACGGGCCGGTCGCCGCAGTCGAGAACCCTCCTGCCGGCGACGTCGACGTCAGGGTCACGGCGATGTCGGACTTGGCCGTGTCGGGGACGCCGCCCGTCTGCACCTGGATCGTCACCGGCCCGGACACGGTGCCCGCCGTCAGCGTCTGCGCGGGCGTCGCGAAGCCGATCGCCGACGCCGTCCACGTCGCGAACTGCTGCCAGACGGTCGTGAAGGCGGCGCCCGGGACGACCGAGGTGCAGAGGGTGGTGCCGCACGCGAGCACGCCCGGATCCGGGCCCGGGACGCCCGAGTCGCGGATCGCGACCGCGAGGACGTCGAGCAGGGAGGCGCTCTCGGACGTCGGCACGTTGACCGGCGCCCACGCGAACCCGAACCGGTCGACGGACGCACCGCTCGCCGCCGCGAACGACCGGGCCGCGTAGGCCTGGCCGGCGACGAAGTCCTCCATGTTCGCGAGCGGCACGGCCGTGTACCCGTACGCCGACTGCCACGCCCACGCGGCGTTGCCGAATGCCGTGTACGTCTGGCGCAGAAACGCCTGCGCCGCGGCCGCCGCCGGCGGCGCCACGCTCGCCAGCGTCTCCACATGGCCGAGGTACTGCACCATCGCGTCGCGCCGCTGCTGCGGCGACGACCCGGCGACGGCGTAGTCGCGGACGTCGCCGTAGTTCTCGTAGGCGAAGTCGTTCGTGGTGGCGGCGAGCGTGGCCCAGAAGCTCGAGTCCTGGAGCCAGTTCTGGACGTTCGCCTTGTACGTCGAGACGTCGGGGAGCGCCTGCGAGACGCCCGCGGCGAAGACGATCCCCTTCGCGCCGTCGAAGGCGAGGCCGGAGAGGAGGAGGGCGGCGTTCGCCCGCGCCTGCCCCGTCCCGGCCCGGACCGCCGACGAGAGCTCGTTCAGCGCCCACGTGTCGCCCGAGGCGACGTCGAACCCCGCGGCGGCCATACGCTGCCGCGCCAGCGTCCCAGCCTGGTCGAACGTCCCGTTGCCGGCCGCCACCCACTTCGACCACGCGGTGTAGTTGACCTCGTCGACCGCATGGAAGTTCGGGCCGAGCGCCCTGATCAGCGCCGCCTGGCCGGGGCGCGCCTGCGTCTTGTCGGAGGTGAGCGGCGGGATCGAGATGTAGTACTCCGCGCACGGCGACGGAGCCTGCGCGAGCTTCGTCGCGAGCCGCAGCCAGTCCGTCTGGGCGTAGAAGACGACGCGCGCGGGGCGGCAGCTCGCGTCGGCGAGCGCGCGGTGGTGCGCCCTCGCGCGCGTCACCTCCTGCCGCCAGAGCGCCTTCGTCGCCGCGGGCGTCAGCGACGGCACGGGAACGACCCCTGCGAGGGCCTGCGGGACGACCGCCAGCGCGGCCACGATGACGACGAGCAGCTTCTTCACGACCCCTCCCGGCCGGGCATGGTACGGGCCAGGTGTTAACGGTCCTCGTCCACGGCCTCGGCGTTTCCCATCGCTATTTCGCGCGGCTGCGGCCGCTCCTCCCCGGCGCCGCCGCCCCTGACCTGGCGGGAGACTCGGTGCAGGCGCTCTCCCGGTCGCTCGAGCTCGTGACGCCGCCGCGGTCGCTCCTCGTCGCGAACTCGCTCGGGTGCCAGGTCGCCGCCGAGCTCGCCGTGCGGCGTCCGGACCTCGTCGCGGCGCTCGTCCTCGTCGGGCCGACGTGGGACCCGTCCGCCCCGACCCTCGCCGCGCAGCTCGTGCGCCTCTGCCGCGGCGCCTTCCGCGAGGACCCCTCGCTCCTCGCGCTGATCGTCTCCGACTACGTCCGCTGGGGCCCGCGCCGCATGCTGCGCTGCGCGCGGTCGATGCTGCGGGACCCCGCCGCCGACCGCCTCGCCGCCGTCCGGGCGCCCGTCGTCGTCGTGCGGGGCGAGCACGACTCCGTCTGCGGCCCGGCGTGGGCGCGGCTCGCCGCGGCCGTCGCGCACGGGCGGCTCGTCGAGGCCGCGGGCGCCGGCCACGCGGTGCACTGGTCACGGCCGGAGGTGGTCGCCGAGGCCGTCCAGGAACTCCTGCAGGATCTGCCCGAAGCGTGACGGCGCCTCGAGCATCGGCACGTGGCCGGCGCCCTCGACGAGCGCGAGCCGCGCGTGCGGGATCGCCGCCTGCCACACCGGCGCGAGCTCGGGCGGGACGAGCCGGTCGCGTTCGCCCCAGACGAGGAGCGTCGGCACGCCGATCGCGCCCGCGAACACGCTGCGGGTCGCGAACCAGGCGCCGCGGGCGAGCGCCGGCAGCCCCGTGCGGACGGCGTCCGCCGCCACGGCGCCGACGAGCGGCCACCGCGCCTCCCGCAGGGTCCGGACGAGCCCCGCCGCGTACCCGGTCAGCGGCCTCGGGGCGCCGACCGGCGCGACGAGGACGAGCGCCGTGACGAGCTCGGGCCGCTCCGCCGCGAGCTGCGCGGCGACGAGCCCGCCCAGCGAGTGGCCGACGACGACGGCCGGCTCGTCGAGCCGCTCGCCGAGCCACGCGGGCGCCCGCGCAGGCGGGAGGCGCCGCGGCAGGTCGACGGCGCGGACGTCCCAGGCGCGCAGCTCGACCTCCCGCCACCACCGCGACGAGCCGGAGAGGCCGTGCACCAGCATCACCGCGCGTCCGTCCTGACGCATTCGCTATCGTTGAAGTATCCGCGGAAAGGAGGTGGTCCGGCGTTGGAGATTTCGAGTACGGGCAGTGGAGGTACCAGCTCGTAGAGGTGTGTCCCCGGAACCTGACGGGGAATCGCCTAGCCAGCGTGGGGGACTCGCGTGACGCGCCGCCTTTCGTGGTCGGAAACGCCTCTACGAAATACCCGCTGGTATCGGACGTGAAGGGCCCCGCAAGGGGCCCTTCGTCATGAGGGGCGAGGTGCAGCGGATCGAGTGGGTGATCGAGCGCTGCCGCCTGCTCCGGGAGGTGGGCGACGGCTTCCGCGAGAGCGCGCCCTTCGCCGGGCTGACGATCGGGGCGGGGATCCACCTCGAGCCGAAGACGGTCGCGCTCCTGCTGACGCTCGTGCGCGGCGGGGCGCGGGTCGTCGCGACGGGGAACCTCGCGACGACCCAGCAGGAGGCGTGCGACTACCTCGCCGCGCGCGGCGTCGAGGTCGTGGGCGGGCCGACCGGGGACCCCTCGGTGCACGACCGCCACCTGCGGCAGGTGCTGGCCGCCCGGCCGGACCTGATCCTCGACAACGGCGGCGACCTGTTCGCGCGCTACCTCGAGGGACCCTACGACTCCCTGCTCGGCGGCACCGAGGAGACGACCTCGGGGCGCGCGCGGCTCGAGCCGCTGCGAGACCGGCTCCGGGTCCCGATCCTCGTCGTGAACGACAGCCCGATCAAGCAGTTCGCCGAGAACGAGCACGCGGTCGGGCAGAGCGTGCTCGAGTCGTTCCTCAGGCTCACGAACCTGTCGACGAACGGGAAGCGCGTGACGGTCTTCGGGTACGGCGCCTGCGGGCGGGGCGTCGCGGAGAACTTCCGCAACGCACACGCGGTCGTGTCGGTCGTGGAGGTCGACCCCGTGAAGCGCCTGCACGCGATGCTCGACGGCTTCCTCGTCCCGGAGCGCGACGAGGCGCTGCGCGAGGCCGACGTGGTCGTCACCGTCACCGGCGCGAGGGGCGTTCTGACGGCGGCCGACGCTCCGCTCCTCAGGTCGGGTGCGGTGCTCGCGAACGCGGGGCACGTCCCGTGGGAGATCGACGCCGCCGGCCTCGCCGGCGCCGGCGTCACCGTCCTCGCGGGCGGCAACATGGTCAACCTGTCCGGCCCGCGCCCGCTCGGGAACTCGGTCGAGTCGATGGACCTCGGTTTCGCCCTGCAGTCGCTCTGTCTCGAGGCCGTCGCCCGCGGCTCCGTCGGAGCGGACGCGTGCGTCGTCCCCGTACCGCGGCCGATCGACGAGCACGTCGCCGCGCGGTTCGTCGCGCTCTACGCCGCTACGGCCTGAAGCGCCAGACGTCGCGGCCCTTCCAGCTCGGCACCCACGCCTCGCCGCGGATCGCGGTCACGACGAACGGGCCGGTGCCTGCCTTCACGGTCGCCGTGACGGAGTTCGTCGCCGGGTCGACGAGCGCGATCGCGTTCTTGCGGATCTCGGGGACCCAGACGTTCCCGCCGACGACGTCCGGGTCGCCGAGGTACGGCGCGCCCGGAAGGGGAACGGTCGCGGCGACGGCGTTCGACGCGGGGTCGATCCGGGTCAGCCCTGCGGGAGTCGTCACCCAGACGGCGTCCGCCGAGGCCGCCGTCCAGCCCGCCGACGGGAGCGCGATCCGGGCGGTGACGGCGCCGGTCGCGGGGTCGACACGGATCACGCCGTCGGCTCCCGTCGCCCAGATCGAGCCGAACGCCGCGACGACGCCCGTCGCCTGCGGGAGCGCCCACCGGCCGTGAACGGCATTGCGGGCGGGGTCGACGCGCTCGAGCTCCCCGGCGCCCCACGCGGTCACCCACGCCGAACCGAACGCGAACGTCGCGTCGTACGGCGTGCTGCCGACGTGGATCGCGCGGCGGCGGCCGGTCGAGACCGAGACCCGGCTGAGCGTCGACGAGCTCGTGTCCTCGACCCAGAGTGCGCCGGCGCCGGAGCCCATCCCGCACGAGCCCGAGCCGATGCCGACCTTCCCCACGACCCTGTTCGTCCCCGGGTCCACCTTCAGGAGGTACGGGGCGGCGTACTCGCTGACCCACACGTAGCGGCCTCCTGCCGCCGCCGCGCAGGGCGCCGCGAACCTCGCGACGGGGATCCGCGCGACGACGGTCGAGGTGCCGGCGATCGCGGCGGCCGCCGCAGCGACGAGGAGCGAGATCCGCATGGTCGCGATCATACTACGGATCCGGAGCACATGCTACGGATCCGGATCACTCGTCCTGCAGCGCCTCCGCGAAGGCGGCCCCCAGGCCCTCGAGCGCGGCCCTCACCGCCGGCTCGTCGATGCGCTCGAGCAGGGCGGTGTTGATGCGCGTGAGCGCGCCGTAGCCGCGCCGCCACTCGCGGTCGCCGCGGGCGCTGAGCTCGAAGAGGAACGACCGCCCGTCCTCCGGGTTCGGGAACCGCCGCACGAGCCCCCGGCGCTCGAGTCGGCGGACGACGTCGGACGCGGTCGTGAGCGGCATCCCGAGCTCGCTCGCGACCTCGGTCAGCCGCACCGGCGACCGGACGCCGACGAGGCTGAGGAGCGCGTAGCCGTCGGCGTCGACGCCGTCGGCGGCGAGCTCCCGCTCGACGAGCTGGGCCATGCGCTGGTGCGCCGCCAGGAGGAGCAGGAGCAGCGAGAGCCGGCGCTCAGGCGGTGCGGCGGATCTGCTCTTCGAGCGGGACGAGCGGGAGCTGGAAGGTCTCGACGGCATCGTTCGAGGTGACGACGTTGTCGCCGGCGTCGATCATCGTCACCTGGTCGGCGGTCAGCGGCGCCCCGGGCGCCCACTGCGTGAGCGACGCGCCCGTGCGGGCGAGCGACGACGGCACGTGCACGAGCCGGCGGCGCTTCCCGAGCACCCGCGCGATCGTGGCGTAGAGCTCGTCCCACGTGACGACGTCGGGGCCGCCGATCTCGAACGTGCGGTTCGCGGCGGCCGGGGCGTCGACGCCGCGCGCGAAGTACTCGCCGACGTCGTCGACGTGGATCGGCTGGATCCGCTGCTTCCCGGAGCCGATGATCGTCACGACCGGCGAGTAGCGGACCTGCTTGACGAACGTGGGTAGCACGCCGCCGCGACCGAAGACGAAGCTCGGGCGGAAGATCGTGTACTCGAGGCCGGAGCCGACGACCTCCTGCTCCATCGCCCACTTCGCGGCGAAGTACGGCACGAGCGTCCTCGTCGTCTCGGTCGTGCCGAGCGCGCTCATCAGCACGAACCGCTCGACGCCGGCCTCCCTCGCGGCGGCCACGAGGCTCCTCGTGCCCTGCGTCATGACACGGTCGAAGTCGCCTGGCCCGCCGCGGATGATCGCGACGAGGTGCACGACGTGGGTGCACCCCTCGAGCGCCGCCTTCAGGCTCGCCGGGTCGGTGACGTCGCCCGTGACGAGCTCCGCGCCGAGGCCGGCGAGCTGCGCGCCGCGCTCGGGGCGGCGGACGAGCGCGCGCACCTCGCGACCGTGCGCGCGCAGCGCGCGCACCACCCTGGGGCCGACGAAGCCGGTCCCACCCGTGACGAGGATCGTCATTCGCGGAAGTTCTGCCAGTAGCGGGACGGTGTCGGGCCGCGCTGCCCCTGGTACTTCGAGCCGAGCCCCGAGCTGCCGTACGGGCTCGACGCCGGCTCCGTCATGCGCATGAACGAGATCTGGCCGATCTTCATCCCGTGGTAGATCGTGATCGGCAGGTTCGCGACGTTCGACAGCTCGAGCGTGACGTGGCCGTCGAAGCCCGGGTCGATGAACCCGGCCGTCGAGTGGATCAGCTGCCCGAGCCGGCCGAGCGACGATTTGCCCTCCAGGCGCGCCACCAGGTCGTCGGGCAGGCGGATGCGCTCCAGCGTCGACCCGAGCACGAACTCGCCGGGGTGGAGGATGAAGGGCTCGTCGCCGTCGACCTCGACCTCCTCCGTGAGGGCGTCCTGCGGCTGCTTCACGTCGATGTAGGGATAGCGCGCGTTGTGGAAGACGCGGAAGTAGCGGTCGACGCGCACGTCGACGCTCGAGGGCTGGAGCAGCGCGTCGTCATACGGGTCGATCCCGATGCGGCCGCCGACGATGAGCGCCGCGATGGTGCGATCGGAGAGGACCACGCGCTGATTCTTCCATCAGCGCGTCCGCCAGAGCGCGCAGGCCCTTCAGGAACGCCTGCTGCTCCTCGTCGGAGAGCGCCGCGAGCGCCCGCTCGAGCGGCAGCGACCGCCGGTCGAGCCAGGTCCGAACGGTGTCCTCGGTGGCGGGCGCGAGCGCTACGACCGTCCGCCGCCGGTCGGCGGGGTCCTCGCCCCTGACGATCAGCCCCGCGTCCTCGAGCTCGCGCGCGAGCGTCGACGCGGCGGGGAGCGAGAGGCCGAGGTCGCGGGCGAGGTCGCCGACGGTGCGCGGGCCCTCGGTCCCGACGTGGGCGAGGAGCGCGACGTGCCGCCGCCCGAGCGGGCGGCCGGCGACGAGCGCCAGCAGCTCCGGCGAGGGGCGCCGGCGCGCCCAGAGGCCCTGCATCAGCCGGCGCAGGAGCGTGCGGAGCTCCGCCTGGCGCTCCTCATTGTTTATCATGAGATAACTATTATCGAAGATGAAGCGAAAGGAGGTGACCACGCATGCATGGACATCATCACTGGCGCCGGGGCTTCCGCGGCATGCCGACGCGCGAGCAGTGGGTCGAGCGGCTCACGGCCTACCGCGAGCACCTGGAGCGCGAGCTGCAGAACGTGCAGGAGCTGATCGACCGCCTCGGCGGCGGCGCTCCGCCGCCCGCGGAGCCGGTCTAGGGCCGGGTCACCCGCTGCGGGTCGCCGGCACGTAGTACCGGTCGGCGTACTCGATCACGGTGCGCTGCATCGAGAAGCGGGGCGCGAGCTCGGCGATCGAGCTGCGCATCATCTCGAGCCAGGCGTCCCGCGCCTCGTAGCGCGGGACGACCTGCTCCTCGAGCAGCGCGTACAGCTGCGCCGCGTCCGCGTCGTCGGAGGCCCCGTCGATGGCCCACCCGTACGAGGGGTCGTACGCCTCCGCCCACCAGCCGTCGAGGACGGAGAGGTTGAGGACGCCGTTCACGGCAGCCTTCATGCCGCTCGTCCCGGAGGCCTCGTATGGGCGCCGCGGCGTGTTGAGCCAGATGTCGCACCCGGGGATGATCGTGCAGGCGAGCTCGATGTCGTAGTTCTCGAGGAAGACCACTCGGCCCTGAGCGCGGCCGCGCGACAGCTCGACGATCCCCTGCATCACGTCCTTCCCCGGCACGTCCTGCGGGTGCGCCTTCCCCGCGACGACGACCTGCACCGGAAGGGCGAGCAGGCGCTCGAGGTCCGTGTAGAGGAGCCCGGCGCGCTTGTACGTCGCGAACCGGCGGGCGAAGCCGATCGTCAGCCGGTCCGGGTCGAGCCCGGCGCGGTCGGCGAGGCGGCGCTTCAGCGCGGCGTGCACCTGCCACAGCGCCTCGCCGTCGAGCTCGCGCGCCGCAGGCCAGTTCGCCCACTCGGGCGGAGCGTCGGGTCGCACGCCCGTCTCGCGCAGCAGCGCGGCGAGCTCCGGCGCGAGCCAGGTGCCGAGGTGCACCCCGTTCGTGATCGCGTCGATCGGCGGCTCCTGCCCCGGCCACAGCGTCCGCCACATGTCGCGCGCGACGTCGCCGTGGAGCTGCGATACGCCGTTCGCGTGCGCGGAGAGGCGGAGCGCGAGCGGAGTCAGCCCGAAGGCGTCCGTGTCCTCGCTCCGGCCGAGGCCGATCAGCCGGTCGCGGTCGATCCCCGCCTCCTCCGCGAGCGCGCCGGCGTAGCGCGTGACGAGGTCGCTGCCGAAGACCTCGTTGCCCGCCGGCACCGGCGTGTGCGTCGTGAAGACGGTCGAGCGGCGGACGCGCTCGAGCGCCTCGTCGGTGGAGAGCCCGTCGCGCACGAGGAGCCGCGCGCGCTCGATCGTCAGGAACGCCGAGTGCCCCTCGTTCACGTGGAAGACGGTGGGCTCGATCCCGAGCGCGCGCAGCGCGCGCACGCCGCCGACGCCGAGCAGGAGCTCCTGGCGGATCCGGTGCTCCCGGTCGCCGCCGTACAACGCGTCCGTCACCCAGGGGACGTCGAGCAGGTAGAGGGGCACGGCGCCCACGTCGCAGCGCCAGACCTCCGCGCTGACGATCTCGCCGCCGAGGTCGACCTCGACGTCGACCGGCTCACGCGCGAGCCCGAGCGCGTCCGGGTCGAGCTCGTCGTAGCGCTCGGCCTGGCGCCCCTCGTCGGAGACGAACTGGTGGAAGTACCCGCCCCGGTAGAAGAGCCCGACCCCGACGAGCGGCACGCCGAGGTCGGCCGCCGCCTTCAGGTGGTCGCCGGCGAGGACGCCGAGCCCGCCCGAGTAGATCGGCAGCCGCGGGTCGACGCCGAACTCCATGCTGAAGTACGCGACGAGGACGTCGCCGTCGTCGCGGTGCGTCTCCTGCCACCAGGTGGCGGCGCTCCGTGCCGTCTCCGTCATGGCCCGGGCGGAAGCTACCGCATGCCGCGACCCGGTCAGACGGACGTTGCAAGCTCACCATTCGTCTATGCAGGTCGCCGGGGAAGTTCGCTAGGCTCGAAGCATGGCGGCAACGCGCACGATCGACCTCCGGACCGCGGTCCCCGGGCCTCGCTCGCTCGAGGTGATCGAGCGTCTCCACGCGAGCGTCTCGTCGGCGCTCAGCGTGACGTTCCCGATCGTCGCCGCCGAGGCCCGCGGCGTCAGGCTCACCGACGTCGACGGCAACACCTTCATCGACTTCACCGGCGGCGTCGGCTGCCTGAACGTCGGCCACGCGCACCCGCAGGTCGTGCGGGCCGCGCAGGAGCAGCTCGAGCGCTTCTCGCACACCGACTTCACCGTCGTCCCGTACGAGGTCTACGCCACGCTCGCAGAGCGCCTGCTCGCGCTCGCCCCGTTCCGGGTCCCTGCGAAGGCGGCGTTCTTCAACGCCGGCAGCGAGGCCGTCGAGAACGCCGTCAAGTTCGCGCGCGCCCACACGGGCCGCAGCGCGGTGCTCGCGTTCGAGGGCGCCTTCCACGGGCGGACGTACCTCGCGCTCGCGCTCACGTCGAAGACGCATCCCTACAAGCAGGGGCTCGGGCCGTTCGCGCCCGAGGTCTACCGCGCCCGGTACAACGACCTCGACTCGGTGCGCCGCGCGTTCGAGGTCACGGTCGCGCCCGAGGACGTGGCTGCGATCGTCGTCGAGCCCGTGCAGGGCGAAGGCGGGTTCGTCCCGGCGACGCCCGAGTTCCTCGAGGGCATCCGCGCGCTGTGCGACGAGCACGGCATCGTGATGGTGTGCGACGAGGTGCAGAGCGGGTTCGCGCGCACCGGCCGGTTCTTCGCCGTCGAGCACTACGGGCTCGAGCCCGACCTGATCACCATGGCGAAGTCGATCGCGATGGGGATCCCGCTCTCCGGCGTGCTCGGGAAGGCCGAGATCATGGACGCGCCCCGGCACGGCGGGGTCGGAGGGACCTACGTCGGCAACCCCGTCGCGCAGGCGGCCGCCCTCGCGGTCCTGGACGTGATCGAGGAGGAGGGCCTCGTCGAGCGGTCGGCGGCGATCGGCGAGGTGATGCGCGCGCGGATGCTCGCGTGGCAGGAGCGGTGGCCGCGCATCCGCGACGTCCGCGGGCTCGGCGCGATGCTCGCGATCGAGCTCGACGACGCCGGGGCCGCCTCCCACGTCGTCGAGGAGGCGCTCGCTCGGGGCCTCCTGCTCCTGAAGGCGGGCGTCGACGGGAGCGCGATCCGCGTCCTCGTGCCGCTCGTCGTCACCGACGCCGAGCTCGACGAGGCGCTCGAGGCCTGGGAGCAGGCGCTCGAGGCCGCGCTTCGCCCCTGATTCGCAGGGGTACCCTGCGAATCGATGGTTGGGGAGGTCCTGGCCGGGCGGTACGAGCTCGAGGAGCTCGTCGGCACCGGAGGCATGTCGAGCGTCTTTCGCGCCCACGATCGCCTGCTGGACCGGAAGGTCGCGCTGAAGATCCTCCATCCGCAGTACTCGAGCGACGGCGACTACGTGGAGCGGTTCCGGCGCGAGGCGCGGGCGGTCGCGACGCTCTCGCACCCGAACATCGTCACCGTGATCGACCGCGGCGACCACGAGGGGCGGCAGTTCATCGTCTTCGAGTACGTGGACGGCGAGAACCTGAAGCGCCTGATCGAGCGGCGGGGGCCGGCGCCGGTCGCGACGGCGCTCGAGCTCGCGATGCAGATCGCGCGCGCGCTCTCGTTCGCGCACCAGCACGGGCTCGTGCACAGGGACGTGAAGCCGCAGAACGTCCTCCTGAACGGGGACGGGCGCGCGAAGGTCACCGACTTCGGCATTGCCCGCTCGCTCGACGTCCAGCGAGGGATGACGCAGACCGGCACCGTCCTCGGCACCTCCGACTACATCGCCCCGGAGCAGGCACAGGGCCAGCGCGTCGACGAGCACACCGACGTCTACTCGCTCGGGGTCGTGCTGTACGAGCTGCTCACGACCGAGGTGCCGTTCCCCGGCGAGAACTTCGTCGCCGTCGCGATGCGCCACATCAACGAGCCGCCGCCGTCCGTCCGCGCCAGGCGCCCCGACGTGTCGCCGCGCGTCGAGGCGGCGGTCCAGAAGGCGATGGCGAAGCGGCCGGAGGACCGGTTCCCGACGATGGCGGACTTCTGCCGCGAGCTCGAGGCGTGCCTCGACGAGCTGCAGTCGGCGGGGACGCAGATCGTCGAGCCGTTCCGGCAGCCTCGCCGCAGGCGCCGCCTGTCGCGCCGGCCGGCGATCGCAGCTGTCGTCGCGCTCGCCGCCGTCGGCGCCGTGGCCGCCTATCTGCTCCTCCACGACCGAGGCACCTCGGCGAAGGGGCCCGTCGGAGGGGGCTCGGCCGGCGGCGCGCCGGTCCGCCTCGCCGGGGTCGGGGCCTGGGACCCCTACGGCGACGGGCACGAGCACGACGCGGACGCGCACTACGCGACCGACGGCTCGACGTCGACCTCGTGGGAGACGGAGTCGTACCGCTCGAGCTTCGCCGCCATCGGGAAGAAGGGCGTCGGCCTCGTCCTCGACGCCGGTCGCAGCGTCCAGCTCCACCGCCTCGGCTTCTCGACGTCGACGCCCGGCCTGACCGCCGAGATCCGCGCCGGCGACGCCCGGGGCGGCCCGTTCGACGCCGTCGTCTCGCCGCCCCGGACGGTCGGCGCGACGGGGCAGGTGCGCTACGCGATCTCGGGCGGCCCGCACCGCTACTACGTCATCTGGATCACGAGCCTCGGCCGGTACCCCTCCGTGCGGATCAACGAGGTCCGGGCGGACTGACCGGCTAGTACCGCAGCGCGCGCCGCCGCTCGAACCGCTCGACGGCGAGCTCCGCGAGCCGCTGCAGGAGCTCGGGGTAGGGGAGGCCGGACGCCTCGAACAGCCGCGCGTACACGCTCGTCGCGGTGAACCCCGGGATCGTGTTCAGCTCGTTCACGAGCACCTCGCCGTCGTCGCGGACGAACATGTCGACGCGCGCCATGCCCTCGCAGTCCGTCGCGGTGAACGCGCGCACGGCGAGCTCCTGCGCGCGCTCGACCTGCGCAGGCGAGACCCGCGCCGGCACGACGAGGTCCATCTCGCCCTCGTCGTACTTCGCCTCGTAGTCGTACCACTCGTTGCGGGTGACGACGATCTCGCCCGGGAGCGACGCGGCCGGCCGCAGGTTCCCGAGCACGCCGACCTCGACCTCAACGCCCTCGACGAAGCGCTCGACGAGCACCTTCTCGTCGTGCTCGAAGGCGAGCGCGACGCCCGCGGCGAGCTCGTCGTCGTCGTGCGCCTTGGTGATCCCGACGCTCGACCCGAGCCGCGCCGGCTTCACGAAGACCGGGTAGCCGAACGGGTTGCGCGGCGCGTCGCCGAGCCGCAGCGTGATGTTCTCGGTCACCGGGATCCCGTGGTCCCGCATCACGGACTTGAACACGTCCTTGTCCATGCAGAGCGCCGAGGCGAGGACGCCGGCGCCGACGTACGGGACGCCGGCGAGCTCGAGCAGCCCCTGCACCGTCCCGTCCTCCCCGAACGGCCCGTGGAGCACCGGGAACACGACGTCGACCTCGCCGAGAGCGGCGGCGACGTCCGTTCCCGGGAGCCGAGCGGGGAGGGCCGGGCGGCCGCCCGGTTCGAGCGCCCAGCGGCCGTCGCGGTCGATCCGGACCGGGAGCACCTCGTCGCCGCGCTCCTCGAGCGCCCGCACGACGCTCTCGGCGGACGCGACGGAGATCGGGTTCTCGCTGGAGCGGCCGCCGAGGATGACGGCGATGCGCCTGCTCACGGGGTGGTCGTCGGCGTCGTGCCCGTGTCGGTGCCGCCGCCCGTCTGGAGCTGGCCCACGTGGATGATCACGACCTCGCCGGCCTTCGCGTCGGAGCCCGGCGGCGGGTCCTCCGACTGGACGATCCCGTCCTGGCTCGGGTCGGTGACGGGGTCGTAGATGACCGACGGGGTCAGTCCCGCCCCGTTCAGGATCGACTCCGCCGTCGACTGCGTCTGGCCCGTCACGTCCGGCACCTGCGTCGTCGCAGGCCCCTTCGAGACCGACAGCGAGATCTTCGTCCCGCGCGCGACCGACGTGCCCTGCGGCGGGTTCTCGGCGACGACGGTCCCCGGCGGCAGGTCGGATTGGATCACCTCGCGCACCACCTGGAAGCCCTGCCCCTCGAGAGCCGACTTCGCGTTCGCGTACGGCTGCCCCGTGACGTCCGGCACCGGCACCGGCTTCGCGCCGCGGGAGACGTTGATGTGGACGACGGTCCCCTTGATCACCGAGTCGCCGGCTGCCGGCTGCTGCGCCGTGACCGTGTCCGGCTGCTTGTCGGAGAAGATCCGCCTGATCTTCGGCTGCAGGCCCTCGCTCGCGAGCGCCGTCAGCGCCGACGCGACGTCCTGCCCGACGACGTCGGGGACCTTCACCTTCGGCTTCCCGGTGGAGATCGTGAGCGTCACGGTCGAGCCCTTCCCGATCTTCGTGCCCCCCGGCGGGTCCTCGGCCGAGACCTGCCCCGGCGGCACGGTCTCGCTCGTCCCCTTCACGACCTGCACCGTCAGGCCCGCCTGCTGGACCTTCAGCCGCGCGAGGTCGCGCTGCAGGAGCATCACGTCCGGCACCGCGACGGGCGTGTTCTTGTTGAGCTGGTCCTGGATCTTCGTGTAGAGGAACCAGCCGCCGATCCCGCCGGCGATGATCAGCCCGAGCGCGAGCAGCCACGGCCAGATCGAGCGCCCGCCCGGAGGCTCCTCGTAGTCGTAGTAGCCGGGTGTCCGGTAGGCGGGCGGCGCGGGCGGCGGCGAGACCGTGGTGCGGGGGCGCTGCACCATCGTCTGGGCGCTCGCGGCGCCGGCGCCCGAGAGCACCTGCGTCATCGCGTCCTCCGTCTCGCGCGACACCGCGACGCCGCGCGCGACCCGGGCGAGGTCGGCATCCATCTCCTCGGCGGACGCGTACCGCTGCTCCGGATCCTTCGCGAGCGCGCGCATCACGATCGCGTCGAGGTCGTGCGGGACGTCGGGCCGCAGCGCCGACGGGACCTCCGGGACCTGCGAGAGGTGCTTCATCGCGATCTCGACCGGCGTGTCGCCGCTGAACGGGACCTTCCCCGTCAGCATCTCGTACAGCACGATCCCGAGTGAGTAGATGTCCGAGCGCGGGTCGACGGGGGCGCCCCGCGCCTGCTCCGGCGACAGATACTGAGCGGTGCCGACGATCGAGCCGGCCTCCGTCATCTGCGAGGCGCCCGACCGGGCGATGCCGAAGTCCGTCACCTTCAGGCGGCCATCGCTCCCGACGACGATGTTGTGCGGCTTGATGTCGCGGTGGACGATCCCGTTGCGGTGCGCGAACGCCAGCGCGCCGAGGATCTGCCGCGCGTAGTCGATCGCGATCGGGACGGGCGTCGGCCCGTTCTTGACGAGGAGCTCCTTGAGCGTCCGACCGTCGAGGTACTCCATCGCGATGTAGTAGGTGCCCTCGGCGTAGCCGCGGTCGAAGATCGAGACGATGCTCGGGTGGTTGAGGCCGGCGGCGCTCTGCGCCTCCCGCCGGAACCGCTCGACGAACTGCTCGTCGGAGGCGTGGCGGTCGTCGAGCAGCTTCAGCGCCACGCGGCGGCCGAGCTCCTGGTCCTCGGCGAGGTACACGTCCGCCATCCCGCCCGAGCCGAGCTTGCGCTCGATCACGTAGCGGGTGTCGAAGGTGCGGCCGATGAGGGTGTCGCTCGCGCTCATGGCAACCCGGCTACATCACTTCGACGCGGCAGGAACCAACGCCTGCACGAGCTGTTTGGCGATCGGCGCCGCGACCGCGCCGCCGAACCCGTTGACGGAGTGCTCGACGACGACGGCGCCGGCGACCTGCGGGTTGTCGGCGGGCGCGAAGAAGATGAACCACGCGTCGTAGACGTTGCGGTCGCCGGTCTCCGCCGTGCCCGTCTTGCCGGCCCACGTGAAGCCCGGGATCTGGACGCTGTGGGCGGTGCCGCCGCTGATGACGGCCTGCATCATCTCGGTGAGCGCGGCGGCGGTCTGCGGCTTCATCGCGTGCTTCCAGACGCGCGGCTTCACCTTGACGAGGGTGCTTCCTCCCGGCTTCGTCACCTTCTTCACGAGGTGCGGCTGCATGATCGTGCCGCCGTTCGCGACCCCCGAGGCGACGAGCGCCATCTGGAGCGGCGTGACGAGCAGCTTGTCCTGGCCGAAAGCGAGCCGGCCGGGGTCCATGCGGGACGGGTCGTCGAAGAGGCGGTGCCGCTTGAAGTCGAACTCGCCGCTCGGCGAGACGGTGTTCGAGGGGAGCTCGATCGGCGGCTGCGAGTAGAAGCCGAAGTCCTTGGCCTTCGCGATCACGCGGGCGGCGCCGAGCTTCTTGCCGATGTCGCAGAAGACGGCGTTGATCGAGTGCTCGTAGGCCTGGAGGAAGTCGACGTTGCCGAACGTCTCGGGCGCCTCGGGGTTACCGGCGTTCGACACGCGCTGCCCGTACTCCGTGCAGTAGCCGGGGTCGTAGAAGCGCGAGTCCGGCGTATAGACGCCGGAGTCGAGGGCGGCGGCGGCCGTCACCGTCTTGAACGTCGACCCCGGCGGGTAGAGGCCCTGCGTCGCCCGGTTGAGGAGCGGCGAGGAGGAGCCGGGGCACGCGCTCGGCGACTTGAGGATGCTCGCGTACCCCTTCGACGACTCGATCCGGTTCGGGTTGTAGCCGGGAGACGACGCCATCACGTACACGGCGCCGGTCTTCGGGTTCAGGACGACCGCCGCGCCGCACTTGCCGCGCAGGGCGGTCTCCGCGAGCCACTGCGCGCCCGGGCGGAGGTTCAGCACGAGGTTGTTCCCGGTGACCGTCGCGCCCTTCACCGTGTCGCCGAGCTTGTCGAAGATCGTCCCGAGGTTCGCGTTCGACGCCGTCAGGTACGCGTTCTCCGCCCGCTCGATGCCGGCGCGCGACCGGCCCTGCGTCGAGTAGCCGATCACCTGCGACGCGAGCCCGTTCGTCGGGTAGCGGCGGAAGTAGAGCGTCTGCCCGGCGCGCTTCTCGGCGACGTTCCGGGCGAACAGCGTCTTGCCGTTCGCCGCGTAGATCAGCCCGCGCCGGATCTTGAACTGCGCCACCCGCTGGATCGCGTTGTCCTGCTTCGCAGCGAGGCTCGGCGCCGCCCACGACTGCCAGTAGGTCGTGGCGACGACGAGCGCGGCGAGGAGGACGAGTGCGACGAGCGCGAGGCGGGAGATCTGCGTGTTCACTGGGTGTTCGCCCGGTGGGAGACGAGGAGCAGGCCGGCGAGCAGGAGGAAGTTCGCGACGACGGACGAGCCGCCGTAGGAGACGAACGGCAGCGTGATCCCCGTCAGCGGGATCAGGCGCACGACGCCGCCGACGATGATGAACGTCTGCAGCGCGAACCCGAAGGTGAGGCCCGCGGCGAGCAGCTTCGAGAAGCCGTCGTCGGCCTGCAGCGCGAGCTTCATCCCGCGGGCGACGAACAGCATGAAGACGAGGAGGAGCGCCGCGGCGCCGACGAGGCCGAGCTCCTGCGCGAGGGCCGAGTAGATGAAGTCGCTGTTGACGTACGGGATCAGCGCCTTCCCGTCGGTCGTCGTGAACGTGCCCTTGCCGAGGCCCGTGCCGCCGAAGCCGCCGTTCGCGATCGAGTAGAGCGACTTGACGAGCTGGTAGCTCTGGCAGTCCTGCCGCAGCGCGAGCGTGCCGGTCGACGGGCAGTACACCTTGTGGCTCGACCACGGGTGGAGCAGGATCGTCACGCGGTCGCGGACGTGCGCGATCTTCTCGTAGGCGACGTACCCGCCGCCCGCGAAGAGCGCGAGGCCGACGACGACGTACGACAGCCGCGCCGTCGCGACGTAGACCATCGAGAGGAAGATCCCGTAGTAGAGGAGCGCGGAGCCGAGGTCGTTCGACGAGACGAGCACGAGCATGCAGCCGCCCCAGATGACGAGCAGCGGCCCCATGTCCTTCAGCCGTCCCTGCGCGAGCACCTCGCGCTTCTCGCGCAGGTACGCCGCCAGGAAGACGATCAGGAAGATCTTCGCGAACTCGCCCGGCTGGAAGCGGACCGGGCCCGCGTGCACCCACAGGCGCGCGCCGTTCACCGTCGTTCCGAGGCCCGGGATGCGCGGCAGGAAGAGCAGCGCGATCGCGGCGATACCGAACAGGTACTTGTAGTTCTCGAGCACGCGGTAGTCGCGGCGGAGGCCGAGGAGCGCGACCGCGAACAGCGCGACGCCGATCACGATCCAGAGCCCCTGCTTGAAGGCGTCGTTCGGGCCTAGGCGGTAGATCTCCGTCACGCCGATCGCCGTCAGGAGGCCCGCCATCGGCAGCAGGTACGGGTCCGCCTCCGGGACGGCGACCCGCGCGACGACGTGCGCCGCGAGGTAGAGCGCGAAGAAGAAGATCGCGTAGCCGAGGGAGCCCCAGCTGACGAGCGACTGCCGCGCGATGTACACGGACGCGAAGCCGAGCCCGGTGAGGACGCCGACGGCGGCCAGGTACAGGAGCTCGCGGTTGCGGGGGCTGAGCGCCGTCAGCGTGCGAGCCCCCACCAGACGAGCACGACGATCAGGGCGATCAGCGCCAGGATGACGAGGAGCGCGAGCAGCCGCCTGACGAGCCCTGCCTCGGGGGTGCCTGCCTGGGGGACGTCCGCGTCCTGCTCCGCGAGCGCCGCCCGGACGTCGGCGGCGGAGACCACCATCGTGTCGGTCGCCGGGGGTGCGGCGATCGCCGCCACCCCGTCCTCCGGATGGAGCGTGTCCTCCTCGTCGGGCGACACCGTCGCCAGCTCGCGCGTCCGCTCGTCGGGCTCGGCCGCCGCCGCGGGCGCCGCGTCGACGATCTCGAAGAGGACCGCCGTGATGTTGTCGTCGCCCCCGCCGCGGTTCGCCGCCTTGACGAGCGCCTTCGCGGCGCCCTCGAGGTCCGTGCGGTAGCGGCGCAGGATCTCGCCGATCGTCTCGCGCGGGACCATGTCGGAGAGGCCGTCGGAGCAGAGGAGGTACACGTCGCCCGGCTCGGGGCTGACGGTGAACGCGTCGACGTCGACGTCGGGATCCGTCCCGAGCGCGCGCGTGATCACCGACCGCTGCGGGTGGACCTCCGCGTCGCTCGCCGACAGCTCGCCTCGCCGCACCAGCTCCGCCACGAGCGAGTGGTCGTCGGTCAGCTGCTCGAGCTCCTCGCCGCGCAGCACGTACGCACGCGAGTCCCCGACGTGCCCGAAGGTCACCTCGCCGGACGGCTCGACGAGCGCGACCGTCATCGTCGTCCCCATGCCGCTCGTCGAGGGGTCGTTGGCGGCGCGCTCGTGCACGCGCCGGTTCGCCTCCTGCACGAGCTGACGGACGCGGTCCTCGCCGCCGCCGACCGCCTCGGCGTCGTTGAGCGCACCGGCGGCGAGCGCCGAGGCGATCTCGCCGGCGCGCGCGCCTCCCATCCCGTCCGCGATCGCGAAGAGGGGAGGGCGCATGACGAACGCGTCCTCGTTCTGGCGCCGCTTCCGGCCCGGGTCGGTCGCGACCGCGTACCGGCCGAGCCTCACGACTCGAACCTCAGGTCGGTCTCGCCGATCCGCACGACGTCGCCCGGCGCCAGGCGTCGCTCGCGCGTGAGCCGGATGCCGTTCACGAAGGTCCCGTTCGTCGAGCCGATGTCCTCGACCCAGATGCCGTCGCGCCGCGGCTCGATCCGCGCGTGCCGGGTGGAGGCGTACTCGTCGTCGGGGAGCGGCACGTCGTTCGTGCGCCCGCGGCCGAGCGTGATCGCCTGCGAGTCGAGCGCGATCTCGTCGCCGGAGCCGAGCGCCGGGCTCTCGAGGACGACGAGGCGGCCGAGGGCGCGGCCGCGGAACGGCTGCCCGAGGCCGGCCGCCGCGGCCTGCTGCGGGCCGATGATCATCGACTCCTGCGGGAGCCGGAGATCGCGCGCCGCCGAGCGGACGATGCGCCAGATGAAGAGGTAGAGGAGCACGAGGAACGCGATCTTCAGAGCGAGGAGCGTCGTCTCGACCTGCGCGGAGCCGAGCAGGTGCACGCCTACTGGAGCTCCCGCGAGAACGCGATCTCGGTGGAGCCGATCGTGAAGCGCGTGCCGTCCTCGAGCTTGAGCCGCTTCACGCGCTTCCCGCCGACCTCGATGCCGTTCGTCGAGTCGAGGTCGACGAGCCAGTACGTCGCCCCCTCCTGCCGGAGCTCGGCGTGGCGCCGCGACACGTTCGGGTCGTTCACCTGGATGTCGGCGTCGCGGGACCGGCCGAGGACCGCCCGCCGCTTCTCGACCTCGCGCCGCTCGCCGCTCCACGTCAGCACCGCCACCTCGCGCTGGACCCCAAGGTCGACGGGCGAGGCGGCCTCCGTCGGCTGCGGGAGCGGAGCGGTCGGCTTGTACACCATCGTCGCGCCCGGCTCCGGCTCGGTCGGCGGGCCTGCCGCGCCGCCTCGCCCCGCCGGCTGCACCATTCTCGTCGCGATCCCGAAGACGCCGACGTCGAGGTCGTCGTCGGTCTCGAGCTCGACGCGCGGCGGCGTCAGCAGGACGTAGCCCTCGCGGCGCGCGTGCTCGGCGAGATAGTCGCCGAGCTCGTCCCGGAGCTGCGCCTCGTACGAGGCGAACTGCTCCCGGTCCCCCGGCGACAGGTAGACCGTGTACTCGTTCGGGACGTAGACGCGCGACACCGAGACGTTGCGGTGGTCGTCCATCTCCTTGACGAGCTTCCGCGCCAGCTCGACCGGCTGGACGTTCGTGCGGAAGGCCCTTCCGAAGACGCCCTCGAAGAGCGACTCGAGCTTCGATTCGATGCTGCGAAGCACTGACATAGGCTGCGGGGGTCATTCCCCCCCGGTGTTCAAGTGTATGCCGGGCGCTCGAGCGTCAGCGCTGCCGCCGTCAGCCAGGACGCGGCGATCAACGGCAGCACCGGGGCGTCCGGCGCGAGGAGCGCGGTGGCGGAGAGCAGCCCGGCTGCGAACAGCGCCGCCGGCCACGGGCCGCGCCGGCGGGCGGCCGGGAGCACCGCGGCGGCTGCCGCGAGGGCGAGCGCTTCGAGCGCGATGACCGGGTGGGCCGAGAGCTGCGACCAGAGCGCGGAGGCGACGGCGGTCGGGCTGCGCGACTCGGCGACGCCGAGGCCGAGCGGCGGCGTCGCCCCGTCGAACGGCAGCCGCGCGTGCCGGATCCCGGCGGCGACGGCCGCGAGGAGCACGGCGGCGACCACGTGCGCCGCCCGCCTCAGGCGCCCGCGCGCCGCCTGGGCCGCGAGCGGGAGCAGGGGCAGCGCTGCGAGCGGCGCCGCGAGCGGGCCGAGCGCGAAGAGGAGGCCCGTCCGCGCGTCGCGCCACGTGACGGCCGCCCACAGCGCCGCGACGGCCGCGTAGAGGAGCGCGAGCCCCAGCGAGGCGTTCGCGAGCGGGAAGAACGCCACGGCGAGGGTGAACAGGAGCGCCGTCCGGGGCGTGGTGGCGCCGAGTGCGGCGGCGGTGACGGCGAGCGCCGCCGGCCAGCCGGCCGGGTAGAACGGGAGGCGCGAGGCCGCCCACGCCGTCGAGAGCCCGGCGAGCGCGCCGGGGACGCCGCGGGTGACGGCGACCACGTGCCAGGGCCGGGCGGGGGTGGAGGGCGCGGAGCCGCGCGGGGCGCGACGCCGCCTCGGCAGCGAGCGCAGCTCGGCGGCGAGCTCGGCCGCGGACGGACGTCGCTGCGGGCTGGACACGAGCGCGCGCGCGACCGTCTGCCGCACGTGCTCGGGCAGGTCGGGGCGCCGCGTCTCGAGCGGCGGCGCGCCCGCCTGGATGCTGCGCGAGGTCTCGACGAGGTCGCCGCCCCAGAACGGGTGCTCGCCGGCGAGCGCCTCCCAGAGGACGACCCCGACCGCCCAGACGTCCGCGGCGGGGGTCGCCGCGAGGCCCTGGAGCCGCTCCGGGGCGATGTAGGCGAGCGTCCCGGGGATGTCGCCGAGCCCCGTGAGGGTGTCGAACTCGGCCATCTGCGCCAGCCCGAAGTCGAGGAGGCGCACGTCGACGTCGGGCGCCTCCGCGAGCAGCACGTTCGACGGCTTGACGTCCCGGTGCACGATCCCGCGGCCGTGCGCGTGCGCGAGCGCGTCGGCGATCTGCCCGCAGACCTCGATCGCGCCCCGGTCGTCGAGCTCCCCGGCGCGCATCGCCTCGCGCAACGTGCGGCCCGGCACGTACTCGTAGGCGATGTACACGTGCGACGGGTCGCGCGCGAGCGAGAGGATCCGCTGGCAGCGCGGGTGGCGGAGCGAGGCGGCGGCGCGCGCCTCGCGCTCGGCCCGGTGCCCGCTCTTCCCCTCTCGGCCGACGATCTTGAGGGCGACGTCGAGCCCGCTGCGCTCGTCGCGCGCGAGCCACACGTGCCCCATCCCGCCCGAGCCGAGCGGCCGGATCGGGCGGTAGCGGCCGAGGAACAGGTCGTTCGCGAGGGCCGCCGAGGACACGCTGCGTTTCTACGGTGCGGCGCAGGCATTTCCTCTCCGGCCGGGATGGATGGTCTAATCCCTCACCAGATGGACCCACGGGACGAGGACGAGCTCGACTTCGAGTTCTTCGACGACGAGCCCGCGACCACGGAGGCACAGCCTCGCGAGTCGCGCGTCCGCCTGCCGAGGCGCGGCGGTCGCGGTACCGGCGGGCGGCGCGGCCCTGGGCCGGCGCGGCCGGTGACGCCGGTCGTGCGGCTGCTCGTCGCGATCGCCGTCCTCGTGGCGCTCCTCGTCGTGTTCGGCCTCCTGATCCAGTCCTGCACGTCGACGTCGAAGCACGACACGTACGCGAACTACATGGACGGCGTCGCGAAGATCGCCCACAGCTCGCAGGACGACGGCGCGTCGGTCGCGACGACGCTGACGAGCGGGTCGAAGGCGTCGTCGATCGCCTCCTCGCTGCGCGGGATCGCCGACCAGGAGCGGCAGAACGTGGCGCAGGCGGGGCGGCTCCACCCGCCGGGGCCGCTGCGGCCGGAGAACGAGCAGCTGATCGAGGCGCTCGAGCTGCGCATCAGCGGCGTCGACGGGCTCGCGCGCACGCTCGAGCAGATCGTGCCGAAGAAGACGTCGGGCGAGGCCGCGCTCCTCACGGCGCAGTCCGACCGGCTGCTCGCGAGCGACGTCGTGTGGTCGGACCTCTTCCAGGCGCCGTCGGCGACGGAGATGGCGAAGCAGGGCGTGCGCGGCGTCGCGCCGCCCGAGTCGACGTTCGTCGCGAACCGGCAGCTCTTCTCCGAGACGTCGATGACGTACCTCCTGCAGCGGCTCCGCGGCGCGTCCACGGGCGGCAAGGTGACCGGGAGGCACGGCACCGGCATCGTGAGCACCAAGGCGATGCCCGGGAGCCAGACGCTCTCCACCACGACGGAGAACACCGTCACGGCCACCACCAACCTCGCGTTCGTCGTCACGATCGAGGACTCCGGCGACGCGCAGGAGGTCGGGATCAAGGTGACGCTCACGATCCAGCAGAACCCGGCGATCGTGCGCACGCTCAAGATCCCCGTGATCAACCCGGGGCAGCAGAAGTCGGTCACGTTCAAGAACCTCGGCCAGGTCAAGTTCGCCGAGAAGGAGCACGTCCTCGTGGACGTCGCGCCGGTGCAGGGCGAGACGTTCACCGCCAACAACAAGGCGACCTACCCCGTCATCTTCTCGCTCGGGTAGCGGTCCGCGCTAGCCTCGGGCCGTGCACGCGACGGCGACACAGGCCCTCGTGGTGGCGATCGCCGGAGTCGCGGTCGGCGCCGTCGGAGCCGGCCTCGCCTGGTGGGCGGCGGTCCGCGTGAGGCGGGTTCGCGACGCGCAGCGCTCGCTGCTCGGCGGCGGCCGGCGCGACCTCGTCGACTTCGCCGTGTCGCTCCAGGGGCGCGTCGACGACCTCCACCGCGCGGTCGACGAGGTCGCCGCCGGGCTCGCGCGAGTCGACCGCCGCGTCGACAGCACGGTGATGAACACGGCGATCGTGCGCTACGACGCGTACGAGGACACGGGCGGCCACCAGTCGGCGTCGCTCGCCCTCCTCGACTCGGCGCGCACCGGTGTGGTCGTGACGGCGATCCAGGGTCGTGACTACGCCCGGATCTACATGAAGGAGCTCGACCGCGGGCGGGCGTCGGTGGCGCTCTCGCCGGAGGAGCAGGAGGCGGTCGAGCGCGCCATGGGCCGCTGACGTCCCGAAACCCGCGCCGTTGGGTACATTCCGGCCGAGGTGCAGCAAGTACTCGTCCTGAACGCGAGTTACGAGCCGCTCAACGTGTGCTCACTGCGCCGCGCCCACGTCCTCGTCTTCAAGGGGAAGGCCGAGGTCGTCGAGGAGCTCGACCGACCACTCCGCTCGGCCACCGACACCTACCGGTGGCCGCACGTGATCAGGCTCGTCCACTACGTCCGGGTGCCGAGGATGGTGCAGCGGAAGATCTCCCGCCGCGTGCTGTTCGCGCGCGACGGCTGGCGCTGCGTCTACTGCGGGACGGCGACGGGCCGGCTCACGCTCGACCACGTCATCCCCCGGTCGCGCGGCGGCGGGTCGACCTGGGAGAACGTCGTCACGTCGTGCGCGCCGTGCAACCTGCGGAAGGGGAACCGGTTGCCGCACGAGGTGCAGATGGAGCTCCCCGCGCGCCCGTCGCCGCCTGCGCCGGTCCTGTTCATCCGCCTCGCGACGCCGAAGATCCCGCAGCGCTGGGAGCAGTACCTGGCGCCGTACGCGACGCGGACGGCCGCAGCCGCGTAGGCGTCGTCAGCGCGCCGCGCGCTCGACCGGCAGGCGCGGGTCCTGCGCCCACTCCGACCACGAGCCGGGGTAGAGGAGCGCGGTGCGCCCGGCCAGGTGCAGCCGGTGGACGAGGACGCACGCGGTGACGCCCGAGCCGCAGTACGCGACCACCTCGCCCGGGGGGAGCTCGGGCAGCGGGTCGGCCCAGAAGGCGTTCAGCGCGCCGGGGACGTGCCCACCGACCGGGTCGAGCGGATGGGGCTCGCCGCGCCAGCGCGACGGGCTGCGCGTGTCGACGACGACGAGCTCGCCGAGCCGCGCCGCGAGCTCGTCGCGCCCGATCGCGTCCCCGGTGCGCGGGCACGAGACGAAGCGCGCCCGCTCCCCCGCCGGCTCGCCGCGCTCGAGCGGCCCGTGCCAGGCGTCGAGGTCGATCACGGCGCACGCGTCGTGGCCGTGGTGGCGCAGGAGCCACCAGAGCCGCTCGGCGCCGCCGAGCGAGCCGTAGGCGACGACGAAGGTGCGATCGTCGACGCCCGCCCGCGCCATCGCCTCGACGAAGACGTCGTCGGCCGGGAGCGGGTGGCGCCCGCCGGGGCCGAGGGGCGCGGCGAGCTCTCGCTCGAGGTCGACGAACGCGGCGCCGGGGACGTGGCCCGCGAGGTAGGCGGCGCGGCCGGCGCCGGGGTCCTCGAGCGACCAGCGCACGTCGACGAAGCGGTAGCGCACGTGTGACATCGAAGCACGCGGCGGCGTAGGAGGGACATGAAACGGTTTCCGCTCGTCCTCGTCGCCGTCGCCCTCCTGCTCGGGGCCTCGGCGCTCGCCGGCGTCGGCCGGCCGGAGGCGGCGCACGGTGCGCCCGCCGCCGGCGGCACGGTCACGACCGTCGGGCACGGCACGGTCACGCTCGTCCCCGACCACGCCTCGATCTTCGCCGGTGTCCACACGCAGGCCGCGTCGGCGGCCGACGCGATGACCCGGAACGCACGGCTCATGACCTCGGTGATCGCGGCGCTCCAGCGCGGCGGCGCGACGAACATCCAGACGGAGCAGGTCTCCCTCGTCCCGCAGACGGCCGACGACGGGTCGATCACCGGCTACGCCGCCGACAACTCCGTCTCCGCCGCGACGACCGTCGCGAACGCGGGCGACCTGATCGACGCGGCCGTCGCGGCCGGGGCGAACACCGTCGGAGGGCCGTCGCTCTCGGTGGCCGACGAGGGCGCCGCCTACCGGCAGGCGCTCGCGAAGGCGTTCGCCGACGCCCAGGCGAAGGCCCAGGCGCTCGCGCAGGCGGGCGGCTTCGCGCTCGGCCGCGCGACCGCCGTGTCGGAGCAGTCGTCGGCGCCGGTGCCGTTCGTCCGGTCGATGGCGGTCGCCGGCAAGGTCGACGCGACGCCGGTCGAGGCGGGGACCGAGGACACCTCCGCCGACGTCACCGTCACGTTCCGCGTGCGGTAGGGCCGGGCGGGCAGGAGCCGGCGTCGCGCGCCGGCTCCCGCTCCTCCCTCGTCACGCAGCGGCCTCGGCGGTCGCCGCCGCGGGGTCGTGGTGGACGTGCGGGACCTTCACGTGGACGTGCGACTCCGTCCCGTAGCCGCCCGGGACCGGGATGTAGAACTCGGGGTAGCCCCACATGCCGTGCTCGTGCACGTCGAGGCCGCCCGACTCGACCGCCGGCTCGACGCGGATCCCCCACAGCCGGTTCAGCGCGTAGAGCGCCCCGAACGACGCCGTGAAGCTGAACGCGCCGACGGCGACGACGCCCAGCGCCTGGACGCCGACCTGGTGGAACGACCCGGTGTAGACGAGGCCGCCGGAGCCCGTGTCGAGCTTCGACGCGAGCGCCGGGACGGCGAAGACGCCGGTCGCGAGCGTCCCCCAGACGCCCGACATGCCGTGCACCGCGACGGCGCCGATCGGGTCGTCGATGCCGATCCCCTCGACCCAGATCACCCCGAAGACCGCGATCAGGCCGGAGCCGACGCCGATCACGATCGCCGCCCACGGCGCCACGAACCCGGACGCCGCGGTGATCGCGACGAGCGCGCCGAGCGCGCCGTTCAGCATCATCGAGATGTCCGGCTTGCCGAGCTTCGCCCAGGCGACGCACATCCCGGTCACGGCGCCCGCCGCCGCCGCGATGTTCGTCGTCGTCGCGACGTACGCGAAGAAGCCGACGCCGCCGAAGTCGACGCTCAGGGTCGAGCCGGGGTTGAAGCCGAACCAGCCGAACCACAGGATCAGCGTCCCGAGCACGGCGTACGGGATGTTGTGCCCCGGGATCGGGTTCGCCCGCCCGTCAGTGCCGAACTTGCCGATCCGCGGCCCGAGGATCAGCGCGCCGGCGAGCGCCGCGAGCGCGCCCTGGTAGTGGACGACCGTCGACCCGGCGAAGTCCTGCATCCCGTGCTTGAACAGCCACCCGTGGGGCGACCAGATCCAGTGCGAGACGACGCTGTAGGTGATCGTGAACCAGACGCCGAACACGAAGTAGACCCAGAGCTTGGCGCGCTCGGCCATCGCCCCCCAGACGATCGCGAGGCTGACGCCGGCGAAGACCACCTCGAACAGGTAGCCGGCGGCGCCCGGGATCTCCGAGAACCAGTCGAACGGCGCCTTGCCGACGGCGGTCAGCGCGTCGACCGACGGCATGAACCCGGCGGTGCCGAAGAGCGCGTTCCCGTCGCCGAAGGCGAGGCCGAACCCGACCGCCCAGTAGACGAGCGAGCAGATCCCGAAGATCAGGACGTTCTTGCCGGCGATGTGGCCGGCGTTCTTCATCCGGGTCAGGCCCGCCTCGAGGAACGCGAAGCCCGCCTGCATGAACATGACGAGGACGGCTGTGACGACGACCCAGGTCGTCGACGCCGCGACCAGGAGGTCATGCCGGGACATCGAGCTCCACCTCCTCCAGCCTGCGGCCGGTCCGATGATGGGTCACGCGGCGCACCGGCGTGACCCAGCAGATGCCGTCGCCGGAGTCGTTCCCGCTGCGCGCCGCGTCGACGATCGCCTCGACGACCTCGTCGACGACCTCGTCGGCGACGATGAACACGAGCATCGACTTGGGCAGGAACCGCGACTCGAACACGCGGCCGCGGTACTCGTGGGTGACGCCGCGCTCCCGCCCGTGACCGATCGCTTCGATCACCGTCACGCCGACGTGGCCCGTCGCGTCCTCGACCGCGTCGATCACGGTCTCCACGCGCTCGCGGATGACGATCGCCTCGACCTTGTGCATCTCAGGCGGCGAACGCTTCCTCGAGCGCGTCGACGTCGACCTTCTGGATCGTCTGCAGGATCCGACCCGCGATCCGGTACGGGTCGCCGAGCGAGTTCGGCCGCCGGTCCTCGAGATAGCCGCGATAGCCGTCCTTGACGAAGCTGTGCGGGATGCGGATCGACGCGCCGCGGTTCGCGACGCCGTAGGTGAACTCGTCGATCGCCGCGGTCTCGTGCAGGCCCGTCAGGCGCATGTGGTTGTCCGGCCCGTACACCGCGATGTGCTCCTCGCGCGCCTCGCCGAATGCCGCCATCAGCGCCTCGAAGTACTCCTCGCCGCCGACGTCCCGCAGGTGCTTCGTCGAGAAGTTCGTGTGCATCCCCGAGCCGTTCCAGTCGTGCTCGGCGCCGAGCGGCTTCGGGTGGAAGTTCACGTCGACGCCGTACCGCTCGCAGAGGCGGAGCAGCAGGTACCGGGCGATCCACACCTCGTCCGCGGCGCGCTTCGATCCCTTGCCGAAGATCTGGAACTCCCACTGCCCCTTCGCGACCTCGGCGTTCACGCCCTCGAGCTCGATCCCCGCCTCGAGACACAGGTCGATGTGCGCGTCGACGATCTCCCGTGCCACGTCGCCGACGTTCCTGTAGCCGACGCCGGTGTAGTACTCGCCCTGCGGCGCCGGGAACCCCTCGCCGGGGAAGCCGAGCGGGCGACCGTTCCGGTAGAGGAAGTACTCCTGCTCGAACCCGAACCACGCGTCGGGGTCGTCGGGGATCGACGCCCGGCTGTTCGACGGGTGCGGCGTCCCGTCGGGGAGCAGGACCTCGCACATCACGAGCAGCCCGTCCTTCCGGGCCGGGTCGGGGAAGAGCGCGACCGGCTGCAGGAAGCAGTCGGAATCGGACCCCTCGGCCTGACGGGTCGAGCTGCCGTCGAAGTTCCAGACCGGCAGGTCGCCGAGCGCCGGCATCCCGTCGAACTCCGCGATCTTCGTCTTCGACCGCAGGTTCGGCGTCGGCTCGTAGCCGTCGAGCCAGATGTATTCGAGCTTGAGCTTCATCGCGTTCCTCCTCGTCCTGGACCAACAAAAAAGGCGCCCACCACCCGAGGGTGGTGAAGCGCCTTCGCTTCTCGCCGGCGCCGTCGTCGGCGCCGCACGTCTCTGAAGTTAGCGGTCCCCGCGGCCGGACCGCAAGGGGGAGATTCGGAGCAGCCGGTCCGAGGTGTGCTCGACCTGGAGCGTCGTGTGCTCGAGGTGGTAGCGGTCGTGGAGCATCGTTTCGAGGTCACGCCGGATCGCGTGGCAGTCCTCGTCGCGCGCCACGAGGACGTGCGCCGAGAGCGCCGGGAACCCCGATCCGATCTCCCACACGTGGAGGTCGTGGACGTCGGTCACCCCCGGGGCGGCGCACATGGCGGCGTGGATCTCCGCGGGCTCGAGCCCCTCCGGCGCAGCCTCGAGGAGCACGCGGCCGCTCCGCCGCAGCAGCGGCCAGGACGCGGCGAGCATCGACGCGGCGACGGCGAGCGACGCGATGGGGTCGGCACGGTCGAAGCCGGTCGTCCAGACGACGAGGCCGGCGAGCGCGGTGGCCGCGAAGGCGTACAGGTCGGTGAGCAGATGCTGGTAGCTGCCCTCGACGTTCAGGTTCGCCCGGTTCGCGTGGGCGACCTGGCGGAGCGCGAGGACGTTCACGGCCGCGCCGGTCACCGCCGTCAGGACGACGAGCCTCGCCTCGACGTCCGGCGGCGAGGCGAGGCGGCGCGCCGCCTCGACGACGATCAGGAGCCCGAGCACGAGCAGGGTGACGGCGTTCGCCTGTGCGGACAGGATCTCGGCGCGCCGCAGGCCGAAGGTGAGCCCGCCGCCGGGCGGGCGCCGCGCGAGGCGCGCCGCCCAGACCGTCAGCCCGAGCGCCCCCGCGTCCACGAGCATGTGCGCCGCGTCGGAGATGAGGGCGAGCGAGCTCGCGACGACGCCCGCGACGACCTCGGCCGCCATGAACGCGAGGACGAGGACGAGCGCCACCGCGAGCGGCCGGATCTCGGTGTCGGCGCCGACGCCGTGGTCGTGGCCGTCGTGGCCTGCCATCCCGCCGTAGTGTTCCCGACGTGGACGGTGTCGTGTTCGTCGAGATCCCCGCGGGCGCGCGGAACAAGTACGAGTGGGACGACGAGCTCGGCGGGATCGCGCTCGACCGCAGGCTCTTCACGTCGATGAGCTACCCCGCCGACTACGGCTTCGTCGAGGGCACGCTCGCCGAGGACGGGGACCCGCTCGACGCTCTCGTGCTCGTCGGGGAGCCGACGTTCCCGGGCTGTCGCATCCGGGTCCGCGCCGTCGGCGTGTTCCACATGGCGGACGAGAAGGGGCCCGACGAGAAGGTGCTCTGCGTGCCGCTCAACGACCCGATGTGGAGCGCGATCTCCGACATCCACGACGTCCCGGCGCAGCTGCGGAACGAGATCGAGCACTTCTTCCAGGTGTACAAGGACCTGGAGCACAAGCACACGGAGACCCGCGGGTTCGGCAATCGCTCGGAGGCGCGCCGGATCATCGACGACTCCCGCTGCCGGGCGCGCTCCGGCTGATTCTCTGATAGCCTCGGGCGCGTCATGTCCGGGATCGCGAACGCAGACGGCACGCCGCACCGCTTCTAGCGGCGGCAGTGCGTCTTCGTTCAGTTCTCTTCTCACCGATCCCAAGGAGCATGACGTGTCGGTTGCAGCAGTCGAAGTGCGTGATCTCGAGAAGTCGTTCAGCCGCCGGAAGGGTTTCGGCCGGCGTAGCCGCACGGCGCTGAACCGGGTCTCCTTCAGGATCGAGCGCGGCGAGTGCGTCGCGATCCTGGGGCAGAACGGGTCGGGGAAGTCGACGCTCGTGCGCCTCCTCTCGACGCTCCTCCTCGCCGACGGCGGCGAGGCGCGCGTCTTCGGCCACGACGTCTTCGGCGACGCGCGGTCGGTGCGGCGCCTCGTGAACCGCGTGTCCGTCGAGGCGAGCTTCTTCAAGAAGATGAGCGCGGCGGAGAACCTGTCGTATGCCGCGCGCTTCTACGGCATGGGCCCGGGCGCGACGAAGCGCGAGATCCCGCGCATCCTCGAGCGGGTCGGCTTCCCGCCGAACCGCAGGAACGAGGCGATGGAGAACCTGTCGCGGGGCATGCAGCAGAAGGTCGCGCTCGCGCGCGCGCTCCTCACCTCGCCGGTGCTCCTGCTGCTCGACGAGCCCACGACCGGCCTCGACCCCCGCTCGAAGCAGGAGGTGCAGGGGTTCATCCGTGAGATCCGCGAGCGTCACGACTCGACGATCCTGCTCTGCACCCACGACATGAAGGAGGCGGAGGAGCTCGCCGACCGCGTCGGGCTGCTCGACCGCGGCGACCTCCTCTTCCTGGAGCCGGTCGCGGAGGTGCTCGAGCGGTACGAGGCCGACACGCTCGAGGAGGCGTTCTTCGCGGCGACGGGTCGCGCGTTCGAGGACGAGAAGACGGAGGACGACGAGGAGAGGGAGGTGTTCGCGTAGATGGCCGCCGTCGACGCCACGCAGGCATTCACCCGCCGGCGGGTGGTTCGCGACGAGCTGATCGGTCTCTACGGCGTCGTCGAGCGCAACGTCTACTTGACGAAGCGCTACCTCCTCTGGGACCTCGCGTTCCTCCTCTGGACGGTGGCGAACACCCTCACGATCGTGTTCATCGCGCGCGGCGTCGGGATCGCGCCCGCCGAGCGGAACGAGCTCGAGACGAAGCTGCTCGTGGGCGGCGTCATCTGGGCGTTCCTCGGGATCATCTTCGAGATCGTCACGGAGACCGTCGCCTGGGAGCGCTGGGAGGGGACGATCGAGTACACGTTCATGGCGCCCGTGTCGCGGCCGGTGCACCTGATCGGCATGGGCCTCTACGCCGTGATCTACGGGTTCGTGCGCGCCGCGCTCGTGTTCGCCGCCGTCGTGGCGTTCATCGGCATCCACGTGCCGCACGCCAACTACGGGGCGGCGATCGCGCTGCTCGGCATCGCCTCGATCTCGTTCATCGGGGTCGGGATGATGACGGCTGTCCTGCCGCTCGTCTCGCCCGAGAAGGGGACGCAGCTCGGGTTCGTCGCGCAGGGGCTCATGCTCGTCGTGTCGGGCGTGTACTACCCGGTGAGCGTGCTTCCGGGGTGGATGCAGTGGGTGGCGAAGATCTCGCCCGCGACGTACGCGCTGCGCGGGAACCGCGAGCAGATCCTGAACGGCGCCGGCCTCGCGTGGGCCGACGTGTGGCCGCTGCTCGTCATCGGCGCCGTCTCGATCCCGCTGGGGCTCGCCGTCTTCAAGTCGGGCGAGCGCTACGCGAAGAAGCGCGGCAAGCTCAAGCGCTCCGGCTGACGTAGTGATAGGAAGGGCCTACGACCCCGAGAGAGGAGCCCCGGAGAGCGATGGCGATGATCGAGAGCAAGGACCGCGCGACGTCCGACCCCGAGGCGCGGCGGAAGGTCCTCGAGCAGATCGAGAAGGACGGCGTGGAGTACGCGCTCTTCTGGTTCACCGACATCGAGGGCCACCTGAAGAGCTTCGCGATCACGCCGTCGGAGATCGAGGCCGCGCTGAACGACGGGATGGGCTTCGACGGGTCGTCGATCACGGGCTTCAACGCGATCGAGGAGTCCGACATGGTCGCGATCCCCGACCCCGCGACCTACCGCGTCATGCCGACGCGCGAGGGCGAGACGAAGGTCGGCCGGATGATCTGCGACGTCGTGACGCCGGACGGGGCGCCGTACGAGGGCGACCCGCGCTACGTGCTGCGCCGCGCGCTAGCGCGCATGGAGGCGCTCGGGTTCGACACCTTCAACGTCGGCCCCGAGCTCGAGTACTTCCTCTTCGCCGACAACCAGTCGACGGTGACGCTCGACGAGGGCGGCTACTTCGCGATGACGGCGCTGGACGCCGCGACCGAGCTGCGGAACGAGACGATCCAGGCGCTCGAGGCGATGGGGATCGGCATCGAGTACCACCACCACGAGGTCGCGCCGTCCCAGCACGAGATCGACATGCGCTACGCGAACGCGCTCGACATGGCCGACCAGACGATGACCTACCGCCTCGTGGTCAAGGAGGTCGCTGCGAAGAACGGCGTCTACGCGACGTTCATGCCGAAGCCGCTCTTCGGGGAGAACGGGTCGGGGATGCATACGCACATGTCGCTGTTCAAGGACGGCCGCAACCAGTTCTTCGCCGGCGACGACCAGTTCCACCTCTCAGCGACGGGCAAGCAGTTCATCGCGGGGCTCCTGCGGCACGCGCGCGAGCTGTCCGCCGTCTTCGCGCAGTGGGTCAACTCGTACAAGCGCCTGGTGCCGGGCTACGAGGCGCCGGTGTACGTCGCGTGGTCGCAGCGGAACCGTTCGGCGCTGATCCGGATCCCGCTCTACAAGCCCGGCTCCGAGCAGGCGACGCGGGCGGAGATCAGGTGCCCGGACCCGGCGTGCAACCCGTACCTCACCTTCGCAGCGCTCCTGCACGCCGGCCTCGAGGGGATCGAGCACGGGTACGAGCTCGAGCCGCCGATGGAGACGAACCTGTACCACCTGACGCCCGAGGAGCGGCGCGACCAGGGGATCGTGTCGCTGCCGGAGACGCTCGGGGAGGCGATCGACGAGTTCGCCGCGAGCGACCTGATGCGGCGCGCGTTCGGCGACCACATCTTCGACAACTACGTGCGGCTGAAGCGGAAGGAGTGGGACGAGTACCGCGTGCAGCTCACCCAGTGGGAGCTCGACCGGTACCTCGGCGTGCTGTAGGGCGCTCGCCTACAGGAAGGTCTTGATCGACTCGCGGTCGACGCGGAGGCCGATCACCTTCGCGCCGTCGTCGATCTGCTCGATCGACTCGGCGGGAACGAGCCGCCGCCGGCGCGAGAAGAAGCCGGAGCGGACGGAGAGCGCGTCGGGGTGCTCCGGCGACGTCCCGTACATCGGGCACTCGACGGTGCCGATCACACGGCCCTTCGCGTCCGCCACCAGAAAACCGGCCGTGCGCCTGAGGTCGATCGCGAGAGCACTCATCGTCTCGGACGCTATTCCCCGTCTACGAGGAAAACCCTCGGTCGCCGTAAAGCTTTTGTGAAACCCGCGCTCTAGCCCCACTTGCCGCTCATTGCGAGCATCGCGATCGTCAGCAGCAGCAGGTAGATCGACGAGAGAGCGGCGACGATGCGACCCGCGACCGGCTTGCCGCTCCGTACCCACCACCAGGCGCAGCCGATCGAGGCGAGCAGGACGAGCAGGCCCGCGTCGGTGGCGAGGAACCCGAACCCGACCCACGCCGGGTCCTTCGCGAAGTCCTCGTCGTCGAGGATCACCTGCGCGAACACGCGCAGCACGACGAAGCAGGGGATCGAGACGAGCAGGGTCGTGAAGGTGGCCCGGCGGAGGAAGACGGCGTCCGGCCGCCGCCACGCCACGACCGACAGCACGACCGCGGTGAGGATGACGCCGAACGTCGTCATCGCGCCGAAGATGTGGAGGAAGAGCGGCCAGAACGGCCTCGAGAACGCGAGCGTCACGGCTTCCACACCATCAGGACGAGGATGCCGAGCGTGGCGACGCCCGCGGCGTAGGAGACGGCCGTGCCCTTCGGGTCGCGGAGCAGCTGCCGCAGCTCGTCGCTCGGCGCGTCGCCCTCAGACGCCAGGCGCTCGGCGAGCTCGCGCGAGCGCTCCTGGTGGCGGCCGCCGATCCCGCCGAGCGCGTTCGCGGCGACCCACAGCGCGAGCGACGCCCAGATCCAGCCGGTGCCGACCCCGAACCCGAGCCGGTGCCAGAGCCAGATCCCGAACACGAGCGTCCCGAGCACGCCGGCGTAGATGAGCGGCAGCGTCACCCGCACGAGTCGGAGGAGGAACGCGGCTTCGCTCGGGCGTTCCGAGCGGATCGCGAGCGTGTTCAGCACCCCGGCCGCGACGGAGCCGCCGACGAGGAGGAAGGCCGCGGCGATGTGCAGCATCAGCAGCCAGTCGTTCCCCGACACGGGGCGAGCGTACGCTGTCGCGCGGATGGATGCACGCGAGAGGCATCTCCGCCTGCTGACGGAGACGATCGAGGCCGTCAACTCGACGCTCGACCTCCAGGAGGTGCTGACGCTCGTGGCCACGAAGGTCGCGTTCGCGCTCGCCGCCGACGCGTGCTTCGTCTACCTCTACGACGATCGCGCGGACGAGCTCGTCCTCCGGGCGAGCCACGGGACGGCGATCGACGCCATGTCGCGGCGGCCGCGGATGCGGCCGGGGGAGGGCATCACCGGGTCGGCCGCGGCCGCGCGCGCACCCGTGATGCTCGCCT
>DASWRL010000088.1:0-46513 GCA_036403195.1 Gaiellaceae bacterium
GGACGGTGTCGGCGGTGACGCTCCACGAGAGACCGAGCGCGTCGCCGGCGGCCGCCGGCAGCGACTCGCCCGGTCCCTGCCGGGCCTCGATCGCGATCCCGATCCGGTAGGCGCCGCCGCTCATCCGCGCCCGCACCGGGCCGAGCGTCACGCGCTGCCCGCGCCGCTCGACGACGAGCCGGAACGGCCGTCCTTCGGTGGCGCGGATCGCGGACGGGATCTGCTTCGCGGTGACCGGGCGGCCGCGGATGGCGACGACACGGTCGCCCGCGTGGAGGCCGGTCGCCGCGGCCGGGGACGCCGTCTGGACACGAGCGATCCTGTTCGTCTCCCGCGTCGTCGCGACGAGGAACAGCGCGGTGAAGAGGACGATCGCGAAGACGAGGTTGATCGCAGGGCCGGCGGCGATCGCGACGAGCCGCCGCCACGTCGCCTGCCGCCAGTAGGCGTCGGGCTCGAGCGACCACTCGAGCTCCTGCACGTATCGCGAGTCGTCGAGGCGCGGGCGCAGCTCCGCGAGGCTCGCCCGGGCGGCGGCGTAGTCGCCGCGCTCGAGCTCGGCGTCGAGCCGGGCGAGCCCCTCGCGGTGCGCCTCGCGCTGCTCGGGCGGGAGCGTCGCGGCGAGGTCGCCCGCCGACGGGCGGCTCATCCCCGGGATCTTCACGTAGCCGCCGAGCGGCAGCGCGCCGATCCCGTACTCGACCTTCCCGCGAACGACCTTCACGATCGGAGGGCCGAAGCCGAGGTAGAACTTCCGCGGCGTCATGCCCACGGCGCGCGCCGCGAAGAAGTGGCCTGCCTCGTGGATCAGGACGAGGAGCGCGAGCCCGACGATGGCGGCTACGAAGCCCACGCGACCTCCAGCGACTCCCGCGTCGAGCGGTCGACCTCGCGAAGGTCGTCGAGGTCGCGCGCCGGCGCGCCGTCGGCCCGCGCGAGCGCGTCCTCGACGAGGGATGCGATCTCGAGGAAGCCGACGCGCCCGGCGAGGAACGCGGCGACCGCGACCTCGTTCGCCGCGTTGAAGACGCAGGGGAGCGTCCCTCCCCGCTCGCCGGCCTCGCGCGCGAGCGCGAGCAGCGGGAACGTGTGCATGTCCGGCTCGAAGAACTCGAGCGGGCCGGCCGTCAGGTCGAGCGGCGGGACCGGCGTCGCCGCCCGCTCGGGGTACGTCAGGGCGTAGGAGATCGGCACTCGCATGTCCGGGTACCCGAGATGGGCGATCGACGCGCCGTCGCGGAAGCGGACGAGCCCGTGCACGATCGAGGTCGGGTGGACGACCACCTCGATGCGGTCGTAGGGCAGCCCGAACAGGAAGTGTGCCTCGATCACCTCGAGCCCCTTGTTGGCGAGCGTGGCCGAGTCGATCGTGATCTTCGCGCCCATGGTCCAGGTGGGGTGCGCCAGCGCCTCGTCGGGCGTCACCGACGCGAGCTCCTCGCGCGTGCGGCCGCGAAACGGCCCGCCGCTGGCCGTCAGCACGACTCCTTCGGGCTCGCCGGCGAGCGCGCACTGGAAGAGGGCCGAGTGCTCGCTGTCGACGGGGATGAGCGCGCCTCCGCCCCGCTCGCGGGCGCGCAGCGCGAGGGCGCCGGCGGCGACGAGGCTCTCCTTGTTCGCGAGCGCGAGCGTCACGCCGTGCTCGAGTGCCCACATCGTCCCCGGCAGCCCGGCGAACCCGAGCGTCGCGTTCAGGACGACGTCGGGCTCCGCGCGGTCGAGGAGGGCGGTCGGATCGCCGCCCACCTGGGTCAGCGGCGCCAGCCCGTCGATGGGCGTCGAGCCCGACGTGGCCGCGACCAGCTCGAGGCCCGGGCTCGCCGCGACGACCTCGAGCGCCTGGCGGCCGATCGAGCCGGTGGCGCCGAGGAGGGCGACGCGGGTCATGCGGACAGTGTGCCGGTCTATCGCCGCGTGAGCGCCCGCCCCGCGCCGTAGAGCGCGAGCGAGACGGCGACCCAGACCGCGAGGCCGACGAGGAGCGCCCACGGCCAGCGCATGTCGGCCGCGGCGACGTCGACCGCCACCGCGAATGCGAGCAGGCCGCCGGCGCCTGCGATCGCACCGACCGCCACCTCGTGCGCCTTCCCCTCCCCCTCCTTCCGCTCGACGAGCGTCAGGCCGGCGAGGTAGATCGCCGGGAACGCGAGCAGCGGCCCAGCGAGCCGCGCGGACGCGAGCGTGCCGACGAGCCCGGCGGCGAGCGACGTCGCGGCGCCGGCCGCGAAGCGGATCGCCAGGTCGCGCGCCGACAGCTTGCGGAGCTTCCCGATGTCGACGCCGGTGGAGCTCACCGGGCGACCACGGCGTAGGCGGCGCCCGCGACCGCGACCCACACGAGGAGCGCCGCGAAGGACGAGCGCAGCGCGTCGAGCCGCGGATGGAGCACCACGACCGCCATGCAGTACGCGACGAGCGCGACCGCGCCGGCGATCATCCCGGCGGCGCTCACGTGCACGTCGCGCAGCCCCTTCGCGACGCCGGACACGGTCATCCCGGCGAGCGCGACGGCCGGTGCCGCCGCGAACACGCCCGAGAGCGACTTCGGCTTCACGACCTCGCTCACGAGCGCGAAGACGAGAACGAGGATCCCGCCCGCCAGCGTCTTGACGGCGATCGACGCGGCGTCGGGCCAGGTCACGCGACGATCGTCTCCGCGGGCGACGCCGCGAAAACGGCTACGCCGTGAAGGCGAGGATCACGAAGTACGCGGCGGGCGCCGCGAAGAAGAACGCATCGAGGCGGTCGAGCATGCCGCCGTGCCCGCCGAGGAGGGTGCCGCTGTCCTTGACGCCGGCGTCCCGCTTCAGCAGCGACTCGAACAGGTCGCCGAGCGGCCCCGCGAGAGCGAGCACCGCCCCGAGGACGATCGACTGCGGGATCGAGAGGAAGTGCTGCTTGTAGAGCGCCACGAACGCGACGAAGACCGTTGCCGCCGTGCCGAAGACGAACCCCTCCCACGTCTTCCCGGGGGACGTCGCCGGCGCCATCTTGTGCCGCCCGAGCAGCCGTCCGCCGAAGTAGGCCAGCGTGTCGCCCGCCCAGATCGCGAGCAGCACGGTGTACAGCGCGAGCCGGCCGTGCGCCGGCAGGTCACGGAGCAGGAGCACGAACGCGAGCCCGCAGCCGATCCAGACGGTCCCCATGACCGTGCTGCTGATCGCCGCCGTCGCGCCGGCGCGGGCCTCCGAGATCGCCTTGAGCAGGAACGCGAGCGGGAGCACCACGAGGGCGCCGCCGACCATCCAGCCGATGCCCGACACCTGCGCGCCGACCAGTGCGAGCACGCCGCCGGCGTAGCCCGCCGGTGCGAGCGGCGCGAGCGCCCTCGCCATCAGCCAGTACTCGTGGAGCGAGACAGCAGCGGCGACGGCGACGAGCGCGAACAGCCACCAGCCGCCGAGGTAGCCGGCGACGAGCACCAGCGGAAGCAGCGCGGCCGCGACGACGATCCGGCTGAGCCAGTTGCTCATCTGCCGCCGAATCTTCGACGGCGGCCGGCGTAGTCCGCCAGCGCGGCGCGCAGGTCGCGCGCGTCGAAGTCCGGCCAGAGCTTGTCGGTGAACGTCAGCTCCGAGTAGGCCAGCTGCCAGAGGAGGAAGTTCGAGATGCGCAGCTCGCCGCTCGTCCGGATCAACAGGTCGGGGTCGGGCAGATCCGGGGCGAACAGATTCGCGGCGAAGACGTTCTCGTCGATCTCCGCCGGGTCGACGCCGCTCTCGACGATGCGGCGCGCAGCCTCGACGAGCTCGGCGCGGCCGCCGTAGTCGAAGGCGACCCAGAGGTTGAGCCGCGTGTTGAGCGCCGTCCGGTCCTCCATCGCCGCCATCCGCCGGCGCAGCTCGTCCGGCGCGCGGTCGCGGCGCCCGATGAACCGGACGCGGACGCCCTGCTCGGCGAGGTCGGGAAGCTCGCGCTCGATCGTCTCGGCGAAGATCTCCATGAGCGCGTCGACCTCGTCGGCCGGGCGCGACCAGTTCTCCGTGGAGAACGCGAAGACGGACAGGTCGTGGACGCCCAGGTCGATCGACGCCTCGACCGCGCGCCGGACGTTCCGCGCCCCGGCACGATGCCCGGCGGCGACGGGCAGGCCGCGCTTCCGCGCCCAGCGGCCGTTGCCGTCGAGGATGATCGCCACCGACGAGGCGACCTCCGGCAGGTCCGGCTCCGGCGCGGGGCGGATCCGCGAGAGGGTGCGGAACCGTGAGAGCAGGCGCATGGAGGTCGCTAGACCTCCATGATCTCGGCCTCTTTGCGCTTCAGCAGGTCGTCGATCTTCGCCGTGTGCTCGTCCGTCAGCTTCTGGACGCGCCCCTCGGCGGCACGTTCCTCGTCGTCGCCGACGTCGCCGTTGCGGACGAGCTCCTCGAGGTGCTTCATCACGTCGCGGCGAACGTTGCGCACCGCGACCCTCCCCTCCTCCGCCATGTGCCGGACCACCTTCACGAGCTCCTTCCGGCGCTCCTCGGTCAGCTGAGGGATCGGCAGCCGGATCAGCTTGCCGTCGTTCGACGGCGTCAGCCCGAGGTCGGACTCCTGGATCGTCTTCTCGATCTGCTTGATCGACGAGGGGTCGAACGGCTGGATCGTGAGCATGCGCGGCTCCGGCGCGTTGATCGTGGCGAGGTTCTTGAGCGGCGTCGGCGTGCCGTAGTAGTCGATCGTGATCCGGTCGAGCAGCGCCGGGGTCGCACGGCCCGTCCGCACCGAGTTGAAGTGCTCGTGCGTCGCCTCGACCGACTTGTCCATCCGCTCCGTCGCGTCGCTGAGGAAGTTCTCGATCACGGCGTCTCTCCTTCGGGGGTCGAGATGATCGTGCCGACCCGCTCGCCGGCCGCCACCCTGGCGACGTTACCGGGTGCGAGCTCGAACACGTGGATCGGGAGACGGTTGTCCATACACAGGGACAGCGCCGTCGTGTCCATCACGCGCAGGCCGCGCTCGATCGCCTGCAGGTGCGTCAGCTCCGGGATGAGCTTCGCGTCGGGGTCCTCGCGCGGGTCGCCGTCGAGCACCCCTTCGACCCCGTTCTTCGCCATCAGGATGCCCTCCGCGCCGATCTCGAGCGCGCGCAGCGCCGCCGCCGTGTCCGTCGTGAAGTAGGGGTTGCCCGTCCCCGCCGCGAAGATGACGACCCGCCCCTTCTCGAGGTGGCGGACGGCGCGGCGTCGGATGTAGGGCTCCGCGACCTCCTGCACCTCGATCGCCGAGAGCACCCGGGTGTCGGCGCCGTTCCGCTCGAGCGCCTCCTGGACCGCGAGCGCGTTCAGGAGGGTCGCGAGCATGCCCATGTAGTCGCCCGTCGCGCGGTCGATGCCCTGCGCGGCCGCCGACATGCCCCGGTAGATGTTGCCGCCCCCGATCACGAGCGCGACCTCGAGGCCGTCGGCCCGCACGTCGACGAGCTCGCGCGCGAGGTCGTCGACGGTCGCCGCGTCGAGGCCGTAGTCGAGCCGGCCCATGAGAGCCTCGCCCGAGAGCTTCAGGAGGACGCGGTTGAACCCCAACGCGGCCTGCCGCTAGGCGACGGCGTACCAGGCGTGGTCGAGGAGCTCGATTCCGTGCTCCTTCAGATACTGCGCGACGGTTCCCGTCGACTCGTCGGCGCGGTACCACGTCTGCTCGGTCAGGACGGCCTCGCCGAAGAAGCGCTTGTTCAGCTGCCCCTCGACGATCTTCTCGCGCACGTTCTCGGGCTTCGAGAGGACGTCCTCGGCGTTCGAGAGGATCTCGCGCTCCGCCTCGACGAGCTCGGCGGGCACCTCGTCGCGCGTCGAGTACGTCGGGCGCGCGAACGTGAGGTGCAGCGCGAGGCTGCGCGCCGCGGCCGGGTCGCCGCCCTTCGTCCGTACGATCGCGCCCACCTTGTTGGCGGGGCCGTGGACGTAGTACGAGATCGCCTCGCCCTCGCCGGCCTCGAGCCGCTTCGCCCCGACGACCTGGATGTTCTCGCCGAGCCTGCCGGCGAGCTCGACGCGCTCGTCCTCGAGGCTCGACGGATCGCCGCCCTCGAACACCGCGCGAAGCACCCTCTCCGCGTACGAGAGGAAGTCGTCGTTGTTGGAGACCGGCTCGGTCTCGCAGCCGACGGCGGCGATCGCGCCCACGTTCTCGCGCACCATCACGCCGACCTTGCCCTCGCTCGTCGCCCGGTCCGCCCGCTTCGCGGCCGACGCCATCCCCTTCTCGCGGAGGAGCTTGACCGCCTCGTCGAAGTCGCCCCCGCTCTCCTCGAGCGCGCGCTTGCAGTCCATCATCCCGGCGCTCGTCGCGTCGCGGAGCTCCTTCACCATCGCCGCCGTGATCTGCGTCACGCGCTCTCCTCCTCCGTCACGGTCGCCGGCACCTCGGCCGTCGTCTCGCCCGGTGAGAGCACCTCGTACTCGGGCGCCGCGGCGACCTCCTCGGCCGTCGGGGCCTGCTCCTCGACCGGCTGCGCCGCCTGCTCCGGCTGCCCGGCCTGCTCGGGCTGCTCGTCGCGCGGCGCGCGCAGCTCGGTCTGCGTCACGCGCTGCTTGCCGGCCTCGATGCCGTCGGCGATCACCTTCGCGATCAGGCCGCACGACCGGATCGCGTCGTCGTTGCCCGGGACGACGTAGTCGGCCTCGTCCGGGTCGCAGTTCGTGTCGACGAGCGCGATCACCGGCAGGCCGAGCCGCTGCGCCTCGCGCACCGCGAGCTGCTCCTTCCGGAGGTCGACGATGAAGATCGCATCGGGCTGACGCCGCATGTCGGCGACGCCGCCGAGGTTCGCCTCGAGCTTCTCGAGCTCGGCCTCCATCGAGATGCGCTCCTTCGCCGGCAGCAGGCCGAGCTGCGACTCGGTCTTGAGCGACCGCAGCTCGTGGAGCCGCTGGATGCGGTCGGAGATCGTGCGCCAGTTCGTGAGGAGGCCGCCGAGCCAGCGGTGGTTGACGTACGGCATCCCGACCCGGCGGGCCTGGTCGCGCACGGCGTCCTGCGCCTGCTTCTTCGTGCCGACGAAGAGGACGGAGCCGCCGCGCTCGGAGATCGCGCGCGCGACGCCGTGGGCCTCCTCGAGCAGCGCCTGCGTCTGCTGGAGGTCGATGATGTAGATGCCGCCGCGCTCGGTGAAGATGAAGCGCTTCATCTTCGGGTTCCAGCGGCGGGTCTGGTGGCCGAAATGGACGCCGGCCTCCAGGAGCTCCTTCATGGTGACAGCGGGCATGAGGCCCCTTTCTACGGTTTCGGATGCGATGCGGCCGGTGGGCCTCGCGTGGAAACCGGGCTCGAGCGCCCGGCCACCGCCACGGAGGTCTCCCCACCGGGTAGGAGGGGTGAGTCGGGCTGGATGGTAGCTGCGACGCTCAGGCCGTCGTGCCGGCCGTCACAGGACGACCACGGCGCGGAGGGCCTCGCCGCTCTCGGCGGCGGCGATCGCGTCGCCGATCCGGGCGAGCGGGAACCGCGCGGAAACGAGCTCGTCGAGCTTCAGGCGGCCCTGGCGGTACAGCTCGGCGAGCTGCGGGACGTCGACGTGCGGCGTCGTCGCCCCCATCTTGCTGCCGAGGATCCGGAGCGAGCGGTCGGCCACGTCCTGCGGCTCGATCGCGACGGTCGCGCCGGGCGGCAGCCCGACGAGCACGACGGCGCCCGCCGTCGCGACGAGCGGCAGCGCGAGCTCCACCGCGCGCCCCGATCCGGCGGTCACGAGCACCGTGTCGAGGCCGCGCCCGCCCGTGAGCGCGAGGACGGCCTCCGCGACGTCGGCCTGCGATGCGTCGACGACGTCGGTGGCGCCGAAGGCGCGCGCCGCGTCGAGCTTCGCCGCGAGGAGGTCGATCGCGACGATGCGGGCGGCCCCGGCGAGCGCCGCGCCCTGGACCGCGTTGAGGCCGACGCCGCCGGCGCCGACGACGCCGACGCTGCTGCCGGGCCGGACCGCGGCCGTGTGCCAGACGGCGCCGACGCCGGTGACGACGCCGCAGGCGAGGAGCGCGGCGCTCTCGAACGGGATGTCGTGCGGGATGGGCACGACCTGCGAGGCGTGCACGGTCACCCGCTCGGCGAACGCCGCGGTCCGCACGCCCTGCTGGATCGGCGTGCCGTCGCGCGTGCGCAGGGGCGAGTCGAGCGACAGCGGGAACGACCACAGGCGCTCGCACAGCGTGGGCTGGCCGCGCTGGCAGGTCGGGCAGCGCCCGCAGAAGCGGATGAGCGTCACGACGACGTGGTCGCCGGGCGCGACGCCGACGACCCCCTCCCCGACCTCGTCGACGACGCCGGCGGCTTCGTGGCCGTACACCGCCGGCAGCTCACCGCCCCACGAGCCGTGCAGGAAGGTGACGTCGCTGTGGCAGACCGCGCACGCGGCGAGGCGCACGCCGACCTCACCCGCAGCGGGCCCGCGCAGGTCGACCTCCTCCACGACGAGCGGCTCGCCGAACGCGTGGCACACCGCGGCGCGGATCGTGCTCACGCGACGTAGTCCGGCTCGATGTGGAGCGCCTCGTCCTCGTACGGGTGCGCCAGCGCGACCTCCTCGTCGAGTTCGACGCCGAGGCCGGGCTCCGAGGGCGGCACGACGTACCCGTCCTCCCAGCGGATCGGCGTGCGGAGGATCTCCGCGTGGAAGCCGTCCCAGCGCTCGATGCCCTCGAGGAGCAGGAAGTTCGGGCTGCACGCGGCGAGCTGGATGTTCGCGGCTCCGACGACGGGGCCCGAGTAGAGGTGCGGCGCGATCTGCGCGTAGTGGGCCTCCGCCATCCCCGCGATCTTCTTCGCCTCGAGCAGACCGCCGACGCGCCCGAGGTTCATCTGGAGGATCGAGGCCGCGCCGGCGGCGAGGACGCGCGCGAACTCGTGCTTCGTGGTCAGCCGCTCGCCGGTCGCGATCGGGATCGACGTCGCACGCGCGACGGCGGCCATCTGCTCGGGCGCCTCGGGCGGCGTCGGCTCCTCGAACCAGAGCGGGTCGTAGCGCTCAAGACGCGCGGCCACGCGCTTCGCCCCGGACGTCGTGAACTGCCCGTGTGTCCCGAGAAGGAGGTCGGCCCGGTCGCCGACGGCGTCGCGGACGCGGGCTACGTAGCGCTCGAGGCGGTCGAGCTCCGGGAGCGACGGCTGTCGCGGGTCGAGCGTCGCGTAGTGGTCGGCGGGGTCGAACTTGACCGCCGTGAACCCGAGGTCGACGTACTCGACGGCCCGCCGCGCGGCGACGTCGGGATCGACGTAGACGTCCGCCTCGTCCCCCTCGACGCGGTAGAGGTAGGTGTAGGCGCGCAGGCGCTCGTGGACGCGCCCCCCGAGCAGCTCGTAGACGGGCTTCTCCACGGCCTTCCCGACGATGTCCCAGCACGCCATCTCGATGCCGCTGAGGACGCTCTGGAGCGAGATGTCCGGGCGGCCGCCGTAGCCGCGGCCGTAGACGTCGCGCCACAGCGCCTCGACGTGGAACGGGTGCGCGCCGAGGACGTGCCGCTCGACCACCTCCTCGATCATCCGCTCGAGCGAGCGCGGCCCGAACGTCGCGGCGTACACCTCGCCGATCCCGTCGATGCCGTCGTCCGTCGTGAGCTTCACGAACACGAAGTAGCGCCCGCCGTGGTACGGCGGCGGGTTCCCGACGACGTACGTCGTGGCGGACTCGACCCGCATCGCACGCGCGAGGATAGATCCCGCCCCGGGCGTCGCCCGCGCCGCGCTTGCGCCCGTCCGCCGCGCGAGGCAAGATGCAACTCTTGTTGCACCTTGACGGGAGGCGCCCATGTTCGTGAACCGGATGCCGCGGTTCGAGCCGCTCTCCGAGGAGGCGCTCGCGACGCTCGAGGGCGGCGCCGACCGCCTCGCGAGGGAGATCGGCGTCCAGTTCGACCACCCGCGGGCGCTCGAGCTCTTCCGCGCCGCCGGGCAGACGGTCGACGGCGACTGCGTCCGCTTCGACCCGGGCTTCCTCCGGGCACAGGCGGCCCACGCTCCTGCCGAGTTCGCGCTGCGCGCGCGCAATCCCGAGCGCAGCGTCGTCGTCGGCGGCGACCGCATGGTCTTCTGCCCCGCGCAGGGCCCGCCGTTCGTGCGGATCGGCGAGGAACGGCGCGACGGGACGATGGGGGACCTCGAGAACCTCCTCCGCCTGACGCATCTCACCGACGCGCTCGACACGCCGGGCCGGAACATCCTGGAGCCGAACGACGTCCCGCTCGACGTCCGCCACCTCGTCCGCTCGCTCGCGGCGATCCGGCTCACCGACCGCGTCTGGGGCGGCGAGCCGTCGTCCGAGGCCGCGGCGGCCGACTGCCTGCGGCTCGCGGAGATCGTCTTCGGCGGCCGCGAGTCGATCGAGCGCGAGCCGGTGCTGTTCGCGAACTGCAACGTCAACTCGCCGCTGCGGTTCGACAGCCGGATGCTCGAGGGGATCCTCAACTACGCGGCCGCGGGCCAGGCCGTGATCGTCACGCCGTTCCTCCTGATGGGTGCGATGGCCCCCGTCTCGGTGCCGGCCGCGCTCGTCCAGCAGATGGTCGAGGCGCTCGCGGGGATCGCGCTCGTGCAGCTCGTTCGGCCGGGGACGCCGTGCGTGCTCGGGTCCTTCCTCTCCGCCACCGACATGAAGTCGGGCTCCCCGGCGTTCGGTGGGCCGGAGTCGGCCCTCGGCCTCTACGCGTCGGGGCAGATCGCGCGGCGGCTCCGGCTGCCGTGGCGGTCGGGCGGCGGGACGCTCACGGCGAGCCCGGCGGTCGACTACCAGGCCGGCTACGAGGCCCTGAACACCCTCGGGGCCGCGTTCCTCGCCGGCGCGAACGTCTGCTGGCAGTCGGCCGGCTGGCTCGAGGGCGGCCTCGTCACGTCGTTCGAGAAGTTCGCGGCCGACTGCGAGCTCCTCGACCTGCTCATCGACCAGTTCACGCCCGTCCAGATCGACGACGCCGCCCTCGCGTTCGACGCCCATGTCGAGGTCGGCCACGGCGGCCACTTCTTCGGCGCCGCGCACACGCTCGAGCGGTTCCGCGACTGCTTCTGGCGCCCCACCGTGGCGACGACCGACAACCACGACCGTTGGACCCGCAAGGGCTCCCCCGACCACGCCGTCCGCGCGGGGGAGCGGTGGCGCGCCCTGCTCGAGGAGTACGAGCAGCCGCCGCTCGACGGGTCGGTCGAGGAGGAGCTCGTCGACTACGTCGAGCGGCGCGCGGCGGAGCTCGGCGACGAGGTGGACGTCCGCCGGTGAACACCGCGACCGCGTCCCTCGCACGCGGCCTCGACGTCCTGGAGACGCTCGGGCGGCCGGAGCACGCGGCGGGGCTGGGAGTCGTCGCACTGGCCGAGCTCGTCGGCGGCGACAAGAGCCAGGTCTCGCGCGCGCTCTCGGTGCTCGCGGACCACGGCTTCGTCACGCACGCCGCCGACGGCCGGAGCTACCGGCTCGGCTGTCGCCTGTTCGCACTCGCGGCCGCGGTCGGCGAGGCGCGGCTCCTCGCGGAGGCGCCGCCGATCCTGCGCGGCCTCGTCCGGGAACTCGGCGAGAGCGCGCACCTCTCGGTGCGCCAGGGAGGCGAGGTGCTGACGCTGCTCACGGAGTCGCCGCCCGCGACGCTCCACGCCCCGGGCCGCGTCGGGAGCTTGACGCCGCTCGCCACGACCTCCGCCGGCCGTGCGCTCGTGCTCGACCTGGGCGACGAGGAGCTGGCCGCCCTCGGCCTCGGCGCGCACGCGGACGCGGTCGCCCGGTCGCGCGAGCGCGGCTACGTCGTCGTCCGCGAGGAGTTCGAGCCCGGCCTCGTCGCCGCCGCGGCGCCGGTCCGAGACGGCGCCGGACGGATCGTCGCCGCGCTGAACGTCTCGGCGCCGGGCTTCCGCTTCGAGAAGCGGCTCGACGCCGCGGGGGCCCGCGTCGCCGCCGCCGCCGAGGAGCTCCGCGCGTCAGCCTGGAGCTGACCGGCGTTAGCCGGTCCGCCAGCGCTCGAGCGCGTCGAAGTCGGGGACGACCCCGAGCCCCGGCCCCGCAGGAGGCGCGATCGTGCCGTCGGCGGCGATCGGCACCGGCTGCGGCAGGAGCCAGTCGCGCCGCTCCGGCGTCAGCCCCGGCGGGTCGAACGGAACCTCGACGTACGGGCACGTCGACACGGCGAGCGCGAGATGGAGGTTCGCGACGAGCCCGAAGCCGTTCGACCACGTGTGGGGCGACCACATGCGTCCGTGCAGGTCGGCGAGCGCGGCGACGCGGCGGCAGCCGCCGATCCCTCCGGCCAGCACGACGTCCGTCTGGATCACGTCCACGCCCCCGCGGACGACGAGGTCCCGCGCCTCGCCCGCGCTCCGCACCATCTCGCCCGCCGCAAGCCGGAGCGTCGTCAGCCGCCTGAGCGCGCGGTACCCCTCGACGTCGTCCGTCCGCAACGGCTCCTCGAGCCAGAAGACCCGGAGCGGCGCGAGCGCCCGCGCGCATTCGGCGGCCGTCGCGACGTCCCATCTAGGCTCGCGGTCGCCTGGCATCCGCCAGCCCTGGTTCGCGTCGACCATGAGCGCGAAGTCCGGCCCCACCGCGTCGCGCACCGCCTCCACGACGGCGACGTCGTCGCGCCAGTCGGCGTGGTGGAAGCGGATCTTCGCGGCGCGGATCCCGGCGTCGCGGAGGGCGACGACGCGGCGGGCCCGCTCGTCCGGCTCCACCAGCTCGGCCGTCGACGCGTACGCGAGGAGCGCGTCGGAGCGACCGCCGAGGAGGCGCCAGCACGGCGTCCCGAGCGCGCGGCCGACGAGGTCCCACACGGCGACCTCGAGCGTCCACGGGCGGCCGTGGTGGAAGTCGACCGTCTCGCACACCTCGCGCACCGCCTCGGTGCGGAAGGGGTCGACGCCGACGAGGAGCCGCTCGAGGAGCGCGCGGTCGGGGAGCGCGTCGCCGGAGGCGTAGCCCTCGACGCCCTCGTCCGAGCGGAGGACGACGACCGTCGCCTCCTGCGTCGTGCGCGGCTCGGGGTCCCAGGCGACGCGGAGCGGTGGATCGAGCGGGAAGGCGTACCGGCGCGTCTCGACCGCGCTGATCCGCATCACTCTCCGCCGTAGAACGGGTTTCGCAGCGCGTCGCGGCGCTCGACGAGCGCCGCCGCGGCGGCGGCATCGCGCCCCTCGACGCAGACCCCGACCGCCTTCCTCACCGCCTGCCGGGCGGACTTCCGCACGGCCGTCTCGTCGTCGGCGCCCGGCGAGACCCAGATGGCCACGAGCACCGCCACGTCGTCCGTCGCCTCGAGGAGCCCGTCGGCGACCGCGTCGAGGACGCCCTGGCCGATCCCGAGCTGCCCCGCGCCCCACGTCATCGTCTCGTGCCGCGGCTCGGTCGCCGTCGCCTTGTTCATCATCAGCGTCGGCGGCCACACGGGCTCGTAGCCCTCCTGGTCCGGGCCGACGCAGACGAGGATCGGCGCGTGGCCCGGCGACGGGTGCGCGTACATGCTGACGGCGGCGGCGAAGGTCGCGCTGCCGCGGGCCGCGAGGACGACGTTCACGTGGACGCCGTTGACGCCTTTCGGCCCGCCCCACCCCTCGCCGATGCGGCCGTCGAGGTCGCGGGCGCTCATATCGCGAGGACGACCCGCCGCGGCGTTCCGGAGCGGAGGATCCCGAATGCCTCCTCGACGTCCTCGAGCGGGAGCCGGTGCGACACGAGCCGGTCGAGCGGCAACCGCCCACGCCGGTAGAGGTCGAGAATCGTCCCGAAGTCGCGCTCGGGGCGGGACGAGCCGTAGAGCGAGCCGAGGATCCGGCGCTCCATCCGCGGGATGCTCAGCGCCGGCACCGACAGCATCGCGTCCTCGCGGGGGATCCCGATCAGCACCGCCGCGCCGCGCACGCGCGTCGAGAGGAACGCCGCCTGCATCGCCTCGGGGCGCCCGGTGGCCTCGATCGCGTAGTCGACGCCGCCGCGCGACGCCTCCCGCACGGCCTCTGCGGTCGCCTCGGGTGAGCCCGCCCACACGACGGGCGCCGTGGCACCGAGCTCCGTCGCCTCTGCGGCCTTCTCGGCCGCGACGTCGACCGCGACGACCGTCTCGGCGCCCGCGGCCGCGGCGGCCATGACGGCCGACAGGCCGACGCCGCCGCACCCGAACACCGCGACGCGCTCGCCGGGGCGGACGCCGGCGGTGCGCCACACGGCGCCGACGCCGGTCGTGATCGCGCAGCCGACGAGCGCGGCGATCTCGAACGGCACGTCGTGCGGGATACGGACGCACGAGCGCTCGGGCACGACCGTCGCGTCCGCGAACGAGGAGATGAACGAGTAGTGGTAGACGGGCTGGCCGCCGCGCGAAAGGCGCGTGGTCCCGTCGACGAGGCCGCCGGCGCCCATCGCCGGCCACGCGGTCGAGCAGAGCTGCGGCAGCTCGCGCAGGCACTCCTCGCACGTGCCGCACGACGGGGCCCACGAGAGCGCGACGTGGTCCCCGACTGCGACGCGCGTGACGCCCGGCCCGATCGCCTCGACGACGCCGGCGCCCTCGTGCCCGAGCACCGCCGGGCAGCGGGTCGGCGCCGTCCCGTCGATCGCGTTTTGGTCGGAATGGCACACGCCGCTCGCCCGCACGCGCACGAGCGCCTCCCCGGGGCCTGGAGCCGCCAGGTCGAGCTCGTCGAGCACGAGAGACCCGCCGGTCTCCTCGAGCACCGCCGCGCGGATCTTCACGCGGTCGCGCCGTTCCGGGACCGCTCGGGCTCCGCGACCTGCAGGCGGCGCAGCTCGTCGATCGGGATGTGACAGCGCATGAAGTGCCCGCCCTCGACCTCGAGGAGCGGCGGCTCCTCGCGCTCGCAGATCTCGCCGAGCTTTCGCGGGCAGCGCGTGTGGAACACGCACCCGCTCGGCGGGTCCGCGGCGCTCGGGATGTCGCCCTCGAGCCTGATCCGCGCGCGCCCGCCGCCGTCGATCGTCGGGACCGCCGACAGCAGCGCCTCGGTGTACGGGTGGTGCGGCCCGTCGAAGACGACGTCGGCGGCGCCCACCTCCATCAGCCGCCCGAGGTAGAGGACCGCGATCCGGTCGGACAGGTACCGCACGACCCCGAGGTCGTGCGAGATGAACAGATACGCGACGCGCCGCTCCGCCTGGAGCTCGACGAGCAGGTTGAGGATGGCCGCCTGGACCGAGACGTCGAGCGCCGAGGTCGGCTCGTCGCAGACGACGAGCGACGGCTCGCCGGCGAACGCGCGCGCGATCGCGACGCGCTGCTTGAGCCCGCCGGAGAGCTGCCCCGGCCGGGCGCTCACGTAGCGCTCGGCGAGCCGGACCGACTCCATCAGCTCGAGCAGCCGCCGCTCCGCGGCGCCGCCCGTCATCCCGGCGAGCTTCTTCAGCGACCTCCGGAGGATCCGGCGGACCGTGTGGCGGCGGTTGAGCGCCGAGTCCGGGTTCTGGAAGACGATCTGCACGTTGCGGATGTCGTCGTCGCCGCGGCGGCCGAGCGTCGGCGCGAGCGTGCGCCCTTCGAGCTGGACGGCGCCCGTTGTCGGCGCGACGAGCCCGAGGAGCGCGCGCGCGAGCGTCGTCTTCCCGCTCCCGGACTCGCCGACGAGCCCGAGCGTCTCACCGGGCCAGATCGCCGCCGAGACGTCCTGCAGCGCGTGGACGTCGTGGCCGTGCTGGCGGAAGGTCTTGCCGAGGCCGTCGAAGCGGACGAGCGGGTCGCTCGAGCGGTCGACCGCCGGGAGCGTCACGTCCGCGGCCTCAAGGCGCGGCAGCGAGCTCGCCGACTCGTGGAAATGGCAACGGCTCGAGTGCGTCGGCGTCACCTCGTACGGCGGCGGGTCGTCGACGCTGCACTTCGGTTGAGCGAGTGCGCACCGGTCGACGAACACGCAGCCCGGGCGCTCGACACCGAGGTTCGGCAGGAACCCGGGGATCGTGTCGAGGCGGCCGTGGTCCTTCCTCACGCCGCCGCGCGGGATGCAGCGGATGAGTCCGACCGTGTACGGATGGCGCGGGTCACGCAGGACCGTCTGCGCGTCTCCCTCCTCGACGAGCCGTCCTGCGTAGAGCACGCCGACGCGCTCGCACATCTTCGCGATCACGCCGAGGTTGTGGCTGATGAAGAGGACGGCGGTCTGGAACTCCGACTGCAGCTTCGCGATCAGGTCGAGGACCTCCGCCTCGACCGTCGCGTCGAGACCGGTCGTCGGCTCGTCGAGGATCAGGAGCGCAGGATCCTTCGCGAGCGCCATTGCGATCACGACGCGCTGCTGCATCCCGCCGGAGAGCTGGTGCGGGTAGCGGTCCATCACGGACCGCGGGTCGGCGATCTGCACGGTGCGGAGCGCGTCGAGCGCGCGCTCGCTCGCCTGCTTGCGGTCGAGCCCGAGGACGGTGAACACCTCCGCGACCTGCCGCCCGACGCGGATCGCGGGGTTCAGCGCCGCGCCGGGGTTCTGGTAGACCATCCCGACGTCCTTGGCGCGCATCTGGCGCAGCTCCCGGCCGTTCAGATCGACGACGTCGCGGGCACCGATCAGGATCGACCCGGAGGACACCCGGCCGTTCCGCGGCAGGTAGCTGACGACGGCGAGCGCGGCCGTCGACTTGCCGCACCCCGACTCGCCGACCAGGCCGTAGGAGCGTCCCCGCTCGACGCGGAGCGACACGCCGTGCAGCACCTGCCGGTCGCGGCCGCGCACGCGGTACACGACGTCGAGGTCGCGGAGCTCGAGCGCGGGCGCCGTCTCCGACACCTGCACGCTCTCCACCTGGAGGGGTGCTGCGAGGCCGTCGCTCACCGGTCGACCACCTGCGTCAGGCCGTCGGCGATGAGGTTCACGCCGACGACGAGCGACGCGATCGCGAGACCCGGGAAGAGGACCGTCCACCAGTACGACCCGCCGGCCAGCAGCGTGTAGTGCTGGCTGATCTGGAGCGACCAGTCCGGTGACGGCGGCTGGATGCCGAAGCCCAGGAACGTCAGCCCCGCGACCGCGAAGATCGCGTACCCGAGCCGGACGGTCGCCTCGACGACGATCGGCCCCATGACGTTCGGAAGGATCTCGACGAACATGATGTACGGCGCCCCCTCGCCCCGCAGCCGTGCCGCCTGCACGTAGTCGAGCTCGCGCTCGGCGAGCACCGCGGCGCGCACCGTGCGCGTGACGAGCGGCGTGAACACGGCGCCGATGAGGATGATCAGCGTCGGCGTGGATGCACCGAGCGCGACGATGGCGGTCACGGCGATCACGATCAACGGGAGTGCGAGGACGGCGTCGACGACCCGGCTGATCGTCTCGTCGACGAACCCGCGGAGGTAGCCGGTGACGAGACCCAGCGACGTGCCGCCGGCGATGCCGAGCAGCATGGCGGGCGGGGCGATCTTGAGGACGCCCGTCGCGCCTGCGAGCACGCGCGAGAAGACGTCGCGCCCCAGCGTGTCGGTCCCGAACCAGTACGTGCCGGAGGGACGCTTCAGCACGTCGGGCGTCTGGGCGAGCGGGTCGTGCGGCGTGAGGTGCGAGTTCACGAGCGCCCAGAACACCCACCACCCGACGATGAGGATGCCCGCGACGAACGTCTTCGAGCGCACGAGCTGGTGCAGCGTCTCGCGCCGTGCGACGCGCGCCTCGGACGGCGCCTGGACCGCCGGAACGGGGAGCGCAGTGCTCATTCGTTCGCGGCGGCGTGCCGGATGCGCGGGTTGACGAGCGTGTAGAGGACGTCGGCGACGAGCGTCGCGAGCAGGTAGACGATGCCGACGATCAGGACACCGCTCTCGAGCATCGCGACATCCTTCGTCTGCGCCGCCTCGTAGATGCGCTGGCCGATGCCGTTGTAGTTGAAGATCTTCTCGATCACGACGAGGCCGCCGATCAGGTAGCCCATCTGGGTCGCGACCACTGCGATCGTCGGCAACAGCGAGTTGCGGAGCACGTGCCGCCGGATGACGGTCTGCGTGCGGAGCCCCTTCAGGATCGCGGTCCGCGTGTAGTCCGCGTCGAGCGCCTCGATGGTGCCGGCGCGCGCGATCCGCGCGATGTAGCCGAACAGCACCATCACGAGCGCCATCGCGGGTAAGAGGAGGTACTTGACGGTCGTCAGGAATCCCGACCCCGGCGGCGGCGTCGCCGTCACGGGCAGCCACTTCAGGACGACGCCGAAGACGATGATCAGGACGATCGCGCTCACGAACTCCGGCACCGCGGTCAGCGAGAGCCCGGTGACGGTGATCACGCGATCTGCGGCGCGGCCGTGCCGCAGCGCCGCGACGACGCCGCCGAGGATGCTCAGGGGCACGACGAGCACGAACGCCTCCGCCGCGAGCTTGAGCGAGTTGCCGAGCGACGGCCAGAGCAGCGACGTGACGCTCGAGCCCTGGTACTCGTACGAGGTCCCCATGCTGCCGCGGAAGAAGTGGCCGACCCAGCTCACGTACTGCGTGACGACCGGGCGGTCGACGCCGAGCTGGTGGTTGAGGACGTCGACCGAGTGCTGGTCCGCGAACGGCCCGAGGATGTTCCGCCCGACGTCGCCGGGCAGGAGCTGCGCCGCGGCGAACACGATCAAGCTCAGCAGGAAGAGCGTGATCAGCGACAGGCCTAGGCGCTGCAGGAGGAATCGGGTCACGGGGTTCTACCCTAGACCGGCCCGGCCGCCGGGCGAACCCGGCGGCCGGGCCGAACCGTCGTCGACCTCAGCCGATCGACGTGTGGCTGAGGTATACCGACCCCTGCGCGTCGGACTTGTATCCCTTGACCTTCTTGGCGCCCGCGCCGGTGAAGTCGTAGAAGTACGGGATGATGACCGGCGTGTCGTGGAGCAGGATCGCCTCCATCTGGCCGGTGTACTTCCGCTGGTCCTTCACCGCGATCGCGCCGATGTACGCCTTCGCGGCGCGGTCGAACGCCTTGTTCGAGTAGTGCGCGGCGTTCCAGACGCCGTGCGTCTCGAACGCACCCGTGAGGTACACGTTCGGGACGGCACGGTGGCCCCAGTCGGTGATGCTGACGGGCGCGTTGAGCCACGGCGTCGTCCCCCAGTAGTTCGGGGGGCTCCCCGTCTGCGATCCGGCGAAGTACGCGTTGACGGTCATGATGTTCAGCTTCATGTTGATCCCGATCGCCTTCACCGAGCGCTGGACGATCTGCGCGAGCTGCGGGATCTCCTGCGTCTGCTCGGTCGTGAGGGTGATCGAGAACCCATGCGGATGCCCGGCGGCGGCCATGAGCTGCTTCGCCTTCCGGATGTCCTTCTGCCGCTGCGCGACCGTCTTGTTCGTGGACGGGTAGATCGGAGCGAACGGCGAGTCGTTCCCGGGGACGGCGAACCCGCCCCACAGCGTCTTCACGATTGCGGGGCGGTCGAGCGTCAGCGCGATCGCCTGCCGGACGCGGTAGTCGTGCAACGGGCTCTTGGGGATGTCCGTCCGGAGGCAGATCTCGCGGTGCGTCGCACCGTGCGCGTTGAAGATCTGCACGTTCGGGTTCGCGAAGAGCGCGCGGCTCGTCGAGTACACGACCTGCCCGATCAGGTCGGTCTGGCCGCCGAGCAGCGCAGCGGCCGCGGCGGCGTCGTCCGTGAAGTACGTGACGTCCACGCCGTCGAGCGGCGCATGGCCGCCCCACCAGCTCGGGTTGCGGTCGAACCGGGCGCTGACGCCCGGCGTGTACTGCGTGAGCTGGAACGCCCCCGTCGTCTGCGGGGTCTTCTCGTACGTGCCCTGCTGGTAGTTCTTCGGCAGCAGGATCGCCTGGTAGGTCGTCGAGCTCGTGAGGTACGGGAAGCTCGCCGTCGGGGCGTCCAGGTGGAACTCCACCGTGAGGTTGTCGATCGCCTTCGTGCCTCCCGGCGAGAGCACGCCCTTGAACGCCGACAGCGCCTGCGAGCCGCTGTTCGGGTCCGTGAGGCGGTCGAACGTGGCGACGACGTCGTCGGCCCCGAATGCCTGGCCGCTCTGGAACTTGACGCCGGGCCGCAGCTTGTACGTCCAGACGCTCGCGTTCGCGTTCGGCTTCCAGCTGACCGCGAGCTCGGGGAGCAGCGTCAGGCTCTGCGTCGCACGGACGAGGAACTCACCGTTGATGCTTCCGGTCTCGAGCGCACCCGTTGTGTTGTAGGTGTGCGGGTCGAGCGAGCTGCCGCCCGGCTTCACGATGTACGCCTTCAGGCGTCCACCGACCTTGTGCACCTCGGGCGCCGCGTGTGCGAGCGGCGTGTGCCCGAACGCTTCGAGCGCGGCGCCGATCGCGGACGTCGCGAGGCCGAGCACCGTCGCCCTCTGGATGAACTGGCGACGGTCGAATTCGCCCGCGGCGAGGTCGTCGAACAGCGTGTTCTCGATCGGTCCGGCGACCTCCTTGCGGTACTCGTCGAACCGCCTACGAGATTCCCTATCCACTACCGGCTCCTCCCTCGATGAATGAACCTGGGCGCAGCGTTACGTTCCTGTGTACGGGCCAGGCGCTCCGTCTTACCACCTTGCTTCGCGCAATGCAACGCGTCCGGCCCCCCTTGCCGCGTCGATCCGGCCGAGCTCCGAACGCAGGAGCTCGAGCCTCGGGTCGCCGAGAAGTGGCAGGCGGCGGCGCTCATCGTCAACCAGTGAGACGTCGAGATCGGCAAAGAGGATGGCCTCGGCGAACCTCGGCGCCTCGGCGACGACCTGGCCGCGCGGGTCGACGACGTGCGAGCCGCCCCAGAACGTGAACCCGGCCTCCTCGCCGACGCGGTTCACGAAGACGACGTAGGTCTGGAGCATCCGGGCGTAGAAGCGCGTCAGGTCGCGCCAGTAGCTCTCGACGTCCGGGAACGCCGTCGCGCTGCACGACGGCACGAGGAGGACGCGCGCGCCGTCGTTGACGGCGACCACCGGGAGCGCCGGCTGCCACGCGTCGTTGCAGATGAGGACCGCCATGCGCCCGAGCGGCGTGTCGAACGCGCGGAGCGTCTCGCCGGGACCGAGGCGCGCGTCCTCGTCGAAAGGCGGGTACGCGACGAGGCACAGCTTGCGCTGCACGTGCACGACGGCGCCGCCGTCGACGTATGCCGCGCTCGAGTACCCGGGCTCGTGGAGCCCGATCAGCGCCGCCGGCCCCGGCGCCGCCAACGTCGCGACCTGCTCCGGCTCGCGCGCCGTGTCGGCCGTCGTCGCGGCGAGTGCGTACCCGCTCAGGAAGAGCTCCGGGAAGACGACCAGGTCGGCGCCGCCGGCGCGCGCGGCCGCGAGCGCGTCGCGCACGCGAGCTTCGTTGGCCCCGACGTCACCGAGCGTCGAATCGAGCTGCGCGAGTGCGAGCCGCACCGGCGCGAGTCTACGGCGGGTGGAGCGATCTGCGAAGCTCCCGCGATGCGCGCAGTCGTCTTCACCGGCGCCGGCGGCCGCGAGGTCATGCGCCTCGAGGACCGGGCCGACCCGGTCCCGGGCGCCGACGAGGTCCTCGTCGCCGCCTCGTTCGCGGGACTGAACGCCGCCGACTTGGCGCAGCGCGCCGGCTCGTATCCGGCGCCGCCGGGAGCGCCCCAGGACGTGCCGGGCCTCGAGGTCGCCGGCGTCGTCGTCGCGGCCGGGGCGTCGGTGCGTTCGGTCGCGGAGGGAGACCGCGTCTTCGGCCTGGTCGGAGGAGGCGGCCTCGCCGACCGCGTCGTCGTCCATGAGCGCCACGTGACGGCCGTGCCCGACGCGATCTCGGACGAGGATGCGGCCGCAGCCCCCGAGGCGTTCATCACCGCGCACGACGCGCTCGTGACGCGGGGCGGCCTCGGGCTCGGCGACGTGCTGCTCGTCAACGGGGCGAACGGCGGTGTCGGGTCGGCGGGCGTGCAGATCGGCGTGGCAGCGGGCGCCCGGGTGCTGGCGTCGTCGCGCGGGCATCACGACAGGCTGTCCGCGCTCGGCGCGGAGCCGGTGGCGCCGGACGACGCCGTCGAGCGCGCACGTGCGGCCGGCGGGGCCGACGTCGTCCTCGAGCTCGTCGGCGCGCCGAACCTGCCGCGCGACCTCGAGGCCCTGGCGACGAGAGGCCGGATCGTCGTCGTCGGCACCGGCGCCGGCGTGGACGCCGCCGTCTCGCTGCGGGCCCTGATGGGGAAGCGCGCGGCGATCCACGGCACCGTCTTGCGCGCGCGGCCGCTCGAGGAGAAGGCGCTCGCCGTCCAGCGCTTCGCGCACGAGGTCGTACCTCACCTGGCGGCGGGACGCATGCGCGCGATCGTCGACCGGGTCTTCGCCGCGGACGACGCCGCGGACGCCTTCGACTACTTCGCCGAGAGCGGGAAGTTCGGCAAGGTCATCCTCGCGTTCTGATGGCCCGCGTCGCGTTCATCGCCCACTGCCTCCTGAACCAGAACGCGAAGGTCGAGGGCGGCGCGCTCCGCGAGGCGATGTGGGACCCCGTGATCGACCTGCTGCAGGAGCACGGCTACACGATCCGGCAGATGCCGTGCCCCGAGCTGGCGTTCGGCGGCGCACGCCGGTTCTGGGGCGTGCGCGAGCAGTTCGCGACGCCCGTCTATCGCCGCCACTGCAGGCGGCTCGCGAAGCTCGTCGCGGCCGTCATGGCGCTCCACGTCGAGACGGGCGACGACGTCGTGCTCGTCGGCATCGACTCCAGCCCCACGATGGGCATCGAGTTCACGTGCTCGTCGCCCACGTGGGGCGGGAAGCCGGAGATCGAGCCCGACGACTCGTCGCTCGTCCCGGGGTCCGGGATCTTCGTCGAGGAGCTCGAGGCGGAGCTCGGCGAGCGCGGGCTCCCCCTGCCCCGGCGGACAGGTATCCGGCACTGGTTCCCGGGCTACGACGCCGACGAGGAGCGGGCGCGCCTCGAGGCGCTGCTCGCGTGACGGGCGACCCACGCGCACGCCGCGTCGCCGTCGTCGCCGACGCGGAGCTCGAGACGCTGCTGCCGGAGCTGCGCGACCGGGGCTACGGGACGATCCAGCTCCCGCCGGCCGGCCTCGACGCGGAGGTGACGTCGGCCTGGCTCGACCAGGTGGCGGAGCACGTCGCCGAGTTCGTCCGGACCGGCTACGAGGTCGTGCTCGTGAGCGACGGCGTCGTCGACGACGAGCTGACGGGCAAGCTCGCGGAGCTCGGCGTGCAGCCGCTCCCGGCGCTCGCGGCCGGCGTCAGTACGCCATCCAGCCGCCGTCGACGAGCAGGCTGACGCCCGAGACGTAGCCGCACTCGTCCGACGCGAGGAAGAGCGCGGCCGCGGCGACGTCCTGCGGCCGGCCGAGGCGATGGAACGGGGTCCGCGCGTGCGAGTAGGCGAGCACGTCGGGGTCTTGCTGCTCGGGCGACCCGGTGATGATCTTCCCCGGCGCGACGGCGTTCACGAGCACGCCGCGCGGCCCGTAGTCGACGGCGAGCTGCCGCGTCAGGTTCACGACGCCGCCCTTGCTCGCCGCGTACGCGACGTGACCCGGCGGACCGACCATCCCGTGCTGCGAGGCGATCGTGACGACGCGTCCGCGCACCTCGTCGACGGGCTCCTGCGCGACCATCTGTGCGATCGCGCGCTTGCACCCGAGGAACACGCCGCGGAGGTTCACGGCCATGATCGCGTCCCAGTCCGCCTCGTCGGTCTCGAGCAGCGACTTCGAATGGCGCCCGGCGATGCCGGCGTTGCAGACCATGACGTCGAGGCGCCCGGACCGTTCGAGCGCCGCCTCGACGAGCCGGTCGTAGTCGGCCGCGAGCGCCGCGTCCGCGTCCAGGAACCGGCCGCGCGGCCCGAGCAGCGTCTCGGTCGTCTCGCCCCCTTCCCGCGGGTCGCGGCGCACGTCTCCCGCGACGACGAACGCTCCCTCGTCGGCGAACCGGAGCGCCATCGCGCGGCCGAGCCCCGAGGCGGCGCCGGTGACGACGGTGGTGCGTCCCTTCAGCCGGTCGGGCATCTGCATAGCCTATGGCGATGCGGATCGCGGGCGGCCGGGTCGTCATGGCGAGCGGTGCTCGCGACGCCGACGTCGTCGTCGAGGACGGGGTCATCGCGGCGCTCGAGCCTCCGTCGCGAAGCGGCGAGATCGACGCCGCCGGCTGCCTCGTCTTCCCGGGCGGCGTCGACCCGCACACGCACCCGCTCGCGGACCTCGCCGCGGCCTCGGCGGCCGCGGCGCGCGGCGGCACGACGTCGATGGTCGCGTTCACCGCACCCCGGCCTGGAGAGACGCCGCTCCAGGCGTTCCTGCGGGCGCAGGAGGAGACGCCGGCCGCGAGCATCGGCATCCGCCTGCACGCCACGATCTCGAGCCCCGACCGGCTCGACCGCGAGCAGCTCGGCGCCCTCGCGGACGCGGGTGCGCGCAGCCTGAAGCTCTACCTCGCGTATCCCGAGCTGGGCCTGCTGCCGAGCGACCGCACGCTGTACGAGACCCTGCGCGACGCGGGTCGTCTCGGGCTCCTCGTGCTCGTGCACTGCGAGTCCAGTGGAGCGATCGACGCCCTCGTGGACGAGGCGATCGGCGAGGGCCGCGCCGACGTGCGCGCCTTCGCGTGGACGCGCCCGTCGCTCGTCGAGGAGGAGGGCGTCTCGCGCGTGCTCTCCTACGCGCGGCTCGCGCAGGCGCCCGTGTATCTCGTGCACCTGACCTCGGCCCGCTCCCTGGCGCTCGTTCGCGAGGCGCGGACGCTCGGCCAGACCGTGCGCGCGGAGGCGTGCACGCATCACCTGCTCCTCGACGACACCTGCTACGAGCGGCCGGACGCGGCCGGCTACGTCGTCGTCCCCCCGCTCAGGCCGAGGGCGCACGTGGAGGCGCTCTGGCAGGCGATCGCGGACGGCACGCTCGACACGGTCGGCTCCGATCACTCGCAGGAGCGCTACCACCCGGACGTCCCGCCGGGCGACTTCCGTGCTCTTCCCTACGGCTTCTCCGGCGTCGGCATGCGCGTGCCGCTCGTCCTCTCGGAGGGCGCGCGGCGCGGCGTCCCTCCCGAGCGGCTCGCCGACCTCCTCGCGGGCGGGCCGGCGCGGATCTTCGGCCTCGCGCCGCAGAAGGGCGCGATCGCGGTCGGTGCCGACGCGGACCTCGTCGTGTGGGACCCGCGCGCGAGAGACACCGTCGCGGGCGGGCCGCCCTTCGGGGGCCTCGAGCTGCACGGCGCGATCCGACATGTGCTCGTCGGCGGCGCCGCCATCATCTAGCCTGGCCGGATGCTCAGGATCGCGATCCTCGGCGCGGGCTGGATCGCGGCCGACCACGTGGCCGTGCTGCGCGGGCGGGAGGACGTCGAGGTCGTCGCCGTCTGCGACGTCGACCGCGAGCGCGCCGCGGGCCTCGCCGACAGCGCCGCGGTGTACGAGCGCTGGCAGGACGTCCTCGCACGCGAGCGGCCCGATGCGATCTGGGTCTGCCTTCCCCCGCTCGCACACCGGGAGCCGACGCTCGCCGCGCTCGCCGACGACGTCCACGTCTACCTCGAGAAGCCGATCGCGCGCACGGTCGACGACGCCCGCGCGATCGTCGAGGCGGCCTCGGCCAGCGGCGCGGTCTGCGCGGTCGGGTACCAGTGGCACGCCACGGAGGTGCTCGACGACCTGCGCACTGCGGTCGAGGGTCAGGAGGTCTCGCTCTACGTCGGCCGCAGCATCGGCCCGACCGGGACCCGCCCCTGGTTCCTCGACCGGTCGCAGGGCGGCGGCAACGTGCTCGAGCGCGGAAGCCACCACATCGACCTCGCGCGCACGATCGCGGGCGAGGTCGTCCGCGTCCAGGCCGCGCCCTCGACCGTCCTCCTCGGGCAGGCCGAGGGGGCGCCCGGTGACATCGAGGACGCGGCGACGCTGCTGCTGCAGCACGAGAACGGCGCGCTGTCGACGATCGTCGTCGCGTGGACCCGCAGCGGCCAGCCCGGCGTCTACGGCGCCGACGTCGTCGCGACCGAGGCGACGCTGCACCTCGCCCTCGACCCCGAGTTCGCGCTGGACGGCATCTCGCGCGGCGAGCGCGTCCACGCGCGCAGCAGCACGCGCCCGTTCGAGCGCTCGATCGACCGGTTCCTCGCCGCGGTCGCCGAGGACGATCCCGGCCGCGTCTTCTGCACGCCGGCAGACGCGATCGCCACCCTTGCCGCGGCCAACGCGTGCGAGCGCGCGCTCGCGACCGGCGAGACGGTCGCGGTCGAGCCCCCGCGCTAGACGAGCTCGCCGGACCGGACGAGCTCGCGCGCGGCCTCCACGTCCGGCGCGAGCGGGCGGTCCGCCCCGAGAGGCTCGACGACGGCGGCGAGCCGCGCGGCGACCGCCTCCAGCGCCGGCGACGCCGGGGCGTCCCGCAGGTGGCTCGCCTGGCGGAGCGCGACGAGCTCGTAGGCGAGCGCGAGCTCCAGGTTGTCGAGGATCCGGCGCAGCTTCGACCCGGCGAGGAGCGCGAAGGCCTGCACGTCCTCCTGCCCCGCCGAGGTGTCCGACGCGACGACGGATGCCGGGGCGGCGAGGAGCCGGTTCTCGGCGCAGAGCCCGACGACCGCCTTGTGGAGGACCGACGCGCCCGTCTGCGACCCCGGCGTCTCCGCGAGTTGCTCCGGGAGGCCCGAGAACCGCGCGTCGAGCAGGCGGTGCACGCGCTTCTCGAGCAGGTTCGCGACCTGCGCCGCGCCGATCGCGACCGCGTCCAGGCGGAAGGCGACGGACTGCGCGTGGAAGTTCCCCGAGGGATAGAAGCCCTCGGGCTCCGCGCCGTCGGCCGGGAGGTAGAGCGGGCTGTCGGTGACGGCGGCCACCTCGCGCTCGAGCTGCCGCTCGGCGTCGTCGAGCAGGTCGTGCACGGCGCCGTGCACCTGGGGGACGACGCGGAGCGACACGGGCGCCTGGGGCAGGTCGAGCCAGGCTCCGTCTCCGAGCGCGGCCAGCTGCTCGTGCACCCTCATCTGCCCCGGGTCGCCCTTCAGTCGCCCGACGCGCGGCGAGTACGGCCTCCACGAGGCGCCGGCGGCCGCCGCTGCGAGCGCCGCGGAGACCGTCGCCTGCTCGAGCAGCGAGCGCGCCCGGTCGACGAGCGCGACCGCGAGCGCCGGCGCGACCACCGCGCCGTTCACGAGGGCGATCCCCTCCTTCAGCGCCGGCTCGTACGGGGCGACGCCGCGCGCGCGCAACGCCTCGGCGGCCGGGACCCGTATGCCCGCCTCGAGGACGAACCCCTCTCCGACGAACGTCTGGAAGAGGTGCGAGAGCGGGATCACCTCGCCCGCGGCCCCGTCCGGGCCCTCGGGCACGTACGGCGTCCAGCCGTCGTTCAGGCGGTCGGCGAGGAACCGGCAGAGACCGGCGCCGACCGCGGCGTCTCCGTGCAGGAAGGCGCAGAGGCGGAGGAGCATCGCCCCGCGGACGATCGGCCGCGGGAGGGGGTCGCCGACGGCGACCGAGCGGCCGAGCAGGATCGACCGCTGGAGCGCCGCCTGGTCGGCGGCGGGGATCGCGCGCGACGCCATGTACCCGAGCCCGGTCGTGACGCCGTAGGCGCGCGCACCGCCCGCGACGGCTGCGAGCATCGCCGCGCGGCGCTCCTCCACCGCGTCGAGCGCCGCCGGGTCGAGCTCCACCCGCTCGCCTTGCTGCACGACCCGCCGGTAGCGGGCGAGATCGAGCGGCGTGGCGGGGCCGAGCGTGATCACCGGTAGCGGAGGATCTTGCCGACGCCCTCGGCGGCGGCGCGTTCGACGAGCAGCGCACCGATCGCGACGTCGCACGTCGCGAGCCCGCGGTGCCAGAACAGGATCCGCTCGTCGTCGCGCTCCCGTCCGGGCCGGCGGCCGACGACGACGTCGCCGAGCTCGGCGTGGAGCGTGTCGGCGGTCAAGATCCCGGCGTCGACGTGCGCCCGCAGCGCACCGAGACGGTTTCCGGGGCCGCACTGCCCCCAGTCGTCGACGACGACCTTGTCCATGATCGAGAGCAGGTCGAGCTCGACCGCGCTCATCGTGCCGTACGGGACGACGAACGCGCCCTCCGCGATCCAGCCCGTCCGCAGGATCGGCTCAGGCGCCTCCAGCCGCGTCGCCTCGACGACGACGTCGGCGCCCTCCACGACCTCCTGCACGGTCGCGCACGCGGTCACCGCCTTACCGAGCTCGCGCTCGAGCGCGGCGGCGAACGCCGTCCGCGACTCCGGTCGGCGGCTCGTGACCCTGATCTCCTCGAAGTCGAAGAGCGAGTCGAGGAGGACGACGTTCCAGAACGCCGTGCCGCGCGCGCCGACGTGCCCGAGCACCCGCGACGACGGTCGCGCGAGATGCTTCGCGCCCACCGCCGTCAGCGCGCCCGTCCGGCGGTCGGTCAGGTCGGCGGCGTCGACGACGGCGGTCGGCGCTCCGGTGTCCGGGTCGTAGAGCGTGAGCAGGCCGAGCTCCGACGGCAGGTCGCGCCGGTAGTTGTCGACGAAGTCGCCGACGACCTTGACGCCCGCGACGCCGAGCGGTGCGACGAACGCGCGGAGGACGTTCCAGTGGCCGCGGAACCGCGCCCCCGGGTCGAGATGCACGCGCGGCTCGAGCACGACCTCCCCCGCGCCCTGTGCGCGCACCACCGCCTCGATCGCTGCGACGAGCTCGGCGTTCGACGGCGCGACCCGCGCGACGTCGTCGGCGGAGAGGAACCGGATCTCGAGCGTCAGCCCGGCCGCCGGGGAGACGTGATGCGGGCGCGCGCCATCGGGCCCGCCATTCTCCCGGAGGCCGCTCCGTGCCGCAACGGCACGCCTGTAGCGTTTCGCGATGACCGACGCATGGCTCGACCGGCTGCTCGTCCCGGCGGCGCGGCGCCTGCCGTCGAACGCCGAGTACCTCGCCCACCTCTCCCTCGGCGGGCAGGCGGGCGGGGCGATCCGCCTCGCGTCGAACGAGAGCACGGAGCCGCCGTCCCCGCGAGTGCGGGACGCGCTCGCCCGCGCGTACCTCGATGCGAACCTGTCGCCCTCGCCGGCCCCGCCGCTGCGCGCCGCGCTCGCGGCGCGGCACGGCACCGACGCCGACCGCGTGCTGCTCGGAGCCGGCTCGACCGAGGTGATCGACGCCGTCCTCCGCGCGTTCGTGCGCGCGGGGGACGAGGTCGTCCTCCCCGCTCCGTCGTGGCCGGTGTTCCGGCGCCGCCTCGACGCGCTCGAGGCGAGCGTCGTCGAGGTCCCGCTCACGCGCGGCGACGACGCCTGGGAGTACGACGTCGACGCGCTGCTCACCGCGGTCTCGAGCCGCACGAAGCTCCTCGTCGTGTGCAGCCCGAACAATCCCACCGGGAACGCGCTGTCCGCCGGCGACCTCCGCCGGTGCGCCGCCGCCGGGCCGCTCCTCCTGCTCGACGCCGCCTACGCGGAGTTCGACGGAGACGCCCTCACGCCGGTCGCGCTCGAGAGCGAGCGCGTCGTCGTGACCCGTACGTTCTCCAAGGCGTACTGCCTCGCGGGGCTGCGGCTGGGGTACGCGCTCGGCGCGCGCGACGTGATCGACCACGTCGACCGCTTCCTCGTCCCGGGCAGCTCCGTCAGCTCCGCGACGCTCCACGCGGGTCTCGCCGCACTCGACGACGAGGAGCATCTCGCGCGGCAGGTCGCGCGGATCCGCGGCGAGCGCGTGCGCCTGACGGCGGAGCTCCGCCGCCTCGGTCTCACCGCGTTCGAATCGCGGGGGAACTTCGTCGCGGTCGAGACACCGGTCGACGCGGCGGCGTTCGCCGGGGCCGTCCGCGAGGGCGGCGTCGTGATCCGCGTGATGGGGCCGCGCCTCGCGCGCATCACCGTGGGCCGCAGCGACGAGAACGACGTCCTGCTGGCCGCCGTGGCGGCGGCGCTCACGCCGTCGCGAGCCTGAGCGCCGCACCGAGGAGGACGTTCGCGCCGTCGACGCAGTCCTCCCACGAGGTGTGCTCGAGCGGGGAGTGGCTCACGCCGCCCCGTGACGGGACGAACAGCATTCCGCTCCGCGTGGCCGCGGCGAGCGCCTGCGCGTCGTGCCCTGCCCCGGACGGCAGGTCGACGGTCGCGAGCCCGAGCTCGCGTGCCGAGTCACGGATCGCCTCCTGCACCTCGGGGGCGAGCGGCGTCGGCTCCCACGCCGCGACGTGCTCGACCGCGACCTCGAGCCCCTGCGCCGCCGCGAGCGCGTGCAGCTCGCGCTCGACCGCGTCCAGCTCGTCGCGCCGCAGCGAGCGGAACTCGAGCGCCAGCTCCGCGCGGCCGGGGACGACGTTGAACGCGCCGGGCTCGAACGCGATGCTGCCGACGTTCACGACGGCGTCCGGGTGCGAGCGGAGCACGAGGTCGCGCGCGCCGACGACGAAGGCGGCCGCGGCGACGCCGGCGTCGCGGCGGCGTTCCATCGGCGTCGTGCCGGCGTGCGCCGCGGCGCCGGTGAAGACGACGCGGGCGGAGCGCGCACCGACGATGCCCGTCACGACGCCGATCGGGATCCCCGCCTCTTCGAGGACCGGGCCCTGCTCGATGTGGAGCTCGACGTAGCCCGCGAGCGACCCGGGCGGCCTCCGCGCGCTTCCGAGGTGCGCCTCCTCGAGCCCGGCGCGCGCGAGGCCGGCGACGAGCGCGTCGCGGCCGCCGCGGGGCGCTGCGAGCGTCTCCGGCGCGAGGATGCCCGCGACGGCCTCGCTGCCGAGCAGCCCGACGAGCGTCCCCTCCTCGTCGGTGAAGTCGATCGCCTCGAGCGTGACGGGCAGCCGGAGGCGCGCGTCGCGAACGGCGCGGAGCGCCTCGAGTGCGGCGACAACGCCGAGCGCGCCGTCGTAGCGCCCTCCGTCCGGCACCGAGTCGAGGTGCGAGCCGAGCAGGAGCGTCGGCGCGTCGGCGTCGTCCGCGCGGAGGATCGCCGAGTGGTTCCCGGCCGCGTCGACGGCAGTCTCGAGGCCCGCCTCGCGGGCTCGCTCGAGGAACCACCGTCGTGCCGCGAGGTGCGCCTCGGAGAACGTCGGGCGGTCGACGCCTCCTGCATCCGTCCCGCCGACGGACGCGAGCGCGTCGAAGTCGGCGCGTAGCCGCTTTGCGTCGACACGTGGCTTGTTCCCGGGGGCGGCGACGGGGCGCAATCCTATAGTGCGCCCCGTGATCCCCGACGCCGTTCGCCGCCGCGACCTCGTCGGCTATGGACGCACCCGCCCGACCGTGGAGTGGCCCGGCGGCGCGCGCGTGGTCGTCAACGTCGTCCTCGTCTACGAGGAGGGCTCCGAGTACTCGGTGCGCTGGGGGGACGACCGCAACGACGGCTGGGGTGAGTACGCCGAGCCGGGCGTGCAGCCGCCGCACGCGGATCCTGGCACCGAGTCGCACTACGACTACGGCAGCCGCGCAGGCGTGTGGCGGCTCGCGCGGATCTTCGACGAGGCGGCGATCCCCGTCACCGTCTCGGCGGCGGCGGTCGCCCTCGACCTGAACCCCGCGGTCGCCGCGTGGATGCGCGAGCACGACCACGACCTGCTCGGTCACGGCTGGCGCTGGATCGAGACGTGGCGCATGTCGCGCGACGAGGAGCGCGAGCACCTCCGCCGCGCGATCGAGACCTTCGAGCGCGTGCTCGGGGAGCGCCCGCTCGGCTGGAACTGCCGGTCGTGGCCGAGCGAGAACACGCGCGAGCTCCTCGTGGAGGAGGGAGGCTTCCTCTACGACTCCGACGGCTCGGCGGACGACCTGCCGTACTACGCGGAGTGCCTCGACCGGCCGTTCCTCGTCGTCCCGTACACGAAGACCTACAACGACAGCCGCTACCTGATGACGCCCGGGTTCGCGAGCCCGAGGGACTTCCTCGACACGATGACCTGGGGGCTCGACGAGCTCCTCCGCGAGGACCGTCCGTCCTTCATGACGGTCGCCGTCCACGCGCGCTGGAGCGGCCAGGCGGCGCGGGCCGCGGCCGTCCGCGCGTTCCTCGAGCACGCGCGCGAGCAGCCGGGCGTCGGGTTCATGCGGCGCCTCGACGTCGCGCGCCACTGGCTCGAGGCGCACGCGCCGTGAGCCCGCTCGGCGCCGCGGAGGCACGTGTCGCGGAGGCGATCGCGAGCCGCGAGGACGAGCTCGTCGAGCTGGTACGCGAGCTCGTCTCGTTCGACACGACGACCTACGCCGTCGGCGCCGAGCCGCGAGCCGAGGCAGCACTGCAGGCGCACCTCGCGGCGCGGCTGCAGGCGGCCGGCGCGCGCGTCGACGTCGCCGAGCCCGACGACGCGCTCGTCGCCGGCCACGCGTACGTGCCCGACGGCTTCACGTTCGCGGGACGCCCGCAGCTCGTCGCGCGCTGGGGCGGCAGCGGCGGCGGCCGGACGCTGCTCCTGAACGGCCACGTCGACGTCGTCGACGTCGAGCCGCGGCGACTCTGGTCGACCGATCCGTTCGACGCGGTCGTGCGCGACGGGAGGGTCTACGGGCGCGGGACGTGCGACATGAAGGGCGGAGTCGCCTGCATGGCGTTCGCCGCGCAGGTGCTCGCAGAGCTCGGGGTCCCGCTGCGCGGCGACCTGATCGTCAACACGGTCACCGAGGAGGAGTCGACCGGCGCCGGCGGGCTCGTGACCGCACGGACGCTCGCCGCCGACGCCGCGATCGTGCCCGAGCCGAGCGGGCTCGAGGTGTGGATCGCCTGCCGCGGGTCGCTGCTCCCTCGCGTCGTCGTCGAGGGCCGCGCCGGGCATGCGGGCCTGCCGCCCGCGCACCCGGCCGCGGGGGGCGCCGTCAACGCGATCGAGAAGACGACGTACCTCGTCGAGGCGGTCCGCCGCCTCCGCGAGGAGTGGGCGCTCCGCCCCCGGCACCGGTACCTCTCCCCTGCCGACTGCGTGCCCACGATGATCAGCGGCGGCGAGTGGATCGTCAGCTACCCCGGCGAATGCCGGCTCGACTGCCACATCGAGTACCTCCCGACCGACGCCGACGCCGACGGCCGCGGGTCGCTCGTCGAGCGCGAGTTCGAGGAGTGGATCCTCGCCGCCGCAGGCGCCGACCCCTGGCTGCGCGAGCATCCACCGCGGATCGAATGGCTCACCGGCGACGTCCCTCCCGCGGAGGTCGCCCCGGACGAGCCGATCGTCGAGGAGCTGCTCCGCGCGCAGGCCGACCTCGGCCGGGCAGGCGCCCTCGGCGGGATGGACAACTGGCACGACGGCGCGACGCTCGTCGTCGAGGCCGGGATCCCGTCGGTGTGCTTCGGGCCCGGCGACATCCGCCGCGCCCACACGATCGACGAGTTCGTGCCCGTCGCCGACCTCGTCGCGTGCGCGCAGGGCATCGCCGTCGCGGCGGCGCGATTCTGCGCGTGAGCGCGCTCTGGCACCCGTTCGCCGACATGTCGGCGGTCGCCGGGAACGAGCTCGTGATCGAGCGCGGCGAGGGCGTGCACGTCTGGGACGCCGACGGGCGGCGCTACCTCGACGGCGCCTCCAGCCTCTGGTACGCGAACGTCGGGCACGGCAGGCGAGAGATCGCCGAAGCGATCGCGTCGCAGCTCCGCCGGCTCGAGACGTTCCACGTCTTCGGCGACGCGAGCAACGCGCCGGCCGCCGAGCTCGCACAGCGCCTCGCGGCGCTCGCGCCGCGCCCCGGCTCGAAGGTGTTCCTGACGAGCGGCGGCGGCGACTCGATCGAGACCGCCTGCAAGCTCGCCCGCGCGTTCCACCACGCGCAGGGCGACCCGGAGCGGCAGCACCTGGTGAGCCGCGACGGCGGCTACCACGGGACGCACGGCATCGGCACGAGCATCCTCGGGCTCCCGTACAGGGACCAATTCGGCCCGCTCGTCGAGAGGTCGTCCCGGGTCCCGTGGGACTCGCTCGACGCGCTCGAGCAAGAGCTCGAGCGCGTCGGCCCCGACACGGTGGCCGCCTTCGTCTACGAGCCGGTGATCGGCTCGGGGGGCGTCCGCGTGCCGCCGCCGGGGTACCTCGAAGGCGCGCAGGAGCTCTGCCGCCGGCACGGCATCCTCACGATCGCCGACGTCGTGATCAACGGCTTCGGCCGGCTCGGCTCGTGGCTCGGCGTCGAGCGGTTCGGGCTCGAGCCCGACCTGATCGTGTTCGCGAAGGGCGTCACGAGCGGCTACCTCCCGCTCGGAGGCGTGATCGTCTCACCGGCGGTCGCGGAGCCGTTCTGGGACGGGAGCGGCAGGACGTTCGCACACGGAGCGACCTACAGCGGGCACGCGACGTGCTGCGCGGCCGCGCTCGCGAACCTCGACCTGCTGGCGCGCGACGGCCTCGTCACGCGCGCCGCGACGCTCGAGCAGCCGTTCCACGACCGCCTCCGGGGCCTCGAGCGGCACGCGCTCGTGGGCGAGGTCCGGGGCGGCGTCGGGCTGATGGCGGCGGTCGCGCTCGCGCCGGCGCTCGTCGCCGAGGATCCGGGCGCACCCGCGCGCTTCGGCCGCCTCGCACGCGATGCGGGCCTGCTCACGCGCGGCCTCGCCGACGGCCTCGCGGTCGCGCCACCGCTCGTCGTCGAGCCACACGACGTCGACGCGATGGTCGACGCGCTCGGGACGGCGCTCGACGCGCTCGCCGCTACGCCAGACGGTCGAGGTACGCCGCGAGGCCCGGCGGGAGCGGCGACCGCGTCTCGAGACGCTCGCCCGTGATCGGGTGCGGGAGCGCGAGCTCCGCCGCGTGCAGGAACTGGCGGCCGAGCTCCGGGTCCGCGATCCCGTAGACGGCGTCGCCCACGACCGGAAGGTCGATCGCCGCGAGGTGGACGCGGATCTGGTGCATCCGGCCGGTCTCGAGGTTGACGCGGAGAAGCGCGTGCCCGTCGTAGAGTCGCTCGACGTCGAAGTGCGTGACGGCCTCGCGCGGCGTCTCGGTCTCGAGCGAGACGCGCGTGGCGTCGCCGCGATCGCGGCCGATCGGCGCGTCGATGCGCCCGCGGCGGGACCTCGGCCGGCCGCGGACGAGGGCGAGATAGGTCCGCTCGAGCGCCCGCTCGCGTACGAGCTGCGAGAGCCGCTCGTATGCCTCGACCGTCTTCGCGGCGACCATCAGCCCCGAGGTGTCGCGATCGAGCCGGTGGACGATGCCGGGGCGCTCGGGATCCCCGCCGGCGAGCTTCCCCGCCAGTGCGTCGACGAGGGTGCCGTGCGCGTGGCCGGCGCCGGGGTGGACGACCAGGCCTGCGGGCTTGTCGACCACCAGGATCCACTCGTCCTCGTATGCCACGGGCACCTGCGGCACGTCGTCCGCCGCGACCGGCTGGGGCCCGGCGTCGGGCGGAAGCGTCACTTCCTCACCACCCGCGAGGCGGTGGCTCTTCGGCCGCGCCGCCCCGTCGACCAGCGCGCCGCCCGCGATCGCGCGCTCGGCCGCCGAGCGCGAGCCTAGGACGTCCGCGAGGAACCTGTCGAGCCGCTCGCCCGCCGCGGCTGCCGGGACGTTCATCTCGCCGCGACGTCGAGCGTGCGCCTGGGCGGCCGCGGAGCGCGGTCTGCGGCGACGAGCGTGACGAGGAGGATCAGCACGCCGACGACGATGAACGAGTCCGCGAGGTTGAAGACGCGAAAGGTCCACCAGTCGACGTCGACGAAGTCGGTGACGTGGCCGAGCCTCACGCGGTCGAAGAGGTTCGACAGGCTGCCGCCGATCACGAGGCCGAACGCGGCCGGCAGCACGGGATGCCGTGCAGCGGACCGGGCGAAGAACACGATCATCCACACGATCGCCCCCGCGGTCACCGCCGTGACGACCGACGTCGCGCCGGCGAAGAGCCCGAAGGCGATGCCGGTGTTCTGGACGTGATGGATCGACAGCGGCCCGACGACGTGCACGGAGTCCTCGAGGGCGACCGTCGAGGTGACGATGTGCTTCGTGACCTGGTCGGCGACGATCGCGGCGACGGCCACGACGGCGAGACCGAGCCACTGCCACGCGCCCGCACCGAGCGGCCGCTCCGCGACCGAGACGGGTGCCAGCCCGTCGGTCGACGAGCCGACGCGGACGTCGTTCATCGGGCCGTGGGCGGCGCGCTCACGCGCCGGCCTTCCGCTGGTCGTCGATGCAGAGGCGCGCCCACGGGATGGCCCACAGCCGGTCCGCGCCGATCGGCTTGCCGCACACCTCGCAGGTCCCGTACGTCCCGTCGTCGATCTTCTTCAGCGCGTCGTCGATGTCGTGCAGCGTCTGCTGGACGCCTTCCTCGAGGCCGTCGTCGAGCTCGCGGTCGTACGTCGCCGTCGCCGTGTCGCCGAGGTGGTTCTCGCCGCCGGTGGCGAGCTCACCGAGCTCGTCCGTCAGGCTCCCGGGGTTCTCGCGATCGAGGAAGTCGGCCGCGCCCGCCAGGCGCGCACGCTCCTCCTGCAGGCGGTCGCGGTACCGGGCGGTGTCGATGTCGGTCACAGAGGTTCCTTTCCCGCGCCGCTCGCGGCGGCGAGTCGGCGGTCGGTCTCGTCGGGTTCCAGGCCGGCCAGCGCAACGATCTTGTCCCGCGTCGCGTGGCCGGAAACGATGTCGACGTCGCGAAGAGGGACCGCGAGGGTGTGCGCCAGCAGGCGCCGGAGCTCCTCGTTCGCCGCCCCGCGCTCGGGCGCGGCGGCGACACGAACCTTCCAGCCGTCGCCGTGCCGGCCGACGACGGCGCTCCTGGACGACCCCGGCGACACCCGCAGCTGAACGCGCGTTCCCACGCGGGAAGGGTACTCGCGCTCTCCTACCCCCAGGCGAAGTCGCGGCCCGACGACCAGGGCACGTCGCCGTCGTTCTCCGTGGGCGTGCCGGCCTGCTCCTCCGGCTCCGCCGCCGACTCCGTCGACACGGCGTCGAACTCGCGCGTGTTCTCGCGGTTCGGCCACCCCGGCCCGGACGCGTCGCCGTCGTCCTCGTGCCGCGCCTCCTCGACGATCCCGAGCGCGGAGCGCAGCAGCGTCTCGACGCGGCGGGCCTCCGCGAACAGCCGCTCACGCTCGGTCTGCGCCGCACGCGTGATCGAGCGCGACTCGTGGTGCGCCTCCGCGACGATCACCTCCGCCTCGCGCTTGGCCGCCTCGATCGCGTCGGCGGCCGTCTTCTCGGCGGCGACGAGCGTCGACGCGAGGAGCGTCTCCCGCTGCTTCAGCTCGTCGAGGCGCTTCTCGGTCTCCTCCAGCCTGTCGGTGAGCTCGCCCCGCTCGCGCCAGACGTCCTCGAAGCTGTCGGCGACGTCCACCAGGATCTGGTCAGCCTCGTCGCGCTTGTAGCCGCCGAACAGCGAGCGGCGCATCTTCACGTGCCTGAGCTCCACGGGCGTGTAGCGCATCTCCACTCCTTCCTCTCAGTGCAGCCGATCGAGCACGGAGACGACGACGCGCTCGACGAGCAGCAGCGCGATCACCGCGACCATCGGCGACAGGTCGATCGGCCCGGCCGTCGGCAGGATCCGGCGCCACAGTCGGAGGTACGGCTCGCACACGTCGTAGAGGAACCGCCCCACCGGCCTGAGCGAGTACGGCAGCTGGATCCACGACGTCAACACGTACAGGAAGATCGCGAGCACGTAGACGCCGACGAAGACGTCGAGAAAATGCTCGACCGCCGTGACTGTGTCGAGCACGACCATTCGCCGCCTCTCCTTCGGGGCGCCCCGGCTGTTTCCTACGCCTGGTTGAAGAACCCGCCGCGCTCGAGCAGCGCCGCACGCTGCTCGGCGGACACCTCGACGTTTCGCGGCGTGAGGAGGAACACCTTGTCGGCGACGCGCTGCATGCCGCCGTTCAGCGCGTACGTCAGGCCGCTCGTGAAGTCGATCAACCGCTTGGAGAGCTCCGCGTCCGCTCCCTGCAGGTTGAGGATCACGGGCATCCCCTGCTTGAACTTGTCTGCGATCTGCTGCGCGTCGTTGAAGCTCCGCGGCAGCACGAGGTGGACGCGCACGTTCGACGGGTTCGGGACGGCCTCGATCTGCGGCCGCATCTCGCGGACCCGCGACGGCCTGGCGACGGCGCTGCGTGCGACGCCCTGGTCGGACTCGGTGTCCGTCCAGTCGTCGAGCCCGTGGCGGCGGCGCGGCGTCAGCCGCCGGACGTTCGGCCGCTCGCGGTAGGTCTGCTCGAGGCTCTCCTCCGCCGCGTAGCCGTCGGAGTCGTCCCAGTCGTCGTCCTCCTCGGCGATCCCGAAGTACACGAGCGTGCGCGACCAGAGGTCCCCGAGCGCCACGTGGGGAGTCTAGAGCCTCTCCTGGAACAGGACCGAGCCGACGCGCACGTACGTCGCGCCCTCCTCCGCCGCGATCCGGTAGTCCTGCGTCGTGCCCATCGAGAGCTCGCGCAGGCCGTGCGCCTCGGCCAGCGCGCGGAGCCGCGCGAACCACGGCCGCGACGCCTCCGGTGTCGCTGCTGCCGGCGGCATCGCCGAGAGGCCGCGAACGTCGTACCGGAGGTACTCGTCGATGACATCCGGGGCGACGCCCGACTTCGACTCCTCGCCCGCGAGGTTCACCTGGACGAGCGCCGGCACCTCGAGCCGCCGTGCGGCCGAGTCGGAGTCGAGCGAGTGGACGAGCTCGCAGACGCGGTTCACGACCTTGACCTTGTTCGACTGCAGGTGGCCGATGAAATGCCAGCGGAAGGCGTCGCCGTACTCGGCGTGCTTCGCCTCGAGGTCCTGCGCGCGGTTCTCGCCGACGACCGTCACGCCGGCCTCGACGAGTGCCGCCATGTCGGCGAGAGGGACGTACTTCGTCGCCGCGACGATCGTCACGTCGGGGCCGACCTCCGCACGCACGAGGGCGAGACGTTCACGGACGCGCTCAGGCGACAGCACCGAGGACTCCCTGGACGCCGCGCGCGCGGCCGCTGCGCCGGTGCGAGAAGAAGAGCTCCGGATGGCACCGCGTGCAGAGGTCGGTGCGCTCGACGGTCGAGACGCCGGCACGGAGCAGCGCGCGCTCGGCCGCGCGCCAGAGGTCCAGGTGACGGTCCACCGTCAGATCCTCGTCGAAGCTCGACACGACCTCATCCCCCACCTCGTAGCAGCACGGCCCGATTGCGGGCCCGACGGCCGCTGCCGTCGCGCCTCCGACCGCGGCGACCGCCGCCTCGACCACCCCTTGCCCGAGGCCGCGCCACCCGGCGTGGACGACTGCGAGCCGCCGCTCGCCGTCCGTTCGCGCGATCGCGATCGGCAGGCAGTCGGCCGCGAAGGCGAGGATCGGCCGGCCGGGCTCGTCCGTCCAGAGCCCGTCGCCCGGCGTGCCCCGCCCACCCGCACGGTTCACGACGGCCGAGTGAACCTGCCGGTTGAACGAGAGCCGGGCGCTGTCGAGGTCGAGGGCCGCGCATGCCCGGCGGCGGTTCTCCTCGACGTGCAACCGGTCGTCGCCGGTCCCGGCGGACAGGTTGAGGGACGTGTACACGCCGTCGCTCACGCCGCCGACGCGGGAGGTGAACGCGACGACGTATCCCGGCTGCTCCCACTCGATCACGGCAGCAGCTCCCGCGCGCGCTCGAGGAGCGCAGCCTTCGTGTTGAGGGTCGGGTCGCGCACGACGTCGTCGAGGAGTCGTGCGAGAGCGCGTCCGAGCGCGGGCCCAGGCTCGAAGCCGATCGACATCAGGTCCGCGCCGTCGACCGCGAGGTCGCGGACCCGGTGGGGGCTCGACCGCTGCTTGCCGATGACGCGCCGCAGCCGTCGCAGGCGCTCGAGGTCGTCGGCGACGGGGCGTCCCTTGCCGAGCAGGTCCGCCTCCTTGTGCGCAAGCAGGTCAGCGAGCAGCGCATCGCCGTAGCGTGCGAGCAGCCGCCGCGCCCGGAGCGGCTCGGCCCGGGACGTGTCGAGCATGTGCGACCGGACGATGCGCACGACGCGCCGCCGCAGGTCCGTCGGGTAGCGCAGCCGTGTGAGGGCCCGCTCCGCCAGCTCGGCGCTCACCTGCTCGTGGCTCTTCGTGGCGTACCCCGTCTTCGCGTAGTAGTGCAGCCGGCCGTCGGTGCCGCGCCACGCCACGTGCGGCTTCCCGAGATCGTGGAACAGCGCGGCGAGGCGCACGGCGAGCGACGCGCCCGCGTCGGCGGCCGCCTGCACCGCCTCGAACGTGTGCTCGTCGACGCTCAGCGAGTGGTAGCGGCTCTCCTGGTCGAAGCCGACCGCCTCACGGAACTCCGGCAGGAGCTCCGTGAGCACCCCGGTGTCGCGGGCGATCCGCAGGGCCTTCGCCGGGTGCGCCCCGAGGAGGAGCTTCGAGAGCTCGCCCATCCCGTCCGCCTGCAGGCCGCCGCCGACGCGCTCACCGGAGACGAGCCGGACGCCTCGCGCCTCGTCGCGCATCTGCGCGAGCGTCTCCGGCGCCGGGTCGAAGTCGAGCTGCGAGACGAATCGCAGCCCGCGCACGATCCGGAGCGGGTCCTCGGCGAAGCTGCGCGGCGAGACGGTGCGCACGACGCGGCCCTCGACGTCGTCGCGGCCGCCGTAGGGGTCGACGAGGGTGCCGTCGGCGAGCCGTCGTGCCATCGCGTTGATCGTGAAGTCGCGGCGCCCGAGGTCCTCCTCTACCGTCGCGTCCGGATCGACCGCGATCTCGAAGTCGTGACGTCCGGGGCCGGTCGAGACCTCTCGGCGCGGCGGCGCGAGCTCGATCCCGGCCCGGACGAGCCGGCGGATCGACGGTTCGCGTGGGTGGAACCGGACGCCGACGGGGCGCCCCGCGACGACGAGCTCCTCCGTGCGGCCGTGCGGCGCGAGCGCCGACCGCAACCCCGCGATGTCGACCGCCGGGACGAGGAAGTCGGCGTCCTTCGACTCGCGACCGAGCAGCGCGTCGCGGACCGCGCCCCCGACGACGTATGCGTCCAGCCCGAGCGACCGGACGTAGTCCTCGACCGCCTTCAAACGGTCGCGATCGCCTCGATCTCCACGAGCGCGCCCGACGGGAGCTTCGCGACCTCCACCGTCGACCGCGCGGGCGGCCGGTCGCCGACGTGCCTCGCGTAGACCTCGTTCATCCCAGGGAAGTCGCCGAGGTCCTGCAGGAAGACCGTCGTCTTGACGAGGTTCTCGAGCGACGTACCCGCCTCCTCGAGGATGGCGCGGAGGTTCGCGATCACCTGCTCGGTCTGTGCGCCGATGTCGCCCGCCGACAGGTCCTTCTCGCCCGGCCGCAGCGACAGCTGGCCGGAGACGAAGACAAACCCGTTCGCCTTGATCGCCTGCGAGTACGGCGCGCCCTGGAACGGCGCCGGCGCCGCCTCGGTGCGGACCACGTCCTTCGTCACGACTCCTCCTCGTTCGAGGTTGGTGCGGGCCGGCACGCCTGTCCGAGCGCGGCGCCGACCGCCTTGAAGATCGCCGCGAGCACGTGCTGCGGGTCGTTCCCCTCGAGCACGCGCACGTGCAGGTTGATGCTCGCGCCGTGCGCGAGCTCCGACAGGAACTGCGAGGCGACGTCGGTCGCGACGCCGCCGACCCGGATGTCGGAGAAGTCGGCGTTCGTGACGAGCCGCGGCTCGGGGTCCGCGTCGAGGGCGGCGGACGCGAGCGCCTCGGCCGCAGGCGCGATCGCCCACCCCGCGCCGGCGCGGAGGCGGTCGCGGAGCGCGGCGCCGAGTGCGGCGCCCGCGGCGGCGACGGCGTCGTCCGTCCGGTCGGGCGCGACCTCGAGCGCGATCCGGAAGCGCCCGGACCGCGCGAGCTCGCCCACGAGGTGGTCGAGCACCGGGAGCCCGGTCGCGACGTTGGCGCTGCCCTCGGCAGCGAGCGCGACACGGGCGCCGCTCGGAGTCGTCGACACCGGCTCAGCCCTCGACGCGCTCGATCTCGGCGCCGAGCGACCGCAGCCGCTCGTCGATCCGCTCGTACCCCTTGTCGATCTGGTACGCGTCGCCGATCGTCGATCGCCCCTCGGCGCAAAGGGCGGCGATCACCATCGCCATCCCGGCGCGGATGTCGGGGCTGGACATCCGCTGCCCGTAGAGCGGCGCAGGCCCCGTGATCACGACGCGGTGGGGGTCGCACAGGATGATGCGCGCGCCCATCGACACGAGCTTGTCGACGAAGAAGAGGCGGCTCTCGAACATCTTCTCGAACACGAGCACCGTGCCGCGCGACTGCGTCGCGACGACGACGGCGATCGACGTCAGGTCGGCCGGGAACTGCGGCCACGGCCCGTCCTCGACCTTCGGGATCGCGCCGCCGAGGTCGTCCTGCACGACGAGCTCCTGCCCCGGCGGCACGCGGACCGAGTCGTCGCCGAGCTCGACCTCGATCCCCAGCCTGCGGAGAACCGGCAGGATCGGCCACAGGTCGTCGGCGGCGATCCCTTCGATCGTCACGTCGCCGCCGGTGACGGCGGCCATGCCGATGAAGCTCCCGACCTCGATGTGCTCCGGCGAGATCCTGTGCGAGCCGCCGCCGAGCTGGTCGACGCCGTCCACGTGCAGCACGTTCGAGCCGATGCCCGCGATGCGAGCGCCCAGCGAGACGAGGAAGCGGCACAGGTCCTGCACGTGCGGCTCGGACGCCGCGTTCGAGATCACGGTCTTCCCGGGCGCGAGCGCGGCCGCCATCAGCGCGTTCTCCGTTCCCATCACCGACGGCTCGTCGAGGTGGATGTGCGCGCCGCGGAGCGCACCCGTGAGCTCGTAGCGCTCGCCGATCTCCACCGATGCGCCGAGCTCCGCGAACGCGTGGATGTGGGGGTCGAGGCGGCGGCGCCCGATCACGTCGCCGCCGGGCGGCGGGACGCTCGCACGCCCGTGGCGCGCGAGCAGCGGCCCGGCGAGCAGGAACGAGGCGCGGATCCGGCTCGCGAGCCCCGGGTCGACCTCCGCGGCGACGTCGTGCGCGTGCACCCGCACGAGGTTGTCGCCCGTCCAGTCGGCGTCGGCGCCGAGGCTCCTGAGCAGCGCCATCATCGTCTCGACGTCGCGGATCCGCGGCACGTTCTCGAGCTCGACCGGCGCCTCCGTCAGCAGGCAGGCAGCGAGGATCGGCAGCGCGCCGTTCTTGTTCCCCGACGCGCGGAGGGTCCCGGAGAGGGGGCGACCGCCCTCGATCACGAACGACTCGGCCATGGGCCTGACGATTGTCGAGGACACGGAGCGGACTATGCTAGCCCCCCGATGGAGCCGACTCGGGCGAAGGCGTGGGAGACGCTCACGCGGTACACGAAGAGCGAGGCGCTGCTCCGGCACGCGCTCGCCGTTGAGGCGTCGACCGCGTCGTACGCCGTGCGGCTCGGGGAGGACGAGGAGCTCTGGCGCGTCGCGGCCCTCCTGCACGACTTCGACTACGAGATCCACCCAACGCTCGACAAGCATCCGCAGGACGGCGCGCCGATCCTCCGCGAGGAGAGCTATCCGGAGGTGGTGGTCGACGCGGTGCTGTCGCACGCGAACCATCTCGAGCTGCCCCGCGACACGCCGCTCAAGAAGTCGCTCTTCGCCTGCGACGAGCTCTCCGGGTTCGTGCACGCGTGCGGCCTCGTGCGGCCGACGGGCCTCGAGGGCCTCGAGCCGAAGTCCGTGCGCAAGAAGCTGAAGCAGCCGTCGTTCGCCGCGGGCGTCTCGCGCGACGACGTCTACGAGGGCGCCGCGCTGCTCGAGCTCGACCTGGACGAGCACATCGCGAACGTGATCGCCGCGCTGCAGCCGATCGCGGGCGAGCTCGGCCTCCGCTCCGAAGCCGCCTGACGCGCTAGGGCAGTGCGAGGAGCAGGTAGGCGTCGACCGCGCCCGCCTTGCCCTTCATGCGGAGCCCCAGCTGCTCCTCGACGACCGTCCCGCCGGGCAGGCGCTCGAACGTCGTCGCGCCGATCAGGACGCCGCCCGGAGGCGCGAGCGACTCGAGGCGCGCTCCGGTGTTCACCGTGTCCCCGACGAGCGGATACGCGACGTGGCCGGCGCCGCCGACCTCGTGCAGCACCGCGTCGCCGCTGTTCACGCCGATGCGGATGCGCGGCCACGCCGGATGCGCGGCGGCGACGCGCTCGAGACGGCGCCGGAGGTCGAGCGCGGCGCGGGCGGCACGCAGCGCGTGGTCGGGCTGGTCGCCGCGGCTGTTGAACGTGGCGACGAACCCGTCGCCCATGAACTTCTCGATCTCGCCGCCGTGGTCGCGCGCGAGCAGCGGCGCGGCGATGCTCCAGTACGAGTCGAGGACTGCCGCCGCCTCGCCCGGCGACACGCGCTCCGCGAACGCAGTGAAACCCACGAGGTCGGCGAACAGGACGCTCACCTCCTGCCGCCGCTCGCGCGTCGTCGGGAGGTAGAGGTCGCGGAACCGCTCGTCGCGCCACTCACGCTGCGCGGCGAACGCGACGACGAGGTACGCGAGCACGATGAGGCAGTGCCACTCCCACCAGCTCGCGTGCCACGCGCGCTCGCCGGTGAGGGCGACGCCGACCATCGCCTCGGCGAGCAGCACGAAGCACGCGGTCACGGCGGCGAGAAGGAGCTTGCGCTGCGCCCGGAACAGCCGCCAGAACCGCGCGGCGCTGACGGCGTACGCGGTCGAGCCGACGAACGCGAGCACGGCGACGAGGCTTCCGCGCGCCGCCTCGACGTCGGGGCCGCCGAGCGGCGGGAGGTCGGCGACCGTCCAGCCGAACCACCCCGCCATCGCGAGGAGGACGCCCGCGCGCAGGTAGCCGCGGTTGCGGATCAGCCACGGTGCGAGCCCCGGGCGCAGGTCGATGAACGCGGAGCCTGCGGCGAAGACGCTGCTGACGACGAGCCCGACGGAGATCGCGACCTGGAACCCCGCGTGCTGGTGCGTGAAGAGGACGTGGTGCGTGCCGAGCGAGTGGAGCAGCATGAAGCCGCCGGTCGCCATGAACGCGAGGGAGAGCAGGAGGACACGCGCGTCGGCGCGCCGCTCGGCCGCCTCGCCCGCCGCGAAGCCGAGGGCGAACGCGACCCCTCCGGCAAGGCCGAAGACGAGGAAGTGCACCCGGTAGTTCTCGAGGTGCGGGTCGAGCTGGGAGCGCAGGAGCAGCGACACGAAGCCGACGAGCGGCAGCGCGAAGGCCAGGGCACCGATGGCGAGCGCGACGCCGGGCGGCGCGCGTCGCTCCCGCGTCGCCGAAGCAGTTCCACTCATCCGGCTGACGGTACGACCCGCCGTCGCGGCCCGAATCGTCGGCACGGAGGATCCGCCGTCGCCCGCGAGGACGACGTTCTCGACCGGGAAAGCTAGGCGACGGCGGCGAGACCCTCGACGAGGCGCTCGAGGTCGCTGCCGTCGTTCCACCACCCGACAGACGCTCGCACGAGCCCCGTTCCGGGAAGCTCGCGAACGACGACGCCGCGCGCCTGGAGCGCGGCGACGGCGGCGGCGGTGTCGCCGGACACGCGGAAGGAGACGAGCGTCGCCTGCCCCGCCTCCGTGACGACCTCGTGCCCCTGGGCGAGGAGCGCGCCGCGGCAGCGCCCCGCGAGCTCGAGCGCCCGCTCGAACCGCCCGGGCGGCAGGTCGGAGAGCGCGGCCTCGAGCCCCGCGAGCGACGTGGCCGGCGTGAAGATCGTGTCGAAGCGGCGCGCGCCCGGCTTCGGCTGCCACGTGCCCGCGGCGATGTCGTAGCTCTCGGCGGACGGGTACGAGACGAGTCGCGGCGCGAGCGTCTCCGGGTCCGCCACGTACAGCGCTCCGGTCGCGTCGGGCCCGCACAGCCACTTCTGCGCGCTGACGGTGTAGTAGTCGGCTCCGGTGGCCTCGACTGCGACCGCACCCGCGGACTGCGCGCCGTCGACGAGGATCGGGACCTGCGTGAGGTCGCGGAGCTCGTGCCACGGGAAGACCTTCCCGTCGATCCACGAGACGGCCGACGTCGCGACGAGCGTCGTGCGCGGCGTCACGTGGGCGAGGATCAGCTCGAGCACGTCGCCCGCGGCCGCGTCCCGCACCTTCGCGACACGCAGCGTCGCGCCGGACGCGGCGAGCGGCCCCGTCAGGCCGAAGTGCTCGGCGTCCGTCGTAACGACCTCGTCGCCCGGCCCGAGCCCGAGCCCGACGACGACAACCTGTACGCCCTGCGTCGTCGAGTCGGTGAGGGCGACGTGGTCGGGCGGCACGGCGATCTGCTCGGCGAGGAGCGCGCGCACGCGCTCGCGGCGCTCGAGCATCTCGTCGAAGTACGCGCGCCCCGACCGGCCCTGTGCCCCCTCGCGCACGCGCAGCGCCGCCATCGCGTCGAGCGTCGCACGCGAGAGCGGGCCGAACGTGCCCGCGTTCAGGTAGGCGTAACGCTCGAGCACGGGAAACCGAGCGCGCGCCTCGGGCCAGGTCACGCGACCTCCACCTCGACCGGCGCGTGGTCGGAGAGGAGGATGTCGTCGAGGCACCGGCGCGCCGGCGCCCACGCTCGCACGGGCGACGACTGCGCGCCGCGCACGAGCACGTGGTCGATGCCCGGCCCGGCCGCCGAGAACCCCCACTCCTCCGACGTCAGCTCCCGCAGCGCCGGCGTCGCCGCACCGAGGTTGAAGTCGCCGGCGAGCACGACGACGTCCCCGGCCTCTGCCGTCGAGGTCGCGAACCACGCGGCGCGCAGGAGCTCCGCCTGCGCGAGCCGCCGGTCGGGGTAGCTCGTGCAGTGCATGTTCGCGACGAGGAAGACCCTCCCGTCGGCGGCCGCGAGCCGGACTGCCTGGACGACGCGCCGCTCCCTCGCCCACGCGAGCCGCGCCACCGGCCCGAGCGCGAGCCGTCTCGA
>DASWRL010000089.1:0-30302 GCA_036403195.1 Gaiellaceae bacterium
CTTCAGGCCGGCCTTCGCGGCACCGCTGCCGGTCTCGACGGACGTGATGCGAACGCCGCCGCTGGCCTGCGTCGGCGTCACGCCGAGCAGCGCGTGCTCCACCTTCCCGCCGGCGATCAGCTGAGAGGCGATCGACTTGACGAGGTTCGACGGGATTGCGAAGCCGACGCCGTCGTTGCCTCCGCCCTCGCTCTGGATCTGCGACGTGACGCCGATCACCTGACCGCGCAGGTTGAGCAGCGGCCCGCCCGAGTTGCCGTGGTTGATCGCGGCGTCGGTCTGGATCGCGCCGTCGATCGGCGCGTTGTCGGGCGCCGAGATCTCGCGCCCGACGGCGCTGACGATGCCGCTCGTGACGGTGCCGTCGAGGCCGAACGGGTTCCCGATCGCGACGACGCCGTCGCCGACGGCGACCTGCGACGAGTCGGCGATCGCGAGCGGGTGCAGCTTCGACGCGGGCGCGTCGACGTGCAGCACCGCGACGTCCGTCGACGTGTCCGAGCCGACGACCGTGGCCTTGTAGGTGGAGCCGTCCGAGAGCTTGACCCTGACGGAGCTCGCCCCGTCGACGACGTGCTCGTTCGTGACGATGTCGCCGTTCGTGTCGTAGACGAAGCCCGTGCCCTCGGCCGACGACGAGCCGCCACCGGGGAACGGGGACGCCGAGCCCGACGACGACGTGGCGTCGACCTCGACCACGCCCGGCGTCGCCGTCTTCGCGATCTGGCCGACCGTGAGGTCGCCGTTCGCGACGTTCGAGCCCTGCACGACGACGGTCGTCGTCGCCGCGTCCTTCGAGGAGCCGTGTGCGGCCACCGTGATCGCTGCTCCGGCACCTCCGCCGACGAGGGCTGCCGCCGCGACCCCCGCCGCGATCCTGTTCCTGACCATTGAAGCGTCCTTTCGCGTTCGTGTGTTCTCGACCTCCAGGATTCCCGCCGGGCCTGTGCCGCCGCTGAGCCGGGACCAAGAATTGCCTCAGAAGGCAGAGTCCGGATCGTGATCGCCCTGCCCCCGGCGCTCCTCGAGCGCGACTTCCGGTTGCTGTGGACGTCGATGATCTGCTCGGGCGTCGCGCTGCAGATGGCGCAGGTCGCGATCGGCTGGCAGGTCTACTCGATCAGGCACAGCGCGTTCGACCTCGGCCTCATCGGCCTCGCCGAGTTCTTGCCGGTGCCGCTGCTCGCGCTCCCTGCGGGGCAGCTGGCCGACCGCCTCCCGCGCGTCACCGTCGTCCTCGTCTGGGGGCTCCTCGACGCGGCCGTCCTGGCGCTCCTGCTCGTCGTCACGATCCACGGCGCGCACCAGCTGTGGCCGTTCCTCGCGCTCGCGGCGGTGACCGGGACGTTCGCCGCGCTCGGGAACCCGGCCGGCCGGTCGTTGACGCCGGAGCTCGTGCCGGTCGAGCTCCTGACGGGGGCGCTGGCGCTCCGGTCGATCGCGGGGCAGATCGCGACGATCGGCGGCCCGGCGCTCGGCGGCCTCCTCTTCGCGCTCTCGCCGGAGGCCGTCTACGCCTGCGGCGTCGTCCTGCTCGTCCTGTCGTCGCTGATCCTGGTCCCCGTCACGCGGCCGGAGCGGATCGCGCACCCGCCGGGCGAGACGCCCGGGCTGCAGACGCTGTTCGCGGGGATCCGCTTCATCCGCGCGACCCCCGTCATCCTCGGCGCGATCACGCTCGACCTCTTCGCCGTCCTCTTCGGAGGCGCGGTCGCGCTGCTCCCCCTGTTCGCGAAGTCGATCCTGCACACGGGGCCGTTCGGGCTGGGTGTGCTCCGGAGCATGGTCGCGATCGGTGCGCTCCTCGCGGGCGTACGGCTGGCACGGAAGCCGCTCGGCGGCCGCGCGGGGCGGACGCTCCTCGTCGTCGTCGGCGTGTTCGGCGCGAGCATGGTCGTGTTCGGCCTCTCGCGCTGGTTCTGGCTCTCGGCGCTCGCGCTCGCGGTCAGCGGGTTCGTCGACATGATCTCGATGAACATCCGCTCGACGACCGTCGCGCTCGCGACGCCGAACCGGCTGCTCGGCCGCGTCAACGCCGTCGAGGGCGTCTTCATCGGTGCGTCGAACGAGCTCGGCGCGTTCGAGTCGGGAGCCGCGGCCGCCCTCGTCGGCGCGGCCCCGGCCGTCGTCGCGGGCGGCGCCGTGACCGTCGTGCTCGCGCTCGTCTGGGCCCGCGTCTTCCCCGAGCTCGCCGCGGTCGACCGGCTCGAGCGGCTCCCGGACGCGGGCCCGCCCGCGGCGGAGAACGAGGATCACCCTTTCGGGTGGAACGCATAAATCTCGCCTGACTGTATAGTACGCGCGTGCCCACCGCCGCGATCCTCGGCTGCGCCGGCTACACCGGCCAGGAGACGCTCGACCGCCTGCTCGCCCACCCCGGGCTCGACGTCGTCGCGCTCGGGTCGGACTCGCTCGCCGGACAGGCCCCCGCGGCGCTCGACCCGCGCCTCGACGGTGCGCTGCCGGCGTTCACGACGAACGCGGATGCGGCGCTCGCGGGCGCCGACGTCCTCTTCCTCTGCCTCGAGAACGAGGCGGCGGCCGCCTTCGCGCCGCCCGAAGACGCCGTCGTCGTCGACCTCTCCGGCGTCCACCGGCTCGTCGACGAGGAGCTCGCCCGCGCCTGGTACGGCTCCGCGCCCGGCGCCTGGAGCTACGGCCTGCCGGAGCTCTTCCCCGCGCAGGGGCCGCTCGTCGCGAACCCGGGCTGCTACGCCACGGCCGCGCTGCTCGCGCTCGGGCCGCTCGCGGGGAGCATCGAGTCGGCGGTCGTCGACGCGAAGTCGGGTGTCTCCGGCGCGGGCAAGTCGCTCAAGCCGTCGTCGCACGCGGGCTTCGTCCTCGAGAACCTGTCGCCGTACGCCGTCGGCGCCCACCGGCACGCGCCGGAGATCGCCCAGCAGCTCGGCGTGCCGGTGTGCTTCGTGCCGCACCTCCTGCCGGTCCGCCGCGGCCTCCTCGCCACCTGCTACGTCCGCACGGACGCCGACGTACGCGACCTGCTCGAGGAGGCGTACGCGTCGTCGCCCGTCGTGCGCGTCCTGCCCGAGGGAACGACGCCGGAGCTCGCGCGCGTCCAGGGCACCGACGCCGCAGAGCTCGGCGTCTTCGCCGACCGCGCCACCGGGACGACCATCGTCATCTGCGCGCTCGACAACCTCGGCAAGGGAGCGGCGGGCCAGGCCGTGCAGAACGCGAACCTCGCTCTCGGCCTCGACGAGACGTCGGGCCTCCGGCTCCACGGGGTCCTCGTATGAGCGTCACCGCTCCGAAGGGCTTCGCCGCCGCCGGCGTCCACGCCGGCATCCGGCGCGACCACAAGGACGTCGCGCTGCTCCGCTCGCTCCCGCGGTCGACCGGGGCCGCGATGTGGACGAGGAACCGCGTGCAGGCGGCCCCCGTCGTCGTGTCGAAGGCGCACCTGGAGGTCGCGCAGCCGCAGGCGGTCGTCGTCAACTCGGGCGTGGCGAACGCGGCGACCGGCCAGCAGGGCATCGCGGATGCGCAGGCGACCGCGGCGCACGTCGCGCGCCTGCTGGACATCGAGCCCGAGGAGGTCGTCGTCCTCTCGACGGGGGTGATCGGCGCACCGCTGCCGCTCGACCTGCTGCTCGGCGGCGTCGAGGCGGCTGCCGCGGCGCTCTCACCCGCAGGCGGCGCCGGTGCCGCCGAGGCGATCCTCACGACCGACACGCGGGCGAAGCAGGCGGTCGCCGCCGCGGAGGGCTTCACCGTCGGCGGGATGGCGAAGGGCTCCGGGATGATCCACCCCAACCTCGCGACGATGCTCGCGGTGGTCACGACCGACTACCCGCTCGACCCGGGCGAGGCGACGGCATTCCTGCGGCCGGCCGTCGACGCGTCGTTCAACTCGATCTCCGTCGACGGCGAGTGCTCGACGAACGACGCGGTCGTGCTGCTCTCCTCGGGCGCCGCGGACGTCGTGCGCACGCCGGCGACCGACGAGGCGTTCGCGGGCGCCGTCCGGACTGTCTGCGCCGACCTCGCGCAGCAGATCGTCGCCGACGGTGAAGGCGCGACGATGCTCGCCGAGATCGCGGTGACCGGCGCCGCGAGCGCGGGCGAGGCGCGGGCGATCGCGCAGCGCATCGCCACGTCGCCGCTCGTGAAGACCGCGCTCTTCGGCCGCGACGCGAACTGGGGCCGCGTCCTCGCCGCCGCGGGCTCAGCGCCGTTCGACGGTGGCTACGCGCAGCTCGACCCGGCACGCGTCTCGCTCTCGTACAACGGGACGGCCGTGCTCGTCGCCGGCGCGCCGCAGAACGTCGAGCCGCCGGTCGACGGCGGCGTGTGCACGATCGAGCTCGACCTCGCGCTCGGCAGCGGCGCCGCCGGGTACCTGACCAGCGACCTCTCGTACGACTACGTGCGGATCAACGCGGAGTACCGGTCATGACAAGGCTCGTCGTCAAGGTCGGGGGCGCCGTCGCGTCGGAATCGGCAAGCCGCATCCTCGGTCTCCGCGAGGAGGGACACGAGGTCGTCGTCGTCCACGGCGCGGGCCCCCAGATCACCGACGAGATGAAGCGGCGCGGCATCCCCGTGCAGTTCGTCAACGGACGGCGGCGCACGACGCGGGCCGCGCTCGACGTCGTGCGCGAGTCGCTCGTCGAGGTGAACACGGGGCTCTGCTCGGCGCTCGGCGACCTCGCCGTCTCCGTGATCGGCGACAGCGCCGGGCTGTACGCCGTGCCGGTGCCGCCGCTCGGGTGGGTCGGCGACCCGCTTCCCTGCCGACCCGCCGCGATCCTCGAGGCGCTCGCCGCCGGGCGGATCCCCGTCGTGGCGCCGCTCGCCGTCGGCCCCCTCAACGTCAACGCGGACGACGCGTCGGCCGCGCTCGCGCTCGGCCTCGGCGCTCGCCGGCTCGTGTTCCTGACCGACGTCCCCGGCCTCCTCGTCGACGACGAGCTCGTCGGCTCGATCCGCGCCGGCGACGCGAACCGGATGCTCGACGCCGGCGAGTTCGACGGCGGCATCGTCCCGAAGCTGCGCGCCGCCGCGATCGCCGCCGCGAGCGGGATCACGGCGCACATCGGCGCGACGGCGGTGGTCGCGTGACCTCCGTCGCGCACGCGCCGCTCCTGCCGACCTACGCGCGCCTCGACGTCACGTTCGTCGACGGCGACGGCTGCTGGCTCGTCGACGACGCGGGCAACCGGTACCTCGACCTCTTCGCCGGGATCGCCGTCGTCGGCCTCGGCCACCGCCATCCGGCGCCCGCGGCTGCGGCGCACGCGCAGCTCGACCGGCTCTGGCACGTGTCGAACCTCTACTGGACGACGCCGATGCAGGAGCTCGCCGCGAAGCTCTCCGACCGGTTCGGCGGCGCGCGCGCGTTCTTCTGCAACTCCGGAGCCGAGTCGATCGAGGCCGCGATCAAGTGGGCGCGCAAGGCGACCGGCAGGCGCGAGATCGTCGCGCTCGACGGGTCGTTCCACGGGCGGACCCTCGGCGCGCTGTCGGTCACGGGGCAGCCCGGGAAGCGGGCTGCGTTCGAGCCGCTCCTCCCCGGTGCGCGGTTCGGCCTCGAGCACGTCGGCCCGCAGACCGCGGCGATCCTGCTCGAGCCCGTCCAGGGTGAGGGCGGCGTCCACCCGCTCCCCGTCGAGACCCTCGCCGCGGCGCGCGCGCTCGCCGACGACCACGGCGCGCTGCTCGTCCTCGACGAGGTGCAGACCGGCGTCGGACGCTCCGGCTCGTTCTTCGCATGGCAGGAGCTCGGCGTGAAGCCGGACGCGGTGACGCTCGCGAAGGGCCTCGCGAACGGGCTCCCGATCGGCGCGCTGCTCGTCTCCGAGGACGCGCCGACGGGGTTCGAGCCCGGCGACCACGCGTCGACCTTCGGCGGCAATCCCGTCGCGTGCGCGGCGGCCTGCGCCGTCCTCGCCACGATCGACGACGCGCTGCTTGCGCACGTGCGCGAGGTCTCGGCGTTCCTGCGCGGCCGCCTCGCGGCGCTCGGCGAGGTCCGCGGGCTCGGCCTCCTGCTCGCCGTCGAGCTCGATCGCCCTGCTGCGCCGGTCGTCGAGGCCGCCCTGGCGCACGGGCTCGTCGTCGGGAGCGCGGGCGAGCGAACGCTCCGCCTCACTCCGCCGCTCACGCTGTCGCTCGACGAGGCGGCGCTCGGCGTGAACCTCCTCGAGGAAGCGCTGCGATGACGACGAAGTTCGAGCGGCAGGGCGAGATCCTCCGCCTCGTGCAGGAAGAGAAGCTGTCGACGCAGGCCGAGGTCGCGGATGCGCTCCGCCGGAGCGGCATCGACACCGTGCAGGCCACGGTGTCACGCGACATCACGCAGCTCGGTCTCGTCAAGGTGCGGAACGCGGAAGGCAGGCTCGTGTACGCCCTCCCGGGCGCGGCCGACCTGCGCAGGCTGGACGAGCTCGCCTCCGCGCTCCGCCGTTTCATGGGCAAGACGACGCCGTCCGGGTCCCTGCTCGTTATCCAGACCCCGCGCGGCTTCGCCGCCGCGCTCGCCGACGCGATCGACGCGGCGGCGCTGCACGAGGTCGCCGGGACGATCGCCGGCGACAACACCGTCTTCGTCGCGTGCGCGGACGGAACGACGCCGGCGGAGCTCGACGCCGAGCTCCGGAGCCGGCTGTGAGCGTCTCCGTCGAGCGGGCCGGCGTCATCCTCGGGTCGCTCCCCGTGGGGGAGCGCGTGGGGATCGCCTTCTCCGGCGGCCTCGACACGAGCTGCGCGATCGCCTGGATGCGCGAACGGGGCGCTGTCCCGTACGCGTTCACGGCGGATCTCGGCCAGCCGGACGAGCCCGACGTCGAGGCGATCCCGGCGAAGGCGAAGCTCTACGGCGCCGAGGACGCCGTCCTCGTCGACTGCAAGCAGGCACTCGCGCACGAGGGCCTCGTCGCCCTCCAGTGCGGTGCGTTCCACATCCAGACGGCCGGGCGGCGCTACTTCAACACGACACCGCTCGGGCGCGCCGTCACCGGGACGATGCTCGTGCGCGCGATGGCGCAGCACGACGTGGAGATCTGGGGAGACGGGTCGACGTACAAGGGGAACGACATCGAGCGGTTCTACCGCTACGGCCTGCTCGTCAACGAGAACCTGCGCATCTACAAGCCGTGGCTCGACGCCGCGTTCGTCGCCGAGCTCGGCGGCCGCACCGAGATGAGCGAGTGGCTCCTCGAGCGCGGGCTCCCGGTGAAGCAGTCCGTCGAGAAGGCGTACTCGACCGACGCGAACATGCTCGGCGCGACGCACGAGGCGAAGGACCTCGAGCTGCTCGAGACGTCGATGAAGATCGTCGAGCCGATCATGGGCGTCGCGCACTGGGACCCGGATGTGGCCGTCGAGCCCGAGGTCGTGACGGTCGCGTTCGAGAACGGGTGGCCCGTCGGCGACGCCGTCGAGGTCATCCGCTGGGCGAACGCCGTCGGCGGGCGCCACGGCCTCGGCATGTCGGACCAGATCGAGAACCGCGTGATCGAGGCGAAGAGCCGCGGCATCTACGAGGGCCCGGGGATGGCGCTGCTGCACATCGCGTACGAGCGGCTGCTCAGCGCGGTGCACAACGAGGCGACGCTCGAGCGGTACGCCGACGAGGGAAGGCGGCTCGGCCGGCTCCTCTACGAGGGTCGCTGGTTCGACCCGCAGGCGCTGATGCTGCGCGACGCGCTCCAGAGGTGGGTGGCGGCCCCGGTGACCGGCGAGGTCGACATCGAGCTCCGCCGCGGGGACGACTACACCATCCTCGACACGCGCGGCGAGGGCTTCTCCTACGGCGCCGAGCGGCTGTCGATGGAGCGGAGCGCGACCGCGTTCACGGCGGCCGACCGGATCGGGCAGCTCAACGTGAAGATCAACGACGTCGCCGACACGCGCGCGCTCCTCGCGCGGCTCGGGGTCGAGCCGTGACGCTGTGGGCGGGACGTGTCGGAGGCGAGCTCGCGCCCGAGGTGTGGAGCTTCCTCCGTGCCGACGACGCAGAGCTGCTGCCGTACGACCTGCAGGCCACGCTGCTCCACGCGCAGCGGCTGCACGCGGCCGGCATCCTCGACGACGCCGAGCTCGCAGAGGTCGCCGACGGCCTCACGAGGATCGAGGAGGTCGACGACGCCGACGAGGACGTGCACTCGGCCATCGAGCGGCAGCTCGGCGACGTCGGCCGGAAGATCCACGCGGGCCGCTCTCGGAACGATCAGGTCGCAGCCGCATTCCGCCTCTACGTCGTCGACGCGTGCCGCGACGCCGAGGGTGCGCTGGCCGCCTTCGCGACGACGATCCTCGCGCGCGCAGAGGAGCACGCCGAGACGCCGATACCGGGCTACACGCACCTGCAGCGCGCGCAGCCCGTGACGGTCGGCCACCACCTGCTCGCGTGGAGCGAGATGCTCGAGCGCGATCGCGCGCGCTTCGCGTTCGCGGGCGCGCAGGCGGAGCCGTCGCCACTCGGCGCCGCCGCGCTCGCGGGGTCGACGCTGCGGCTGCCGCCTCCGCCGAACGCGATGCGCAACTCCGTCGACGCCGTCTCCGACCGCGACTTCGCACTCGACTACCTCTACGCCGCGGCGCTTCTCTTCGTCCACCTCTCGCGGATCGGCGAGGAGATCGTGCTCTGGACGACGAGCGAGTTCCGCTTCGCGCGCCTCCCCGAGGAGGCGGCGACCGGCTCGTCGATCATGCCGCAGAAGCTGAACCCCGACGTGGCGGAGCTGGCGCGCGGGAAGGCGGGCACCGCGATCGGCCGCCTCACGGGGCTCCTCGCGACCGTCAAGTCGCTGCCGCTCGCCTACGACCGCGACCTGCAGGAGGACAAGCCGCCCGTGTTCGCCGCACGGCGTGACGTCGCGGGCGCGCTCGCGGCGCTGGCCGCGCTCGTCGCCGGCCTCCGGTTCGACGAGGAGCGGCTCGCCGAGGCGGCCTCCGACCCGCTGTTGCGCGCGACCGACCTGGCCGAGGCGCTCGTGGAGGAAGGCGTGCCGTTCCGCGACGCGCACGAGCTCGTCGCGGGCCGCGTGCGCGAGGGAACGTACGAGGCGCCCCCCGCCCGGGCGCGCCGGTTCGGCGTGGCGGATGCGGCGGCCGCCGCGAGGGAGCGGTGGTCACGGTGACGACGCCGCTCACGACGGCGCTCGCCGGCCGCGACCTGCTACGCGTCGCAGACCTCTCGCCGAGCGAGGCCGAGGCGATCCTCGACCGCGCCGTCGAGCTGCGCGCGGAGCCGAAGCAGCCGCTGCTCTCCGGGTTCACGCTCGGCCTCTACTTCAGCAAGCACTCGACACGCACCCGCGTCTCGTTCTCGGCGGGCATGGCCCAGCTCGGAGGCGTGGCGATCCCCTTGTCGCCGGAGGAGCTGCAGCTGTCGCGGGGCGAGTCGCTGCACGACACGGCGCAGGCGCTGTCGCGCTACCTCGACGTCCTCGCGGTGCGCACGCACGCGCACGAGGAGCTCGAGGCGTGGGCCGACCACGCGTCGATCCCCGTCGTCAACGCGCTGACGGCGCTCGAGCACCCGTGCCAGGCGCTCGCCGACGCGCTCACGATCCGCGACCGGCTGGGGACGCTCGATGGCGTCCGGGTCGCCTGGGTCGGCGACGGCTCGAACGTCCTCGCCTCGCTCGCCGCGCTCGGCGACCTGCTCGGCTACAGGGTCGTCGCCGCATCGCCGGCCGGCTACGAGAACGACGCGGTCGAGACGCTGCCCGACGCGCGCGAGGCGGTCGCGGGCGCAGACGTGGTCGTGACCGACACGTGGATCTCGATGGGGCAGGAGCACGAGCGGGCGCGGCGGCTCCACGACCTCGCGCCGTACCGGCTGGACGAGGAGCTCCTCTCGCTCGCGGCGGCGGACGCGTTCGTCATGCACTGCCTCCCCGCGCACCCCGGCGAGGAGATCACCGCCGACGTCCTCTACGGCGAGCGCTCGGCGATCTGGGACGAGGCCGAGAACCGGCTGCACGTCCAGAAGGCTCTGCTCACCCTGCTGCTCGGCGTCTGACGCGTCGGCGACCCTCCTCGCGTGATGTCCCTCGATCGAGGGACGGAAATTGACTTCGGGCAACCGATCCATGAGATGCGGTGGCGTCGCTCGACGTGCAGCAGTCGACGGTCTCCTCCAGGCTCCGGGGCCTGCTGGAGGTCACGCGCCTCGTGCGCACCGGCGAGGCCCTCCCGGAGCTCCTCGCCGCGATCGCGCGGACAGTCGCCGACTCGCTCGCCTTCCGGACCGTCGTGGTCAACCTCTACCGGCGCGAGTGGGACGACTTCGTCGTCACGACGGTGCACGGCAGCGCGAAGGCGCGCGAGGCGCTCCTGGGGCAGGTGCGGCAGGTCGGCGACTGGGAGCCGCTCCTCGACGAACGGTTCCTCAGGCGCGGCGCCTACCTCGTCGCCGCCGGCGACTTCGACTGGTCGGGATACATCGGCGCGACGTACACCCCCGAGCTCGAGGTGAGCGACGATCCGCTCGCGTGGCACCCCGACGACGCGCTGTTCGCGCCGATGCGCGGCCCCGACGGCGACCTGCTCGGGATCCTGTCCGTCGACGAGCCGCTGTCGGGCTGCAGGCCGAACGAGGGCGACATCGACGTCCTCGTCGCGGTCTCCGAGCACGCCGCGCTCGCCGTGCAGGCGGCGCAGGAGGATGCACGGGCGAAGGCGAACCGAGACGCGCTCACGCGCCTGCTCGAGGTCTCGACGACCCTCAACGAGTCGTCGGACGCCGGTCACCTCCTCCGGCAGGTGTGCTCCGCGATCTCCGAGGCGCTCGGCTTCGCGAAGGTGTCCGTGCAGCTGCTCGACGCTGACGGTCTCCATCGCACGGCCGCCGAGACGGGGTTCGAGGCCGGCGAGAACAGCGGTGCGCCGCTCCGGGCCGAGGAGCTCGACCGGCTGTTGCAACCAGCGTTCGACGTCGCCGGGTGCTTCCTCATCCCGCACGGCGAGGCGCACGCGCTGCTGCCCGAGCGCGCCGCGGGCTACCGCTCGCGGTACGACGGCCGCGGCCCGCACGCGTGGCAGAACCACTGGCTGTTCGTCCCGCTGCACGGGAGGCGCGGCGGCCGGATCGGCTACATCTGGGTCGACGACCCGATCGACCGGCTCGTCCCGGACGCCGAGCGGCTCAAGATCCTGCGCGCGTTCGCGAACCAGGCGACGACGGCGCTCGAGCAGGCTGCGCAGCTCGAGGAGATCCAGAACGCGTACGAGTACCACCGGGCCCTCATCGACGCGTCCCCTTCCGCGATCATCGACTTCGACCTCGAGGGGCGCGTCCGGTCCTGGAACCGCGCCGCCACCGCCATCTTCGGGTGGTCGCCGGATGAGGTCATCGGGCGGCTCAGCCCCGTCGTGCCCGACGACGAGCTCCCGTTCTTCCTCGACAACGTCGACCGGATCGCGGCGGGCGAGCTGGTTCGCGACCTCGACCTCGTGCGCGTCCACCGCGACGGGTCGCTCGTGCACGTCAACGTCTCCGCGGGGCCGATCCGCGACGCGCACGGAGAGGTGACGGGGATCGTCTCGACGATGACGGACATCACGGCGCGCAAGCAGTCCGAGCGGATGCTCGCCGCGACCGAGGGACGGAAGGACGCCATCCTCCGCGCGTCGCTCGACACCGTGATCGTCGTCGGCGAGGACGGCGCGATCGTCGAGGTGAACCCTGCGACGGAGGAGACGCTCGGCTGGATGCGGCACGAGCCGGTCGGTGCGTCCTTCCTCGACGTCGTGGTCGCGCCGCAGGACCGCGAGGGGCTCGGCGAGGTCTTCCGCGCCGAGAGCCCGCTGCTCGGCCAGCGCCTCGAGATCACGGCCCTCCGGTCGGACGCGCGCACCTTCCCGGCCGAGATCGCCATCACGCGCGTCGACGTCCCGGGCCCGCTCCTGTTCGCGGTCTCGTTGCGCGACGTCACGCGCGGACACGAGACACACGCGCGGCTGCTCGAGGCGGAGGCCAAGTACCGGACGCTCGTCGAGCAGCTGCCGCTCGCAACCTACGCGAACTCGATCGGGATGCCGGTGCGGATGACGTCGATGAGCCACCAGATCGAGGCGATGCTCGGCTACGCCTCCTCCCGGTTCCTCGAGCCGGACTTCTTCCTCGACGTCCTGCATCCCGACGACCGCGAACGCGTGCTTGCAGAGACGCGCCGGACGCACGAGACGGGAGAGGACTTCAGGATGGAGTACCGGCTCGTCAAGGCGGACGGCTCCGTCGTCTGGGTGCGGGACGAGGCGGTGACCGTGCGCGACGGCGAGTACCGCCCGATCATGCGTCAGGGCGTCCTGATCGACGTGACCGACCGGCACACGCGGTCGCAGCTCGTCCCGGCCGCGTAGCTACGCCGCGGCCACCGCGTGGCGCTCGCGCCACCTCGACCATCCGCCCTCGTAGGAGCGGACGCCTCCGCCGCCGACCTCGAGGATGCGGTCGGCGATGCGGTCGAGGAAGTAGCGGTCGTGCGAGACGAAGATCGCGGTGCCGTCGAACGTCTCGAGCGCCCGCTCGAGCATCTCGACCGACTCGATGTCGAGATGGTTCGTGGGCTCGTCGAGGAGCAGGCAGTTCGCACCCTCGAGCATCAGCAGCAGGAGCTGCAGGCGCGTCCACTCGCCGCCCGACAGGGACTCGAGCGGCCGCCGAACCTGCTCGTAGCCGAAGAGGAACTTCATCAGCCGGGAGACCGCCTCGCCCTCCGAGATCGGCGCGGCGCGCCGGACGAGCTCGAGCGGCGTCGCGCGCGGGTCGTCGGGCCGCCGGTCCTGCGCGAGCCGGCCGAAGCGGATGGACGGCCCCGCCCTGCGCTCGCCCGGGTCGGGCTCCAGCTCGCCGGCGAGCACACGGAGGAGGACCGACTTACCCGCGCCGTTCTCGCCCACGACGCCGACGCGCTCGCCGCGGAGAACGGTCAGGTCGACGCCCTCGAGGATGCGCCTGCCGCCGAGCGAGACGCCCGCGTCGAGGAGCTCGACCACGCGGTCGCCGCCGCGCGCGTGAGGGCGCAGCTCGAGTGCGATCTTCCGGCGCTCGAGCACGGGGCGGTCGACCTTCTCCATGCGGTCGATCTGACGCTGCTTGTTCCGCGCCTGCTTGATGTGGCGCTCGTCCACGACGCGGCGCGCCCAGTCCTCGAACCGTCGGATCGCCTCCTCGAGCCGCGCGATCTCCTTCTGCTGCGTCACGTACAGCTGCTGCTGCCGTTGCAGCTCGAGCTCGCGCGCAACCGTGTACGCCGAGTAGTTCCCCGGCCACGTGCGGATGCGGCCGCCACCGAGCTCCGCGATGTGGTCGACCGTCTCGTCGAGGAGGTAGCGGTCGTGCGACACCGCGACCACCGCTCCGTCGAACCCGCGCATCAGTGCCTCCATCGCCTCACGCGCCTCAACGTCGAGATGCGCCTCCGGCTCGTCCAGCAGGAGCACGTCGGGGTCGCGCAGCAGGCACGCCGCCAGCCCGACGAGCTTCCGCTGGCCGCCCGACAGAAGCCGCGTCGCCTTCGCCGTCTGGTCGTCCTCGTCGAGGCCGACGTCGGTGAGCAGCGCCCGGGCACGGCCCGCGAACCCGGGACCGCCGGCGGCCGTCCAGCGCCCGAGCACGTCCTCCTGGCGGCGGAGGAGCCGGGCGATCCGGTCGAGGTCGGCGCCCGCCTCGCCGAGCGCCCGCTCGACGTCCGCCAACTCGCGCTCGAGAGCGTCGAGGTCGGGCCGCGACGCGAGCAGCGTCGTGAGTGCGTCGCGGTCGTCGCCCTCGAGCTGCTGCGGGAGGTGCGCGACGACGAGACCGCGCCGCTGCGTCAGCTCGCCCGCGTCGGGAGCGTCCTCGCCGGCGAGGATGCGCAGGAGCGTCGACTTGCCGCCGCCGTTCGGGCCGATCACACCGACGCGGGCGTGCGGCTCGACGTCGAGGTCGAGCCCCTCGAGGATCAGGCGCGAGCCGAAGCTCTTGCGCAGGTCGCGTGCCGCGAGGAGCGCCATGGCAGCACGCTACTCCCGCGCACGCCGCGCGGCGTCGTCCGGACGGACGACGTCACGGAAGCCGGAAGGCGGACTCGCCGAGGCGCCGGTATCCGGCGATCGAGGGGTGGTCGCCGTCCTCGTTCGTCCACTCGGGCTTCATCCGCCCCGGCGCCGCCGGATCCTCGAGCGTGTCGCGGAACGGGAGGACCGGCACGCCGAACGCGTGGATCAGCGCGTTCAGCTCGCGGATCGGCTCCTCGCGGTCCGGCCAGCCGTTGTTCCACGGCAGCACGTCGCAGACGGCGACACGCAGGGCGCACGACCTGCCCCGCTCGACGAGCGCCTGCAGGTTGGCCGCCGCGTCGTCGACCGGCACGCGCTGCGCGATGTCGTTGATGCCGCCCTGCACGATCAGCGCGGCGGCGCCGTCGATCGCCTCCTCGAACCGCGCCGCGATCTCGTCCGTCCGCTCGCCGTAGATGCCGAAGTTGCGGAGCTCGAGCTCCGGGTGGAGCAGGCCGGCCCAGTGCTCCCACTGCCCCTCCGGGTCACCCGTCCGGCGGCGCGAGTCCCAGTACGGCGACCCTTCCGTGATCGAGTCGCCGAGACAGGCGACGACGGTGCGGCCCATTTCAGAAGAAGAACTGCTTCCAGGCGCTCCACCAGTCGTCGGCGCGCGAGACGATCTGCCGCGGCTCCGTGATCTCGACCCCGGCGCGGAACCGGTACTTCTCGACGTGGTCGGACGTGTTGAAGTCGACCGTGATCTCGCAGGGGCTCCCCGGGTCGTACGGCTGGACGGCCTTCAGGTCGGCGAGCGCGGCCCGTGCGCCGGCCTCGATCGCCTCGCGCGCCTTCACGGCGGGGAGCTGCCGCGCGCTGAACCGGCCGAGGCCCTTCTTCACCGCGACGGTCGTGAGGCCGGCGCCGAGGAGCGCCGTGCCTTCGCGGCACGAGGCCTCGTCGCCGGTGACGAGCAGGACCGGGCACCCCCACGTCCCGCACAGGGCGGCGTTGATGCCAGTCTCGCCGACCTCGACGCCGTTGAAGCGCAGCCGCCACCACGACGAGCCGCTGACGGTGTGCGCGAGGACGCCGTCGCGCGTGCCCGCCATCGCGTGCATGCCGACGAAGAGCGCTGCGTCGATGCCCTCCTCGAGGTAGGCGGTGTACTCCGTCCATTCGTCCTGCACGACGAACTCGCAGCCGGCGTCGAGCTCCTCGGGGATCAGGGAGTTGAACGTCCAGCCCTCCCCCGCGCCGTGGCAGTCCATCACGACGACCTCGGTCGCACCGGCCGCCCGTGCGCCGCGGACGGCGGCGTTGATCTCGCCGGTGTAGAGGCGCCGTCCCTCCTCGTACATCGCGTGGCCGCCGGACACCTGCTGCCACTTCACGATGCCGGCGACGCCCTCCATGTCGCTGACGATGAAGACTCTCATGCGATCGAGCCTACGACGTCGCCGCGGCTGTTGCGCACCGGAACCTCGACGAGCTCCTCGATCCCGAACAGGCGGCCGAGCACCGGGCGGAGCGCTCTCGACGCGCCGTCCTCCACCTTGAGCGTCCAGGCGACGTCGCCGTCGGAGGCGCAGAACAGCCCCTCGGCGCCGCGCTTCGCGTACCACCCCGGCCGCGCGCGCATCAGGGTGGTGTCGTCCGCGCCGGCTCCGCCGACGAGCTCCGGCCGCGCGGCCATCGCCTCACGAATGCGCGGCGGCGCTTCGAGGAAGACGGTGCACATCCGCGAGAGCGGCATCGCGTACGTCGGGACGCCGCAGCCGTCGACGGCGGCCTCGGCGGCCCCGACGAGCGCGGCGATGCGCTGCTGCAGCGGGTGGTCGGCCGCGCGGTAGGGATGGAGCGACCAGCCGTGCGCGCGGCACGCCGCGAGCATCCCGGCATGCTTACCGGAGCAGTTGTGACCGAGCCGTCCTTCGGGCCGTCCCTCCTGCAGGCCGTTCTCGAGGTCGTCGACCTCCGCCGCTGCACGCGTCAGGAGCCTGCGTACCGCGGCGAGCTGCGCCGGCTCGGCCTGGTGCGAGGCGCACGCGATCGCGAGCTCGTCGTCGCCGAGGTCGCCGTACCCCTCGAGCAGCGGGATCGCCTGCACCGGCTTCAGCGACGACCGGAGGAAGCAATGGACGTCGTCGCCGTACGCGTCGCCGCGCGAAGAGCGGACGTGGACGCGGTGCACGGCCTCGACGACACCACCGCGGCGCACGGTTACCCTGATCGCGTCCACCGAAGCCGGAGAGTAGTGGAGTCAGGTGCCCGAACTGCCCGAGGTCGAGGCGTGGCGCCGTCAGCTCGACCCGCTCGTGAAGCGGTCGCCGATCGAGCAGGCGGGCCCCGCGCACATCGCGACGTTGAAGACGTTCGACCCTCCGCTCGCGGCGCTCGAGGGCGAGGGGCTGCGGGGCGTCGAGCGGCGCGCGAAGCGATTCCTGCTGCCGACGGACGACGACGAGCTCGTCGTCATGGTGCACCTGATGAGCGCCGGCCGGCTGAGGTACGTCGCGAAGGACGGGAAGGGCGCGAAGACCCCGGTCTTCCGTCTGCGGTTCGCCGACGGCGGCGAGCTCCAGCTGACGGAGGCAGGGTCGAAGAAACGCGCGGGCGTTTGGCTGCTCCGCCCCGAGGCCGTGCGCGGGGAGCTCGCGCACCTCGGCCCCGAGGCGAACACGCTCGACGCCGACGACGTGGCGCGGATCCTCGCGTCGGACTCGCGGCGCCTACACTCGCTGCTCCGCGACCAGCGCCTGATCGCGGGCATCGGCCGCGCGTGGGCGAACGAGATCCTGTGGGCGGCGCAGCTCTCACCGTACGCGCTCTCGACGCAGCTCGACGACGAGCAGACGGCGCGCCTCGCCGCCGCGATCCGCAGCGAGATGGACCGCGGGCTCGAGCTTCGGCTCGCCGGCGCGAAGGACGAGAAGACCTACCGCGTGCACGACAAGCTGGCGCGGCCGTGCGAGCGGTGCGGCACGCCGATCGCGCGCGTCGACTTCGAGGAGCACACGATCTACTACTGCCCCGCCTGCCAGACCGAGGGACGCGTCCTCAAGGACCGCCGCCTCTCGCGGCTTCTCAAGTGACGCGCGTGGATCCGTCCGTCTGGCGGCAGAACTAGGCTGCCGCGCGTGATCAGGACGCAACCACACGCGGGCGGGTGGCTCGAGATCGTCTGCGGCCCGATGTTCAGCGGCAAGAGCGAGGAGTTGATCCGCCGCCTGCGCCGCGCCGAGATCGCGGGGCAGCGCGCCCTCATCGTGAAGCCGACGATCGACGACCGGTACGACGTCGGCCACGTCGTCTCGCACGCGGGCGCAAGGATGCGGGCGGTGACGGCGAGGACGAGCGCCGACGTCCGCCGTCTCGCCGCGGGCTACGACGCCGTCGGCATCGACGAGGTGCAGTTCTTCGACGACGGGATCGTCGGCGCCGTCGAGGCGCTCGCCGGGGCCGGTGCACGCGTCGTCGCCGCGGGCCTCGCGCAGGACTTCCGCGGGCTGCCGTTCGGGGCGATGCCGACCCTGCTGTGCGTCGCCGAGTTCGTCGACAAGCTCGAAGCCGTCTGCCACCGCTGCGGCGGCCCCGCGACGATGACGCAACGCCTCGTCGACGGCAGTCCCGCGCCTTTCGGCGGCGAGACCATCCAGGTCGGCGCACTCGACTCCTACGAGGCGCGCTGCCGGGCGTGCTTCGAGCCCGGCGCCGACGCCGCCCTACCCGGGTCGCGGCGAGCCGTCGCCGTCTGACCTGAGCGGGGAAGGGCGCCCGGTAGCATCGGCGCCATGGCGACCACGAGCGGGGTCGAGACCCTCCCTTTCAGCTGGTACTCCGACGAGGCGACGCTCCGCCTGGAGCGGGAGCGGATCTTCGCGCGGTCGTGGCAGTACGGCGGCCGAGCCGCCGACGTCGCCGCCCCCGGCTCGTTCCTCGCAACCGACGCCGGCGGAGTGCCGATCCTCGTCACGCGCGACAAGGCGGGCGAGCTGCGCGCGTTCCTCAACGTCTGCCGCCACCGGGGCGCGGTCCTCCTCGAGGGGTGCGGGAAGCGCGCCACGGTCCAGTGCCACTACCACGCCTGGACGTACGACCTCGACGGGACACTGAGGACGGCGCCGCGGGCCGACCGGGAGCCGGGGTTCGACAACGCCGACTGGTCGCTGCTCCCCGCGAGCGTCGGGACGTGGGGGCCGTTCCTTTTCGTGAACCCGGATCCCGGAGCACCGCCGCTCGAGGAGCACCTCGGCGAGCTGCCGGAGCTCGTCGCGCGCGACGTCGACCTCGACGGCCTCGTGTTCCACTCGCGCGTCGACTTCGGGCCGCAGGCCAACTGGAAGGTCGTCGTCGAGAACTTCCTCGAGTGCTACCACTGCCCGACCGCCCACCCGAGCTTCAGCGAGGCGGTGGACGTCCATCCCGATCGGTACCTGCTCGAGGCGCATCCGACCTTCTCGGCGCAGTTCGCGAAGCTCAGGCGCACGGGCGAGTCGGGCCAGTTCCACCTGCTCTACCCGAACACGTCGATCAACGTGTTCCCCGGGCCGCCCAACCTCTCGATCGGGCCGATCACGCCGGATGGGCCCAACCGCACAGCCCGCTACCTCGACTACTTCTTCGGCCCCGACGTGGACGCCGCGTGGCGCGAGGACTACTTCGCCTTCGACGACGAGGTCGGCAGGGAGGATCGTGTCCTCGTCGAGTCGGTGCACCGCGGCATGGCGTCGGGCGTGCTCGACCGGGGGCGGCTCCTGCTCGCCTCCGAGCCCCTCCTCGCGGCCTTCCAGGGCTGGGTGGAGGACCGGCTCGAATCGGCCTAAACTGGCTGCTCCCCCCGGTTCCAAAAGAGATAGAGGAGGAGCATCTGTGAAGCGCCTTGTCGCTCTCGCCGCCATCGCGGCGCTGGCGGTGTCGTTCGCCGCGGTCGCCGCGGCCCGCACGACGTCGGGCCCGACGATGAAGGCCGGCGTGTTGACCGTCGCCTTCGGCGACTCTGCCGTGAACTTCGCGGCGGGCACCGTCCACGGCAACACCTACGTCAGCCCGCGCGGCTATGAGGTGGACATCGCGACAGCCGTCGCGAAGGGCCTCGGGCTCAAGCCGAAGTTCGTGTACTCCCCGTGGGCGAAGCTGTTCGCGCCGGGCCACAAGAGCTTCGACATCTCGTTCCAGGAGGCCACGGTCACCGCCGCCCGTGCGAAGACCGTCGACTTCACGCGGTCGTACTTCGACGCGAACCAGGGAGTGCTGCTCTCCAAGAAGGCGAAGGTTCCGCACTCGATCGCCGACCTCAAGTCGATGCAGACGTGCGCCCAGACCGACACGACGGGGCTGACGTGGATCCAGCAGAAGCTGCATCCTGCGAAGGCGCCGCTCGTGTACCAGGCGACCGCTGCGGCATTTCTCGCCGTCCAGATCGGCAAGTGCGAGTCGTTCATCATGGACACCCCGATCGTCGCCTCGGAGAAGAAGGCGCACCCGACCGCGTACGGCTCCGTGGCGGGCCAGATCGTGACGCACGAGCAGTACGGGGCGGTGCTGCAGAAAGGCTCGCAGCTAACGGCTCTGGTGAATGCGCAGATCAACAAACTGTGGAAGAACGGCACGATCGCGAAGCTCCAGAAGAAGTGGTTCAACATCGACTTCACGAAGGTGCCGACCCTCAAGTAGTCGCCGGAAGAACACCCCATGCACGAGGTTCTGCAGAAGTTCTTCTCGCCGCACGCGTTCCGGGTGGCGCTGCCCGACGTGTGGACGGGCTTCCAGCTGAACCTCAAGCTGATGGTGGTCGCGGAGATCCTCGTGCTGATCCTGGCGCTCGCGATCGCCGTCGTCCGTGGACTGCCGGGGCGCGGAGCGGCGCCGTTCCGTGCCCTGGCGATCGCTTATACCGACGTGTTCCGCGGCACGCCGCTGATCCTCGTCGCGTTCCTCGTCGGGTTCGGGCTGCCCGGGCTGAACATCCACGTGATCAGCACCCAGTCCAACTTCGTGTACGGCGTCGTCGCGCTGACGCTCGTCTACACGGCGTACGTGACCGAGGTGTACCGCGCCGGGATCGAATCGGTGCACCCGTCGCAGCGGATGGCTGCGCGGTCGCTCGGCCTCTCGTACTGGCAATCGATGCGGTACGTCGTGATCCCGCAGGCGGTACGTCGGGTGATCCCGCCGCTCCTGAACGACTTCGTCGGACTCCAGAAGGACACGGCGCTCGTGACCGTGATCGGCGTGGCCGAGGCTGCGCAGCAGGCGCAGCAGTTCGCGCAGAACAACTACAACTTCACGTCGTACGTCGTCGCGGCCGTCTTCTTCATCCTGCTGACGATCCCGCTCGCGCGCTTCACTGACCACCTGATCCTGGTGCGCGAGCGTCGCGAGCGCGCGCAGGCGACATGAGCTTCGTCTCCGTCCGGAACGTCTCGAAGTCGTTCGGCGACCTGCGCGTCCTGCACGACGTCGGGCTGACGGTCGAGGAGCACAACGTGGTCTGCCTGATCGGCGCGTCGGGCTCAGGGAAGTCCACGCTCCTCCGCTGCCTCAACCTGCTCGAGCGCGTCGACGAGGGCGAGATCGAGGTCGACGGGCAGGTGATCACGAACGGGAGCGTCGACGTGAACGCGCTCCGACGGAAGATCGGGATCGTCTTCCAGGCCTACAACCTCTTCCCGCACATGACGGTGCTCGAGAACGTCACTCTCGGCCCGGTCAAGGTGCGCGGCCTGCCGCGGTCTCGCGCGGCGGCCGAGGCGCGCGAGCTGCTCGAGCGCATCGGGCTGCTCGAGAAGGCGCACGAGTTCCCCGATCGGCTCTCGGGCGGCCAGCAGCAGCGTGTCGCCATCGTCCGCGCGCTCGCGATGCAGCCGCGGCTCATGCTCCTCGACGAGATCACGAGCGCGCTCGACCCGCAGCTCGTCGCCGAGGTGCTGCAGCTCGTGCGCGAGCTCGCGGAGTTCGGGATGACGATGATCATCGCGACTCACGAGATGTCGTTCGCGAAGGAGGTCGCCGACAAGGTGTGCTTCCTCGATGCGGGCGTCATCTGCGAGGAGGGCCCGCCGGAGCAGATCTTCAGCAGCCCGCGCGAGGCGCGCACGCGCGAGTTCCTCGCGCGTGTGATCGAGGCGGGGCGGCTCTGAGACGGATCGCGGCCGCGTCGAAGGCGCCGCTCGCCCTCGCCGGCTTCCTGTCGCTGCCGCTCTTCTTCGCGTCGCTGATGGCGGCCTCGCTGGCGCTCGAGAAGCCGCGCACGGTGGCGTGGCGGCACGAGGGGAAGCTCGTCCAGCGCTTCCACGACCCGACCGCGTCGACGGAGGCCAAGATCTGGCTCTTCGCGCTCGTCTCGCCGCTGCTGCTCGTCGCCGTCGGGCTACTCGCGTCGCACCTCCGGCGCACCGGCATGTACGTCGTCTGCGTCGCGGCGATCGCCGACGCGCTCGCGCTGACGATCCGCCTCGGCACGTGGGAGCGCCACCACACGCACCGCTATCCGTTCGGCGAGGACCTGTACCCCGACTCGAGCACGTCGAGCCTCGTCGCGCGCGGCCAGTGGGAGCAGAACGCCGCCCACACCGTGCACAGCCTGGTCGGCTACACGGTGGGACTCTCGCTCGCGGCCCTCGCGATCGCGATCTTCCTCGAGTGGCGCCGCCGCCGAGCGGCCCCCGGCACGCCGCCGGTCGGGCACTCGGAACTGCAGCAGACCGGCGGCGCCCCGACCACCTCGGGCGCCTGAACCGTCGCCAAACGACGTGCCGAGGGTGTGACGCGTTCTCCACAGGCCGCGGCAAGCCCTGGTTCCATGCGACCTCGCGGGGCGCAGGCGGTTTGTAAAACTCGCCAAACCACGTAACGGAACAGCTACAGGCGGACGCGCAGGGTCGAGCCGGCGAGGTCGATCGAGCCGCCGAGCTCCTGGACGACGGCGCGCGCGACGACGGAGCCGAGGTCGCGCATCGCCTCGCCCGTCACGACCGGCGCGGCCGCGTCGGTGACCGGCGACAGCTCGAGCTCGCGGCCGCGGACATGCCACGTGACGCGCTCGACGGGGCCGTGGCGGACAGCGGCCAGCGCGAGCGCGCGGAGCGCCCGCTCGACCGACTCGACCTCCGTCCGCACGACGGCGCCCTCGCCTTCGACGGCGATGCGCTCGTCGTCGACGCGGGCGAGCTCCAGCGTGTCGGCGTCCCGCAGCACCGGCTCCCAGCGCCCGCCCTCGATGCGCGCGGCGGCGCCGAGCGCGTCCAGGAGCTCCGTCATCTGCTCGGCGGCGGCCTCGATCATCCCGAGGAACCGCGTCGTCCGCTCGTCCTCGGACTCCATCCGGCCGAGCGTCCGCGCGAAGCCGTAGACCGTCGCGAGCGGCGTCCGCAGGTCGTGGCAGGCGAGCGAGACGAGACGGGAGAACTGGCTGTCGGCCATTGCGCGCTACGGTTCTACCGAATGGCGCGGGCGCGGGACGATCTGACGGTCGACATGCAGGCGTCGACGCCGGAGGTGCAGCTCGGCCTCACGCGCGCCGGGGTCACCGGCGTCCAGAAGGCGATCCGCATCCGCCACGAAGGGCGCGAGAAGACGTTCTCCGCCGAGATCTCCTGCACGGTCGACCTCGACCCGGCGCAGAAGGGCGTGCATATGTCGCGTTTCCCGGAGCTCTTCGGGGAGGCGATCGACGCGGTCGTGATCGGCGAGGCGTTCCTCGTCGAGACGCTCGCGGAGCACATCGCACGCCAGATCGTCGAGCGGCAGGGAGCGCTCGGTGCCGAGGTGCGGATCGAGGCGCAGTACCCGCTCGACCGCCGGACGCCAGTGACCGACTTGCGGACGCAGGAGATCGCGACGCTGATCGGGATCGCCGCCGCCTCGCGCGAGCGCGTCCGCCGTGTCGTCGGCGTCGAGGCCTGGGGGATCAACGCATGCCCGTGCGCGCAGGGGCTCGTGCGCGGTGCGGCCGCCGAGCGGCTCGCCGACGCCGGGTTCGGCGACGGCGACGTCACCCGCATCCTCGAGCTCGTCCCGCTCGCGACGCACAACCAGCGCGGGAAGGGAACGCTGCTCGTCGGCACCGAGGCGCAGGTCAACGCAGAGCACCTCGTCGAGATCGTCGAGCAGTCGATGAGCTCGCCCGTCTACGAGCTGATGAAGCGGCCGGACGAGCTGTTCGTCGTCGAGCACGCGCACCTGCAGCCGCGGTTCGTCGAGGACTCCGTTCGCTTCTCGCTGAAGGGCGTGCTCGACCGCTACCCCGAGCTCGCGGACGGCGACTTCCTCTTCGCCCAGCAGGTCAACCTCGAGACGATCCACCGGCACGACGTCCTCGCGGAGCGCACGGGGACGGTTGCGGAGCTTCGGGGCGAGCTCGGCGGCGAGGTCGCAGCGCGCCACACCGAGCTGCGCGACTGGCTCAGCGAACCGGCAGCTTCCTGAAGATCGCACGCGCCGAGACGCGGTAGTCGGTCCTCGGCCGGCACGTTCGCGACCGGGCGCCCGCGCAGTCGCCGGACCAGCGCAGGAACCGCCACCCGCGCGCCGGGACGGCGCGGAGCACGAGCGACTGTCCGCCGGGAAGCGTGCGCGCGCACGCCGGCGTGCACGCGACCGAGCCCTTGCCCGCCCAGCGCACGCTGACGGGGATGCGGGCCGGCCCGAACGCCGCGGACACGTGCGTCGCCGACCCGATCGAGACCACGCACTCGAACACGCCGGCGCACGCGCCGGTCCAGCGGATGAACCGCTCACCGGCGGACGGCGTCGCCACCAGCTGAAGACGCGACCCTCCGTCCCACTGCGTCACGCAGGAGGCGGTGCAGTCGAGGCCGGGCACGTCGCTCGCCACCTCACCCGTCCCGGCGATCGCGACCGACACCGGGAACACCGGCGAGGCGACCGCGTGCAGCCACGGCGAGTCCTGGATGTCGAGCCAGCTCCCACCGTGCCCGTAGTAGTCGTCCCGCCCCACGTCGAGGATCTGCTGCGCGAGCGGCGTCCCCGACGTGTACGGGTAGAGGACGTCCTGTGGCGAGTCGCACGGGTGGCCGAGGTCGCCCGGGCACGGGTGCGGGGCGCCGATCGGCAGCGCGCCGAGCGCGTGCAGCAGCTCGTGCGCAGTGATGCTGTCGGACGGCACGTCGGGGCAGCCGGCGAGCCAGACCACGGCGAACGACGGCCCGGTGTCGAACTGCCCGCCACCCGTCCCGCAGACGTCGGCCTCGACCGGCGGCCCGTCGTAGTACACGACGTACTTCTTGTACGGGTTCACGAAGCCGTCGGTTGCGAGGCCCGATACGAGCTGCTCGTACGCCGCGCTCGCGCCGATCGCGTACGACGCGCCGGTCGACGGCAGCCGGACGAACGAGATGTCGGCGCACGTCGCGCCAGGGAAGGGCGCGTCGTCGACTCTCGGCGCACGAGTGGGGTCCTGGCCGAGCCACCATGCGCCGATCGACGCCAGGTCGTCGGCCATCCTCCCCGCGCCGGCCGCGAACGTGTCGCCCGAGTCCGACGGGACCACGTAGACGGCGTGCACCTGGGGCCCCGTCGTGATGTCGGGGCGGTCGAAGGCGGACTCGCCGGAGCCGCACCAGCCCGCTCCGAGCGCGCCCGGCGCCGTCCACCCGACCGCGACGGCGGCGGTGAGGACGAGCAGGAGCCTACGCACTCGCCGGCCGCCGGAGCCGAAAACGGTGCTCCGTCCCGGCGCGCAGCCTGCGCAGGTTCCCGCGGTGCAGGTAGAGGATCGCGAGCGCCGCGCCCGCGGCGAACACGATCACGGACGTGGGGTAGCCGAAGGCGGCGGCGGCGATCGGCAGTGCGATCCCGGCGACGACCGACGCGACGGACGCGTAGCGGAAGAGCAGGAACGTCGCGACCCAGACGAGCCCGGCCGCGAGCGCGACCCAGACGGCGACGCCGAAGAAGACGCCGCCCGTCGTCGCGACGACCTTCCCGCCCTTCGCGAAGCGCAGGAAGAGCGGACGCCCGTGCCCGATCATCGCCGCGGCGCCCGCGCAGATCCCGGCGAAGTGGGACACGAGCAGCAGCCCGAGGAAGGCGGGCACGAACCCCTTGAGCGTGTCGAGGACGACGACCGGGAGCCCGAGGCCGCGGCCGTACGTGCGCCAGACGTTCGTCGCGCCGATGTTCCCGGAGCCGACCTTGCGGATGTCCTCGCGCTCGACGAGGAGGACGAGCCAGTACCCCCAGGGGCAGGAGCCGAGGAGGTACCCGAGCACGACGACCGCGACGAACGTCATTCGCGGCTCAGCGTAACGCGCCTCGGCGCGGGACTACTTTCGGATCCCGTACTTCTGCACCCAGTCGTTCACCACGTCGTAGTCGAGGTTGTCGAAGAACTTCTCGATGTAGGACGCGCGGTCGGTGCCGAAGTCGATGAAGTAGGCGTGCTCGTAGACGTCGAGCGCGACGAGGGGCGTGGCGTTCCAGATCGGGAACGTGTTCTGCGTGTCGCCGATGTAGTTGAACAGGCGGCCCTCGTCCCAGTCGTACGCGGTCCACGCCCAGCCGCGCCCGGCGAGGCCCGTCGCTTTCATATCCGCCTTCCAGTCGGCGAACGACCCGAAGTCGCGCTTGACGAGCTCCCCGAAGACGCCGGCGGGCTCGCCGCCCTGGCCGCCGAGGTGCTCGAAGTAGATCTCGTGGTTCTTGATCCCGCCGAGGGCGAACGAGAGGTCCACCTTGAGCGCGCGGAGCTCGGAGTAGACCTGGTTCGCGCCGGAGAGGTCGACGCCGCCGAGCTTCCCGAGGATCTCGTTCCGCTTGTTCACGTACCCCTGGTAGAGCTTGTAGTGCGCGTCGACCGTCTCGCGCGAGATCCCGTCGAGCTCGTAGAGCGACGGCTTCAGCTCGCGGGGCGTGATCTCCTCGTACGTGGTGGCCATTCGACTCCTCGCTGGAATTTCCCGGGTGCGGCGCGGAGCATATCCTCCGAGCGGAAACCGTTAAGGAGGAACCCCAGTGCCCCACCAGCTCCCTGAGCTTCCGTACGCCTACGACGCGCTCGAGCCGACGATCGACGAGCAGACGATGCGCATCCACCACGGGAAGCACCACCAGGCATACGTCGACAACCTCAACAAGGCACTGGAAGGGACGGAGTGGGACGGACGCCCCATCGAGCAGGTGCTCGCGAACCTCGAGCTGCTCCCCGAGGAGAAGCAGACGCCCGTCCGGAACAACGGCGGCGGCCACGCGAACCACTCACTCTTCTGGCAGATCATGAAGCCGGGCGGCGGCGGCGACCCGTCGGGCGCGCTCGCGCAGGCGATCGGCGACTCGTTCGGCGACCCCGACCAGCTGAAGGCGGCGCTGAACGACGGCGGCGTGAAGCGCTTCGGCTCCGGGTGGACGTGGCTCGTGTGGGACGGGACGGGTCTCGCCGCGTACTCGACGGCGAACCAGGACAGCCCGCTGATGCAGGGCCACGTGCCGCTGCTCGGGATCGACGTCTGGGAGCACGCGTACTACCTGCGCTACCAGAACCGGCGCCCCGACTACCTCGGCGCGTGGTGGGACGTCGTGAACTGGGACGAGGTCGGACGCCGGTACGAGGAGGCCCGCGGCTGAACGCGCTCGTCGCCGGGGGCACCGGCCGCGTGGGCGGCGCGATCGCCGCGCGGCTGCGCCGTGAGGACTGGGGCGTCGTCGCCGTCGGCCGCGCGGGCGGCGACCTCGCCACCGCGTCCGGCGCCCGCGGCGTCGTCGCCGACGCCGTCGAGCGACTCGGCGGGCTCGACCTCGTCGTGCACGCCGCGGGCGACGGGTTCGTCCCGCGTCCCGTCGCGGAGGTGACGGAGGAGGACTGGGACGCGGCGGCCGGCGCGACGGCGAAGGGGACGTTCTTCCTGGCGCAGGCGGCCGCCCCGCACCTCGAGTCGTCCCGCGGCGCGATCGTCGTCGTCACCGACGTCGCGGCGTACCAGCCGTGGCCGTCGTTCGCGCCGCACTGCGCGGCGAAGGCGGCACAGGCGATGCTCGTGCGTGTCCTCGCACGGGCCCTCGCGCCCGCGGTGCGGGTGTGCGGCGTCGCCCCGGGAACGGTCGCGGTCGACCCCGAGCTCGAGCCGCGGCGCGCGGCGGAGTCGGTGCTCGGCCGGACCGGGTCGCCGGACGACGTCGCCGCGGCCGTCTCGTACCTCGCCGGGGCCTCGTTCGTGACGGGGACGACGCTCGTCGTCGACGGCGGGCGGCTCCTGAAAACCGGCGCGGGCGATCCCCCGTAACCCTCTTGTATGACGATGGCGGTCTCGGTGCCTACGATGCGGCCGATGCTGAGCGACGGTGAGCTGATCCAGCGCGCCGCGGCCGGCGACCGCTCCGCGTTCGAGCAGCTCTACGGACGCTACGCGCGCCCCGTCTTCGGGCTCGCCCTCCGGCGCCTCGGAGACCGGGGCCGTGCCGAGGACGCGGTGCAGGAGACGTTCGCCTCGATCTGGCGCTCCGCCTCCTCGTACCGGCCCGAGCGCGGGCCCGGCGCGCCGTGGCTCTACGCCGTCGCCCGCAACGCGATCGTCGATCGCGCCCGCGCGCGTACCGAGGTTCCGGCGGAGATCCCCGACGAGGCCGCGGCCGGGCCGGGGCCGAGCGACCTCGCCGAGCGAGGCTGGGTCTCGTGGCGCGTGCACCGCGCGCTCGAGGAGCTGAACGAGCGCGAGCGCGAGGTCATCGCGCTCGCGTACTGGAGCGGCCTCTCGCAGAGCGAGATCGCCGAGTACCTGGGAATTCCACTGGGAACGGTGAAGACGAGAACGCGGGCCGCGCTGATGCGTCTCGCCGAGACCCTCGAGGAGGACGAGCTCGTATGAGCTTCGACGACCTGATCGACTTCGACGACCTGACGGCCGAGGAGGAGGCGCGGCTCCGGCGTGTCCACGACCTGCTGGTCGCCGCGGGGCCGCCGCCCGACCTGTCGCCCGAGCTCGCGCACCCGCCGGTGCCCGCGGACGAGGCCGACCCGCCGGAGGTCGCGTTCCTCCTGCGGCGCCGGCGAGGCCTCGTCGCCGCGCTCGCGCTCGCCGCGGCGCTCGCCGTCTTCGGCGGCGGCTACGCCGTCGGCCACTCGAAGGCGAAGCCGGAGGCGTTCGCCTCGGTGCGCGACGTGCCGATGCACGGCGCCGCCGGCGTCAACGGCCTGATCCGGATCGCCGCGGCGGACTCCGTCGGGAACTGGCCGATGCTCGTCGAGGTGAGCGGCCTCCCCGCCCAGCCGGCGCGCCGTGCCTACTACGAGCTCTGGCTGACCCGGAACGGGAAGCCCGTCGCGCCGTGCGGCACGTTCCGCGTCCACGGGAAGACGACGGCCGTGCGGCTCACCGTCCCGTACGCGCTCCGCGGTTTCGACGGCTGGGCGGTGACGGCGCAGCCCTCGGAGGCGCACGAGCCGGGGCACGTCGTCATGACGACGTAGGAACACCGCCGCGACGGTCGGCGTGTTCGACATCGTCGGCACCACGTGCTCGGGCTGGCTGACCGACCGCCACGACCCGCGCGTGCTCCTCTCCTGGTACTACGGCCTGCGCGGCCTGTCGCTCCTGGCGCTCCCCTACGCGTTCGGATCGCCGCACTTCGGCCTCGTCCTGTTCGTCGTCTTCTACGGCCTGGACTGGATCGCGACGGTTCCGCCGACGGTGGGCGTTGTCTTCGGCTGGATCTTCTGCTCGCACCTGCTCGGCGCGGCGCTCGCCGCCTGGGCGGCCGGGCGTTCGGCACCCCGGGGCTGCTGTGCCTGTTCGCGTCGGGCCTCGTGATGCAGATCGACCGCGGCCCGCGGCTACACGTCCAGCCGGCTGTCCTCTAGGTCGAGGTCGCGCTGCACGCGCTGCATCACCGCTTCGGTGATGACGCCCTCGTTGCGCAGCGCGACGACCGCACGGCGCTCGGCGTCGAGCAGCTCGCGCCGCAGGCGCTGGTACTGCTGCGACCGCTCCTCGGCGCTCGTGTCGTCGCCGCCGTCGTACCGTGCGCGGAAGCGGTTGACGCGGAAGCGGTACTGGCCGCGCGCCCGCTCGAGCGTGTCCTCGCGCGCCCAGCCTTCCGCCGCGAGCTCCTCGATCCGCTCGAGCGCGGCCTCCGCGGCCTTGATCCGCGCCTTGGCGTCCTCGCGCTCGGCTCCGCCGTCGTCCTCGAGGCCGAGCACGGCGACGATCCCGGGCAGCGTCAGGACGGGCCCGATCAGCGAGAGGAGGATCACGACGAACGTGATGAAGACGATCGCGTCGCGCTGCGGCACCCCCGGCGGCAGCGCAAGCGCGGCCGCGAGCGACACGGCGCCGCGGACGCCGGCCCACGCGATCACGACGGGTGCCTGCCAGGGCGGGTACGGGTCGCGCTCGCGGATCGAGCGGAAGAGCCAGCGCGGCAGGTAGGTGAAGACGGGCACCCAGACGAAGCGGACGACGACGACCGCCGCGCCGACGGCCACCGCCTCCGCGATCAGCTTCCAGGTGATCGGCAGGCGGTCGGCGATCGAGTGCAGCTGCAGGCCGATCAGCGCGAAGAGGAGCGCGTTCACGAGGAAGACGAGCAGCTCCCAGAACGCGTTCCCCGACAGGCGCGTCTGCACGTTCGTCAGCTCCGGCGTGTACCAGCCCATGTAGACGCCGATCGTGACCGCGGCGAGGACACCGGAGACGCCGATCGCCTCGGCGGGGAGGTACGCGAGGTAGCCGGAGAGAAGCGCGATCGCGACCTCGGTCGGCGTGTCGTCGACGCGCTTGCGGACCTGCCGCACGAGGTACGCGACGGCGAGCCCGACGGCGAGCCCGCCGACCACGTTCACGACGAGGTGCCACGACGCGTTCCAGAGCGAGAACGTGCCGGCGACGGCCGCGGCGACCGCCGTCTTGTAGAGGACGAGCGCCATGCCGTCGTTGACGAGGCTCTCGCCCTCGATGATCGAGACGAGCCGCCGCGGCAGATTGATCCGATTCGCCACCTCGGTGGCGGCGAGCGCATCGGTGGGCGACAGCACGGCTCCGAGCGTGAACGCACTGCCCCACGTGAGGTGCGGGACGACGGCGTGCGAGACGACCGCAACGCCGCACGTGGTCGCACCGACGAGCCCGAACGCGAGCAGCGAGATCGGTCGCAGGTTGTGTCGCAGGTCGCGGAGGCCCGTGAAGAACGCCGCCGAGTACAGGAGCGGCGGGAGGATCGCGACGAGGACGATGTCGGGCGCCAGCTCGACGCGCGGCAGGCCGGGCGCGAAGCCGAGCAGCAGCCCGCCGCACACGAGCAGGACGGACGGCGGGAAGCGCGCCTTCGCCGACGTGACGAGCATCACCGCCACGGCGGCGAGGAGCGCGAGGAGCCGGAGCTCGTCGTGGGGGGGG
>DASWRL010000090.1:0-17407 GCA_036403195.1 Gaiellaceae bacterium
CCGGCGCCGCGGACGTGGCCGGGCACCTGACACCGGTTCCCGGAGGCGTCGGGCCGATGACGATCGCGTGCCTCCTTCAGAACGCCGTTCGGTGTGCGCGGTACCGGCGCGGCGAGCTTGCATATCCCCACTGATCCGCTAATGTTGCGCGCGCTCCGCCCGGTCGGCGGACTTGTAGGCAGCTAGCAAGGAGTAGTTGGCAGTGGCTGAAGGCACGGTCAAGTGGTTCTCGAACGAAAAGGGCTACGGCTTCATCGAGCGTGGCAACGGCGAGGCGGACGTCTTCGTCCACTTCTCGGCCATCGGCGGTGAGGGTTACAAGTCGCTGACCGAGGGTCAGCGCGTCTCGTTCGAAGTCGTGCAGGGCGACAAGGGCCTGCAGGCGGCGAACGTCCAGGCGCTCTAGACCCTCTCGGAACCAAGCTTGCGAAAGAGGCTCCGAGAGGAGCCTCTTTCTCGTTGGGAGGCACGGTGGCGAAGATCACAACCGAAGAAGTGCTCCACGTGGCGCGGCTCGCACGGCTCCAGCTGTCCGACGAGGAGGTCGTGCGCTTCCAGGAGCAGCTCTCGAACATCCTCGAGGCCGTCTCGAAGGTCTCCGAGCTCGACCTGTCCGACGTGCCGCCGACGGCGCACCCGCTCGAGATCGCGAACGCGTGGGCGGAGGACGAGCCGCGGCCGTGCCTTCCGCTCGACGACGTCTTCGCGAATGCACCCGACCGCGACGACGACTACTTCCGGACGCCGCCGGCATGACGCTCGACACGCTCAGGCTGACCGCCGAGGAGGCGTCGCGCCTCGTCGAGGCGAAGGAGATCTCGGGCGCGGAGCTCTTCGCGGCGTACCGCGCCGCGATCGACGACCGCGACGAGGAGCTCCACGCGTACCTCCACGTCTGTGACGACCCCGGCGGCGACGGCCTCCCGCTCGCGGTCAAGGACGTGATCGGCACCAAGGGCATCCCGACGACCGCAGGGTCGAAGATCCTCGAGAGCTACGTCCCCGTCTACGACGCCACCGTGATCCGGCGGGCAAAGTCGCGCGGCCTCCGGATCCTCGGGAAGACGAACACCGACGAGTTCGCGATGGGCTCGTCGACGGAGAACTCCGCCTACGGCCCGTCGCGGAACCCGTGGGACCCGGCGCGGGTTCCCGGAGGGTCGGGCGGCGGGAGCGCGGCGGCGGTGTCGGGCGGCCTGGCGCCGTGGGCGCTCGGCTCCGACACGGGCGGCTCCATCAAGCAGCCCGCAGCGCTGTGCGGCCACGTCGGCCTGCGCCCGACGTACGGGACGGTCTCCCGCTACGGGGTCGTCGCGTTCGCGTCGTCGCTCGACCAGGTGGGGCCGGTGGCGAAGACGGTGCGCGACTGCGCGTGGCTGTACTCGGTGATCGCCGGCCGCGACGACAACGACACGACATCGGTCGACGTCCCGGCGGTCGAGTTGCCGACGGCGGACGACCTGAAGGGCCTGCGGATCGGCGTGCCGAAGGAGATGAACGGCGTCGACGGGATCGAGCCGGGAGTGTCGGCGGCGGTCGCGGGCGCGCTCGCGCTCGCCGAGTCGCTCGGCGCCGACGTCGAGGAGTGCTCGCTGCCGCTCTCGGTCGACTACGGCGTGGCGTGCTACTACCTCGTCGCTCCCGCCGAGGCGTCCGCGAACCTCGCGCGGTACGACGGCGTCCGGTACGGCCTCCGCGACGAGGGCGCCGACTTCCGCGAGATGGTGATGAGGACGCGCGACGCCGGATTCGGAGACGAGCCGAAGCGCCGCATCATGATCGGCACCTACGCGCTCTCGTCGGGGTACTACGAGGCCTATTACGGGACCGCGCAGAAGGTGCGCACGGTGATCAAGCGGGAGCACGACGCGCTGTTCGGCCGCTTCGACGTGCTCGTGTCGCCCACGAGCCCGACCGTCGCCTTCCCGCTCGGCGCGAAGGTGGACGACCCCGTCGCGATGTACATGAACGACGTCCTCACGATCCCGTCGTGCATGGCGGGCCTGCCCGGCCTGAACATCCCGTGCGGGCTCTCCGAAGGGCTGCCCGTCGGCCTCCAGCTGATCGGGCCGCAGTTCGGCGAGAACGTCCTCTTCCGGACCGGCCACGCCCTCGAGCGCGCGCTCGCCTTCGACTTCGTCCCCGAGAGGCTCCGCTGACGATGGAGTGGGAAGCGGTGATCGGGCTGGAGATCCACGTCCAGCTGAAGACGCGCACGAAGATGTTCTGCCGCTGCCGGAACGGCTTCGGCGGCGGGCCTAACGCGCAGACCTGCCCTGTGTGCCTCGCGTTCCCGGGCGCGCTCCCCGTGCCGAACAGGCGCGCAATCGAGGAGACGATCAAGCTCGGGCTCGCGCTCGACTGCGAGATCGCGGAGCGCGCCGTCTTCCACCGGAAGAACTACTTCTACCCGGACAACCCGAAGGCGTACCAGATCAGCCAGTACGACGAGCCGCTCTGCGCGCGCGGGCATCTCGACGTGCCGACCGAGGACGGCGTGACGCGGATCGGGATCACGCGCGCGCACCTCGAGGAGGATGCGGCGAAGAACGTCCACGTCGCGGCCTCCGGCCGCATCCACGGCGCGACCGCGACGCTCGTCGACTTCAACCGCTGCGGCACGCCGCTCGTCGAGATCGTCACGGAGCCGGACATCCACGACGCCGAGACCGCGAAGCGGTTCCTCCAGCTGCTGCGCCAGACGGTCGTCGAGCTCGGGCTGTCCGACGCCGAGCTCGAGAAGGGGTCGATGCGATTCGACGTCAACGTCTCGGTGCGACCGCGCGGGAGCGACGAGCTGCGGACGCGGACGGAGCTCAAGAACATGAACTCCTTCAACTTCGCCGCGAAGGGGATCGAGCGCGAGATCGCCCGCCAGGTCGGCGTCTACGAACGCGGCGGCTCGGTCGAGCAGGAGACGCTCCACTTCGACCCGGCGGAGGAGGAGTCGCCGCCGCTGCGCTCCAAGGAGGAGGCGCAGGACTACCGCTACTTCCCCGAGCCCGACCTCGTCCCGGTGCAGCCGCCGCTGGAGCTCGTCGAGCGCCTCCGCGCCGGGATCGGCGAGCTGCCGGGCGCGCGGATCCGGCGGATCGGCGACACGCTCTCGTTCTACGACGCCGACGTCCTCGTCACGGGCGGCCTCGACAGGCTCTGGAGCGCCGTCGTCGACGCGGGCGCCGACCCGAAGGAGGCGGCGAACGTGCTCGCGAACCAGTTCGTGGCCGCCGGGATCGACCCCGGCGCCGTCGACGCGGGCGAGCTCGCGAAGCTCGTCTCGGCGCGCGCCGACATCCCGCGAGCGGCGTTCGACGAGGCGCTCGCGAAGGCCGGGGACGCCGGCTTCCGCGCCGATCCCTACCTCGAGCAGAGGGTGGTGGCCGACGCGTCGTCGCTCGACCCGGTCATCGAGAGGGTCATTGCGGCGAACCCCGAGCAGGTCGAGCAGTACCGCGGCGGCAAGCACGGGCTCGTCGGCTTCTTCGTCGGTCAGGTGATGAAGGAGACCGGCGGCCGGGCCGATCCCCGTGTCGTGAACGAGCGCGTGCGCGAGAAGCTCGGCTGACGCGAGCCCGCGCGGTTCGAAACGCGGCGGACGGGTAATCGCCCGGCGAGTCACTGATCACCAGGGAAGGAGAGATCCATGTCCACATGGCTCTGGGTCCTGATCGTGGTCGTCGCGCTCCTCGTCGTCGCCGGCGTCGCCTTCGCGGCGCTCCGGACGCGGCGGAGCCGCGCGCTCCAGGAGAAGTTCGGCCCCGAGTACGACCGCGTCGCCGCCGACGCGCCGTCGCGGCGCGACGCCGAGACGGAGCTGCGCGATCGCGAGAAGCGCCGGGACGAGCTCGACATCCGCCCGCTCGACCCAGCCGACCGCGACCGCTACCGCGTGCGGTGGCAGGACCTGCAGGCGCGGTTCGTCGACGACCCCGCCGGAGCGGTCGGAGGGGCGGACGCGCTGATCCAGGAGGTGATGCGGGTCCGCGGCTACCCCGTCGACGACTTCGACACGCGCTCGGCCGACCTCTCCGTCGATCACCCCGACGTCGTCGAGAACTACCGCCAGGCACACGGGATCGCCGTCGCGCACGAGCGCGGCAAGGCGGGGACGGAGGAGCTGCGCCACGCGGTCCGGCACTACCGCGCCCTGTTCGAGTCGCTCGTCGAGGCTCCGGACCGGCAGGAGGTGCGGTCGTGACCGAGGAGCGCCTCCAGACAGGTGATCTCGTCGGCACCGGCGAGGCGACGGACGCTCCGCTTGCGCGCGACGACGCGTCGTCCGCAGAGCGGGAGCGTCTCGAGCCGCTGTTCGAGGGCGAGCGCGAGGCCGAGTTGCGGACGCGCTGGCACGCGCTCCAGGCGCGGTTCGTGGACGACCCGCGGGAGACGGTTCGCGACGCGGACTCCCTCGTCGCCGAGCTGCTGCGCGACCTCGCGCAGAGCTTCGACCAGGCGCGCTCGGGCCTCGAGTCGCACTGGTCGAGCGGCGAGGACGTGTCGACGGAGGAGCTCCGGATCACCCTCCAGCGCTACCGGTCGTTCTTCGAGCGGCTGCTCGAGGCCTGAGCCGGCGCGGCGGCACGTGCGCCGGGAGCCGCGGACGGCTTCCGGCGCGCGAGCCACGCCGTCGTCGCCGCGCCGGCGGTCGATCCGACGATGCCGCCCCAGAGCAGGTCGCCGAGCGTGTTCGTGTACGCCGTCGCGAGCTCGCGGCGGTTCGAGTGGATGAAGGTGGCGTACTCGGCCAGCTCCCAGAGGATCGCCGTGAACGCGCCGAAGCCGATCGCGATCGCGACGACCTCGCGCGTCGGCACCGACGTGCGGGCGAGCAGCAGCGCCACGGCCCCGACGAGCACGAACCAGTTCACGCCGTGCTCGACCTTGTCCCACCACCAGATCCGGTCGTAGAGGTTCGCGGCGTTGCCCGCGGTGTCGAACAGGAACGGCAGGACGAGCAGCTGGTCGACGTCAAACGGGTACGGACGCGGGCGCCCGCGCGCGAGCCAGAGGGCGGGGACGATCGCGGTGAAGAGCGGATACACGACGAGCCGCAGCGCGATGCCCTTGCCGTGGAACTGCGGCAGGTCGGGCCGTGCGACGCCGAGCACGAGCAGCGCGACGAGGAGGGCGCGCAGGCCGAGCGAGAGCGCGAGGTCCCGCCGAAGGCTCATCGGCGCGATGCTGCTGCGTAGAGCAGCGCCGACGCGAGCGCGAAGCACGCCGCCGCTGCCGCGACGGCCGTCTGCGTCAGCGCCGATGCGGCCGCGGCGGCGGCGACGGCGGCGAGGAGGAGCACGTTCCGGAGCGGGCGGCGCCGCAGGGTGAGGGCGGCGACGACGACGACGGCGGCGGTGCCGAACGAGCTGCCGCCGATCGCCGCGACGCGCGCGAGCGTGTCGACGTGGTCCTGCGCCCGCGGCACGGCGGTCCCTCCGACCCCGCGGACGTGCATCTCGGCCGCCAGGCCGATCGCGAGGCCGGTCCAGAGCGTCCCGACGTGCCCAGCGTGGCGGACGCCGGCGAGCTGGAGCGAGCCGACGCCGAGGAGCGGGGCGGCGAGGAGCGCGCCGGCGAGGTAGTAGACGCGGAAGGAGGCGGCGTCCCAGCCGTGCGACGAGCCCCACGCCATCGCCGCAGCGGCGGCCGCGAACGAGACGAGGCCGGCCGCCCACGCGGGGCGGCGTCCGCGTAGGAGCAAGCCCGCGAGCCGCAGCGAGAGGAGCGCGGCAGCGAAGGAGAGGAGTGCGTTCACGCCGCCATCCTGCAGCAGGACGAGCCGACCAGCGCCGCAGCTAGTCTCAGACGCGAGATGGAGAAGCGCTACCTGTTCACGCCGGGGCCGACGCCGGTGCCGCCGCAGGTGCTCGCGGCGGGCGCGGAGCCGATCGTCCATCATCGCGGCGCCGACTTCCGCGACATCTACGCCAGCGCGCTCGCGCGCCTCAGGCAGGTCTTCCTGACGGAGTCGGACGTGCTGATGTTCACGGCGTCCGGGACGGGCGCGATGGAGTCGGCCGTGGCGAACCTCTGCGAGCCCGGCGACCGTGTCGCGGTCGTCAGCCACGGCTCCTTCGGCGAGCGCTGGCTGCAGATCTGCGACCAGCACGGGCTGGACGTGCAGGCGATCCGCTACGCGTGGGGCGAGAGGCCGGACCCGGACGAGGTGGGCGCCGCTGTGCGCGAGTCGGGTGCGCCGATCGTGCTCTGCCAGCAGTCGGACACCTCCACCGGAGTGGTCTCCGACGTGCGCGCGGTGAAGGAGGCGGTCGGGGATGCCCTGCTCGTCGTCGATGCCATCTCCTCGCTCGGAGCGGTCCCGCTCGCGACCGACGAGTGGGGGATCGACGTGGTCGTCTCGGGCTCGCAGAAGGCGCTGATGGCGCCGCCGGGGCTCGCGATGGCGTCGGTGCCGGAGCGCGTGCTCGAGCGGGCGAAGCGCTCCCGGAGCTACTACTTCGACTGGCGGCGGAACAAGAAGGCGCAGGACGCGCTCGACGCCGCGTTCACGCCTGCGGTCTCGATCATCCGCAGCCTCGACGTCGCGCTCGGCCTGCTGCTGGACCAGGGCCTCGACGCGGCGTTCGAGCGGCACGTGCGGCTCGGCCGCGCAACGCGCGCCGGCGCGAAGGCGATGGGCCTCGAGCTGTTCTCGCCCGACGACGACACCGCGGCCGTGGTCACGGCCATCCGCGCTCCCGACGGCGTGGACTCGGACGATCTGCTGCGGCACCTGCGCGACCGGCAGGGCGTGACGCTCGCGCCGGGCCAGGGCGAGCTCAAGGGGAAGGTCTTCAGGATCGGGCACATCGGCTGGTTCGACGTCTTCGACATCGCGACCGCGCTCGCCGCCGTCGAGCTCTCGCTGACCGAGCTCGGGGCGGACATCGAGCGCGGCCAGGCCGTTCCGGCGGCGCTCGAGGCGTTCGAGAGCTCCGTCGCCACCTCGTGAAGGTCCTCGTCCGCGAGCCGATCGCGGATGCGGGGATCGCCCTCCTCCGCTCGAAGTTCGACGTCGACGTCGACGGCTCGTCGCCGCTCGACGAGGTGATCGCCGGCTACGAGGGGATCGTCATCCGGTCCGCGACGAAGCTCACCGCCGACCTGATCGCGCGCGGCGAGCGTCTCCGCGTGATCGGGCGCGCCGGCGTCGGGATCGACAACGTCGACGTCGACGCCGCCACGCGAATGGGGATCGTCGTCGCGAACGCTCCCGAGTCGAACGTCGTCTCGGCGGCCGAGCACACGATCGGGCTGTTGCTCGCGCTCGCACGGAACATCCCTCAGGCGCACGGCGCCCTCGTCGAGGGGCGCTGGGAGCGGTCGCGCTGGGGCGGTGTCGAGCTCGCAGACAAGACGCTCGGCGTCCTCGGGTTCGGGCGCATCGGTCGCCAGGTCGCCCGCCGCGCCCTCGGCCTCCAGATGAAGGTCGTCGCGTACGACCCGTTCGTCTCGGCCGAGCGGTTCCGCGAGCTCGGCGTCGAGCCCGCCACGTTCGCCGAGGTGCTCGAGCGCGCGGACTTCCTCACCCTGCACCTGCCGCTGACCGACGAGACACGCGGCGCGATCGACGCAGACACGATCGCGCACATGCGCGACGGCGTCCGCATCGTGAACGCCGCCCGCGGCGAGCTGGTCGACGAGAGCGCGCTCGTCGACGCGCTCGAGGCGGGGAAGGTCGCAGGCGCCGCCGTCGACGTGTTCGCGCACGAGCCGTACGACGGGCCGCTGCTCCGGGCGCCCAACGTCGTCGTGACACCGCACCTCGCGGCGTCGACCGAGGAGGCACAGGATCGCGCCGGCGTCATCGTGGCGGAGCAAGTCGTCGCCGCGCTCGAGGGCGGGCTCGTCACGAACGCGGTCAACATCCCGACGGTCGGGGCGGACGACATGGAGGTGCTCGCGCCCTTCGTCCCGCTCGTGTCGAAGCTCGGCCGCCTCGCGATGGACCTCGCGGACGGCAACGTCCGGAAGCTTGCGATCGAGGTCTACGGCGAGCTCGCCGAGCACGACACGCGGCTCCTCACGGTCGCGGCCCTGAACGGCGCGTTTCAGGGTCACACCGACCAGCCCGTGAACTACGTCAACGCGCCGGTCGTCGCCGCCGACCGCGGCATCGAGGTGGTGGAGGAGAAGCGGCGCGCCGCGCGCGACTACACGAACCTCGTCGCGGTCGCCGCCGACGGCGCGCGCGTCGCGGGCACGACGATCGGCCGCGACGCGCGGCATTTCCTGGTCAGCGCGCTCGGATTCGACCTCGAGATGGAGCTCGCGCCGCGGATGGCGTTCCTGCTCTACGACGACATCCCCGGCGTGATCGGCCGGGTCGGCACGCTCTTCGGCGCCGCGGGCGTCAACATCGCGAACATGACGGTGTCCCGGAACCGGGCGGGGGGCAAGGCGCTGATGGCGCTGTCGATCGACGCGGCCGCGCCTCCGGAGCTGCAGGAGCAGCTGCGCGAGGGGATGGACGAGTCGTACCTGATCGGATGACGGAGAGCTGGCCCGAGCCCGTCGCGCGCGTGTCGGACGTGCTGCGCGCTGCGGCGGTCGACGCGCGGATCGAGCAGTTCGGCGAGGGAACGCCGACCGCGCGCGACGCGGCGAAGGCCGTCGGCTGCGAGCTCTCGCAGATCGTCAAGACGATCGTCTTCGTCTGCGACGGCGCGTACGTGATCGCGCTCGTCCCCGGCGACCGGCGCGCCGACGAGCGTGCCGTCGCCGAGGCCGTGACCGCCGAGGACGTCCGGGTGGCGACGGCCGACGAGGTGCGCGAGGCGACGGGGTTCGAGCCCGGAGGCGTCGCGCCGTTCCCGCAGCGGTCGGTCGCGCACACGCTCATCGACAGCTCCCTGCTCGCGCACGCCGTCGTCTGGATCGGCGCCGGGACGTCGTCGCACATGGCGGCGCTGCCGCCCGCCGACCTCGCGCGGCTCGCGGGCGCACGTACGTTCGACGCCGCGGCGCCGGGGTAGAATCAGGCCTTCCGGCGACCAAAGGAGCGCGAGCGGTGCAGGAGACCGAGAAGATTTGGATGAACGGAGAGCTCGTCGACTGGGCCGACGCGAAGGTCCACGTCGGCGTCCACGGCCTCCACTACGGCTCGGGCGTCTTCGAGGGCATCCGCTGCTACGACACGCCGAAAGGGCCGGCGATCTTCCGGCTCGGCGACCACATGCAGCGCCTGCACAACTCTGCGCGGCTCCTCTACATGCGCCTCCCGTTCTCGGTCGACGAGTTGCGGGACGCGTCGAACGAGCTGGTCGCGGCGAACGGGCTGCCGGAGTGCTACCTGCGGCCGATCGCGTTCTACGGCTACGGGCAGCTCGGCGTCCACGCGCGCGACAACCCGATCGAGGTCGCGATCCTGAGCTGGCCGTGGGGGAGTTACCTCGGCGAAGAGGGCCTCAGCGCCGGCATCCGGGCGAAGATCTCCACCTGGCAGCGCGTCTCGCCGAACATCGTCCCGCACGTCTCGAAGGCGACGGGCGTCTACCTCAACTCGATGCTCGCGGTCACCGAGGCGATGAACGCCGGCTACGACGAGGCGATCCTGCTCACGCCCGAGGGAACGGTTGCGGACGGGTCCGGCGAGAACATCTTCGTCGTGCGCGACGGGGTCATCTACACGCCCGACCTCGCCACCGGGATCCTGCCGGGGATCACGCGCGACACCGTCAAGCAGATCGCGCAGGACCTCGGCTACACGGTCGTCGAGAAGGCGATCATCCGGTCGGATCTCTACCTCGCGGACGAGGTGTTCATGTGCGGCACCGCGGCCGAAGTGACGCCGCTCCGCTCCATCGACGACTACGAGATCGGCGTCGGCCCGGTGACGCTCGAGATCCAGAGGGCGTATCTCGACACGGTGCGCGGCCAGAGCGAACGCTGGTCGCACTGGCTCGACGCCGTGCCGCAGATGGCGCGCTCTTGACGATCGCAACGCGGATCAACCTCAGCGCGCCCTGGATCGACGAGCGCGACGAGGAGCTCGTGCTCGACGTGCTCCGCTCGGGCTGGCTGTCGCTCGGGCCGACGGGGCCGCGGTTCGAGGGGATGCTCGCCGACGCCGTGGGTGCGCCGTACTGCGCGGCGGTCTCCTCGGGCACTGCCGGGCTCCACCTCTGCATGCACCTCGTCGGCGTCGGGCCGGGGGACGAGGTGATCACGTCGCCGTACTCGTTCGTCGCGTCGGCGAACTGCGCGATCTACATGGGGGCGACGCCCGTGTTCGCGGACATCGACCCACGGACGTTCAACCTCGACCCGGCCGCGGTCGAAGCGGCGATCACACCGCGTACGAAGGCCGTCGTCGCCGTCGACATCTTCGGGTACCCGGCCGAGTACGATGCGCTCGCGCCGCTCTGCGAGCGGCACGGGCTCGCGCTCGTGGAGGATGCGTGCGAGGCGCTCGGTGCGCGCTACAAGGGCCGCCCGCTCGGTTCGCACGGCCACCCGGCGACCTGGGCGTTCTACCCCAACAAGCAGATGACGACGGGCGAGGGCGGCGCGGTCACCGTTCACGACCCGCAGCAGCACGAGCTCCTCGTCTCGCTGCGCAACCAGGGCAGGCTCGAGACGTCGTCGTGGCTCCAGCACGGCCGTCTCGGGTTCAACTACCGCCTCGACGACATCTCGGCGGCGCTCGGGATAGGTCAGCTCGAGAAGCTCGACCGGATCCTCGCGGCGCGGCGTGACGTCGCGCGCCGGTACGACGAGCTGCTCGCAGACGTCGACGTCGAGACGCCGCTCCCCGACGACGAGGACCACGTGCGGTCGTGGTTCGTCTACGTCGTGAAGCTCCCCGACGGCGTCGACCGCGGCGCGGTCATGGCGCGCCTGTCCGAGCACGGCATCGCGACGGCGCCGTACCTGCCGTCGATCCACCTGCAGTCGTACATGCGCGAGCGTTACGGCTTCACCGAGGGGATGCTGCCGGTGAGCGAGGACTGCAGCGCCCGGACGATGGCGCTCCCGTTCCACGCGCGCCTCGACCGCGGCGACCAGGAGCGTGTCGTCGAGGCGCTCCGGTCGACGGTCTCCGGTGTCTGACGCAGTGGGTGCCAGGAACACGGAGATGCCGCGGATGGTCTTCCTCGGGTTCGGGAAGTACGTCCGCTCTGACCGCATCTTCGGCGTCGAGCCGCTCCCGCCCGATGCGCGCGGCTCCGGCGCCCGCACGCGCGTCTGGGTCGACGGGATCCCGGATGCCGTGATCGCCTCGCGGAGCGGGCGGGCGATCCTCGCCGAGATGGGTGTCCTGCCGCCGCGTTCGCGCCCGGCGCCGCAGGACGAGAACCTGTTCTAGTTGCAGCTGCGCGTCGACACGCGCCCGCTGCGGCACCGCGCGTTCCGGAACCTGTGGATCGGCCAGGCGGTGTCGACGCTCGGCGGCGAGATCGCGATCGTCGCCGTCCCGTACCAGGTCTACAAGCTCACCGGTTCGACGGCGCTCGTCGGTCTGCTCGGTCTCGCCTCGCTCGTTCCGCTCCTCGTCGTCCCGCTCGTCGGCGGCGCGATCGCCGACGCGCACGACCGGCGGAGCGTCCTCCTCCGCACGGAGACGGGCCTCGCGATCATCGCCGCCGCGTTCCTCGCCAACTCGCTGCTCGCCCATCCGCAGGTGTGGGCGCTGTTCGTGCTGCAGGCGCTCGGCGTCGCCGTCTTCAGCCTCGGCCGTCCGGCGCTGAGCTCGCTCGCGCCGCGCCTCGTCCCCGACGAGGAGCTCGCGGCGGCGGGTGCGCTCGACAGCGTCTACAGCTCGCTCGGCGCGGTGGCCGGCCCTGCCGTCGGCGGCATCCTCATCGCCGCAGTCGGGGTCCCGTGGACGTTCGGGATCGACTGCGCGACGTACCTCGCCTCGTTCGCGGCCATCTGGGCGCTGCCGAAGCTGCCGCCGCTCGAGCACGTCGACCGGCCGAGCGTCCGGTCGGTCATGGACGGCTTCCGCTTCCTGAAGGGACGGCAGCAGCTGCTCGGGATCTTCGCGGTCGACACGAGCGCGATGGTGTTCGGGATGCCGAGCGCGCTCTTCCCGGCGTTCGCGTTGCACCGACTGCACGGCGACGCGTCGACCGTCGGCTGGCTCTACGCCGCGCCGTACGCGGGTGCGCTCGCCGGGTCGCTCGTCTCCGGGTGGACGTCGCACGTCCGGCGGCAGGGTGCCGCGGTCACGTTCTGGGCCTGCCTGTGGGGAGCCGCGATCGCGGGGTTCGGCTTCACGTCGACGCTCTGGCCGGCGCTCGTGCTGCTTGCGGTCGCCGGCGGGGCCGACTTCTACAGCGCGGTCCTGCGCAGCGTGATCCTGCTGCGCTCGACGCCCGACCACCTCCGCGGTCGGCTGAAGGGGATCGAGTTCGCGCAGGTCGCGAGCGCCCCGAGCCTCGGCGACCTCGAGGCGGGCGTTCTCGCCTCCCTCACGTCGCTCCGGTTCTCGATCGTGTCCGGCGGCGTTCTCTGCGTCGCCGGGTGCATCGTCACGGCGCTCGCGCTGCCTGGTTTCCTTCGCTACGACAGTGGCGCCGTTCCCGAACCTCTCGAGGAGCCCGCATGAGGTCGCGCCCGAGCTGATCGGCGCGGAGCTGTACGTGGACGGCGTCGGCGGCGTGATCGTCGAGGTCGAGGCGTACGACCACGAAGACCCGGCCGGGCACGGCTACCGCAACCGGCGGTCCGCGCGGAACGCGTCGATGTTCCTGACGGGCGGGCACGCGTACGTCTACCGCTCGTACGGCATCCACTGGTGCCTGAACGTCGTCTGCGACGCCGCGGGAGTCGCGGGCGCCGTCCTCGTGCGCGCGCTCGAGCCGACGCACGGCCTCGAGACGATGCGGCGGCGCCGCGGCCTCGACGACGAACGGCTCCTCTGCGCCGGGCCGGGCCGCCTCTGCCAGGCGCTGGGGGTCACGCGGGACCACGACGGGCTGCCGCTCGACCGGCCCCCGTTCGAGCTCCGCGCGCGCCGGCGCGAGGTCGAGATCGTGACGGGCACGCGGATCGGGATCACGAAGGCGGCGGAGCTGCCGTGGCGCTACGGGCTTGCGGGATCGCGCTACGTCAGCCGGCCGTTCCGGCGCGCGCCCGCAGCGTGATCGCGAGGCCGGGCGCCGCCGCCGTCCCGGGGCGGAGCGACTGCCAGACGACCTTACCCCTGCCGTGGACGCGGACCTCGAGGCGTAGCGCGGCGGCACGCGCGCGTGCGCGCCGCACCGAGAGGCCGGTCAGGCGGGGGACGACGCCGTGCAGCGACTTCTCGGCGACGAGCGTGATCTTCTCGTAGGCCGACGCGGTGCCGCGGCGCGGGAACTGCCCGACGACGTAGCCGGTGCGGTCGCCGGTTCGCGCGGGCTTGTAGACGACCACCGGCGTCAGCGGCTGTCCCTCGAGGCGCGTTCGGGCCGCGGCGAGCGAATCGCCGACGACGTCGGGGATCTCGACCTCGTTCTGCTTGCAGCTCGCCGGCGGCGCGGCGTGGCCGTTCAGGAGCAGCGGCTCGCCGCTGTAGAACGCGAGCTGCACGGTGTTCTTGCAGACGCCGTCGTCGCGCTCGAGCAGCCCGCCGCGGTTCACGACGGAGACCGGCGCCGCGTACAGCGACGGCGGCGCCGCGAAGGACTCCGGCGACAGCTTCAGGTACGGGATCGCCTTCTGCATGAACGCCTTCCAGATGAGGGCGGGGAACGTCCCGCCCGCGACCGGGTGCCCGTGGAACTGGTACGTCATCGGGACGAGCTTGTCGGGGTACCCGACCCACACGGCGACGACGATCTGCGGCGTGTAGCCGACGAACCAGGCGTCGCCGTAGTTCTCGGTCGTCCCGGTCTTGCCGGCGACCTGCCACCCCGGGAGCGCCGCCGCGCGCCCGGTGCCGTACTGGACGACGCCCTGGAGCAGCTCGTTGACGACCCCCGCCTGCGCCGAGGTCAGCACCTCGTGGGCGACGGGGGCATTCTGGAGCGTCTTGCCGCCGACGCGGATGGTGTCGATCGCGCGAGGATGGTTGCCGAAGATCGAGCCGTCGATGCGCTTGCCCCCGTCGGCGAAGGAGGTGTACGCGCGCGCCATCTCGAGCGGCGTCGCCGGCTCGGCACCGAGCCCGATCGCGAAGTAGCCCTGTAGCTTCGACGTGATCCCGAGCTGGTGCGCCGTCCGCGCCACGTTCTTCGGCCCGACGATCGCGGTCAGCTGCGAGAACACCGAGTTGTCCGAGTAGGCGATCGCCTTCCCGAGGTCGATCGGCCCCAGGGCCTCGCCCTCGTAGTTGTTGACCTGCCACAGCCGCCCGTCGGCGTTGATCGTCACCTGCTTCTGCGAGGTGAGGACGGACGAGGGCGAGACGTTCTCCTTCAGCGCCGTGGCGAGCACGAACGGCTTGAACGACGACCCCGGCTGGCGCTCGCCCTGGGTGGCGAGGTTGAACTGGTTCTTGTGGTAGTTCGCGCCGCCGACCATGGCGAGGATCGCGCCCGGGTCGCGCTGGGCATCGACGACCACGAGCGCGGCCGCCGGATTCGTGTCGTTCGGCGGAAGGACGGACGCGATCGCGTCGCGCGCGAGCTTCTGGAGCCCGACGTCGAGGGTCGTCTGCACCTTGAGGCCGCCCCCGAACGCGCGCTGCGGGCCGAACTGGCGCACGAGCTCGTCCTTCACGTAGTTCGCGAAGTAGGGCGCGGCCACGCCCTGCGTCGCGGGCAGGAAGACCTTCTCGGGGTCGGGCATCGGGAAGACGAGCGAGTTCACGTACTGGCTCCGTGTCAGGTAGCCCTGCTCGTAGAGGAGACGCAGGACGAGGTTCCGCCGGTCCTTCGCCGCCCGGGGATGCGCAACGGGGTCCCAGGCGCTCGGATCCTCCGGGATCCCGGCGAGGAGCGCCGCCTCCGCGGGCCTCAGGGCGATCGCGCTGTGGTGGAAGTACACGCGCGAGGCCTGCTCGACGCCGTAGGCGCCGTTCCCGAAGTACACCGTGTTCAGGTAGGCGGTCAGGATGCGGTCCTTCGACCACCGCTGCTCGAGCTGCCACGCGAGCGCCGCTTCGATCAGCTTCCGTGCGATCGTCTTCTGGCTCGTGAGATACGCGTTCTTCACGAGCTGCTGGGTGATCGTGGAGCCGCCCTGCACCGCGCCCTTCTGCGTCACGTCCGCCCACACGGCGCGGCCCATGCCGCGCACGTCGACGCCACGGTGCTCGTAGAAGCGCTTGTCCTCGACCGCGACCATCGCGTGCTTCACCCACGCCGAGATCCGGTTCGACGGGACGATGATCCGCGCCTGGTCGCCGCGCAGGATCGCGAGGACGGAGTGGTCGTCCCGCGCGTAGACGTAGGTGTTCGCCTGCGTCTGCTTCGCCGTCGGCTCGAGCTGCGGCAGCTTCGCAGCGAGTGCGGTCAGCAGCCCGAAGGTGAACGCAGCGAAGCCCAGGACGCCGAGGACGGCGGCGAGGGCGAGAAGTCGGAGCTTGCGGATCCGGCGGCGCTTTGGGCCGCGGCGTCTTTTCCGTAGAAGCGCCAGGACCGGGGTAGTCTAGCCCGCTGTGGCGATCGAGAACCTGACGCGCAACGCGGTCGACGTGCTGCCGGCGGGCGGGCTCGAGGAGAAACTGAAGCGCGGGAGGCCGCTGCGCGTGAAGCTCGGCATCGACGTCACCTCGCCCGACATCCACGTCGGCCGCGCGGTGCCGCTTCAGCGGATGCGCGCGTTCCAGGACGAGGGTCACACGGGCGTCCTGATCATCGGCGACTACACGACCCGCATCGGCGACCCGTCCGGGCGGTCCGCCGAGCGGCCGATCCTGAGCGACGAGGAGATCGACCGGAACGCGAAGACGTACCTCGAGCAGGCAATGGTCATCCTCGACGCCGACCGCACCGAGGTGCGCCACAACGGCGAGTGGCTCGCGGGGCTCTCGTACGCCGACGTCGTCCGCCTCGGCCGCACGGTGACCGTCGCCCGGATCCTGGAGCGCGACGACTTCGAGAAGCGGATGAAGGCGCGGGAGCCGATCTCGGTCTCAGAGCTCCTCTATCCGCTCATGCAGGCCTACGACTCGGTCGCGGTCGAGGCCGACGTCGAGCTCGGCGGGACCGACCAGCTCTACAACCTGCTCGCCGGCCGCGAGGTCATGCCGCACTACGGGCTCGAGCCGCAGGTCGTCCTGACGACGCCGATCCTGGAGTCCTGGGACGGCACGAAGATGAGCTCGTCGAAGGGCAACAACATCCCGCTGACGGCGGCGCCCGAGGAGATGTTCGGCCGCACGATGCGGATCTCCGACGACCAGATCCCGGAGTGGTACCGCCTCGTCGCCGAGCGCGAGCCGCCGGAGGGCGATCCGCTCGAGGCGAAGCTCGAGCTGGCGCGGTTCGTCGTCCGCCGCTCCTGGGGCGAGGACGCGGCGCGGGCGGCCGAGGAGCACTTCACCCGGGTCGTCCGCCGGCACGAGGCGCCCGCGGACGTTCCCGAGGTCGTGCTCCCCGCCGGGGACTCCGTGCACCTCCCGGCCCTCCTCGTCGAGCGGATGGGCGTCGGCTCGACCTCCGAGGCGCGGCGCCTGATCCAGCAGGGCGGCGTGAAGCTGAACGGGGCGCCGGCCGCCGCGCTCGACGTCGACCGGAAGGCGCTCGAGGGCGCGCTCCTCCAGGTCGGCAAGCGCCGTTTCGCGCGGTTGACACCCTAGGCTCCAGCGCTATACTTCACGGGCCGTCCGAAAGGAAGGCGTACGAAAGTCCCCTCGTACCTCGACTCAGGGAGCCACCCCGGCCCGACTCGTATCCGATACGATTCGCTCGCTCGGTTGGCCTCTGGCGCGAGTCGGAGGCTTTTTTACGCCGTCTGACGCGGCACCGGTCTTTGAAAACTCAACAGCGAACGTTCTTCGAGTGTCGAGACCTGGTCCAGGTTCGCCTGGAGCAGACATCAACACCTCGTCGTCCGGTGTCGTTTCGACGGCGCTGGGACGACCTTTGAGCACGAGCTCAATGTGAAAGGACTGCCGGCGCATGCCGGCAACCACACTTCACGGAGAGTTTGATCCTGGCTCAGGACGAACGCTGGCGGCGCGCTTAACACATGCAAGTCGAGCGAGAACCGGGCCTTCGGGCCCGGGGAAAGCGGCGAACGGGTGAGTAACACGTGGGTAACCCACCCTTGGTACCGGGATAGCCCGGGGAAACCCGGATTAATACCGGATGGCCCAACAGCTCTTCGGGGCGGTTGGAAAAGGTAGCTTCGGCCTCCGACCAAGGACGGGCCCGCGGCGGATTAGCTTGTTGGTGGGGTAACGGCCCACCAAGGCGACGATCCGTAGCTGGTCTGAGAGGACGATCAGCCACACTGGGACTGAGACACGGCCCAGACTCCTACGGGAGGCAGCAGTGGGGAATCTTGCGCAATGGGCGAAAGCCTGACGCAGCGA
>DASWRL010000091.1:0-5874 GCA_036403195.1 Gaiellaceae bacterium
GAACGGATGGCTTCCCGATCTGGACGCGTTCGACGCGTGGGACGAGATTGCGCTGTTCTGGGTCTGCTACCCCAACAACCCCACCGGCGCGGTCGCCCCGATCGAGTTCTACGAGGAGCTGGCGGCGCGTGCGCGCGAGCACGGGTTCCTGCTCTGCTCCGACGAGGCGTACTCCGAGCTGTGGTTCGACGAGCCGCCGGTGTCCGCGCTCCAGCTCGCCGACAGGGAGAACGTCGTCGTCTTCAACACGCTCTCGAAGCGGTCGTCGATGACCGGCTACCGCTCGGGCTTCATCGCCGCACGTCCGGACATCGTCGCGGCGTTGCGGGCGTTCCGGCCGAGCGTCGGCACGGCGCCTCAGGAGTTCGTCCAGCGAGCGTCGATCGCGGCGTGGTCGGACGAGGAGCACGTGCGCGCGGTGCGCGACGTGTACCGGCGCAAGCGCGACGTCGTGCTCCCCGCCCTCGAGGAGAAGGGGCTTCGCCTCGCCGGCTCGGCCGCGACGTTCTACCTCTGGCTCGACGTCGGCGGCCCCTCGGTCGCGTTCGCGCAGCGCCTGCTCGACCACGGAGTGGTCTGCGCGCCGGGCGCCTTCTTCGGCCCGGCCGGCGAGGGCTACGCGCGGTTCGCGCTCGTGCCGACGCAGGCGGAGTGCGAGCGCGCCGCGGAGATCATCAGGAGCGTTCTGTGACGGGGACGGAGGACGTGATCGCGGCGCTCGACCGGGGCGAGGTGCGCGTCGCCGAGCCGGACGGCGACGACTGGCGCGTGAACGCCGACGTGCAGGCGGCGATCCTGGACTACTTCCGCACCCGCCGTATGGAGCCGGACGAGGTCGGGCCGTTCGAGTACCACGACAAGATCCCGCTCAAGTCCGGCTACGGCGAGCTCGGCGTCCGGGTCGTCCCACCGGCGGCCGCGCGCTACGGCGCCTTCCTCTCGCGCGGCGTCGTCCTGATGCCGTCGTACGTCAACATCGGCGCCTGGGTCGGCCCGAACACCATGGTCGACACCTGGGCGACCGTCGGCTCCGGGGCGCAGATCGGCGCGAACGTCCACCTCGCGGGGGGCGTCGGGATCGGCGGCGTGCTCGAGCCGCCGGGCGCGCGTCCGGTCGTGGTCGAGGACGGCGCGTTCCTCGGCTCGCGCTCGATCGTCGTCGAGGGCGTTCGCGTCGGGCGGGAGGCGGTGCTCGCACCGAACGTCACGCTCACGGCGTCGGTCCCGATCATCGACGTCACGGGGCCCGAGCCCGTCGAGTACCGCGGGTACGTGCCGCCGCGGTCGGTCGTCGTCCCCGGTACCCGCCCGAAGGAGTTCCCCGCCGGGACGTACCACCTCTCGTGCGCGCTGATCATCGGGAGGCGGAACGAGTCCACCGACCTGAAGACGTCGCTCAACGACGCGTTGCGCGAGTACGGCGTCGGCACGTAAGGGGTTTCTCCGATGCCGACTCGGCCCCGCACGACGAGGCTGAAGGCGAACGAGAACAAGGAGGGACACCATGCCAGTGCGCGTTGCGATCAACGGCTTCGGCCGCACCGGTCGCGCAGCGTTCCGTGCCGCGTACGAGCGGGGCGCGCCGATCGAGTGGGCGGCCGTCAACGACGTCGCAGGCCCCGAGATGATCGCGCAGCTCCTGCGCCACGACACGATCTACGGGCCGTTCCCGGGAACGGTCGAGGCCGAGGAGGACGCGATCGTCGTCTCTGGCGTCCGGATCCCGGTGCCGGCGGAACCCGACCCCGCGGCGCTTCCGTGGGACGAGCTCGACGTCGACGTCGTCATCGAGTCGACGGGCCGGTTCCGCAAGCGGCCCGACGCCGAGAAGCACGTGCTCGCCGGCGCGAAGCGCGTGATCGTCTCGGCGCCCGCGACGGACCCGGATGCGACCGTCGTCCTCGGCGTGAACTTCGACGAGACCTTCGACCCCGAGCGCCACGTGATCGTCTCGAACGCGTCGTGCACGACGAACTGCCTCGCGCCCGTGGCCAAGGTGCTCCACGAGACGGTCGGCATCCGGCACGGGCAGATGACGACGGTCCATGCGTACACGGGCGACCAGATGCTGCTCGACGGCCCGCACAAGGACGCTCGCCGCGCCCGCGCCGCTGCCTGCAACATGGTCCCGACCTCGACGGGCGCTGCGAAGGCGATCGGCCTCGTCATCCCCGAGCTCGAGGGGCGGCTCAAGGGGTTCGCGGTTCGCGTCCCCGTCCCGACCGGCTCGCTCGTCGACCTCACGGTCGAGACGATCCGGCCGACGACCGCCGAGGAGGTCAACGAGATCTTCCTCGAGCGGAGCGACACCGGCGCGCTCGAGGGGATCCTGCGCTACAGCGAGGAGCCGCTCGTCTCCAGCGACATCGTCAGGTCGGCGTACTCCTCGATCTTCGACGCGCCGCTGACGACGGTCGTCGACGGCACGCAGGTGAAGGTGCTCGCCTGGTACGACAACGAGTGGGGCTACTCGAACCGGCTCGTCGAGCTGGCACAGCGGATCGCGGTGCCGATGCTCGCCGGGGCCTTCTAGCCGACGCGCTTCGCCGGGCCGGTGAGGAACGCTCGCCGGCCCTCGAAGCGCACGTGCAACGGCCCGCCGGGGAACCGGACCGTTCCGTCTGCGAGCCCGAGAGCCGCGGCGACCGCGACCGCGCTCGACCCCGACGACGCGGTCTCCCCTGCGCCGCGCTCCCACACGCGCGCCTCGATCTCGTCGCCGGCGACCCGCCGCGCCACCTGGACGTTGGTGCGCTGCGGGAAGCGCGGGTGCGTCTCGAGCAGCGGCCCGAGCCGCGGCAGCTCGGCGGGGTCGGCCTCGACCACCGCGTGCGGGTTGCCGACGTCGACCGCGACGAGCCGGATGCCGTCGACCTCCTCCGGCGCCGCGACCTTCACCTCGCCGAGGTCCTGCTCGACGTCGCCACCCTCCAGCATCCGTGCGCGCACCTCGCGGGGGCCGACGCGGACGCTCACCGCGTCCGCGTCCGTCCGCTCCGCGAGCCAGCGCGCGGCGATCCGCGTCCCGTTGCCGGACATCTCGGCGCGCGACCCGTCGGGGTTCCAGATCGAGATCTCGACCCAGTCGGCGCCCGCGTCGAGCACCTCCAGCATCCCGTCCGCGTCGCCGACCTCCGCCCGCACCCGTTCGGCCGACAGGCGGTCAGTCGTTACCAGGTAGACGTTCCCCTGCGCGTCCCAGCGCGACGATCTCAGCTGCGACCTCCTCCGCATCCCTGTTGGCGTCGACCGTGACGACGCCCGGCAGGCGCCGCAGCCACTTTCGCTGATACCGCGCGATCCGCCGCGTCGCCTGCGTCACCGCCTCGACCGCAGCATTCTCGTCGAGCGTTGCGAACTCCTCCAGGCCGAGGATCTTCCGTGCCGTCGCGGAGGGCTGCCGCGCCCAGGCGGCGCGCGCCTCGTCGGCGGCACCCGCCGCCGCCATCGCGCGCGTGCGCCGCTCGATCCGCCTGTCGAGAACGTCCAGAGGCAGGTCGAGCGCCACGATCGTGGTCGCGAGGCGCGTGTCCTCCGTCCAGAGGCGGTCGGCGGCCGGAGCGAGCGACCGCCCCACCTCGGCGAGCTCGAGGGCCCGGACGAGGCGCTTCCGGTCGTTCGGATGGACGCGCGCCGCCGCCGCCGGGTCGCGCTCCGCGAGCAGCGCGTGCGCGCCCTCCTGCCCGAGGCGCTCGACCTCGTCCTGCCAGTGTGCGCGCCGGCCCGGCTCGGGAGGCGGCGGCAGCTCGAGCGCCGCGAGCGCGGCGCGGAAGTACAGCCCCGTTCCGCCCACGACGAGCGGCGACCCGGCCGCGTCGACGGCTGCGTGGGCGCGCGGCTGGTACCACCCGACGGAGACGTCCTGGTGCAGCGGGACCACGCCGACGAGATGCGCGGGGTAGTCGGGTGCGGCCGTGATCACCCGCAGCCCCTCGTAGACCGCGGCCGCGTCCGCCGAGACCACGTCGGCGCCGAGGCGCTCGCGGAGGACGCCCGCGACGGCGGTCTTGCCGGAGGCCGTCGGGCCGAACAGCGCGAGGACGGTCTTCGCGCTACGCGCCGGCGCCGGCCGGCTGCTTGAAGCCATGCTCGATCTCGGCCGTCGTCCGCGCACGCTCGAACGGGCGGTCCTCCTCCGGATGCGCGGTCCGCCACTCCTTGAACCACGACACGGCCCGCGGGATCCCCTCCGCGAGCGGCGTCGCCGGCTCCCACGCGAGCAGCTCGCGCGCCTTCCGGACGTCGGCGACGTAGTGCGTGACCTCGCCGAGGAGGGACGGTGCGACCGTGATCTGCGGCTCGACCCGGAGCTCGGCGGCGATCAGCTCCGCCGCGCGGACGAGGGTGTTCCCCTGGCCGAACGCGAGGTTGATCGTCTGGTTCGCGACCCGGCCCTCCGCGAGCGCGTACACGCCGCGCGCGATCCCGTCGACGCAGTCGTCGATGTACGTGAAGTCGAGGACCTTCTCCTCGCCGCCGAAGATCGTGATCCCCTCGTTGCGCGAGAGCTGGTGCATGAACAGCGGGAGCACGCGCTCCATCCGCCACAGGTCGTTGTCGAATCGCCCGTAGACGTTCGAGAAGCGGAACACGAGGTAGTCGAGCCCGTAGCAGCGGGCGTACGAGTAGATGAACGCCTCGCTGGTGATCTTCGAGGCCGAGTACGGGCTCTCGGTGTAAGCGAAGTCGGCGGCTTCCTCGGCGTACTCCTCGAACCGGTGGACGTCGCCGTACACCTCGCGGGTCGACGAGAAGACGAGCGGCAGCCCGAGCTGCCGTGCGTACTCGAGGACGTTGAACGTCATGATCGCGTTCTCGAGCGCCCGGTGCGGCTCGCGGACGAGCTGGTGGACCTTCGCGTGGGCCGCCAGGTGGACGACGAGGTCGACCTCGGGGTACTCGACGCCCCCGATCCCGCCGCGGAACGCCGGGTAGTGCCCGGCGAGGTCCTGCAGCAGCGTCGGGAACGCATCGGTCCAGGTGTTGAGGCGCTTGTCGACGCCGAAGACGTCGTGGCCGTCGGCGAGCAGCCGCAGGCCCAGGTTCGTGCCGATCTGCCCCGACGATCCCGTGATCAGGACGCGCATGCGCCCAGTGTGACGAGCGAATGTGATGGATCCGTTTCCACGCCGCGCAGCGTCGTCGAGGTCGACCCCTCGATGAGGACGTCCACGAGGTCGCCCGGCGCCGCCGACCCGGTGAAGTTGACGGTCGTGTTCCTGCGTGTCCTGCCGCGGAGGAGGGCGTCGTCGGTGCGGGACGCCCCCTCGACGAGCACCTGCTCGACGCGGCCGACCCGGGCGCGGTTGCGCTCGCGGGCGATCGACTGGGTGAGCTCGACGAGGCGCTCCATCCGCTCGATCTTCAGGTCGTGCGGCACCGGGTCGGGCATCGCCGCGGCCTCGGTGCCGGCGCGGGGCGAGTACACGAACGTGAACGCACTGTCGTAGCCGACCTCGCGCACGACGTCGAGGGTGGCGAGGAAGTCGTCCTCCGTCTCGCCCGGGAACCCGACGATGATGTCGGTGCCGATCGCGAGGTCGGGGATCGCGCCGCGCATCCGCTCGACGAGGGCGAGGTACCGCTCCGCCGTGTAGGTGCGGCGCATCGCCTTCAGCACGCGAGACGAGCCGGACTGCAGGGGCAGGTGCACCTGCTCGCAGACGGCGTCGCACTCCGCGATCGCCGCGATCACCGGGTCGCGGAAGTCCTTCGGATGCGGGCTCGTGAACCGGATCCGGTCGATGCCGTCGACCGCGTCGCAGGCACGGAGCAGCTCGCCGAACTCGGTGCGGATCTCCGGCAGCAGGTCGCGCCCCCAGGAGTTGACGTTCTGGCCGAGCAGGGTGATCTCGCGCACGCCCTGCCGGGCGA
>DASWRL010000092.1:0-25333 GCA_036403195.1 Gaiellaceae bacterium
CGGGACGCTGCCGATCTACTACTTCGGCACCGAGGAGCAGCGGCGGCAATGGCTGCCCGACCTGGCGTCGGGACGCGCGCTCGCCGCCTTCGGCCTCACCGAGCCGCAGGCGGGCTCCGACGCCGGCGCGACGCGCACGACCGCGCGTCTCGAGGGCGGCGAGTGGGTCGTCGACGGGTCGAAGCTGTTCATCACGAACGCCGGGACCGACATCACCGCCTGCGTCACGATCACGGCCGTCACGGGGGACGGCGAGATCTCCAACCTGATCGTCCCGAACGGGACGCCCGGCTACGTGATCTCACCGCCGATGCAGAAGCTCGGGTGGCGGGCGTCGGACACACGCGAGCTCTCGTTCCAGGGCGCCCGCGTTCCCGAAGGGAACCTGCTCGGGCCGCGTGGCGAGGGGTTCCGGCAGTTCCTGCAGATCCTCGACGGCGGCCGGATCTCCGTCGCGGCGATGGGCATCGGCCTCGCGCAGGGCGCGTACGACCTCGCCTTCGCCTACGCCAAGGAGCGCGAGCAATTCGGACGGCCGATCTCGACGTTCCAGGCCGTGCAGGCGAAGCTCGTCGACATGGCGACGGAGATCGAGGCGGGGCGCCACCTCGTGTGGCGGGCGGCGTGGGAGAAGGACCTCGGGCGCGACTTCCGGCGGGCGGCGGCGATGGCGAAGCTGTACTCGGGGGAGCTCTCGCACCGCGCGGCGAACTGGGCGCTCCAGATCCACGGCGGGTACGGGTTCATGGACGAGTACGCGATCTCGCGGCTGTACCGCGACCAGAAGATCCTCGAGATCGGCGAAGGCACGAACGAGGTGCAGAGGATGGTGATCGCCCGCCACCTCGGGCTGTAAGCTCAGGCACCGTGCTGCTCTTCCGGCAGTTCGTGGACGACGACCTGGGCTGTGCTTCCTACCTCGTCGCCGACCGCGGCGCCGGTGTCGCCGTCGTCGTCGATCCCGCGTTCGCGATCGACCAGTACGTGGAGGCGGCGGCGGACGACGGGGTGCGCATCGAGCGCGTGCTGGAGACGCACACGCACGCCGACCACCTCTCCGGGCACGGGCGCTTCGCGCTCGAGCACGGCGTGCCGACGGCGATCCACGCCGTCGCCGCGCCCGAGTACGCGTTCGAGCCGCTCGCCGACGGCGACGTGATCGACGCCGGCGACGTCCAGATCCGCGTGCTGCACACACCGGGTCACCGCCCCGAGCACTGCGCCTTCGTCGTCGACGAGCGTCTCGTCCTGACGGGCGACTCGCTGTTCGTCGGCGACGCCGCGCGCCCCGACCTCGCCGTCGACGCGCGCGACGGCGCGGCCGACCTGTTCTCGTCGCTCGCGCGGCTCACGGCGCTGGGAGACGCGGTCGAGGTCTTCCCCGGCCACGTCGGGGGCTCGCTCTGCGGCGGCAACATGAGCAGCGACCGGTCGACCACGATCGGCCGCGAGCGCGAGACGAACGACGCGCTCGGCCACCGCGACGTCCAGGACTTCGTCCTCGTGAGCGCGTCGGTGTCGACGCCGCGCCCGCCCACGACGGAGCAGGTGGTCGCGCTCAACCGCGGGCCGTGGGTGGCGCTCCCACCCGATCCGCCCGAGCTCGACGACGCCGGAGACGCGACGCTCCTCGACGTGCGGCCGTTCGCCGACTACACGGCGGGTCACGTCCCCGGCGCGATCAGCGTCCCCGTGTCGGCGTCGTCGTTCGCGACGAAGGCCGGGTTCGTCCTGCTCCCCGACGAGCGCGTCGTGATCCACGCACGCGACCGTGCCGAGGCGCTCGCCGCAGTGCAGTCGCTCTGGAAGATCGGGATCTTCGGCGTCGCCGGCTACGTCGTCGCGCCCGTCGCCGAGGAGACGCTCGCGACGGTCGACGTCGTCGAGCTGAAGGAGCTGATCGACGCGTCCGACGTTCAGGTGGTCGACGTGCGCGAGGCGGTCGAGCGCGACGACGGCTACATCCCCGGGTCGCGCAACATCCCGTACCGCCTCCTGCGAAAGCTCGGGTGCGGTGCGCTCGAGCGCTCGAAGCCGGTCGTGACGGTGTGCGAGAGCGGCCCGCGCGCCGCGATCGCGGCCTCGCTGCTCGCGCGCGAGGGGTTCGACGTGCGTGCCGTGTCGCCGGGCGGCATCTCGACGTTCGACGGCAACGTCGTGACGTTCCGGCGCTGCGGCGCCTAGCTCCTAGCGCAGCCGCTCGAGCGGGTACCCGCGCGCTTCGAGCGCGGCGAGGAGCTCCTGGCAGTGCTCCTCGTTCCGCGTCACGATCGTGAGCTCGACGCCGGTCTCGGCGACCGCGAGGCCGACGCCCTCCCGCTGGTGGTGGATCTCGAGGATGTTCCCGCGTTCGGCCGCGACCAGCTCGAGCAGCTTGACGAGCTCGCCCGGGCGGTCGCCGACGCGGGTGCGCAGCACGAGGTAGCGCCCGGCGCGGGTGAGCCCGTGCCGGACCACCGACACGAGCAGGGTCGGGTCGATGTTCCCGCCGGAGAGCAGCGCGCAGACGTCGTCGCCGCCCGAGTCGCCGCGCAGAAGCGCCGCGACCGACGCCGCACCCGCACCCTCGACGACGAGCTTCGACCGCTCGAGCAGCAGCGTGATCGCCTCGGCGATCTCGTCGTCCTCGACGTGCACGAGATCGTCGAGCACCGAGTCGAGGACGGCCATCGTCAGCTCGCCCGGATGCTTCACCGCGATCCCGTCGGCGATCGTGTGGCCGGTCTTGCCGGCCTGGACGCCGACGATGCGCGCGGCGGGACGCAGCGCGCGAACGGCGAGCGCGATCCCCGCCGCGAGACCGCCGCCGCCCACCGGGAGCACGAACGTGCGCGCGTCGGGAAGCTGCTCGAGGAGCTCCAGGCCGATCGTGCCCTGGCCCGCGATCACCTCCGGGTCCTCGAACGCATGGACGAAGGTCGCGCCCGTTCGACGCGCGCGCTCGGCGGCCGCGGCGAGCGCGTCGTCGAACATCGCGCCCGTGAGGACCGTGTCCGCGCCGTAGTTGCGCGTCGCCTCCACCTTCGCCATCGGCGCGTCCTGCGGCATGAAGACGGTGGCGGCGATCCCGAGCTCCCGCGCCGCCCACGCGACCGCCTGCCCATGGTTGCCCGCGCTCGCGGCGATGACGCCCGCCGCGCGCTCGGCGTCGTCCAGCTGCGCGATCCGGTTGAACGCGCCGCGAATCTTGAACGAGCCCGTTCGCTGCAGGTTCTCGGCCTTGAGCCACACGCGCACGCCCGTGATGCGGGAGAGCGTCTCGCTCGAGTACACCGGCGTCTCGCGCGCCCGGCCGGCGACGCGCGTGCGCGCGGCCTCGATGTCAGCGAGCGTCGGGGCTGTCGTCGTCGCCAATGTGGAACACCTTCTCCAGGATCTCACGCACCGCAGTCAGCGGGTCGAGCTTCCTCGCCTGCACGTCCTCGAGCAGCCGGCGTAGCTCGGCGTCGTCGCGCACCTCGTCCTCGAGATGGCGGCGCGCACGCCCCGCGGCCACCTGGAACACCTCGGCCGCGAGGTTCCGGCTCCGGCGCGCCTCGAGCTCGCCCTCGGCCGAGAGCCACGCGCGATGCTCCTTGATCTTCTCCCACAACGTGTCGACGCCCTCGCCGCGCACCGCCTCGGTCAGCACGATCGGCGGGCGCCAGCCGTCGCTCGGGCCGAGCGACAGGACCTGGCGCACCTCGTTCAGCATCGTCTTCGCCAGCGGGTGGTCCGACTTGTTGATGGCGATCACGTCGGGGATCTCCATGATCCCGGCCTTCAGCGCCTGGATCGAGTCGCCGGAGCCGGGCATCAGCACGAGCACGACCGTGTCCGCGATCGAGATCACGCCGACCTCGCTCTGCCCCGCCCCGACCGTCTCGAGGAACACGACGTCCTTGCCGGCGGCGTCGAGCACGAGCAGCGTCTGCAGCGTCGTCTCGGCGAGACCTCCCAGGTGGCCGCGCGTCCCCATGGAGCGGATGAACACCTCCGGGTCGAGGAAGTGGTCGCTGAGGCGGATCCGGTCGCCGAGGAGCGCGCCCTGTGTGAACGGGCTCGACGGGTCGACCGAGATGACGCCGACGCCCGCCCCCTCGGCGCGGACGAGCCCGATCAGCGCCGACACGAGGCTCGACTTCCCGACGCCCGGCGGCCCCGTGAGCCCCACCGCGTAGGCGCGTCCGGTGTCCGCGTACACGTCCGCGACGACGTCGAACGCGAGCGGGTCGCCGTTCTCGACGAGCGTGATGGTGCGGGCGAGCGCGCGCCGGTCGCCGGCGCGCAGCGCGGCGACGAGCCGCTCCCGCGTCCAGTCCCGGCGGCCGTTCACGCGGGGATGCTATGCAGCGGGCTCGCCGGCCAGCGCCGGTCGCGGCCGAACGGCCCGCGAGAGCAGCAGGACCGCGGCGACGCTGCCCACGGTGAAGCACGCGGCGAGCGCGTACGTCCAGCGCGCGCCGACGGCGGCGGTCAGTGCGCCCGCCGCGATCTGGCCGACGCCGAGGAGCGCGTTGTGGATGCTGATGATCACGGTGAAGGCCCGCCCGCGAAGGCGGTCGCTCGTGTGGCGCTGGACGATCAGCACCGTCATCGGGAACGCAAGCCCGTTCCCGAACCCGGAGACGATCATCGCGATCGCAGCGACCCAGATGTTCGGGGCCAAGGCGGCGCCGATCAGCCCGGCGGCGCACGGCACGAACGCGAACACGTAGGTGTCGAGGACCGCGCGGCCCCGCAGCAGCGCGCCCGTCACGATGCTGCCGGCGACGAGGCCGATCCCCGAGCCGGTCCACAGGAGCCCGTAGCCGAACGCGCCGGAGTCGAGGGACCGGGTCGCGAGGAAGATCTCGCTCACGTTCACGAGCCCGATCGCGACCATGGTGAGCCCGAACCCGACGAGGGCGACGCGAAGCGCCGCCGCGCGGCCGAACGCGGTCAGGCCCTCGCGCAGGTCGCGCCAGTGGCCGCGGGTGATCCCCTGCTCGCTCTGGAGGAGGCGCGCCGGGATCCGGGAGAGGAGCAGCGCCGAGAACAGGAACGTCGCGGCGTTCACCCAGTAGACGACGTGTGCCCCGGCGGCGCTCACGAGCGCTCCGCCGAGGATGGGACCGGCGGCGGCCGCGATCCAGTCCGTCGCCTGCAGGAGCGACGTCGCCGCGTCGAGATCGTCCTCGTCGACGAGGTTCGGGACGCCGGCGAGGACCGCGGGGCGGAAGAACGAGTTCGCCACGCCCGCGACCGCGGCGAGCGCGACCATCGGGGCCGGGCTGTGTGCGAACGGGAGCAGCGCGAAGACGAGCAGCCGCACCAGGTCCGACGCGACGATCAGCATCTTGCGCGAGAGCCTGTCGATCAGCGGCCCGATCGCGAGACCGACGACGACCGAGGGAAGGAAGGTCACGAGGAAGAGGGCGCTCACCCACCACGTGGAGTCGGTGCGCGCCTCGATGTCCGCCGTCAGGGCGATCGTGGCCATCCACGTGCCGAGGCCGGAGCCGAGCGTCGCGAGGAAGAGCAGGCGGTACCTGCTGCTGCCGACGACGGCGGTGCGGCCGCGAATCGGCGAGGCGAAGCTCACGCACGCGCGAGCACGCGCGAGAGCGCGCCCGCGAACTCCTCGAGCTCGGACGGTGTCCCGACGGAGACGCGCACCGCCGTCGGCGAGCCGAATCCCCCGAGCGGCCGCACGACGATGCCCTCGCGCAGGAGCCGCTCGAACAGCTCGGCGGCGTCGGCGCCCGTCTCGACGTAGACGAAGTTCCCCACGGACGGCGCCGGATCGAGGCCGTGCTCGCGCAGGATCGCGTCGAGCCGCGCCAGGCCGTCGGCGTTCGCCGCGCGCCTCCGCGCGATCTCGGCGTCGTCGTCCATGCTCGCGACCGCCGCGAGCTGCGCGGTCGTCGTCAGGTCGAACGGCCGCCGCACCTTCGCCATCGCCGCGACGCAGCGACGCGGGCCGACCGCGTATCCGACGCGGAGCCCGGCGAGCCCGTAGATCTTGGAGAACGTCCGGAGGACGACGGCCCGACGCCCGTCCTTCAGGTACCGCTCGACGGCGTCCGGGTAGTCGTCGCGGTCGATGTACTCGAAGTACGCCTGGTCGACGACCGTCAGCACGTGCTCGGGCACGCGCTCGAACCAGTGGTCGAGCTCGTCCAGCGTGTTCATCGTGCCGGTCGGGTTGTTCGGGTGGCAGATGTACGCGAGCTTCGTGCGCGGCGTCACAGCGGCGAGCAGCGCGTCGAGGTCGTAGCGCAGCTCGTTCAGCGGTACGAGCCGCGCGACCGCACCCTGCCTGCGCGCGTAGATCACGTAGCTCGGGAACGACGGCCAGCCGCAGACGATCTCGTCGCCCGGGTCGAGGATCGCCTGGCTCAGCATGTCGATGCACCCGTCTGCGCCGGCTCCCGCGCACACCTCGTCGAACGCGACGTCGTGGCGTGCGGCGAGCGCCGCGTGCAGGCGCACGGTGCCCCCGTCGGGATACCGGTTGAGGTCGGCCGCCGCACGGGCCATCGCGTCGAGGGCCGCCGGCAGCGGGCCGTAGGGCCCCTCGTTCGAGGCGAGCTTGATGACGCGCTCGAGCCCGAGCTCGCGCTGGACCTCCTCGATCGGCTTGCCCGGCTGGTAGGGCGTGAGCGCATTGACGCTCGGGCGGAAGAACGCATCGTCGAGATCGGCGAATCCGCTGGACACGCGCGCACCCTACCGCCCCCGGCTGCCGACGATCATGCGCGGGCGCCGCGCGTGCATCCGTAGGCTGCAGGGCGTGCCCGAGCTCGGCCTCTTCCCGTTGCCACTCGTGCTCGTCCCGACCGAGCGGATCCCCCTCCACATCTTCGAGCCCCGGTACCGCGAGCTGATCGGCGAGTGCGTCGAGGCGGACGGCGAGTTCGGGCTCGTGTTCGCGCCGGGCGACGGCGCGGTCCACGAGATCGGCACGCGGGCGCGGGTCGCGGCGGTGGTCGAGACCCTGGACGACGGCCGCATGAACATCGTCGTCGAGGGCGGCGACCGGTTCCGCCTCCTCGAGCTGACGCGCGGTCGCTCCTATCAGACCGGTCTCGTGGAGGAGGTGGTCGACGAGGACGAGCCGCCGGACGACGCGGACGTCGAGCGCGCGCTCGAGGTGTTCCGCCTGCTCGCGGAGGCGGCCGACAGCGACGTCGACCTCCCCGATCCGGAGTCACCGGACCTCGTGTGGGAGATCGCGGCGCGCGTCGACTTCGGAACGGACCCGAAGCAGGAGATCCTCGCCTCGACCTCGCCGGCGCAGCGAGTGCGCAGGCTGATCGAGCTCCTCGAGGTGTCGCTCGAGGCGGTGCGGGTCGACCAGGCGCTGCGCGAGCGCGCCGGCCGGAACGGCAAGGTCTCGCCGCTCGACGGCCTGGACTAGCCGTCACTCGACGACGACGCCCGCGCCTCCGCGCCGTGCGTCGCCCGCGGCGGCGAGCGTGCCGTCGGCGAGCACCTCGACGGCGTTCGTCCCGCCGAAGTAGAGGTTCCGGCGGCGCCAGCGGACGACCTCGTAGCCCCACGCCGCGAGGTCGTCGAGCTCGGCCGCGCCGAACCCGCCCTCGCAGTGGACGTGCGGCTCCTCCACGTGCACGCGCGGCGCGTCGATCGCCGCCGCGACGGGCAGCCCGTGCGCGACGACGTTGGCGATCACCTGCATGATCGCGCCGCGCAGCCGGGCCGAGCCGGCGCTGCCGACGACGAGCCGAGGCCCCGCGCGGCCGACGACGACGGTCGGAGCCATCATGCTCGTGAGCCGGTGCCCCGCCTCTGCCGGCGCGCCTGCGACGAGGTCGTACTCGCCGAGCATGTTGTTCAGATGGATGCCGGTGCCGGGGACGATCACGCCCGACCCCGAGCCGGTCGACGACGACAGCGCGGCGGCGTTCCCGTCGGCGTCGACGGCCGAGACGTGCGTCGTCCCGCCGGGCGGCGCGGGCTCGCCGACGCCGCGCGCACGGCCGGCGATCCGCGCCGCCCCACTCGCGAGCTCGACCTCCGCGAGCAGCCGCTCCGCGAGCCCGCCCCGGTGCAGCTCGTCGGCGAACGCGTCGTCGCGCGCGCGCGTCTGCTCTCGCATCACCTCGACGAGCGCGGCGATCGCGCCGGCGGTGCCCGCGCGGCCGGCGCCGACCCGCTCGATCAGCGCGAGGCCGTAGGCGATCAGGATGCCGCCGGACGACGGCGGCGGGTTCGACACGACCTCGTGGCCGAGGAACCCGACGCGCACGGGCTCGCGCCAGATCACGCGGTACGCCGCCAGGTCGGCGGCGGTCACGCGACCCCCGCCCGCTGCGATCCTCTCGGCGGTCGCGGCCGCGAGCTCGCCGGAGTAGAGCGCCGCGGCTCCTTCCTCCGCGATCCGCTCGAGCGTGCCCCCGAGGTCGGGAAGCCGCAGCCGGTCGCCCGGCTGCAGGCGCGAGCCGTCGAGACGGGAGTAGACGCGCTTGCCCTCGGGGGTGTGGCGCAGGATGAGGTCGAGGATCGCGTGCAGGTGCGCCTGCTCGCGCGTGATCGTGACGCCGTCCCGTGCGAGCTCGATCGCCGGCGCGAGGACCTCGTGCCACGGCAGGCGGCCGAACTCGCGGTGGATCGCCTCGAGGCCGGCGGCCGCGCCGGGCACCGCGCAGGACGGCTCGCCGATCCGGAACACCTGCGTCGTCTCGCTGTCGCCGCCGAACCCCACGTCGACCGCGTGCATCTCCGCTCCGGGCGGCTCGGGCCGCCCGATGCCCGGCGTCGCGACGAAGAAGTCGGCGAGGCGCGCGGCGCCGCCTGCGGGCACGACGAGCGCGAACCCGCCCGCGCCGGGCCCGGTCAGCGGGCTCTCGGCGACCCAGCCCGCGAACCCTGCGGCGACGCACGCGTCGACCGCGTTCCCGCCCTCCTCGAGCGCCCGCGCCCCTGCCCGTGCGGTCAGCGGGTGGCCGGCGGCGACCGCCCCCTTCACGGGACGGCCTCGTCGGCCGATGAGCGCCCTCGGTGCACGGCAGCCGAATCTTCACCGTTTCCCAACTAACTGGACGGAAGGTGTCGCGTCAGCAGGGATGAACGCCCGGCCATGACGCCTTCTCGCCGCACACTCGCGCTCTCGCTCGCCGGCCTCGCCGCGCTCGCGGTGTCCTCGCTCGCCGCCGGCCGGTTCGGCGCCCACGTCTCGCCGGCGCTCGACGTGCTCGTCGACGCGAACCGGCTGTGGCTCGCGGTCGCCGTCGCCGGGTTCCTCGCTGCCTTCGCCTGCAGCGTCGGCGCGTGGCGGGCGGCGCTCGGCGCCGCGGGCGGGCGGATCTGCCCGCGGCAGGCAGCAGCGCGCCTCGCGGTCGGGTCGCTCGTGAACGCGTTCGCGCCGGCGAAGCTCGGCGACGCCGTGAAGATCGCGCTCTGCTCGCGCGCGATCGACGGCCCCGGCCGCGTCTGGACGACCGGCGGCGCGTACGCCGGCCTCGCCGCGGTGCGCTCGCTCACGCTCGCCTGCCTCGTCGTCGCCGCCTCGGCGACGCACGCGATGCCGCTCTGGCCGGTCTTCGCGCTCGCGGGCGGCGCCGCGGCGTTCGCCGCCGCCGCAGCCGCGTCGTCGCGGTGCCGCCGGCACGCGCGGGTCGCGCGGTTCCTCGACGGAGCCGCCATGCTCGCCCGGCGGCCGCGCGCCCTCGCCGCCGTCGCGGCCTGGTCGGTCGGGATGCAGATCGCCCGCGTCGCGGGCGCGGTCGCCGCGGCCGTCGCCTTCGGGCTGCCGCACCCGTTGCTCGCCGCCCTCGTCATCCTCCCCGCGCTCGACGTCGCGGGCGCCGTCCCACTCACGCCCGGGAGCATCGGCGTCGGCAGCGGCGCCGTCGCCGTCGCGCTCGCCTCGCGCGGGATCGGGATGACGCAGGCGCTCGCGGTCGGTCTCTCGATCCAGGGGGTCGAGACGATCGTCAGCGTCGGCTGCGGCACCGTCGGCGCCGCCTACCTCGTGCAGCCCGGGGAGCGGGCGCGCCTCCTCGCAGTCCGCGTCGCGCTCGTCGCCGCGTCGGCCGCGGTCGCCGCGGTCGTCGGCGCGGGCGTGCTCGACCTGCTGTAGCCCCGGGGCTAGACGTCGCGCAGGAACGAGGGCGGCTCGAGCGAGCCCGGCGACGAGCCGCCGGCACGGCGGCCGGGCGTGCGTGCGCCGATCCCGGTCGCGACGACGGTCACCCACATCTGGCCCTCGAGCCGGTCGTCGATCGTCGCGCCGAAGATGATGTTCGTGTCGTCGGTCGCCGCCTCGCGCACCACCTCGGCGGCCTCCGTCACCTCGTACAGCGTCAGGTCGTCGCCGCCGGCGATCGAGAGCAGGATCCCGCGCGCACCCGTCAGCTCGGTGTCGATCAGCGGGCTCCGGAGCGCGCGCTCGGCGGCCTCCTTCGCGCGGTTCTCGCCGGTCGCGTAGCCGATCCCCATCAACGCGGAGCCCGAGTCGGCCATGATCGTGCGGACGTCCGCGAAGTCGAGGTTGATCAGGCCCGGGTTCGTGATCAGGTCGCAGATCCCCTGGACGCCGTGCCGGAGCACGTCGTCGGCGATCCGGAACGCGTCGAGCATCGACGTGCCCCGGTCGAGCACCTCGAGGAGCCGGTCGTTCGGCACGACGATCAGCGTGTCGCACGCCTCCCGCAGCGCCTGCAGCCCCTCGTCCGCCTGCTTCCGGCGCCGCGACCCTTCGAACGCGAACGGCATCGTCACGATCCCCACCGTCAGCGCACCCACCTCGCGGGCGACGCTCGCGACGACGGGCGCCGCGCCGGAGCCCGTGCCGCCGCCCTCGCCGGCCGTGACGAAGACCATGTCCGAGCCGCGGAGCGCGCGCTTGAGCGTGTCGTACGCCTCCTCGGCGGAGCGCCTGCCGATCTCGGGGTCGGCGCCCGAGCCGAGCCCCTCGGTCAGCTCGCTGCCGATGTGGATCTTCGTCGGCGCGTCGCTCATCTGGAGCTGCTGGATGTCGGTGTTGACCGCGATGAAGTCGACCTGGTCGATCGCCGAGTCGATCATGCGGTCGACGGCGTTCAGGCCGGCGCCGCCGACTCCGACGACGCGGATGACGGCCAGGTACGACGCGTTGTCGCGGCCGCGCTCGAGGCGCGCGGGCGGGTCGGGGAGCGGCTCGAGCCACCGCGCGGGCGGCCGGCGCGCCTCGGCCGGAGGCTCAGGGTCCGGTTCCTGGTCGGGCGCGGCGCTCCGGATCGGCGTCGGAGCCGGTGGCTCCGGTTCGTCGGCCCGGGCGTCGGTCGGAAGCTGCTGCTGGCCCGGATGCGGCCGCTTCTGGCCCGCTTCGGTCGCGCGGAAGAGCTCCGCCAGCGGCCCCTCACGCATGCTGGCGCGATTTCTGGCCACGGAGCACCTCCTTCGCGAGGTCGCGGTACAGCTCGGCGGCCTCGCCCTTCGGCTCGTAGGCGAGCACCGACGTGCCCTTCACGGGCGCCTCGGCATAGCGAACGGTCTTTCGGATCCGGGTGTTGTAGACCAGGTCGCCGAAGTTCTCGCGCAGGATCTCGTCGGCCTCGCGCGAGTGCGTCACCCGACGGTCGAACATGGTCGGCACGATGCCGACGATCTCGACGCCCGGGTTGAGGTTCTCGCGCACCATCGCGAGGGTGTTCTCGAGCTGGACGAGGCCGCGGAGCGACAGGTATTCCGTCTGCACGGGGACGATCACGCCCGTCGCGGCGACGAACGCGTTCACCGTCAGCAGCCCGAGCGACGGCGGCGTGTCGATCAGCACGTAGTCGTAGCGGTCCTTGATCGGCGCCAGCGCCTTCTCCAGCGCGCGCTCACGGCCGATCTGGCTCGAGAGCGCCATGTCGGCGCCGGCGAGGTCGATCGACGAGACCGCGAGGTCGACCTCGCGCGTCACGATCACGTGCTCCATCGGCAGCCGGTGCACGAGGACGTCGAACATCGACTGGTCGATCGCGTCCGGGTTCAGCCCCTGCGACATCGTCAGGTTGCCCTGCGGGTCGAGGTCGACGAGCAGGACGCGCAGCCCCTTCTCCGCGAACGCGACGCCCAGGTTCAGCGTCGTCGTCGTCTTCGCGACCCCGCCCTTCTGGTTCGCGAGGACGATCACCTGTGTCTGGGCGACGGCGGGGGCGCCCACGGCTCGAACGTTCGGACGCGGGAGGAGGCGCGCGAGACCCATGTGCAGCGATCATTCGGGTCGGTTCAGCGCATTCCTTCCGCTTCCTCCCGAAGTTTCCGCACCGCCTCCTTCGCGCGCGCGTCCCCCTCGGCCCTCGCCCATGCCTCCGCCTCGGGCAGGAGGAGGCGGAGCTCGTCGAGGAGCGCGGCCGCCGGCGCGACCGCACGCAGCCGGTCGATGCGCGCGAGCCGCCGGAGCACCGCGTCCGTCTCGTCCATGCTCCGACGGTAGCCCCGGTCGCGTCACGTGTCTGGAACGGCTCCGTGCCGAGACGCGAACGAACGGGCGATCGCCGGCGCGGCTACGCGACGCGGAGCGCCGACTGCGGGCGCGCCCGGAGGCCGAGCAGCGTGTCGTCGAGCGCGACGAGCAGATCCGCCCGCGCCCCGTGCACGAGCGCCTCGACGAGCGCGCGCCGTACGGCGTCGCGCGCCGTGCGGTCGAGCCGCTCCGCCCTGAGCGCGTCGACGAGCTCGCTCCGCTCGCGTGTCCGCTCGGCGAGCAGCACCGCGGTCCGCATCGCCGCCCCCCAGACGCCGGCGTCGCCGCCGAGCAGGCAGACGACGGCCTCGCGCAGCTGCGCCGAGCGGAACGGCTCGTCGGAGAAGAGCGACAGCTCCCAGCGGTCGAGCGCCTCGCCGAGCTCCCGGTCGTCGTCGGCGAGGACGAGCTTCTCGCGCAGGCTGGCCGCGAGACCGGCCCGGACGCGGTCGAGCCGCGTCGCCTCCCCGCGCGGTTGCGTCGCGGCGATCGGCAGGAGCGGCGCGACCCGCAGCGGGCGGAAGTCGAGGCGCTCGAAGACGACGGGACCGGCGGCGATCGCGCCCGCCGTCGCGAGGCGGAGCGCCGTGACGACGTCGGCGAGCTCGGCCGCCGCGTCGGGCGGGTCGTCGGCGGCGGGGTCGAGCTCCCGGAGCAGCTCGAGGACGAGCATGCGGTCGACGTCGCGCCCGAACTCGGGCGGCATCAGCCCTTGCGCCTCGGGCCACAGCTGCGAGATCTCTCCGGGCGCGACCGGCCGCAACGTGATGCCGCCGCCGAGGTCGAAGTCGGAGCCGGCGGACAGGCCGACGACGGGCGCGAGCGCGACGTAGGTCCGCGAGGAGCCGTAGAGCGTCCGCTCGAGGTCGGCGTACGCGGCGTCGAACGCGTCGTCGCGCCAGTCGAAGCCGCCGCAGCGCTCGGCCGTCCAGGTCAGCATCGGCAGGAGGATCGACCGGAAGAGCGCGTCGTCGCCGGAGTCGCCGACCGGCGCGTGCGCGCGCGCGAACACCGCCGCCGCCGGCTCGCGGCGCAGGTCGTCGATCGCGTTGCGCGCGTCCGGGAGGCGACGCAGCGTGGGAGCCTGCTCGTCGACGAAGCTCCGCACGAGCGGCCGGTACTCGTACAGCGACGGCCCCGTCCGCGTCGCGTGCTCCTCGAACGCGAACGGGATCTGGGCGCCCCGCTCCGCGGCGAAGGCCGCGAGGCAGAAGGCGCGCAGCGACTCGTACAGATGCGGCGCGCGCAGCACGCGCACATCTACGCGCCGGGCGGATCCATCCCTTCCTGGCAGCCCGGGCACCAGTACGCAGTGCGGTTGTCGTCGCCCTGCCCGAACGAGCGGATCCTCGTGCCGCAGCGCGGGCAGGGTCGGCCCGCGCGCCGGTACACCCGGTGGCCCGGCGTCCGACCCCCGTCGAGGGAGGCCCGCATGAGCTCCGCCGCCGTCTCGAGCGCGCGGAGGCGCTCGTCGTCGTCCACGTCGCGGAGGCGCCGCCACGGCGAGAGCCCCGCGGCCCAGAGCGACTCGGCGAGCCACATGTTGCCGATCCCGGCGACGACCGTCTGGTCGAGCAGCGTCTCGCCGAGCCAGCGCGACTGGTCGGCCGCTCGCATCCGCGCGAGGATCGTGTCGATCCGCGGCGGCCGCTCGAGGATGTCCGGCCCGAGCCGCGCGAGCGCACGCGTGTGGAGCTCGAGCACCGGCCCGTTCCACAGGACCGCCTCGGCACGCTCGCCCCGCAGCACGAGCCACGGCCGGCCCGCCCGCTGCTCGCCCCGCGGCCGTACCGACCACCGCCCGGACATCCGCAGGTGCGACCGCAGGACGACGCCGCCCTCGAACCGCAGGACGAGGTTCTTCCCCACCGCCTCGACCGACTCGAGCGTGCGCCCGTCGACGCGCTCGGCGATCCGCTCGGCCTGCGCCCGCGGGTGCGGCGCCTCGGCCTCGACCCGCTGCCCGACGATCACCTGCAGGTGGCGCGCGGCGCGGTGGAGCGTGTCCCCCTCGGGCACGTTTGGGACGGTAGACGCTTCGGGCAGACTTCCGTCCAGCGTTTGTCGTGACTCCGACCCTGAACATCGCCGCGCTCACCCGACGGACCGGCGTCCCGCCCGACACGATCCGCAAGTGGGAGCAGCGGTACGGGGTGCTGCGCCCCGAGCGGACGCCGGGCGGGCAGCGTCGCTACAGCGAGCTCGACGTGGCGCGCGTCCGGTGGCTGAAGGCCCGCCTCGCCGAGGGCTTCCGGATCGGCGAGGCCGCGACGCTCCTCGGCAGCGTGCAGCTTGCGGGTGGCGACGCCGACGAGCTGCGAGCCGCGATCGTCGACGCGACGCGGCGCAGCGACGTCGAGGCGCTGCGGACCGCGATCGACCAGGCGATGCTCCTCGACTCGACGGAGGAGGCGTTCATGCGCGTCCTTGCGCCCGCGCTCGTCGAGATCGGCGAGCTCTGGCAGGACGGGCAGGTCTCGGTGGCGCAGGAGCACCTCGCGAGCGGCGCTGTGCGCTCGGCGCTCCAGCGGCTCCTGGCCGACCATCGCGGCAAGGTGCGCGGGATCGCGGTCCTCGCGTGCGCCCCCGGCGAGTGGCACGAGATCGGCCTGCTCATGCTCGCCGTCCTCCTCCGCGCCGACGGCTGGCAGGTGGCGTACCTGGGGCCGGACACCCCCGCGGAGGACGCGGTGGCGCTCGCGGCGCACCTGGATGCCTCGGTGATCCTCTTCAGCGCGACGCGCGAGGAGTCCGCCTCGGCGCTCGAGGCGGGGCTTCGCGCCGTCGACGTGCCCGAGGGCGTGCAGGTCGTCGTGGGCGGCCGCGCGGCCGGTGCCGAGGCACCTTCGCAGACCGTCGCGGCGCTTCGATGAACGAGCCCGCCGCGGGTGCGCTCGCAGCGCTCGCATGGGCGGCGGTCGAGCCGCTCGACCGCCGTCTCTTCCGCCACGACTACTCCGACGTCGCGATGCTCGGGAAGCTCGTGACGCGCTCGCGCGCCTGGCCGGCCGCGGGGCTCGCGGTCCACGTCGCGAACGGTGCCGCGTTCGGCGCCGCCTACCGCCTCGCCCGGCGACGCGGGGTCGGCGCGGTGCAGCTCGCCCTCCTCGAGAACACGGCGCTGTTCCCGCTCGCCCCGCTGATCGACCGCTTCCACCCCGCGCGCGGCTCGCGGCGGCTCGCGCCGCTCTTCACGGCGCGCGGGTTCGCGCAGGCGACCGCGCGACATCTCGTGTTCGGGGCGGTTCTCGGCGCGCTCGCCGGCCGCAGCCCGAGCGGGGAAGGCTGACGGGCTCGTGGAGATCGCGCCGGTCGTCCTCGCGCCGCTCGCCGGCGGGCCCGCGACGGTGGAGCTCGCGGCCGCGGTCGCCGATGCCGGCGGCGTCGGCTTCGTCGCCGCCGGCTACCTGGCGCCCGACGCCCTCGAGGAGCGTCTGCGGGAAGCGCGGCGGCGGACGGAGGGGATCCTGGGCGTGAACCTGTTCGTGCTCGAGGAGGGGCCGGTCGACGAGGCGGCGCTCGCCGCCTATCGCGAGGAGCTCCGCGACGAGGGCCCCCTCGGCGAGCCGGTCTTCGACGACGACGCGCTCGGCGAGAAGCTCGAGATCGCGATCGCGGCGGGCGTCCAGGTCGTGTCGACGACGTTCGGGCCGCCGCCGCCCGGGCTCGTGGCCGCGGCGCGCGCGGCGGGGCTCGACGTCTGGGCGACGGTGGCGTCGGCGCGCGACGCCCGGGCCGCGGTCGCCGCAGGCGCCGACGCGCTCGTCGCCCAGGGCGCCGAGGCGGGCGGCCACCGCGCGTCGTTCGACGACCTCGACGAGGACGACCTGCCGCTCCTCGACCTGCTCGCGGCGCTCCGCGCCGCGACCGATCTGCCGCTGGTCGCGGCGGGCGGGATCGCCGATCGCGCGGCCGCACGCGCGGCGCGCGAGGCCGGCGCGGCGGCGGTGCAGGCCGGTACCGCGTTCCTCCTCTGCCCCGAGGCGGGGACGAGCGCGCCGCACCGGAGCGCGCTCGCGCGTCCCGGCGAGACTGCGATGACGCGCGCGTTCACCGGGCGCCGGGCGCGCGGGATCGTGAACCGCTTCATGCGCGACCATCCGGCCGCGCCGTCGGCGTACCCGCACGTGCACCACCTGACCGCGCCGCTGCGCGCCGCCGCGCGTGCGGCCGGCGACGCCGACCGCATCAACCTGTGGGCCGGGACGCGGTTCGCGGACGCGCGCGCCGTGCCCGCCGCCGACGTCGTCGCGTCGCTGGCCGTCTGACGCCGGCGACTACGCCCGCAGGACCGCGCGCCGCGGGCCGGCGAGGAACCCGGCCTCGACGAGCAGCGGCATCGCGTCGGTCTCGACGACCGGCTCGCCGTCGAACCGCTCGACCGCGAGCCGCTTCAGGCCGCCACTGCGGACGTGTGCGACGAGCGCGTCGACGGCGGGACGCAGCCACGCCTCGTCCGGCTCACGGAGGGGCGTCAGCGAACGCCCGCCCCGCTCGACGTAGAGGACCGCCTCGCCCCCGAGAAGGACGACGTACGCGCCGGCGACCCGTGCCGCGCGCGCGCCCGCCCGTCGCGGCCAGGGCAGGGCGGCGCCGTAGGGCTGCGCCGGGTCGGCGGCCGCGAGCACGAGCGGGTCGACGTCCTCCGGCCGGTCACGCAGCTCCCGCAGCCGCTCGACGGCGCCGCCGAGAGCGAACTGGGCGCCTCCGAGCCCCTCCACGAAGTAGCCCCGGCGGCAGAGGCCGAGCGTCTCGAGCGCGCGCAGCTCGGCGTAGACGGCGCCGTAGCCGCCGGGTATTCCCTCGGCGCGGACGCCGTCGCGGGTCACGATCCCCTGGCGCTCGAGCAGCAGCTCGGCGAGCGCGCGCCGGTCGGGCGCGCCGCCGAAGAGGCGCTCGGTGCGCGACCAGCGGCCGGCGGTCGCCGTCGGCCCCTGCGAGCGCCGGCGCGAGAACCGCCGCGGCCGTCGCTCGGGCTTCGGGACGCCGAAGCGGCGCGACGCCCGGAGCGGCGTCCAGGCGTCGTTCGTCACCTCGCCGGCCCAGACGAGCTCCCAGAGCGCCGGCAATGCGTCGGGCTCCTCGAGCCCGCTCTCGACGAGCAGCTCGTCCCAGAAGAGCGCTCCGCGGAGCGCGGCGCGCAGCGCGTCGTGCGCCTCGCCCTCCGGCCGCGGCGCGGCCGGGACGCGCCCGAGCGCCGAGGCGTCGTCGCGGAAGTAGAGGGCGACGCGGTCCTGCCCGGCACCCACCCACACCACCTCGCCCGCGGCCGTGAGCGCGTCGAGATGCTCGGGGCGGTAGCCGCGAACGCGCCGCGGGAGCACGTCTGCCTCCCAGAGCGCGACCGGCAGCGGGAGCGCCTGCAGCGGGACGAGCGCCTCCCGGAGGGACGCTGCGCGGTCGACGCCGTGCCACCCCGGCAGGAACCGCGCGAGAGCCTCCTGGTCGACGGCCTCGACCTCGCGCCGGAGCGCAGCGAGCGACGCGCGGCGGAGCCGGCGCAGCACGTCGGGGTCGCACCACTCGCGTTCGACCCCGCCCGGACGGAGCTCGCCGCGGACGAGCAACTCTCCCGCCTCGAGCTCGACGAGGACGGCCAGCACGTCGCGTCCGAAGCGCTCGTTCGCCTCGTCCGTCGTGAACGGGCCGCGGCCCTTCGCGTAGCGGAGGACGAGCTGCCGCAGCGACTCGGGGCCGCCCTCGAGGAAGACGTCGGGAAGGCCCGACGGCGGCATCGCGCCCAGCGCGTCGCGGTAGCGCCCGGCGTCCTCCGCCGCGATCAGCCGGTCCTCGCCCGCGACGCGCACGAGGACGGCGCGGCGCTCGGCGAGGAGCGGAGCGGCGAGCTCGGCGTCGAACTCGCCCGTCCGGAGGTCCCCGCGCAGGCGCAGCTGGTCGTGCAGCTGGTCGGGTGTCGCGGGAGCGCCGCGAAGCTGGCGCTCGACCTCCTCCACCGCGTCGCGGTCGAGGAGGTCGCGGAGCTCCTCCTGCCCGAGCAGCTCGCGTAGCAGGTCGCGGTCGAGCGACAGCGCCTGTGCCCGCCGCTCGGCCGGAGGCGTGTCGTCCTCGTACATGTAGGTCGCGATGTAGTCGAAGAGGAGCGACGCCGAGTACGGCGACGCGCTCTGTGTCTCGACCTCGACCACGTCGATCTCCCTCGTCTTCACCCCCTGCAGCAGCGCGCGGAGCGCACCCAGGTCGAAGACGTCCTGGAGGCACTCGCGATACGTCTCGAGGACGACCGGGAACGAGCCGTACTTGCGCGCGACCTGCAGCAGCGACTGCGCCTTGAGCCGCTGCTGCCACAGCGGGGTCCGCTCGCCGGGCCGGCGCCGCGGGATGAGCAGGGCGCGTCCGGCGTTCTCGCGGAAGCGCGCGCCGAAGAGTGCCGAATCGCCGACCTCGCCGACGACGATGTCCTCGACCTCGGCCGGGTCGATCATCAGGTCTTCGGTCGGCGGCGGGGCGTCGGCCTCCGGGAAATGGAGCGCGATCCCGTCGTCCGACCAGATCGACTGCGCCTCGACGCCGTGCGCCTCGCGCAGGCGCCCCGCGATCGCCATCGCCCACGGCGCGTGCACGCGCGCGCCGAACGGCGTCAGGATGCACACGCGCCAGTCGCCGATCTCGTCGCGGAAGCGCTCGACGACGATCGTCCGGTCGGAGGGCACCGCGCCGGTCGCGTCCGCCTGCTCGCGGAGGAACGTCAGCAGGTTCTGCGCCGCCCGCTGCTCGAGGTGGAACTCCCCGCGAAGGCGCTCGAGGGCACGGTCCTCCTTCAGGGCCGAGAGCTCGCGCGACGCGGCGCCGATCTTCCGGCCGAGCTCGTACGGCCGGCCGACGCCCTCCCCTTTCCAGAACGGGACGGCTCCCGGCAGGCCCGGCGCAGGCGACACGAGGACCCGGTCGCGCGTGATCTCCTCGATCCGCCACGTCGAGGCGCCGAGCAGGAACGTCTGCCCGGCGCGCGCCTCGTAGACCATCTCCTCGTCGAGCTCGCCGACGCGGCCGCCGCCGTCGGCGAGGAACACGCCGAAGAGGCCGCGGTCCGGGATCGTGCCGGCGTTCGTGACGGCGAGCCGGCGCGCTCCGTCCCGCGCCCGGATCGTGCCGCCGGTGCGATCCCACACGATCCGCGGCCGCAGCTCGGCGAACTCGTCGGACGGATACCGCCCCGCGAGCATGTCGAGCACGTTCTCGAGCTGCGCGCGCGACAGGTCGCGGAACGGGTACGCCCGCGTGACGAGCGCATGCAGGTCGTCGACGCGGATCTCCACGTCGGCGGCGATCGCCACCACCTGCTGCGCGAGGACGTCGAGCGGGTTGCGCGGGATCACGGTCTCCTCGATGTCGCCGGAGCGCATGGCGCGCGCGACGACCGCGCTCTCGAGGAGGTCGGCACGGAACTTCGGGAAGATGCGGCCCTTGGAGACGGCGCCGAGCTCGTGGCCGGCGCGTCCGATCCGCTGCAGGCCGCGCGCCACCGACTTCGGCGACTCGACCTGGATCACGAGGTCGACTGCGCCCATGTCGATGCCGAGCTCGAGCGACGAGGTGGCGACGAGGCACGGGATTCGCCCGGCCTTCAGGTCCTCCTCGACGAGCGTGCGCTGCTCGCGCGCGAGCGATCCGTGGTGTGCCCGCGCGACCTCGCGCGGCGGCTCGTCGCTGCCCTCGTTCGCGAGCTCGTTGAGCCGCAGCGCGAGCCGCTCGGCGAGGCGGCGGTTGTTGACGAAGACGATCGTCGACCGGTGCGTGTCGACGAGGCGCAGGATCTCGGGGTAGATCGAGGGCCAGATCGACTGCGTCCCGAGCTCCGTCCCGGCGTCCATCTCCTGGCCGTCCGCCGGGACCGGGTACGAGAGGGACGCCGTGGAGCCGAGCTCGCGCATGTCCTCGACGGGGACGACGACCTCGAGATCGAGCTCCTTCCGCGTGCCCGCGTCGACGATCGTGATCTCGCGCCCGCCGGAGACGAAGTTCCCGATCTCCTCGATCGGCCTCTGCGTGGCCGAGAGGCCGATCCTCTGGACCGGCCTCTCGACCAGCTGGTCGAGGCGCTCGAGGGAGAGCGCCAGGTGGGCGCCCCGCTTCGTCCCGGCGACCGCGTGGACCTCGTCCACGATCAGCGTCTCGACCGACCCGAGGATCGTCCGCGCCTGTGAGGTCAGCAGCAGGAAGAGCGACTCGGGGGTGGTGATCAGGATGTCGGGCGGCTCCTTCAGGAGCTCGCGCCGCTCCTTCGCCGGCGTGTCGCCGGTGCGCACGGCGACCCGCACCTTCGACTCCAGGCCGGCGAGCGGCCCGCGCAGGTTCCGCTCGATGTCGTAGTTGAGCGCCTTCAGCGGCGAGACGTAGAGGACGCGGAGCCCGAGGCCCGGTGTGGCGTGGAGGCGGTCGAGCGCGGACAGGAACGCCGTCAGTGTCTTCCCGGAGCCCGTCGGCGCCTGGATGAGGACGTTTCCGCCGCCCGCGATCGCCGGCCAGCCGTGCTCCTGCGGGGGCGTCGGGGCGGCGAAGGTGCGCTCGAACCAGCGCCGCGTCGTCGGCGAGAAGACGCTCAGCGGGTCCATCCCGCCAGGGTACGTCAGACGACGAAGTAGACGATCAGCGCCGCGACGACGATCACGCCGACCGTGATCGTCAGGAACAGGGTGACGCCCGTGAGCGCGAGCCACGGCGTGCGCTCGCTCCGGCCGCGCTGGGTCTCCTCGATCAGGTCCTTCGGGGTCTCGGTCATCGCTCCCCCGTACCCGGGCGCCACCGTGTTTACTCGCGCCGTGACCTACTCGATCGTGGCGCGGGACGCCGAGACGGGCGAGCTGGGTGTCGCGGTCCAGTCGCAGGCGTTCAACACGGGCGCCGCCGTCCCGTGGGCGCGCGCCGGCGTAGGCGCGGTGGCCACGCAGTCGTTCACCGACCGCCGCTACGGCTGGCGCGGCCTCGAGCTGCTCGCCGCGGGCGTCCCGCCGCAGACGGCGCTGGACGAGCTGCGCGACGCCGACCCGCTGCCGTCGTTCCGCCAGGTGGCGCTGCTCGACCGCTCGGGCGAGACGGCGCAGTGGACCGGGCCCGACTGCGTTCCCGAAGCCGGTCACGCGGCCGCCGCAGGCTGGGCGGCGCAGGGGAACATGCTCGCGGCCGACGCGTGGCGCGCGATGGGCGCCGCGTTCGAGGCGACGGCCGGGTCGCTCGCGCAACGGCTGCTCGCCGCCCTCGAGGCCGCCGAGGCGACCGGGGGCGACTGGCGCGGCCGCGGCGGCGCGGGGATCCTCGTCGTCCCGGCCGAGGGCGAGCCGTGGGACAGGGTCGTCGACCTGAGGGTCGAGGAGGGCGACGATTCGCTCGTCCAGCTCCGCCGGCTGCTCGAGCGGGCCGAGGGGTACCGGGCCGCGACCCGGGCGCGGCCGGCCGCGCCGGCCGCGGTGGCCGCCGGCCTCCCGGACGCGTACGTCCGGTTCCTGGCCGTCATCGACGCCGCCGCGACCGGCGACGTCGAGCTCGGGCGCCGGCTCCTGGCCGAGCTCGAGGCGTCGCAACCGCGCTGGCGCGACGCGTTCCGCGCGCTCGCGCGCCACCCGGAGCTGCCGCCGCTGGACGAGATCGTGGCAGCGCCTCCGATGGCACGACCGCCGACGACGAGATAGCGTTCCGGTCTCTCCCCTCCCCGAGGAGCCGCAGCGGGATGCCCATCAAACCGGAGCAGGTCAACGCGAGCAAGCTGCCGTCGGCGCTGCGCGGCTACGACCGCGACGCGACCGAGGAGCTGCTGCGGCGGGTCGCGTGGGACTACCTGCAGGTCGAGCGCGCGCACGCGGCCGCGGCCGAGGAGGTGGAGGCCCTCCAGCGGCGCGTCGCCGAGCTCGAGGCCGACGCGTCCGGCGCACGGGAGGCGCTCGAACGCGAGCTCCGCGAGCGGACGGCCGACCTCGAGGCGCAGCTCGAGCGGCTGCGGAAGACGGTGCGCGAGCACGAGCACCGCGACGAGATGACGCGGCGGCTGCTCGAGAGCGCGCAGCGCTCCGCGCGCGAGATGCGCGAGGCAGCGCGTGGAGAGTGCGAGTCGCTCCTGAAGGCGGCGCACCGGCGCGCCGATGAGATCGAGGCGGAAGCGCGCACGTCGCTGCGACAGTCGCTGCGGGAGATCGACCGGCTGAGGAAGCTCGAGGGCGACCTCAAGGCGCGGCTGCGGGCGACGCTCGAGGCCGTCCTCGCGGACGGCACGACGGAGCAGCAGCCGGCGGTCACGGCCGTGCACGCCGACGCCGCGGTGCAGTAGCCGTGCCGCCGAAGGCGCTCTGGTTCACCGACGACCCGAAGGCGGCGGCGCTGCTCGCCGACGACCCGTTCGCGCTGCTCGTCGGGTTCGCGATCGACCAGCAGGTGCCGGTGCAGAAGGCCTTCGCCGGGCCGTACGTCCTGAAGCAGCGCGCGGGAACGCTCGAGCCGGGCAAGCTCGCGAACATGGACCTGCAGGAGGCGTTCAGGACCACCCCCGCGATCCATCGGTTCCCCGGCGCGATGGCGCAGCGCGTGCAGGAGCTCGCGAACGTCGTCGCGACCGAGTACGGCGGCGACGCGTCCCGCATCTGGCGCGAGGCCGCCGACACCGCCGACCTGAAGAAGCGCATCGGCGCGCTGCCGGGGTTCGGCGAGATGAAGATCAAGTCGCTCGGCGCCGTGCTCGCGAAGCAGTACGGCGTGAAGGCGGCGGAAGGGCTCGCGCCGAGCCACCCCACGCTCGGCGACGTGACGTCGCCCGAGGAGCTGGAGCGCTACCAGAGCTGGAAGCGGGCCTACAAGAAGTCGGCCAGGGGAGCCTGACCGCGTTGGCGCCGACGACGCCCGACGACCTCAAGCAGGTCCCGCTCTTCGCCGAGCTCGACTCCCGGCAGCTGCGCCGGCTCGCGAAGCACTTCCGCGCGCGCACGGTGCCGGCGGGGACCGTGGTCGTGCGCGAGGGCGAGATGAGCGGCGCCGGGTTCTTCGTCGTCGCCGACGGCGAAGCCGTCGTCAACGTCGGCGGCAACGACGTGAAGACCGTCGGCCCCGGCGAGCACTTCGGTGAGCTGGCGCTCGTGAGTGAGGGGAAGCGGAGCGCGACGATCACGGCACGGACCGAGCTCCAGCTCTACGAGATCCCGTTCTGGGACTTTCGCGAGTTCGCGCACGCGAACCCCGACGTGACCTGGAAGCTGTTGCAGCACGTCGTCGGGCTCGTGCAGCCGCCGGCTTAGGCGCTCGCGCGGAGCGTTCTCAGCGCGGGCCCGAGCTGCTGCTTCCCGTGCAGCACGGGCTGGAACAGGTCGCCGTCGTCGGCGAGACGCTGCAGGGCGACCTCCATGGTGAAGTCCCGCGGCCGCACGTCCTCGGTCAGCTCGGCCCACCGAAGCGGCGTGGACACGGGCGCGCCCGGCTTCGGCCGCACCGAATAGACGGAGGCGATCGTCTTCCCGTGCCCGTTCTGCCGGTGGTCGACGAGCACCCCGGCCCGCTTCTTCTTCAGCCACTCCGTCGTCACCTCTCCCGGGTGCTCGCGCTCCAGCCGCCGCGACAGGAGCTCCGCGAACTCGTAGGTGTCGCCGTACGTCGAGCGGCGCGCGATCGGGACGAGCACGTGGATGCCGTCGGAGCCGCTCGTCTTCACGTACGACCCGAGCTCGAGCTCGTCGAGCGCGGCGTGGACGTAGTGGGCGACGCGGATGCACAGCGCGAACGCGTCGGGGTCCTCGGGCGGGTCGAGGTCGAACACGACCCAGTCCGGGCGCTCCGGCTTGTCGACGCGCGAGTACCACGCGTTCATGTCGATGCAGTGCATCTGCACCATCCAGAGGAGCGCCTCGCGCGAGTCGACGAGCGGGAAGTCGACGAGGCGCGAAGCGCCCTTCCCTCCTCGCGGCCACGTCCGGAACTGCCGCGTCGGGATCCAGGCGGGCATCCCCTGCGGCGCCTGCTTCTGGAAGAACGCGCCGCCGGCGAGGCCCTCGCGCCAGCGCTTCATCGTGAAGGGCCGGTCCCGCAGGTGCGGGACGAGCCAGTCCGCCACCCGGTCGTAGTAGTGGAACAGGTCGCCCTTCGTGATCCCGTCGTCGGGGAACAGCACCCGGTCGGCGGAGCTGAGCTTGACGTCGTGCGCACCCACGTCAGAGAACGTCGACGATCGGGAACCGTGCGTCGGCGTCGAGGCACGCCTGCGCGAAGAGGGCGGCGCCGATGTCGCCGGTGAAGAGCGAGTAGCGACCCTGCCGCTGCCCGAGCGCGGCCTCTGCGAATGCGTGAGCCCGCTCGAGCCACACCTCGTCGCCGGTCACCGCGTACGTGCGGAGGAGCGCGTACCCGTTCCCCGCGGTGCCGTGGCAGAGGCCGGGGCCCTTCTCGAGCGGCCCCGTCCGCCAGGTCGTCTCGGCCGCGGCGAGCAGGAGGTCCTCGGGCATGAGGTCTCCCAGCGTCGCGAGGATCCCGGGCGCACCGTGGCACCACTGCACGCGGTCCGCCTCCCGGCCGACGGTCGGCGGCCAGTTCACGCGCCCGTCGTCCCACACCGCGTGCGCGCGCAGCACCGGCTCGACGCGCCGCCGGAGCTCGTCGTCGTCGAGGAGCCCGCGCAGCGCGTGGACGTTCCCCGCGAAGCCGTGGGCCGGACCGAGGTACTGCGCCTCCTTCCCCGCGATCTCCTGCGTCCACAGCCCGTCGGGCGACCGGTCCCACTCCTCGGCGAGGATCTCGGCCGAGCCTCGCCACGCGTCGTCGAGCCCGGCGGCGCGAGCTGCGAGCATCGTCCCCGGCGAGCCCCAGAGGAGCTCCCACGTCGGGTTGCGGGCGTTCGCCTCGACGAGCTCGCGCAGGCGCTCATCGTCGGGCGGCGTGACGGCGAGAAGGCCCGTCTCGCCGGCGAGCAGGCTCGGGGCCTCGTCC
>DASWRL010000093.1:0-3510 GCA_036403195.1 Gaiellaceae bacterium
TCGCGACGCACGCGGCGGTGGCGCTCGAGCACGGCCGCGCCGTCATGCGCGGCGTCCTCGCCCAGGAGATCCACCATCGCGTGAAGAACAACCTGCAGACCGTCGCCTCGCTGCTCCGGCTGCAGGCTCGGGCGGGCGACACGGTCGACCCGCGCGAGGCGCTCGAGCACTCCGTGAACCGGATCCTCGCGATCGCGGCCGTGCACGAGCTGCTCACCGAGCGGCGGGAGGAGGACGTGGAGCTCGCGGACCTGATCGGCCGGCTGCGGGCGATGCTCGTGCAGGGCGTCGGCGGCGACAAGGAGGTCTCCGCGGAGCTCGCCGCGGTCACGCTGTCGGGCGCGCGCGCGACGGCCCTCGCGCTCGTGTTCGCGGAGCTGCTGCAGAACGCCCTCGAGCACGGCGGGGACCGCATCCGCGTCGAGCTCATCCGGCGCGACGTCGACGTCGTGCTCGCGATCGCCGACGACGGCTCGGGCCTCGGCGAGGCGCCGACCGGCACCGGCCTGTCGATCGTGGAGGCGCTCGTCCGGGACGAGCTACGGGGGACGCTGTCGCTCTCCTCGGGCACCGGCGCCCGTGCGGAGGTCGTCTTCCCCGCCGCGTGACGGGGTCGCCGGCCGTGTCGCGCGTCCGCGGTCGCGACCTGTCCCCTTCCACGACACCGCCGCGGCCGGCTGCGTGGGGCAGCGCGAACGCTAGTCCACCGCGCCGGCCCGGATCGCGATTTCGCCGATTCGTCACGGGTGTGTGCGCGTTCCGTCACGGTGGCTGCCACCGGACGGGTCCCGCCCTCGGATGTCCCGAACGGCGCCCCTGTGCCGTGCCTGCGAGGCGCTAGACGGTCTGGTCGTCGAAGCTGAAGTGGAAGTGGTCGTCGTGCGCGTGGACGCCGAGCACCTGGTCGTCGAGGACCTCCGACGCGAGCGCGTCCAGGAACACGCGCGCCCCGCCGCGCTCGACGACCTCGTCTCCGGCCTCCGGCTCCGCCACCTCGTCGATCGATAGCTCGACCCCGTCGTCGGTCTCCTCGGCGGTGATGCGGAGCGGCCCGAGCCCCGCGAGCGCGTCGACGGCGTCGTCGGCGATCTGCAGCATCGTGCGAGTGTATGCACCCGTGGCGGCCCTTCGAATCCTGATCGCCGAGGACGAGACGATCATCCGGCTCGACCTGCGCGACCTGCTCGAGCGTGCGGGGCACGACGTCGTGGGCGAGGCGCGCGACGGCGAGGAGGCCGTCGCTCTCGCGCGTGACCTCCGGCCCGACCTCGCGATCATGGACGTGAAGATGCCGCGGCTCGACGGGATCGAGGCGGCCAGGCGGATCCTCGACGACCGGCCGATGCCGATCGTGCTGCTGACCGCGTACGGCCAGCAGGAGCTCGTCTCGCGCGCCGTCGAGGCAGGCGTCTTCGGCTACCTCGTGAAGCCGTTCCGCGAGCAGGACCTCGTGCCGGCGATCGAGACGGCCCGGGCGCGCCACGCCGAGCTCGCCGCGGTCCGCGAGGAGGCCGAGTCGCTCGCCGAGGCGCTCGCCGCGCGGAAGGCGATCGAACGTGCGAAGGGGCTCCTGATGGAGAAGGAGGGGCTCTCCGAGGCGGACGCCTTCGACCGGCTGCGGCGCGCGAGCCAGGTGTCCGGGCGTCCGCTGAGGGTGATCGCCGAGGCGGTGATCGGTACGCTCGCGCCGGAATGACGAGGACCGCGACACCGCCGCGCGAGCGCGCGCGCAGGGGCTCCGGCTCGGGCACCGGGGACGCCTGGCGCGTCATCGTCCTGAACGACGACCACAACACCTTCGAGGGGGTCGCGTTCGCGCTCGCGCAGACGATTCCCGGCGTCGACTACGCGAGGGGGATGTCGCTCGCGAACCGGATCCACACGACCGGCCAGAGCGTCGTCTGGTCGGGGCACCGCGAGGCGGCGGAGCACTACCACGCGCAGCTCGAGGGCCACGGCCTGACGATGGCGCCGCTCGAGCGCTGAGTGGACGCGCTCGAGGGGATCGGCCGCGTCTTCGAGGCGTTCCGCGGCGGCGACCCGCGCGCGCTCTTCGAGGTGATCGCAGAGGACGCCGTCTGGATCGTGAACGGCGATGCGCCGGTGGCGCAGGTGTACGACGGACGGCGGCGGATCTTCGAGCTCTTCCGCGAGACACGGCGGCTGACCGGCGGCACCTACCTCTCGACGCTGCGCTGGTCGCTCGCCGCCGACGCCCACGCGGTCGCGGTGTACCGGGCGCAGGGCACGCGCGAGGGCCGGACGCTCGACATCGACCAGGCGCTCCTGATCGACCACGCCGACGGGATCTGGCGGCGGGTCGTCGCCGTGCCGACCGACCCGCCGGCGTTCGAGGCGTTCTGGGCGTGAGGGTCGGGATCCAGCTCCCCGAGGTCGAGCGCGACGTCCGTCGCGACGAGCTCGCCGCGCTGGCGCGGGCGGCCGAGGACTGCGGGTTCGACTCGATCTGGCTCGGCGACCACCTGCTGTACCGCGATCCCGATCGCGGCCCGTGGGACTGCTGGACGACGCTCGCGTGGCTCGCCGGCATCACGCAGCGGGTCGAGCTCGGGCCCCTCGTCGCGTGCACGGCGTTCCACCCGCCCGGCGTCCTCGCGCGCCAGGCCGCCGCCGTGGACGAGCTCTCCGGCGGCCGCCTCGTCCTCGGCCTCGGCGCCGGCTGGAACGAGACCGAGTTCCGCGCCTTCGGCATCCCGTTCGACCATCGCGTCGGGCGGTTCGAGGAGGCGTTCGGGATCGTCCGCCGGCTGCTCGCGGGCGAGCGCGTCACCTTCGCCGGCCGGTACCACCATGTCGAGGACGCGGTGCTGCTGCCGTCGCCGCGGAGACGGCCGAGGCTGATGATCGGGGCGAACCGCCCGCGCATGCTCGCGATCGCGCTGCCGCACGTCGACTGCTGGAACACGTGGTTCACGCACTACGGGAACACCGCCGAGGGGTTTGCCGAGCACAACGCCGCGATCGACGAGGCCGCCGCCCGCGCGGGCCGCGACCCCCGCGAGGTCGAACGGAGCGCCTGCGTGTTCGTCGCCGTCGACGGCGCGGGCGCCGGGTCGCGTCAGAACGACGAGCGGACGCCGCCCGTGCGCGCGGACGACCTGGCGTCGCACCTGCGGGCGCTCGCCGACGCGGGGGCGGACGAGGCGATCCTCGTCGTCGACCCGATCACCGAGCGGTCGATCCGCTCCCTGAGAACAGCGCTTCCCAGCGGCTGAGGAGCGCCTCGAGCTGGGCGCGCGCCCGTGCGTGCTCGGCGACGAGCTCGGCGTCCGACCAGTCGGCCGCGAGCCTCCGCTCCACCTCCGCGAGCCGCGCCTCGGCCTGCTCCACCTCGGCCTCGACCACGTCGAGCGCCGACGGCTCCGGGCGCGGCGGCCGCTTCGGCCGCTCGCGCTTCGCCTTCGGCGCCGGCTCGGGCTGCGCGGCAGGCGCCTCCTGCGCGCGGATGTAATCGGCCCACCCGCCGGGGTAGGAGACGACCGCCCTCGC
>DASWRL010000094.1:0-16747 GCA_036403195.1 Gaiellaceae bacterium
GTTCCAGCCGCGTCGCCTCTGCCTCGACGGTCTCCAGCGAAGCCTGTGCGAGCTCGGGGTCGTCGACAACGCCCTCGAGCAGCGCCGAAACGTGACCGCGGATCGCGGTCAGCGGCGTCCGCAGCTCGTGCGACACCGACATGAGGAAGTTCCGCTCCATCGCCTCCACCTCGGCGAGCCGCGACGCCATCTCGCCGAACCGCTCGCTGAGGTGCCCGAGCTCGCCCGGCGCCGCGCGCGGCACGGCCACGTCGTAGTTTCCGCTGGCGACGGCGTCGGCGGCGTCCGAGAGCTGCAGCACCGGCCGGACGATCCGGCGCGACAGGTACCACGCGAGCAGTCCCGCGACGAGGAGGCCGAGGATGGCGGAGACGGCGAGCCGCTCGATCAGGTCGTACACGCGCTGGCTCACGTCGGTCTTCGGCGTCGCGACGACGATCGCGCCGAGCGGCGTCGACTGCGGCCCCGGCTTCCCCGTCACGATCGGGTTCGCCACGGCGTAGTAGCGCCGGTGCTTGCCGGGCGGCGTGAACTCGAACGTCCCGGACTTGCCGGAGATCCAGTCCCACGTCGTCGGCGGGAGCACCGTCAGGCCCGTGATCTGACCGGGGAAGAGCCGGTGCGGCCCGATGAAGTAGATGCGGTCGCCGGTCGCCTTCTCCAGCGAGTCGGCCGTGATCTTCGACGGCGCGCGGCGGTCGGTCGCGTTGCCGTAGCTCGCGGCGACGCCCTGCGCGTACAGCGAGGCGATGCCGTTCGCCTCGCGGCTGAGCTTCGAGAGCGCCTGGTCGTGCGCGAAGTCGCGGAAGAGCCGGACCGCGATCAGCGTCGTGACGAGGCCGGCGAGGAGGATCCCCGCAAGGAAGACGAGCGGCAGCCGGACGCGCAGCGACCCGAGCATCGACCGCCTCATCCCTATCCTTTCGCCGGTTCCCTCTTCGCGTCCTTCGCGGGCGACACCTTGTAGCCGACGCCCCACACGGTCACGATCGGCGACGCGTCGCCCAGCTTGCGGCGCAGCTGCCTGACGTGGACGTCGACGGTGCGCGTGTCGCCGGCGAAGGTGTAGCCCCAGACCCGCTCGAGCAGCTGGTCGCGCGTCAGCACGAGGCCGCGGTGGTCGAGCAGCTCCCAGAGCAGGTCGAACTCCTTCGGCGCGAGCTGGATCTCCTCCTCGCCGACCCGCACCTCGCGCCTCCCCGCGTCCACGTGGAGGTCGCCGTGGTCGATCGTCTCGCTCTCGAGGTCGCGGCGGTCGGGGGTGGCGCGGCGGAGGATCGACTTCACGCGCGCGACGAGCTCGCGCGGGTTGAACGGCTTCGTCAGGTAGTCGTCGGCGCCGACCTCGAGGCCGATGATCTTGTCGACGTCCTCGTCGCGAGCGGTGAGCATGAGGATCGGCACGTCGCTCGTCTGCCGGATCCGCTTCGTGACCTCGATGCCGTCGATGTCCGGCAGCATCAGGTCGAGCACGATCAGGCCCGGCATCTCCTGGGCGACCTGCGCGAGCGCGTCGCGCCCGGTCGCGGCCGTCCGGACGCCGTACCCGGCGTTCTTGAGGTACAGGGAGACGAACGAGGCGATCGAGCTCTCGTCCTCGACCACCAGGATGCCCGGCGTCGGCGAGGTCACGGGACCTGCGCCGGCTGGGTGCCGAACGGGACGGCGAGCGACTTCTGGCCGAGGAGGACGGGCACGGAGAACCACTTCCCCGAATCGAGCGCGTAGTCACCCGTGTCGGCGGCGACCGGGTCGCCGGCGAGGTAGGCGACGCCGACGCCGATCGCGGTGAGGTCGATCCCTGTGCCGGTGAACGACAGCCGGTACTTGCCCCCGGTCACGCGGTAGCGGATGTCGGTGCCGGAGTAGGCGACGACCGTCGGGACGCCGTCGGCGTTCAGGACGAGCGGTGTGCGCTTCGCCCTGCCGCTGACGAAGATCGTCTGGGCGTCGTTCGGGTTCGGGTCGACGACGACGAGCCTCCCTTTGTCCATCTGGCCCCAGAGGACGCCGCGGGCGGGCTGCCCCTCCTTGCCGACCGTGATGGTGCCGGAGACGGCGCGAAGCTCGAGGACGCCGTCGCCCGTCGCGCGCACGGCGGCGAGCGCCGTGGGGACGGCGAAGAGCGCGCAAAGAAGTGTGACGAGGAGCCGCCGCATCGATTGCAGTGTTTCCTGCCGAATTATGCCGCGGTTCAGCGAAAGGTAAGGACTTTTTGATCGACCCGGTCACGGTAGTGTCGCCTGGGTCGTGCACGGTCTGACGAGTTTCGGCGGCGACGTCCTCCTCGTTTCCGCGGCGCTCTCGGCGGCGCTCCTCACGAGCAAGTTCAGCGCGCGCGTCTCGATCCCGTCGGCGGCCTTCTTCCTCGCGGCCGCAGCGGTCGCCTCCGACCTGTTCCCGTCGCTCAAGGTGACGGGGACGACGGTCGAGCGGATCGGCACGGTCGCGCTGATCGTGATCCTCTTCGACGGCGGCTCTTCGATCGGCCTCCGACGATTCAAGGTCGTCGCCCTCCCGATCGCGACGCTGGGGGTCGTCGGCACGTTCGCGACCGCCGGGATCGTCGCCGTGTTCGTGCACTGGGCCTTCGGCCTCGGGTGGACGACGTCGGGGCTGCTGGGGGCCGCCGTCGCACCGACCGACCCCGCCGTGATGTTCTCCGTCCTCGGCGAGCGCGAGATCGGGGGCGCGTCCGGCACGATCCTCGAGGGCGAGTCCGGGGCGAACGACCCGGTCGGGATCGCCCTGATGCTCGGGATGATCGAGCTCGCGACCCACCCGGACGCGACGTTCTGGGTCGTCGTCACCACGTTCCTCGAGCAGATGTCGATCGGGCTCGCGATCGGCATCGCCGGGGGGCTCCTGGAGCGCCAGCTGCTGCGGCGGCTCGAGCTTCCGTCGTCCGGGCTGCGGACCGTCAGGACGCTGGCGCTGGCCGGGCTCGTCTACGGGGCCGCCACCGTCCTCCACGGGTCGGGGTTCCTCGCGGTGTTCGTCGCGGGCCTTCTGGTCGGCGACATCGAGGCGCCGTTCAAGGCGGAGATCGAGACGTTCCAGGACGGGCTCGCGACGCTCGCCGAGATCATCGTGTTCGTCGCCCTCGGCCTGACGATCGACCTCGGCGCGGTGAGCGGGACGCGCTGGGCCGAAGGGCTCGCGCTCGCCGCGTTCGCCGCACTCGTCGCCCGCCCGCTCGCGCTCGGCCCCCTGCTGGCGCCGACGACGCTCCGGACGGGCGAGGTGCTCTTCGTCATGTGGGGCGGCCTGAAGGGCGCGGTGCCGATCCTGCTCGCCGCGTTCGCGCTCGGCGCGCGGGTGCCGGAGTCGCAGCGGATCTACGACCTCGTGTTCGTGGTCGTGCTCGCGTCGGTCGTCGTGCAGGGAGGGTCGATCACGGCCGCCGCCCGCCGCTTCGGGATCGAGATGCGCTCCTAGCCGCGGCTACGCGACGCGCTTCACGTGCTGCACGAGGCCGCCGACGCGCACGTCCTGGAACGCGTCGACGACGCGAACGGCTCCCGCCTCCCGGACGGCCGGCTCGCAGACGGCGCACACGGTGCGGTCGCGACGGCCCCACCGCCAGGTGCGGTAGCGCTCGCCCGCCAGGAGCGTCCGGCGGCACGCGTGGCACATCGCCATCGAGGTCGAGCGTAGGAGGCGTCCCGGACGGCGCGATCAGCTGTCGTACCGGTAGAAGCCCTCGCCGGTCTTCCGCCCGAGCTTCCCCGCCTGCGCCATGCGGAGGAGCCGCGGCGGCGGCGCCATGCGCGGCTCGCGCAGCTTCTCGTAGAGGGCCTCGCTCGCGTGCACGTGGACGTCGGCGCCCACGAGGTCGAGCAGCGCGAGCGGGCCCATCGGCCACCCCGCCCCGAGCTTCATGCCGCTGTCGAGATCCTCCGGCGCGACGCCGGTCTCGTCGAGCACCCGCACGCAGTCGTTCAGGAGCGGGATCAGGACCCGGTTGACGACGAACCCCGGCGTGTCCTCGCAGCGGATCGGCGTCTTGCCGAGCCTCTCCCCGAGCCGGTACGCGGTCTCGAAGGCGTCGTCGGAGGTCCGTTCGGCGCGGACGATCTCGACGAGCGGCATCAGCGGCGCCGGGTTGAAGAAATGCATTCCCACGGCACGCGCCGGCCGCTCGAGCACGGAGGCGACCTCGGTCACGCTGAGCGCCGACGTGTTCGTCGCAAGGACGGCGTCCTCGCGCACGACCCGCTCGAGCTCCCGGAACACCTCGTGCTTCACGGCGAGGTCCTCGAACGCCGCCTCGATCACGACGTCGCAGTCGGCGAGGTCGGCGAGGTCGGTGGTCACACGCAGGCGCGCGAGCGCGGCGCCGCGTGCCTCTTGTTCGAGCGTCCCCTTCTCGACCTTCCTCCTCAGGAAGTGACCGATCCGCTCGCGCGCGGCGGCGCCTCGGTCAGCGTCGAGCTCCCGGCCGACCGTCTCGAGGCCCGCCTCGACCGCGAGCTGCGCGATCCCCGCTCCCATCGCGCCGAGCCCGACGACTCCGACCCTCACGGCGCGCGATCCTACCCGGGCGCTCAGTCGACGAGCGCCGGCTCGAGGTACGCCCGCCGCTCCGCGCGGCGCGCGAATGCGTACTCGACGGCGGCGAACGCAGCGGCGGCGTAGATCCAGCCGGCGATGCAGTCGACGACGTAGTGCTCGCCGGCGTAGACGAGGCTGAACGCCATCGCCGCCGGGTAGAGCGCGAGCAGCGGTCGCGTCCACCACGGGACGAGCCGCCACAGGAAGAGCGTGAGCAGCAGCGCGTAGCCCGCGTGCAGCGACGGCATCGCCGCCACGTTGTTGGCGTAATGCTGCCCCTTCTCGAACAGCGACCCGTAGTGCGCGATCGGGACGTGCGGCCACACGAGCTTCACCGTGCGATGCGCCGGTCCGATCTCGCCGTGCTGCGCCGCGAGCCACGGCGGCACCGCCGGGTAGAGGACGTAGGTCGCGAAGGCCGCGAACGCGAGGACGCAGACCATCGTCGCGAACCGGGCGAAGTGGTGGTGCGCCCACGTCCAGAGGACGGCCGCCACGACGAGCGTCCCGAGGAAGTGCGTCAGGTACACGAACCAGACGGCGTAGTCCCACCAGCGGATGTCAGCCGTCCCGTGCCAGAGGTGCGACTGGAGCCACACCGTCGGGATTGGCTTTCCGAAGAGCGCCGCCTCGAGCTTGATCTGGGGCAGCTCGCGCGGCCGCACGACGGCGCCGTCGGCGTACCCGCGGAGCCGGTCGTAGACGAACAGCACTGCCATGAACGGCAGCCAGTCGAGGACGAAGCGCGGCAGCCTCCGCCGCAGCTCGGTCGCGACGCACGCGGCCATCCCGAGCGCGAACCACGCGAAGACGAGGTCGTGCGACGTCGGGACGCCGATCGTCGCCACCATCACGATGGAGAGGCACAGCCAGACGACAGGCGCCCCGACCCGGACCACGGGGGAACATTAAAGTGCGGCGATGGCGACGACCGAGGACCACGGCCTCGTCATCGCGGGGGAGCGCGTCGAGACGGGCGAGTGGACCGACGTGCGGTCGCCGTATTCGGGCGACGTCGTCGGTCGCGTGGCGAAGGGCGGCGTCGCGGACGCCCGCCGCGCCCTGGACGCCGCGGCCCACGCGCTCGAGTCGCCGCTCCCGGCGCACGAGCGCGCACGCGTGCTCGACCGCGTCGCGCACGCGCTCGAGGAGCGTCAGGACGAGGCGGCCCGGATCATCTGCGCGGAGGCGGGAAAGCCCATGAAGGCCGCGCGCGTCGAGGCGTCCCGCGCCGTCTCCACCTATACGTTCGCCGCGGTCGAGGCGCGCAAGCTCGCCGGCGAGGTCGTCCCGATGGACGCGTCTCCCGCCGGCGCCGGGAAGCTCGCGCTGACCCTGCGCCTGCCCCTCGGTGTCGTCGGCGCGATCTCGCCGTTCAACTTCCCCCTCAACCTCGTCGCGCACAAGATCGCCCCGGCGCTCGCCGCGGGCTGCCCCGTCGTCCTGAAGCCGGCGTCTGCGACGCCGCTGTCGGCGCTCTTCCTGGCGGAGCTGGAAGCCGAGGCCGGGCTGCCGCCGGGATGGCTCAACGTCGTGCCGGGGTCGGCGTCGGAGATCGGCGACGCGCTCGTGGAGGACGACCGTGTGAAGCTGATCACGTTCACCGGGTCGGGCACCGTCGGCTGGGGGCTCGCCGAGCGCGCGCATCGCAAGCGCGTGAAGCTCGAGCTCGGGAACGCGACGCCTGCGATCGTCTGCGCCGACGCGCCGCCCGGCACCGCCGCGAAGCTCGCCGCGAACGCGTTCTCGTTCGCGGGACAGAGCTGCATCTCCGTTCAGCGGATCTTCGTGGAGGAGCGTGCGTGGGACGAGTTCGTCGCCGAGCTCGTGCCGGCGGTCGAGGCTCTCGTCGTCGGCGACCCGGCGGACGAGGCAACGGACGTCGGGCCGGTGATCAGCGACGGCGACCGCGAACGGATCCTCGAGTGGGTGGCCGAGTCGCACGGCGAGGTGCTGACCGGCGGAGACACGACGGAGGACGGCCTCATCCGGCCGACGGTCATCGCAGGGCCGGCGCCCGACGACAGGGTGCAGTGCGAGGAGGTGTTCGGCCCGGTCGTGACGGTGACCCGCGTGTCGTCGCTCGACGAGGCGATCGAGCGGGCGAACGCGACGCGGTACGGGCTGCAGGCCGCGATCTTCAGCACGAACCTGAACACGTGCCTCACGGCGGCGCAGCGCCTCGAGTTCGGCGGCGTCACGGTGAACGAGGCGCCGACGTTCCGGGCGGACCAGATGCCGTACGGCGGCGTCAAGGCGTCGGGGAACACGAAGGAAGGCCCGGCCTGGGCGGTGCGCGAGATGACGGAAGAGCGTCTCGTGGTTTTGCAGCTCTAGCGACCGGACACTGAGGAGCCATGGCTGGCTCTCTCGGGCTCGGAATCGCCCTCCTCATCATCGGGCTCCTCGGGCTGATCTTCTTCCCGTGGGGCGGGATCGTGCTCGCGGTCGTCGGGCTCGTCCTGATCGTCGCGTTCCTGCTCGGGTTCGGCCGCCGCGCCGCCGAGCCGCGCACGTAGCCGGCGGCCCCCGGCTCTACACTCGCAGGCGATGTCGCCGTTCACGTCGCGCCGCCCGCACGCCGGCGTCCTGCGCCGCGAGCGTCGCGCGCTCGCGAAGGCGCGGGACGACGCGCTGCGCGACCTCGGCGGGCTGCTCGTGGAGATGTACCGCCGCGGCGGTTTCCGCGACGACCTTCTGCAGGAGCGCGCGGCGTCGGTCGTCGGCATCGACGCGCGGCTGGCCGAGATCGAGGAGCTGCTCCACGGGGCGCGGAACGTGCCGCGCTGCGAGTGCGGCGCGCGGATCCTGCGCGGCTCGCGGTTCTGCCCGAACTGCGGCCGGTCGCTCGCGAAGGCCCCCGGCGAGGAGACGGTCGTGGTCCCCCCGGAGTAGCGCGTCAGGGCGGCGGCAGCAAGCCGACGACCTCTGCCGGCTCGGGGAACCTCCCCGCCGCGCGCTTGGAGAAGACGACCTCGCCGCCGACGACGACGTCGAACTGCCCGCTCCCGCCTGCCACGATCTCGGCGTCGTGCCCGACTCCGTTCAGCTCCGCCGCGAGACTCGCGGCGCGCTCGTCGTACCCGCTTCAGGTCGGGCAGTACAGGATCTCGACGTGCGCCACGTTTCGACTGTACCGGCGTCTATCGTGCTCCCGCAGTGACGACCTCCGCCTCGAGCCGGCGCGCGCTCGCGGTCGCGGCAGCGGACGGGACGTGCCCCCGCTGCGGCACCTCCCGCGCCTCCGACCAGCGCTACTGCCTCGGCTGCGGCTTCGTGCTCCCGATCGTCACCGGGCGCGTCGCGTCGCTTCGCCGCGCCTGGATCGGCCGCATCGGGTGGTACCCCGGAGACTGGGTCTGGGGGACTGTGCTCGCGCTCGTCGTCGCGGCGGCGGCCGCCGCGGCCGCGGTCGTCGTCGCGAGCCGTCACCACGCGCGCGGCGTCTCCTTCACGAGCGTCCCGGCAGGCGTCGCGCTGCGTGAGCCGGCGACGCCGACGACGGGCGCCGGCGGCGCGCCGGCCGGGAGCCGTGTCGACACCGCCACGCTCCCGACCCCGCCCGAGCCCGGAAGCACCGCCGCCGCCGGTCAGAACGGCCGCGTCGCGTGGCCCTCGGGGGAGACCGGGTGGACGATCGTCCTCGTGTCGTACCCGAAGACGTTCGGCCACCCCCAGGCGCTCGCGACCGCCTCGCGCGCGGCGAAGAAGGGGCTCTCGGAGGTCGGCGTGATCGACTCGAGCCGGTACGCGAGCCTGCAGCCGGGGTACTACGTCGTCTTCACGGGCGTCTACGCCTCGAAGGCCGACGCGGACGCCGCCGTGACGACCGCGCGGCAGGCGGGGTTCGCCGGCGCGTACTCACGCGCGATCGTCGGCTGAGGCCGCGGAAAGTCCCCGCAAAGGTGCCAGGTGTAGTGCCCGCCGTGGCGGGTATCGAGCGTCCGTCACCCTGCGTGACGTTTTCCGGAGTGAAAACATTTGTGACAGCACCTTGGAGCGTGTTAGAGTCCCCCCGGGGTCACGCCGGACGGAAGGGTTTTACCGCTTCTTAAAGGGGCTGACGGGTACAGTCGAAGGAGCGACAGGAGCGCGTATGGACGAACGGATCCTGCACATCCAGCACTGCATGTATCAGTACTCTCGAGCGATCTACCGCTCGATCAAGGATCTCATCGACCCGTACGTCGACCCCCGCACACAGCTCGAGTACCGTCGCGAGGTGCTCTCCGCGTGCGAGGGGACGATGGAGCGGCTGGCACAGGATCCGCACTACTTCGCGAAGCCCGACAAGGCCCTTTTCCAGGACATCCGGCGCTACTTCCCGATCACGGTCCAGGCGCAGGTCGCGTGGGCCGTGTCACAGGGCATCGACGCCGCGGTCGGGTTCGTCGAGGACCAGATCGAAGCCGGTGCGTTCGACGGCGGTGTCGCGCGCTGCCGCGCGACGACGCGCAAGGGGAAGGCGTGCCAGCGCACGCCGCTCCCGAACCGCGACTACTGCCCGTCGCATCAGCACCTCGAGCGGTCGAAGGCCGCAGCCTAAGCGCCTGCGATAGGCTCCGGCTCTCCCCTTGAGCCACGACACGGACAAGCTGATCCGTCAGCTCTCGCTGGTCGCATTTCTGATGGCGGAACGTCGCCCGCTCACCGCGCGCGACATCAAGTCCAACGTCGAGGGCTACCAGGAGATGAGCGACGAGGCGTTCGCGCGCCGGTTCTACTCGGACCGGGCCGAGCTCGTGGCGCTCGGCGTGCCGCTGGACTCGCAGCGCGACGAGTTCACCGGCGAGGAGCTCTACACGCTCCGCTCGGAGCGCTACTTCCTGCCCGAGCTCGAGCTCGACGACGAGGAGCTCGCGGCGCTGCAGACGTGCTTCTACCTCCTCGAGGGCCGCTTCGCCTATGCCGAGCCGCTGCGGCTCGCGCTCCAGAACCTCGCGCTCGGCCGCTCCGCCGGCGCGCTCGCTGCTGCCCCGACGGGTACCGCGGTGCGCGTCGAGGTCCGCGACCCCGATTACTCCCCGGAGCTGCAGGGCCGGCTCGGCAAGCTCGAGGGCGCGATCTCGAAGCAGCGTACGGTCAAGTTCCGGTACTGGTCGATCTACCGCGACGAGGAGGTGGAGCGGACGCTCAACCCGTACGCGCTGCTCCCGGAGAACGGGTCCTGGTACGTGATCGGGCACGACCTCGACCGCGACGACATCCGCACGTTCCGCGTCTCGCGGATCCGGTCGGACATCCGGTTCGCCACACGCCGCGAGCGCGACTTCCGGCTCCCGGCCGACTTCGACGTCGAGGACTACCGCGGCCGCGCGGAGTGGCAGTTCGGCGAGATCGTCGGCGAGGCGCGCATCGAGGTGGCGCCGGACACCGCCTGGTGGGTGGAGCGCGCCTACGGGGGCGACCGCAACCGCGTCGAGGGCGAGGTCTTCGTCACCGAGTACGCGTCGTCGCACCTGCTCGCGCGCTGGATCCTCCGCCAGGACGGGCGCGCCCTGCCGCTCGAGCCCTCGGAGCTCCGCCGGCTCGTGGTCGAGGGGGCGCGCGCGGCGCGCTCCGCGCACGAGGGCGCGCCGCCCGTCCCTGCGGGCGAGGTCGCGCGGCCCGAGACAGACCCGACGGCCGACCGCCCGGCCGGCCCGGTCGCACCGGAGCGGTTCGGCGTCCTCCAGTCGCTGCTCGCGTACCTGCTCACCGCGTGCGGCGAGGACCGCGAGGGGACGATCCCGGCGCGGGAGATCGTCGAGCGGTTCTCGATCCCGCAGGAGCAGCTCGAGGAGCACCTCTCGCTGCTGAACCTCGTCAACTTCGGCGGCGGCTGCTACGCGGTGTACGCGGAGCTGCACGGCGACGAGGTGCACGTCGACAAGGAGCTCTTCGGCGACACGTTCCGCCGTCCGCCCCGCCTCACGCCGCTCGAGGCGCGCGCGATCCGCCTCGCGCTCGAGTTCGTCGGCCCCATGGTGGCCGCCGGCGCGCACTCGCCGCTCGACCGCGTTCGGGCGAAGCTCGAGGAGACGTTCGGCGCATTCGAGCTGACGCAGACGCCCGCTCCGCACGTCGGCGAGGAGGAGGGCCTCGTCGACAAGCTGACGCAGGCGATCGACACGCACCGGATCGTCGAGATCGAGTACCTGAAGCCCGAGGAGCAGGAGGTCGTGACGCGCGTGGTCGAGCCGTACTCGATCGAGCGGCGCCTCCCGCACTGGTACGTCCACACGTGGGACGTCGAGCGCGACCAGCCGCGGTCGTACCGTCTCGACCGCATGCGCAAGGCGACGGTCTCGCGGAAGGCGTTCGAGCCGCGCGAGGGCTTCGACCCGTCGGAGCTGCACTCGGCCACGAGCGCGCGCATCTGGTACTCCCCCGCCGTCGCGCGCTGGGAGATCGAGAAGGGAGCGCGGCTGCTCCTCGACGGCGCCGCCATCGCCGACCGCTCGGTCGGCAGCGCCGACTGGCTCGTCGGCGAGGTCGTCTCGTACCGCGGCGAGGCGATCGTCCTCGAGCCGCCCGAGCTTCGCGCGCGCGTCGCGCACCGGGCGCGCGAGCTCGCGAGCGAGCTGCGGCCGAGCCGCGCGCGCGCCTAGCCACGGTCAGGCCGCGGGCAGCGTCAGCGTGAACGTCGCGCCGCGCCCCGGCGACGACGCCACCGTGATCGTGCCCCCGTGTGCCTCGGCGATCGACCGGGCGATGTAGAGCCCGAGCCCCGTGCCGGGCTTCGACGCTCCGCTCGCGACGCGGCCGAACTTCTCGAAGATCAGCCGCTGGTCGGCCGCGGCGATACCCGGCCCGTGGTCCTGCACCGAGATGTGGACCGTGCCGTCGGAGGCGGCGACGCGGACCTCCACCGGCTCCCCAGCCGGGGAGTACTTCACGGCGTTGTCGATCAGGTTCCCGACGATCTGGCGGAGGCGCTCGCGGTCGCCGCGGATCGGCGGCAGCTGCGCCCCCACACGCGAGACGACGGGCACCTCGTCCTGCCCGATCGACGCAGCGGCGACAGAGTCGTCGACGACCGCGCCGAGGTCGACGGCGCCGAACCGGTACGTGAAGGTGCCGGCGTCGATGCGCGAGGTGTCGAGGACGTCGCTGATCAGGTCGGCGAGCCGAGACGTCTCGTCGGCGATCAGCGTCAGGAACGCCTGCCGCTGCGCCGGCTGGAGCTCGCGCCAGCGCTGGTCGAGGGTCCGCGCGGCCCCGATGACGGCGGCCATCGGGCTTCGCAGCTCGTGCGAGACGACCGAGACGAAGTCCGCGCGGAGCGCGGACAGCCTGCGCAGCTCCTCGACCGTCCGCCGCTCGCCCTCGTACGCGCGGATGTTCTGCACCGCCGTCGCGACGAGTCGCCCGAGCAACCCGACGAGCTCGATCTCGTGCTCGTCGAACGCATCCGGCTCCGCTCGCCCGAGCGAGATCAACCCGACCGCCCGCGCCCCCACCGCCAGCGGCGCGACGACCCGGGAGCGCAGCCCGAGCTCGACGAGACGCGGCTCCTCCGCGTAGCGCGACGTCGCCATGTCGGCGCGGTAGACGGTCTGGCCGGTCGCGACGACGTCGGCGAGCACGTTCTCCTCGAGCCCGAGCGTCGTGCCGGGAGGCATCACCTCGTCGGCGGCGGATCCGGCGGTCGCGAGGACCCGCGCGACGCCGTCCTCGGCGAGCACGACCGCCATCCGCTCGAACGGGATCAGACCGCGGAGCTCGCGGATGAACGCGCCGAAGGCCGCGTCCACGTCGAGCGACGACGCGAGCGCGCGGGCGCACCGGTTCGCGGCGTCGAGCAGGTCGGCGCGGCGCCCGAGCTCGTCGCGGAGAGCCTCGGCCTCGGCCGCTCGCTGCTCCGCCGTCCCGCGCTGCTCGTCGAGCCGCATCACGAGCCATCCGACGAGCAGCGCCATCAGCAGCCCGGCGCCGACCTGGAAGGTCACGTAGTCGACGCGGTAGGCGAAGTGGAAGTAGTGCGAGCGCCGCTCCTCGAACCACGCTGCAACGGGAACGGTCGCGAACGCCACGGCGATGCCGCCGGAGAGGCCGAAGCGCGCGGCCCCCGCGACGATCGCGAGGAAGAGCAGCTGGCGGGTCGGCGTCCCGGGCTCGAACGCGAACAGCACCGTGAACGACGAGACGATCGCGAAGTCGAAGAGCATCGCCGAGATCTCGAGGCCGCGCGTGACGCCGCGGGTGCGCACGACGAGGTAGAGCACCGCCGCGCCTGCCGCGAGCACCGCCGTGAGCGACCACGCCGCCGCCTCGTAGTGCGAGGGATAGCCGGTCGTCAGCCCCACCTGGAGGCCTGCGAACGGCACGGCCCCGAGCCGCACCACGGAGATCCACCACTCGAGCGTCCGCCGGTCCGTCATCCGCGCTCTCCGATCCTCGCGATCGCCCAGCGCGCGTGCTCCGAGACCACGGCGTCGCCGCCCGCCGCAGCGCGCTCGAGCGCCGGCACATGGTCCTCCGACCCGGTGTTGCCCAGCGCGACCGCCGCGTTCCGGCGCAGCCAGCGCGGGTCGTTCCGCGGCACGAACAACCGGTCGATCGACGTGACGAGCTCGCGACCGTCCGCCTCGAGCCACGCCACGAGGTCGACGTGCGCGTCGCGCTCGGGCAGGTCCGCCCGACGACGCGCGATCCCGCGGTTCCACGGGCAGACGTCCTGGCAGATGTCGCAGCCGTAGACCTGGGCGCCGAGCGCTGGGCGGTACTCCTCGGGGATCGGAGCCGCAGCCTGGGTCCAGTACGAGAGGCAGCGGCGCGCGTCGAGCGTGCCCGGGTCGTCGAGCGCGCCCGTCGGACATGCGTCGACGCAGAGGGTGCAGGAGCCGCAATCGGCGCCGAGCGGCGGCGTCGCCTCGAGCTCGACGTCCGTGACGAGCGTCCCGATGACGACCCACGAGCCGTGCCGGCGCGTGATCAGCATCGTGTTCTTCCCGTAGAAGCCCACGCCGCTGCGCGCGGCGGCCTCGCGATCGACGTGCTCGTTCGCGTCTACGAGCACGCGGTAGGCGCCGCCGAGGCGCCGGCCGAGCGCGTCGAGCTTCTCCCGCAGCGCCGCGTACGCGTCGTCCCAGGCGTAGCGGGCGAGCCTCCCCTCCCCGGGCTCGAGCGGCGCTTCCGGCTGCCAGTAGCAGAGCGCGGCGGAGACGACGCTCCGTGCTCCGTCGAGGAGCGTCTCGGGGTGGCACGACTGCTCGGGACGCGCCATCGTGAACTTCATGTCGGCGAAGAGCCCGCCCGCGCGCCGCTCGCGGATGTGCCGCTCGGTCTCGGCGTAGGCCTCGGCGCGGGTCACGCCGACCGCGTCGAGCCCGAGCGACTCCCCCAGCCGCCGAACGTCACCCCCCGTCATGACAGGATTGTGCCCCGGTGAAGGCGATACGCATCCACGAGGACGGTGGACCGGAGGTGCTGCGCTACGAGGACGTGCCGGACGCGGAGCCCGGAGAGGGCGACGTGCTCGTCGAGCTCCGTGCGGCGTCCCTCAACCACCTGGATGTCTGGATCCGGAAGGGCCTGCCGTCCGTCCCGAAGCCCCGGATCCTCGGCGCCGACGGCGCCGGTGTGGTCGCGGGGACGAGCGACCGCGTCGTCATCAACCCCGCGGTCGTCGAGGGCGGCAGGACACACATCATCGGCGAGACGCGCGACGGTACCCACGCCGAGCTCATCGCGGTCCCGCGGGCGTACGTCCACCCCATCCCCGACGAGCTCTCGTTCGAGGACGCCGCCGCGTTCCCGCTCGTGTTCGAGACCGCCTACCGGATGCTCGTGACCCGCGCGCGGCTCGCGGAGGACGAGTGGGTGCTGATCTGGGGGATCGGCGGGGGCGTCGCGACGGCCGCGCTCGCGATCGCCAAGGCCTTGGGAGCACGCGTCGTCGCGACGTCGTCGAGCGACGCGAAGCTCGAGCGCGCGCGCGAGCTCGGCGCGGACGCGGTCGTCAACCACCGGACGGGCGACGTCGTCGCGACGGTGAAGGAGGTGACCGGCGGCGGCGCCCACGTCGTCGTCGACGACGTGGGCGAGGCAACGTGGAAGCGCACGCTCGACGCGGCGCGCCCCGAGGCCCGCATCGTCGTCTGCGGCGCCACGACCGGGCCGAACCCCCCTGCGGCGCTGCACCGGATCTGGTGGAAGCAGCTGTCCGTCCTCGGCTCGACGATGGGGTCGCCGGAGGACTTCGCGGCGGTGTACGACCTCGTGGTCTCCGGCCGCGCGCGCCCGGTCGTCGACCGGGTGTTCCCGCTCGCCGAGGCGCGCGCGGCGCACGAGCGGCTCGAGGCGGGCGAGCAGCTCGGGAAGATCGTCCTCTCGATCCCCTGACTCAGGCGGCCGCGACGGCGGCCGCGCCCCGGACGCGCTGCCATGCCGTCCCGCCGGAGAGCACGATCGCGAGCGCGCGGCGTCTGAGCCCGGGCTCCCGGGAGACGACGAGCGACGCGAGCTCCACGACGGCCGGATCGGTGCGATCGGCGCCGCGGGCGGCCTCGTCGAGCGCGGCCAGCGCCCGTGCTCCGTCGCCCGCGAGGTGCCAGACCCGCGCCTGGTCGACCGCGAGACCGGCCGCGAACGGCCACCCCTCGGTGGCTCCGGCGGCGAGGTGGGCGAGCGCCTCCTCCGCGCGCCCCTCGACCGCGAGGGCGAACGCGAGGGCGCGGTGGGCGTCGTACGTCGGCTCCGGCGCCTCCCGCTCGAGCAGCGCCGCCGCCCGCCGCAGCGCGGCCACGTCACGGCGGAGCGCGATCCGCCAGATCTCGTCGCCGAACGCCCTCATCCGCGCGTTCTGGCCGCGCGGCGGCGATCTCATGCGCCGGTTCTCACCCTTTCGCGTGATCCTGCGGCACCCCAAAGAGCGATGCGAACCCTTCCGGCCGGCGCGACCGTGAGCTCAGACGACAACTCGAGCCACGATCGATCGGCCTCGGTCGTTAGGGGGACGCCGACCCTTGGGAACGGCAACGAACACCGCGCGGGCGCCCGCGCTCGCGGATTACCTGCACGTCCTGCACCGCCGGAAGGCGCTCGTGCTCCAGGCCGTAATGCTCGTGCCGCTCGCGGCGCTGGCCTTCTCCGCGCACCAGCAACGCCTCTACCGCGCCTCGGCCCAGGTACTCCTGAGCGCCGGCGACCTCGCGTCACAACTGACGGGGACGCAGAGCACGGGCGTGAACCTCCAGCCTCAGAGGCTCGCCCAGACGCAGGCGGACCTCGCACGCGTGCCCGACGTCGGGCGTCGAGCCGTCGCGGCGGTGCCCGAGGCCCACCTGACGGCGACCGAGCTCCTCGCACATTCCACCGTGACGCTCGAGTCGAACGCGGACCTCCTGACCTTCCACGTCACGAACGGGGATCCCGCCCTCGCAGTGCGGCTCGTGGATGCCTACGCAGCGGCGTACGTGACCTACCGTCGCAAGCTCGACAACACGGCGATCGGGAACGCGCTCGCACGCCTGACGTCCCGTCTCACGCGGCTGCAGCGTGACGACCGCAACGGAGCGGCGGTCCTTTCGGCGCTCGTCGACCGGCAGCAGACGCTCCTCACCATGAAGGCGCTGCAGACGTCGAACGCCTCGGTCGTGAAGGAAGCGGACGGCGTCGTGCGGACGCAACCGAAAGGCCTTCGAAACGTCGTCCTCGGCGGCGTGCTCGGGATCGCGCTCGGGATCATGCTCGCGTTCGGCTGGGACGCGGTCGACACGCGAACGCGGAATGCCGACGAGATCGCGGAGCTTCTCCGCGGCGCGACGCTCCTCGGGCGGCTCCCGGCTCCGGACCGGAAGTTCGGCAACGGCGACCGCCTGGTGATGCTGGACGACCCGTCCGATCAGCACGCGGAGGGGTTCCGCGTCCTCCGGACGAACCTCGAGTTCGTCCGGCTCGAGCGCGACCTGCGGACGATCATGGTGACGAGCGCGCTGAAGGAAGAGGGCAAGTCGACGACGGTGGCGAACCTCGCGGTCGCGCTCGCACGCGGCGGCCACCACGTCGCGCTCGTCGACCTCGACCTGCGGCGGCCGCAGCTCCACCGCCTCTTCGGCATCGACGGGCCCGGCGTCACCGAGGTCGCGCTCGGCCGCGCATCGCTGGAGGAAGCGCTGGTCGCGCTTCCGGTCGCGGGCGATGCCCCGCCCACCCCGCAGGACAGCACCGAGGCTCAGCCACACGGACTGCTCGAGGTCCTGCCCGCCGG
>DASWRL010000095.1:0-22418 GCA_036403195.1 Gaiellaceae bacterium
GAAGGATGCCGTCCGGAGAGAGGGTCACCATGCCGGTGCTAGGGTCTGTCACGTGCCGATCTACGACTACGTCTGCATGAGCTGTGAGTCCCACTTCGAGGAGCTCGTCGGGATGAGCGACCCCGATCCCGTGTGCCCCGACTGCGGGAACGCGAAGGTCGCGAAGCAGTTCAGCAGCTCGTTCGCGGCGCACGGCACCTCCGGACAGCCCAGCTTCGGCGGCGGTGGCTGTTGCGGCGGCGGCTGTGGCTGCTGCTGAGCTAAGCCTCCTCGCCTACGGCGACGTCGTGGCCGGGTGCACGAAGTGCGCCCTCTCCGAAGGCCGCACACAGGTCGTGTTCGGCGCCGGCTCGCCGGCGGCAGAGCTGATGTTCGTCGGCGAGGCGCCGGGGTTCCACGAGGACAAGCAGGGCGTGCCGTTCGTCGGCGCCGCCGGGCAGCTGCTCTCGAAGCTCCTCGGCGGAATCGGGATCGAGCGCCACGACGTCTATATCGCCAATGTCCTGAAGTGCCGCCCCCCCGGCAACCGGGACCCGCTGCCGGAGGAGATCGAGGCGTGCGAGCCGCACCTCTGGCGTCAGATCGAGCTCATCCGGCCGAAGCTGATCTGCACCCTCGGCAACTTCGCGACCAAGCTCCTCTCGGGGAAGCCGGCCGGCATCACGCTCGTCCACGGGCGCCCGCAGGACGTCGTCCTCGGTGGGAGCGCCGTGACGCTCTACCCGATCTTCCACCCCGCGGCGGCGCTCTACACGCCGCGGATGCTCCAGGTGCTGCAGGAGGACTTCGCCCGGATCCCCGACCTCCTCGGCCGCGCGGCGGAACCGCCGCCCCCGGCGCCCGCGCCGGAGCCGGTCGCGCTCGTGCAGCCCGAGCAGCTCGGCCTCTTCTAGCCTCCGTTCCCATGGAGGTGGTGACGGCGTCTCCCGCGGAGACGGAGGCGGTCGCCGCGGTGCTCGCGGCGCGCCTTCGGGTCGGTGACGTGGTCTCGGTGTCGGGCGACCTCGGCGCCGGCAAGACGACGTTCGTGAAGGGCGCGGCGCGCGCGCTCGGGGTGCAGGGGCCGGTGGCGAGCCCGACGTTCACGATCGGGCACCGCTACGACGCGCCGACGCCGGTCGCGCACCTCGACCTGTACCGGATCGCCGGGCTCGACCCGGAGGAGTGGGGCGACCTCGAGCCGTACTTCGACGGCACGATCGCGTTCGTCGAGTGGCCCGAGCACGGCGGCGACTGGCTCCCGGCCGCGCGCGCCGTCGTTAGGCTCGGTCACGTCGACGAGTCGCACCGAACCCTTTGGATCGACAGTGATCTTGGCCTTTGACACCGCCACGTCCTTCGGCGCCGTCTGCGGGACCTCCGCGGGCGACCGTGCGCGGTCGGCGCGGTCGGGAGACGTCCTCGCCGCGATCGACCAGGTCGTGGCCGACCCGGCGACGATCGAGGGGATCGTCGTCGGCCGGGGGCCCGGGAGCTTCACGAGCATCCGCATCGGGCTCGCCGTCGCGCGGTCGCTCGCCCTCGTGCTCGGGGTGCCGGTCGCGGGGGCCTCGACCCTGGATGCGTTCGCCGGCGGCCTGCCGGTGATCGACGCGCGCCGCGGCGAGGTGTTCACGCCGGGACCGGCGGTCGCACGCCCCGGAGACCTCGCGGTGCGCGGCTCGACCCTCGTCGGCGACGGCGCCGTCCGCTACCGCGACGTGTTCGAGGCGAACGGCGCGGCCGTGCCGCCCGACGACGACCCGGCACACGTCCCCGACCCGCTCCTGCTGCTCGAGCGCGCCGGCGCGTTCGGCGACGCCGGGCTCGTCGAGCCGCTGTACGTGCGCGAGCCCGACGCGAGGCCGTCGCGATGACCGCCGTGGCCGTGCGGATCAGGCCGCTCGAGGCGTCCGACCTCGGTGCGATCGAGGCGATCGAGCGCCGCGCCTACCCGACGCCGTGGTCGCGCTCGATGTTCGCGTCGGAGCTCGCGAAGCCGACGTCGATCTGCCTCGGCGCGTTCGAGGGCGAGGACCTCGTCGGCTACGTGATCAACTCGCGTTACGTCGACGCGTGGCACGTGATGAACGTCGCCGTCGACCCCGACCGCCGCCGCCGCGGCGTCGCGAGCGCGCTGCTGCAGCGGCTCTTCGAGCTGACGCAGGACGACGAGCGCCGTGGGTACACGCTCGAGGTGCGCGTCTCGAACGACGGGGCGATCCGGCTCTACGAGCGCCTCGGCTTCGAGCCTCGCGGCATCCGCCGCGGGTACTACACCGACAACCGGGAGGACGCACTGATCATGTGGCGGGAGAGCGGCAGTCCCGGCTGACGTGATCCTCGGCATCGAAACGAGCTGCGACGAGACGGCCGCGGCGGTCGTCACCCGCGACGGCCGGATCGTCTCCAACGTCGTCGCTTCACAGGCAGAGCTCCACAGCAGGTTCGGCGGCGTCGTGCCGGAGGTCGCCTCGCGCCGCCACCTCGAGCTGATCGCGCCGGTCGTGCGCGAGGCGCTCGACGGCCACGAGGTGGAGGCCGTCGCCGTGACGACGCGGCCGGGGCTGATCGGCGCGCTGCTCGTCGGCGTGTCCGCTGCCAAGGCGCTCGCGTGGGCGCTGCGGCTGCCGCTGATCCCCGTCGACCACCTGCACGGGCACGTCGCGTCGCTCTACCTCGAGCCGCTCGACCTGCAGCCGCCGTTCACGTGCCTGCTCGCGAGCGGCGGGCACACGATGCTCCTCGACGTGCAGGATCGCAGCGGCTACCGCGTCCTCGGGACGACGCTCGACGACGCCGCCGGCGAGGCGTTCGACAAGGGCGCGCGCCTGCTCGGGCTCGGGTACCCCGGCGGGCGCGAGATCGACCTGCTCGCGCGTGAGGGGGACCCGGAGGCGTACGCGTTCCCCGTCGCCCGCGTGCCCGGGCTCGACTTCTCCTTCTCGGGCCTCAAGACCGCGCTCCTCTACACCGTCCGCGACCTCGCCGAGGACGAGCTCGCCGCCCGCCGGGCCGACCTCGCCGCGAGCTACCAGCGCGCGATCGTGCGAGCGCTCGTCGAGCGGGTCGAGGCGACGGGGGCGGAGCGGGTCGCGGTCGTCGGCGGCGTAGCCGCGAACTCCGAGCTGCGCGCGGCGCTCCCCGGCGCTGCGCTCGCACCGCTTCCGCTCTGCACGGACAACGCCGCGATGATCGCCTCCGCCGGGCGGTACGCCGAGCCCGTCGCGTACCCCGAGTACCTTTCGCTCGATGCGCGTCCCACGGCGTAGCCTCGGCCCCGTCGCGGCGGCCGCGGCCGTGCTCGCGTTCGGCGGCGCGGTCGTGTCGGCGGGAGGCGGGAGCACGGCGGCGCCTCGCGAGCCGGTGACCTGGCGCGGCCTCGTCGGCGGCGCCCGGGCGGCCGTCCCGCTCGGTCAGCGGATGATCGTCGTGCTGACGACCCCGTCGGTCGGGCAGCGTCTCGCGAAGGCGCGCTACGCGACGGAGGCACAGGAACGTGCGTGGTGGGCCTCGGCGTACGCAGCGCAGAAGCAGGTGCTGCTGAAGCTCGCAGCCGCCGGCATCACCGTGCTCCCCGACTACAGCTACTTCCGCGTCCTCGACGGCTTCTCGGCGGCGCTCGACCCGCGGGCGGTCTCGCTGCTCGAGCAGATGCCGGAGGTGGCCGGCGTGTACCCGGTTCGCGCGACCTTCCCCGCGTCGATCTCGGAGACGCTCGCGGCGCAGGCGACGGCGGCCCGGCCCGACGTGCAGCTGCCGGGCTACGACGGCCGAGGGGTGACGGTCGCGCTCCTCGACACCGGCGTCGACGAGTCGCACCCGTACCTCGGCGGTCGCGTCCTCCCGGGGATCGACGTCGTCGGTCACACCACCACCGCCGCATCCCGCGCGAACCCGCAGGACCGCTCGCAGCGGGAGCAGCACGGAACGGAGCTGGCGGGGATCGTCGCCGGCCACGGCGGGCCGGGCGGCCTCCACGGCGTCGCGCCCGGCGCGACGATCCTCCCGATCCGCGTCGCCGGGTGGCAGCCCGACGCGCGCGGCGGCGAGCTCGTGTACGGCCGCAGCGACCAGCTGATCGCGGGGCTCGACCGCGCCGTCGACCCGAACGGCGACGGCGACGAGCACGACGCCGTCCGGGTCGCGCTCGTCGGGGTAACCGAGCCGTACGCCGCCTTCGCCGACGGCCCCGAGGCACAGGCGGTCGCGGGCGCGCTCGCGCTCGACACGCTCGTCGTGACGCCGGCGGGGAACGACGGCGCCGCGGGGCCGGCGTTCGGCTCGGTCGCAGGCCCGGCCGGCGCTCCCGGGGCGCTCGCGGTCGCGGCGACCGACGCCCGCACCGGCCTGCCGCGCGCGCGCGTCGTCCTCCGCCGCGGCCTCGACGTGATCCTCGACGAGCGCATGCCGCTCCTGGGCGCCGAGGCGCCGTCGCACCCGCTCGTCCTCCAGGTCGCCGCGCCGCGCCCGGGCCAGCTGGCGACGTCGTCGTTCTTCGACGGCCGCGGCTTCAGCCGCGTGGCGGGGAAGGCGGCGGTGCTGCCGGCGGGCGTGGATCCGGCCGCGACCGCCGCGGCGGCGTCGCGTGCGGGGGCCGCCACCGTCGTCCTCTACGGCGACGCGCTGCCGGCGGGGGCGCTCCGCCTGTCCGAGGACTCGACGGCGCCCGTCGTCGCCGTCCCGACGGCTGCGGCCGCCGAGCTGCTCGCCGCCCTCCGGGCGGGCATCGACGTCGGCGTGGCCGTCGGCCGCGCGTCGGTCGCGGCCAACCCGGCGCGCGGCGTCGTCGCGGACTTCTCCTCCCACGGCCTCGCCTACGACGGCGGGCTCAAGCCGAACGTCGCCGCCCCGGGCGTCGGCATCCCGACGTCCGAGCCCGGTCGCGCCGGCGACGGCGCGCCCCTCTACGGGACCGTCAACGGGACGAGCGCCTCGGCCGCGGTCGTGGCGGGCGCGGCGGCGCTGCTCGCCCAGATGCGCCCGGACCTCGACGGCGCCGCGCTGCAGAGCCTGCTCGCGGGCTACGCGCAGCCGGGGCGCGGCGACGCCGTCGACGCCGGCGGCGGCGCGCTCCGGCTCGGCACGTCGGCGGTCGGAGAGGTCGCGTCGTCGCCCGTCGCGCTCGGCTTCGGGATCTGGCAGGGGCCGCACTGGCACGCGACACGGACGATCACGCTCCGCAACGTGTCGAGCCGGCGGCTCCGCCTGAGCGTGACGGCCGCCGCGAGCTCCAACTCGGAGGCGCTGCACTTCCGGATCCTCCCGGCGACGCTCGTCGTCCCGGCGGGCCGCGCGCGACGGGTCCGCGTCACCGTCACCGCCCCCGCCGCACGGGCGTCGCCCGTCGTCACCGGCACGATCGAGGTCGGCGCGGCGGGAACGGAGACGCTGCGCGTCCCGTGGGCGTTCCTGTTCCACGTGCCCGACGCGACGCTGCTCGGACGCGTCGCCCTCAGCGCGCCGGCGTTCGCCGCGTCGGACACGAGCCCGGCGATCCTGAGCGTGCAGGCGGGCGCGCTCGCGCGCGCGGGCGGCGGCCTGCAGATCCAGCCCGTGCGCCGGCTCGACGTCCTCCTCTACGACGCGAGCGGGCGGTTCCTCGGCGTGATGGCGCGCCTGCGCGACCTGCTGCCGGGGTCGTACAGCTTCGGGATCACCGGCCGCGGCCCGACGAGCGCGCGGCTGCCGCGCGGACGGTACGAGCTGCGGCTCGCGGCGTGGCCGACGCTGCCGCTCGCCGCGAAGCCCGAGCGGGCGCAGGTCTCGTTCACCCTGAAGTAGACTCGCGACCCGATGGCGACGGCCGCCCCGGAATCGCATCTCCGCGAGAACCCGTTCCGGATCGCCCAGCTGCAGCTCGAGAACGTGGCGCGGACCTTCGGAATCGACGACCGGCTCGTCGAGGTCCTCTCGCAGTGCAAGAAGGCGGTCGAGGTGTCGATCCCGACGTCGATGGACGACGGCTCGGTGCGCGCGTTCACCGGCTACCGGATCACGCACAACGTGTCACGCGGCCCCTCGAAGGGCGGCATCCGGTACCACCCGGACGTCACGGTCGACGAGGTGAAGGCGCTCGCGATGTGGATGACGTGGAAGTGCGCCCTGATGGGGCTGCCGTTCGGCGGCGCGAAGGGCGGCGTCGTCTGCGACCCGAAGGCGATGTCGCGCGGCGAGCTCGAGCGGATGACCCGCCGCTACACGTCGGAGATCATCAACGAGATCGGGCCCGAGAAGGACATCCCGGCGCCGGACGTCGGCACGAACGCCGCCACGATGGCGTGGATCTTCGACACCTACTCGATGAACAAGGGCCACTCGGTCCTCGGGGTCGTGACGGGGAAGCCGCTGACAATCGGCGGCTCGCTCGGGCGCGAGGAGGCGACGGCGCGAGGCGGGCTGTTCTGCCTCGCGGCCGCGCTCGCGAAGACGGGGCGCAGCGTCGACGGCCTGCGCATCGCGGTGCAGGGCTTCGGGAACGTCGGGTCGTACTTCGCGAAGCTCGCCGCCGAGCGCGGAGCGGTGGTCGTCGCCGTCTCCGACTCGAGCGGCGGCGTCTACAACGCGCGCGGCGTCGACGTCGCCGCGGCGGTCGCGCACAAGCGGGAGGGCGGGCCGCTCGCCGAGTTCAGGGGCGGCGAGCAGATCACGAACGACGAGCTCGTCACGCTCGACTGCGACGTCCTCGCCCCGTGCGCGCTCGAGCAGGTCGTCACCGAGGACAACGCCGACGCCGTGCGCGCGCAGGTGATCATGGAGGGCGCGAACGGCCCCGTCACGCCCGCCGCCGACGACATCCTCGAGGCGAAGGGCGTGCTGATCCTCCCCGACGTCCTCGCGAACGCGGGCGGCGTCGTCGTCTCGTACTTCGAATGGGTGCAGGGCCTCCAGGAGTACTTCTGGAAGGAGGCGGAGGTGAACGCGCGGCTCAACGAGATCGTCACCCGTGCGTTCGACGAGACGTGGCAGACGAGGACAGAGCGGGCGACGTCGATGCGCCTCGCGGCGTACGGGGTCGCGGTGCAGCGCGTCGCAGAGGCGACCGTGACGCGTGGCCTCTACCCCTAGCGTCGTCCTCGTCCACGCGCAGGGCTGCCACCTCTGCGAGCGTGCACGGGAGGTGCTGGAGCGGGTCGGCGTCGCGTACGACACCCTGGACATCACGGGGGACGACGAGCTCGAGGCGCGCTACCGTGAGTGGATCCCGGTCGTCGAGATCGACGGCGCGCGGGCGTTCGTGTACTTCGTGGACGAGGGTGCCCTCAGGCGCAAGCTCGCCCTGTCACAAACGTAAGGGTTTGTGACAACCGAACGCCCGTCCTGGAGCCTTGGGCACAATGGATTCGTGATGTTGCAAACTCCCGCCGGGCAGGGAACGCCCGACCGCCTTACCGTCGGCGTCGCAGCGCGCCTGTCGCGGTACCTGCAGGTGCTCACGCAGGCGAGGAAGATGGGCAAGGAGCGGATCTCCTCGCAGGAGATCGCCGACTACACGAACATCAACGCGACCCAGATCCGCCGCGACCTGTCGAACTTCGGCAAGTTCGGCAAGCGGGGCGTCGGCTACTCGATCGACTCGCTGCTGTCGGAGATCCGGAAGATCCTGCGCACGCAGGGCCAGCACAACATCGCCCTCGTGGGCGCCGGCCGCCTCGGGCAGGCGATCGCGAGCTCGCCGATCTTCGCCGAGCACGGCATCAACATCGCGGCCGTCTTCGACTCGAACGCGTCGATCATCGGCGACGAGCTCGGCGGCGTGGCCGTCGACGACGAGCGCCGGCTCAAGGACGTCGTGCGCGAGAAGAACATCGTCGTCGGCGTGCTCGCGGTGCCGGCGACGGCGGCGCAGAAGGTCGCCGACGACCTCGTCGACGCGGGCGTCCGCATCATCTTCAACTACTCGGAGGCGCTCCTCGACGTCCCGGGCGACGTGACGGTGCACACGTCGAACCCGGCGGTCGAGCTCCTCCACGCCCTGTACTTCCACCTCGCCTGAGTAGCCTCCCCGCGGTGCGGGTGCTCCTCTGGCACGGCTACCTCCTCGGCGGGACCGGGTCGAACGTCTACTCGCGGGCGCTCGCACGCGAGTGGAGCCGCGCCGGCCACGAGGTCGTCGTCGTCTCGCAGGAGCGCGAGCCGGAGCGGTACGACCTCGGCGGCGCGGAGGTCGTGAACGTCGAGCTTCCCGGCCGGCTCCTGCCGGTGTTCGTGATGGACCGGTACTCCGGGCTCGAGCCGAGGTTCCTGCAGGACTTCAGCGACGCCGAGAAGGCGGCGTACGTCGAGGCGAACGCCGCGGCGCTCCGTGACCTGCTGCCGGCGGACGTCGTGTTCGCGAACCACGTCCTGATGGGCGGGCCCGTCGGCGCTGCGACCGGCGCGCCGTTCCGGGTGAAGGCGCACGGATCCGAGCTCGAGTACTCGATGCGGGGACGCCCCGAGCTCGAGCGCTGGGGGCGCGAGGCGCTCGCCGGGGCGGAGGCCACGTACGTCGGGTCCGCGCACATCCGCGCGGTGCTCGAGGAGGTCGTGGGGCACGTCGACCGCGTCCACGAGGTGCCGCCCGGCGTCGACGTCGACGCGTTCACGCTCCGCCCGCGCGGCGAGGCGCTCGCCGCGCTCGTCGACGAGGCGCGCGGCGACCCGCCGAACCCCGGCAACGCGGAGGAACGGCTTCCGGACGAGGGGAACGCGGCCCGGCTCGGGTCGTTCCTCGCCGGCGACGAGCCGACGGTCGTGTACTTCGGGAAGCTGATCGAGCAGAAGGGCGTCCAGCTGCTCCTCGAGGCGATGCGCGGCGTCGAGGCGCGCCTCGTCGTCGTCGGCTTCGGGCCGTACCGGCCCGCGCTCGAGGCGCTCGCCGGCCCGCGCACGCTCTTCACGGGGCCGCTCGAGCACCGCCACCTCGTGCAGCTGCTGCCGCTCGCCGACGTGACCGTCGTGCCGTCGATCTTCCCCGAGGCCTTCGGGATGGTGGCCGCCGAGGCCGCCGCCGCCGGGTCGCCGCCGCTCGTCGCGCGCCACTCGGGGCTCGCCGAGGTCGCCGCCGGGCTCGAGGAGGAGTATCCGCCGCGGTTGCGGCACCTCGCCTCGTTCCGCACTGGCGACGCGGCCGACCTGCGCGCGAAGCTGAACGAGCTCCTGTCGCTCGCCGGCGAGGACCGCCGCGCGGTCTCCGAGGGTGCGCGCCGCGCGGTCCTCGAGCGCTGGTCGTGGGCGGGCGTCGCGCGGCGCCTCCTCGAGCCGGTCGCCACATCAAGCCTCTAGGCTCCGCGCGATGGGCGAGGAGCAGAAGGGGACGTGGCAGGAGCTGCTCGCACGCAATCGCGAGGAGTTCGAGAGCGGCACCGACTTCACCGTCGCCGTCGAGGAGGAGTTCGCACTGCTCGATCCCGGGACGCTGGAGCTTGCGGACCGCTTCGAGCCGTTGAAGGCCGCCGCCGACGCAACCGAGTTCGCGCAGCACGTCGTCGGCGAGCTGATCGCGTCGGAGGTCGAGGTGCGGACCGGCCGCTGCGACGGGTTCGCGGAGGCGGCGGAGACGATGGCGGCCCGGCGCAGCCAGATCCACCGGCTCGCCCGCGAGCAGAACGTCGCGCTCGGCGCCACCGGGACCCACCCGTGGAGCCGCTGGCAGGACCAGCGCATCATCGACACTCCGCACTACCGGCGGAACGACCAGATCCTGCGCTACGTCGTCTGGCGCAACAACACGTTCGGCCTCCACGTCCACGTGGGCATCGCGGGCGCCGACCGCGCGATCGCCGTGCACGACGGGATGCGGAACTTCCTGCCGGAGATCCTCGCGCTGTCCGCGAGCTCGCCGTTCGTCGAGGGCGTGAACTCGGGGCTGCACTCCGCGCGCACGGAGGTCTTCACGCGCATGTTCCCCCGCTGCGGCATCCCCGACGCGTACGGGAGCTGGCAGGGCTGGGAGGACTACGTCTCGTTCCTCTACCGGACGGGGTCGATCAGCGAGCACACGCAGATCTGGTGGAGCGTCCGGCCGCACCTCGCCTACCCGACGATCGAGATCAGGATCGCCGACGGCCAGCCCGAGCTCGCCGAGGCACAGGCGCTCGCGGCGTTCTGCTATGCCCTCGCCGCCCGGTGCGCGCGCGCGCACGACGAGAGCGAGCCGCTGCCGTCGCTGCCGAACCGACTCCTCGAGGAGAACACGTGGCGCGCGATCCGGTTCGGCCTGTCGGGCGAGCTGCTCGACTTCGAACGCGGCGAGCCGGTGCCTGCCCGCGGCCGGATCGAGCAGCTCCTCGACTGGGTCGCCCCGGTCGCGGACGAGGTGGGCGCGGCGCCGTTCCTCGCGGTGCCGGAGCGGAACGCCGCGGAGCGGCAGATCGCGCGCTTCGAGGAGGGCGCCGGGCTCGAGGAGATCTACGCCGAGCAGGTGCGGGCGGGGGTGCCGGTCGGTGGCTGATCCGCAGCCCGAGCTCGGCTCGCTGTCGGTCGACGACGTGGTCCTCGCGGCGGCCTCGACGCTCGCATCCGTCGCCTACGCACGGCTCGAGGCGAGCGACCTGCCCGAGGCGAAGCGGGCGATCGACGCGCTCTCGAGCCTGCTTCCGCACGTCGAGGGCGACCTCGGCGGGGAGCTCCGGCGGGTGCTCACGAGCCTGCAGGTTGCCTTCGCAGGCGCGGCTTCGCCGTAGCTCCAGCAGGAGCTTGTGATACAAGATCGCCCGCGCCGAAGCCCTTCGGCGCTTGACTTTGTGAGGGAGCGAAGCGGATGGATTGGTTCAAGGATCATCCCGTGCTCCTCGGTCTCGTCGGCGCCGGCGTGGCCGTGGCGTACGGGCTCTATCTGTCCTGGTGGCTGCTCCAGCAGCCGGCCGGCAACGAGCGGATGCGAGAGATCGCGTCGGCGGTGCAGGAAGGGGCGGCGGCGTACCTGCGCAAGCAGTACACGACGATCGCGATGGTCGCGGTCGTGCCGTTCATCCTCCTCGGGGTCTACGACAAGCTCGGCTGGGGCCCCGCCTTCGGGTTCCTGATCGGCGCCGCGCTGTCGGCCGCCGCAGGCTTCATCGGCATGAACGTCGCGGTGCGCTCGAACGTCCGCACGGCCGAGGCGGCCCGCGGAGGGCTCAAGCCCGCGCTGAACGTCGCCTTCCGGGCCGGCTCCGTGACCGGCCTGCTCGTCGTCGGCCTCGGACTGTTCGGCGTCGCCGGCTACTACTGGTTCCTGACCGCCGCGCTGAACAACTCGCCGACGAGCGCCGTCAACGACCTCGTCGGGCTCGCGTTCGGCGGCTCGCTGATCTCGGTGTTCGCGCGGCTCGGCGGCGGCATCTTCACCAAGGCCGCCGACGTCGGCGCCGACCTCGTCGGGAAGATCGAGGCCGGGATCCCCGAGGACGACCCGCGCAACGCAGCGGTCATCGCCGACAACGTCGGCGACAACGTCGGCGACTGCGCGGGAATGGCCGCCGACCTGTTCGAGACGTACGCGGTCACCGCCGTCGCCGTGATGCTGCTCGGCACGCACACGAGCCTCGTCGGCGGCCTCTCGAACCGCCTTTACCTGTACCCGCTCGCGCTCGGCGGCGTCTCGGCCGTCTCGTCGGTGATCGGCACGTTCTTCGCGCGGCTCGGCAGCGGCCCGAACGCCGTCATCAACGCGCTGTACAAGGCCGTCCTCGTCGCGACGGTGCTGTCGGCGATCGGGTTCATCCCGATCACGATGGCCTTCGACACCGGGAGGTTCAGCTTCGGCGACCTCTACATCTCGGCGATCGTCGGCCTCGTCGTCACGTTCCTCCTCGTGGCGATCACGGAGTACTACACGGGCACCCGCTGGGGCCCCGTCAAGGAGATCGCGAAGGCGTCCCAGACGGGGCACGCGACGAACATCATCGAGGGGCTCGCGATCGGGATGCAGGCGACCGCCGCACCCGTGATCGTGATCGTCGTCGGCATCCTCGTCGCGCACCACTTCGCCGGCCTGTACGGGATCGGCGTCGCGGTGATGGCGCAGCTCTCGATGACCGGCCTGATCGTCGCGCTCGACGCATACGGCCCGGTGACCGACAACGCGGGCGGGATCGCCGAGATGGCGGACCTCCCGCACGAGGTCCGCGCCGTCACGGACCCGCTCGACGCGGTGGGCAACACGACGAAGGCCGTCACGAAGGGGTACGCGATCGGCTCGGCCGCGCTCGCCGCGCTGATCCTGTTCGACTCGTACACGACCGGCCTGAAGGAGAACGGTCTCCCGACGCTGTTCTCGCTCTCCGACGCGTGGGTGATCTGCGGGCTCTTCCTCGGCGGCCTGATGCCGTTCCTGTTCGCGTCGCTCGCGATGCAGGCGGTCGGCCGCGTCGGCGGCGAGGTGGTGCAGGAGGTGCGTCGCCAGTTCCGCGAGCACCCCGGGATCATGGAGGGGACGGAGCGGCCCGACTACACCCGCGCCGTCACCATCGTCACCGGCTCGGCGATCCGCTCGATGCTCGCGCCGGCGCTGATCCCGATCGGGTTCCCGATCGTCGCCGGGATCATCAACGCGCGCCTGCTCGGCGGGCTCCTGATCGGCACGATCGTCACCGGGTTGTTCCTCGCGATCGCCATGACGTCGGGCGGCGGCGCCTGGGACAACGCGAAGAAGTCGATCGAGGACGGCGCCTACGGAGGCAAGGGCTCGGAGGCGCACGCCGCGTCGGTCACGGGCGACACCGTCGGGGATCCGTACAAGGACACGGCAGGCCCGGCGATCAACCCGATGATCAAGATCGCGAACGTGGTCGCGATCCTGATCATCCCGCTCGTCGTCTCGATCCACTGAGTGGCACGCGCGGCGCGGGGGCGGACGCCTCCGCGCCGCGCGGCGCCGTCCCGCGAAGGAGTACCGTCGGGCCATGCGCGCTCCGGCGGTTGCGGCCGTCCTCGGCTCCGTAGCGGCGGTCGCGGTCGCGACGGGGCTCGTCTACGCGCTGAAGCCGGTCGCGCCGGTGCTCAGCCTCGGCGTCGTCTACGTCCTCGCGGTGCTCGTCTGCGCCGTCGGCTTCGGCCTCGCGTACGCGATCGCCGCCGCGGTCGCGTCGATGGTCGCGTTCAACTTCCTGTTCCTGCCGCCCGTCCACACGCTGACGCTCGCCGACGCGCGCAACTGGGCGGCGCTCGGCGTGTACCTCACGACTGCGGTCGTCGCGAGCAATCTCGCCACGGCCGCGCGGCGCCGCGCGCTCGAGGCAGAGCAGCGCGAGCGCGAGTCGGCGCTGCTCGCCGACGCCGCCGCGGCCGTGCTCCGCGAGGAGCCGCTCGACGAGCTTCGCAGCCGGGCGGAGCTCGTCCTCGCGAAGGGCGGCGAGCGGGCGCACGCGCGGTTCGAGGCTGCGGTCTCGGCGCTGCTCGAGCTCGCGGCCGAGCGTCGCGAGGCCGAGGCCATCCGCCGCTCGGACGCCGTCAAGACGGTGATCCTGCAGACGGTCTCCCACGATTTCCGGACGCCGATCGCGACGATCCGCGCCGCGGTGGGCGGGCTCCAGGACCCGGAGCTCGCGCTCACGGCGGCTGACCGGAACGACCTGCTCGAGACGATCGCGCTCGAGGTGGGGAGGCTCTCGCGGCTCGTCGAGAACGTGCTCGACCTGTCGCGCCTGCAGACGGGAGCCGCGGCACCGCATCGCGAGCTCTGGGAGGTCGAGGACCTCCTCGCGCAGTCGCTCGCGGAGGTGCCGTCGACCGAGCGGGTCCGCGTCGAGGCCGACGGCGTCCGTTCGCCGGTCTCCGTCGACGCCGGCCAGATGCAGCGGGTCGTGGTGAACCTGCTCGAGAACGCGCTCAAGTTCTCGGACCGCGAGGTGGAGGTCCGCGCGACGGAGAGCGGGGGATCCGTCGTCGTCGACGTCCTCGACCGCGGCCCCGGATTCGACCGCGTGCCGGGCGCCCGGCGCGGCCTCGGGCTCGGGCTCGCGATCGCCCGCGGGTTCGCCGAGGCGAACGGCGCCACCGTCGAGCTGTCGCCCCGCGGCGGCGGCGGCACGCGTGCGCGGGTGCGCCTGCAGGCTGCGCCGCTCCCCGTCGAGGTGGGGTCGTGACGCCGCGCGTCCTCGTGCTCGACGACGAGAGGCAGTTCCTGCGGGCGCTCGCCACCAACCTGCGCGGAGCCGGCTACGAGGTCGAGACGGCGGAGACGGCTGAGTCTGCGCTCGCATCGGCGCCGCTCCGGCCGCCCGACGCGTACGTCGTCGACCTCGTCCTCTCCGACGCCTCGGGTCGCGAGGTCGTCCGCCGCCTCCGGGAGTGGACGGACGCGCCCGTGATCGTGATCTCCGCCGTCGGCGACGAGGACGAGAAGATCGCCGCGCTCGACGCGGGCGCCGACGACTACGTCACGAAGCCGTTCGCGATCGGGGAGCTGCTCGCCCGGCTGCGCGCGGTGCTCCGGCGGGTCGCGCCCGTGACCGACCCGGTCCTCGAGGTCGGCTCGATCCGGATCGACCTCGAGAAGCGCCTCGTCACCGTCGACGAGCGGCCGGTCCACGTGACGCCGCACGAGTTCCGGATCCTGCGGCTGCTCGCGCTGAACGAGGGGAAGCTCCTGACCCACCGGGTGATCCTGCGCGAGGTCTGGGGCCCCGCGTACGGCAGCGAGTCCAACTACCTGCACGTGTACGTCTCGCAGCTCCGTCGCAAGCTCGAGCCGGACCCCGCGAAGCCGCGTTACCTGCTCACCGAGCCCGGTGCGGGCTACCGCCTCGTCGCCCCGCGACGTTGAGGGCGTCTTGAGACGCGGCGCCTGAATCCTGAGCCTGCGCTGAGACGCCGCCGCCTACCGTCGGGGCATGGCCTCGAGGCTCCTTGCTCCGGTGCGGACCTGGGAGGCGCGGCGCGCCCTCCGGGACGCGCGGCGCCGCGCCGACGCCGAGCTCGTCGCGACGCGCCTGCCGCCTCCCCGGCTCGCGTGGCGGACGGCCGAGCTCACGGCGGCCGAGAACCGGCTCGACCTCGCCCGCTCGCTCACGGACGTGGTGCACGGGGCTGACGAGCGCATGCTCCCGACGGCGTCGCCGATCGCACGTGCGGCCGTCCGCGACGTGCGGCCGGAGCTCCTCGCGGTCGCGGCGCTGCTGTTCGACCTCGCGCTTCCCGTCGCGCCGCGGGGCGTGCTGCTGGTCGAGCGCCTGCTGACGGACGGTCACGGCCCGCTGTACGGCCGGAACGACGGCGACCGGCTGCGCGCCGCGGTCGCCTGCGCGCACGAGGCCCTCGAGGGACGCCGATGACCCTGCGGCAGCTCGAGCGGCGAACACCGCGGCTGAAACGCGTCGTCGTCGGCCGCCCGATGGCGACGGACGAGATCGACGAGACCCTGCTCCCGAAGTGGCTCGCGCTCCCGATCTTCGCCTCCGACCCGCTGTCGTCGGTCGCCTACGCGACGGAGGCTGCGCTCGTCGTCCTCGTCGCGGCGTCGGCCGGTTCGGCGCACCTCGTGTTCCCGATCTCGATCGCGATCGCCGGCCTCCTCGCGATCGTCGTCCTCTCCTACCGGCAGACGGTGCAGGTGTACGAGAGCTCCGGCGGAGCGTACGTCGTCGCGAAGCAGAATCTCGGCAAGCTCCCGAGCCTCGTCGCAGCCGCCGCGCTCCTGACCGACTACGTGCTGACGGTGGCGGTCTCCGTCGCGGCGGGCGTCCTCGCGCTGACCTCCGCGGTGACCGGGCTGCGCGGCCACGAGCTGACGCTCTCCCTCGTCAGCGTCGCCCTCATCGCGCTCGCGAACCTTCGCGGCGTCCGCGAGGCCGGGATCATGTTCGCGCTCCCCACGTACGCGTTCGTCGTGTCGATCTTCTCGGTCATCGGCGTCGGCGTCGTCCGGTGCGCCGCCGGCACGTGCCCACACGCGTATTCGCCGCATCCGACGGCGACGGGCACGGGCGCGCTGACGGCGTTCGTCGTCCTTCGCGCGTTCGCCTCCGGCTCGACGGCGCTGACGGGGGTCGAGGCGATCGCAAACGGCGTGAACGCGTTCCGCCGGCCCCACGGGCGCAACGCGTCGAAGACGCTCGCGATCCTCGGCGCGCTCGCGATCGCGATGTTCCTCGGCGTGTCGTGGCTCGCGGTCCACATGCACGCGATACCGACCGCGAACGGCACGCCTTCGGTGCTCTCGGAGGTCGCACGGGCGACGTTCCCCGCGTCCTCGGCGGCCGGCTTCGTGTACTGGGTCGTGCAGGCGCTGACGCTCGCCGTGCTGGTCCTCGCCGCGAACACGTCCTACCAGGGCTTCCCGCGCCTGGCCGCGCTGCTGGCGCGCGACCGCTTCTTCGCGCGGCAGTTCACGAACCTCGGCGACCGGCTCGTGTTCTCGAACGGGATCATCGTGCTGACGGCGGTGTCGATGGCGCTCCTCTGGGCCTACAACGCGAGCGTCGACTCGCTCATCCACCTGTACGTGATCGGCGTCTTCACCGCGTTCACGATCTCGCAGTCGGGGATGGTGCGGTACTGGCTGCGCACGCGCGACCCCGGCTGGCGGCGGAAGCTCGCGATCAACGCGGTCGGCGCGACGTCGACGGGCCTCGTCACCGTCGTCGTCGTCTACACGAAGTTCGCGGAGGGAGCGTGGCTCGTCACCGTCGCGATCCCGCTTCTCGTCCTCGCGTTCCTGGGGATCAACCGGCATTACCGCCGGTTCGCGCGCAGGCTGAGGGCGGGCGCGGCGGCCGTCGAGGCAGCCGGGACGCCGTCGAACCAGGTGCTCCTCGAGGTCGACGGGATCGACCCGGCGACGTCGACCGCCTACTGGTACGGGCGGGAGATCACGGCGGGCGGCGGCACGATCCGCGCGCTCCACGCTCCCGGCCGTCACACCGACAGCGGCCTCCGCGCGCGGTGGTTCGACCTCGCCGACGGGACGCGCCTCGAGGTGCTGCCGACGGACGAGGGGCGGATGCAGGCGCTGCTCGAGGAGGTCTGGCGGCTCCCCCGGGGCGAGTGCGACTTCGTGACGATGATCGTCCCGGAGCAGTTCCGGCGGCCGTCGCTGCTCTCCGCGGCGGGCTCCACGTCGTTCCGCCTGAAGGTCAGGCTCCTGTCGGAGCCGGGCGTCGTCGTGACCGACGTGCCGGCGGTCGCCGCCGACGGGCCGGCGGCGTGGACGCCGAAGCGCATCGTCGTGCGGATCCTCGTGGCGAACGTCCACGCCGCGTCGCTGCGCGCCGTCAACTACGCGGCGACGCTCGGCGTCGAGGACACGCGCGCGGTGTCGTTCGCGTTCGACGCGGAGGAGGCGGCGGCGACACGGGCGGCCTGGCTGAAGGCCGGGGTCCCGTGCCCGCTCGACCTGAGCGACGCGCCGTACCGGGACGTGGGGACGCCGCTCCTCGGGTACATCCGCGAGCTCACCGAGGACCCCGACACGCTCGTGAACGTGGTCATGCCCGAGATCGTCGTCCGCGGCTGGGCGCGGCTGCTCCACAACCAGCGCGCGCTCTACATCAAGCGGCTGCTCCTGTTCGAGCCGCACGTCGCGCTCTCGAGCGTCCCGTATCAGGTGTTCCGCTAGCGGCTACCTTCTCCGCGGGTGCGGAACCGGGTGCTCGTCTACGCGGAGGCCCTCGACGTGGCCGCCGAGGGGGCGGTCTGGTACGCGCGCCGCGTGGGCGACGGCGGCTTCGCCGCGCTGCACGTCGCCGGGAGGAACACCGACACGGGGATCCACGCCCGCTGGTTCGACTTCACGGGCGGCGCGCCGCGCCTCGACGTGCGGCCGCCGGGGACGGATGCGCAGCGGGCGGTGCTCGACGAGGTCGAGCGGCTGCGCGCCGAGGGCGACGACGTGGTCGTCACGGTCGTCCTGCCCGAGCAGTTCCGGCGCCGCTCCCTGCTCGCCGCGGCGCAGCGCGAGCAGTTCAGGCTGAAGCTCCGGCTCCTCGTCGAGCCGCGCGTCGTCGTGGCGGACGTGCCCGCCGTCAGCTCGTCGCGGCGCCCCGAGGGCCAGGTCCCGGAGCGGCTCGTCGTACGCGTCCTCGCCGGACAGCCGGACGGCGGCACCCGGAGAGCGATCGAGTACGCGGCGGGGCTCGGCGCGGACGACGTGCGCGCCGTCCACTTCGGGCCGGCCGACTGGGCCGCCGACCTCGACACCGACGTCGAGGAGGCGCCGCTCGATGGGCGTCTCGGCGACTCGATCCTCGCGTACGTGCGGCAGCTGACGTCGGACGCCGACTCCGTCGTGAACGTCGTCCTCCCGGAGCGGCTCCGGCCCAGCCTGCCGCGCCTCCGCAGCCGTCGGGCCCTCGCCGTGAAGCGCTGCCTGCTCTTCGAGCCGCACGTGATCCTGAGCAGCATCCCGTACCGGGACTAGATTCCCCGGGTGCCCCGGCGTCGCAGGCAGAGCCACGGCCTCGAGAGAGTCCTCGGTGCCCCCGCGCTCTTCGCCACCGCCTACGGCAACGTCGGGTCGTCGATCTACTACGCGCTCGGCCTCGTCGCGGGGATCGCGCTCGGGCTCACTCCGCTCGTCTTCATCATCAGCGGCCTGATCTTCGCGGCGACGGCCGCGACCTACGCGGAGGGGACGGTCCGGTACCCGGAGGCCGGCGGTTCGTCGAGCTTCGCGCGGCATGCCTTCAACGAGCTCGTGTCGTTCGGGGCCGCCTGGGCGCAGATGCTCAACTACGTGATCACCGTCGCCATCTCGGTGATCTTCGTCCCGCACTACCTGTCGATCTTCTGGGCGCCGTTGCGAACGAACCCGTGGGACATCGTCGTCGGGATCACGTTCACGTGGATCCTCGTCGGGCTGAACATCGTCGGGGTTCAGGAGGCGGCCCGCCTGAACATCCTCCTCGCGGTCGCCGACTTCGCCACGCAGCTGCTGCTGGTGCTCCTCGGGTTCTTCCTGATCTTCAACCCGACGATCCTGTGGCACAACGTCCACTTCGGGATCGCTCCGACCTGGAGCGCGTTCCTGCTCGCGATCCCGATCGCGATGATCGCCTACACCGGGATCGAGACCGTCTCGAACCTCGCCGAGGAGGCGCGCGACCCCGTCAGGTCGATCCCCCGCGCGATCTCCTGGGTGGCGATCGCCGTGTTCGCGATCTACTTCACGCTGCCCTGGATCGCGCTCTCGGCGATGCCGGTCGAGAAGCACGCCGGCGCCTACGTCACGAAGCTCGGCCTCGACCCGCCTGCCGGCTTCAAGAACGACCCGGTGCTCGGGCTCGTCGAGAACCTCGGGATCCATGGCGCGACATTGAGCATCGCCAAGGTCTACGTCGGGATCCTCGCGGCGACGATCCTGTTCATCGCGACGAACGCCGGCGTCATCGGCGCCTCGCGCATCACGTACTCGATGTCGACGTACCGGCAGTTGCCGGAGGTGTTCAGGAGGCTGCACCCGAAGCTGAAGACGCCGTGGCTCTCGCTCCTCGTCTTCGGCGGGGTCGGCCCGACGCTGTTCCTCGTCTCGGGACAGGTGGACTTCCTCGGGAACATGTACGCGTTCGGCGCGATGCTCTCGTTCACGATCGCCCACCTCGCGGTGATCCGCCTGCGGACGAAGGGGCAGGGCGAGGGCGAGTGGAGGGCGCGTCCGAGCCTCCGCATCCGCGGCGTCGAGTGGCCGCTGTTCGCCGTCTTCGGCGCGATCGGCACCGGCGCGGCCTGGGTCGTGGTCGTCGTGCAGAAGGCCGCGACGCGCGAGGCAGGCTTCGCCTGGCTCGCGGCGGGCGCCGTGTTCTACGTCTACTACCGGCGGCGCGTCAACCTGCCGCTCACGGTGACGGCGCGTGCCCCGATCCCCGTGGGCGCCGCCGTCGCGCTCGAGTACCGGACGATCCTCGTGCCCGTCGTCACGGGGCCCGAGTCGCGGGAGGCGGTCGAGCTCGCCGCGCGGCTCGCGACCGAGCGCGCGGGCCGGATCGTCCTCCTCCGCGTCGTCGTCGTCCCGCTCGAGCTGCCGCTCGACGCGGACCTGCGCGAGCAGCTGGCGGCGGCCGACGACCTGCTCGACGAGCTGCGAGCGGTCGCCGACTCGTACGGCGTGCGCGTGATCGAGCGCGTCGTGCGCGCGCGCAACGCCGGGCGCGCGATCGTCGACGAGGCCGACCGTCGCAGCGCCGACATCGTCGTGCTCGGCGCGCCGCGCGGCCGCCACCGCGCGATCTTCGGCCACACCGTGGACTACGTCCTCAAGCATGCCCCCTCGCGCGTGATGGTCGCGGCCGGCAAGCGGATCGCCGCATGATCTACCGCTCGCTGACGCAGGTGACCGCGGTCATGATGATCGCGCTCGGCATCGCGATGCTCGTGGTCACGCTCTCGCGCGGCGGTGGCGTCGGCCTCGTCATCGGCGCGCTCTTCGTGGCCGCCGGGGCGGGCCGGCTGTGGCTGATGCGGAAGGGGCGCTGAGCGATGGCGAGGAAGCTGCCGGGCCTCCGCCGCGAGCTCGACGCCCGCGCCCTCTTCTCCGTCGCCTACGGCGAGATCGCGTCGTCGATCTACTTCGCGCTCGGCGTCCTCGCGGCGTATGCCGTCGGGTTCACGCCGCTCGTCCTCCTCGGCGCCGGCCTCCTCTTCCTGAACGTCGCGTTCTCCTACGCCGAGGGCACGGCGATGCTCCCGGAGACCGGCGGGGCCGCGACCTTCGTGCGCCGTGCGACGAACGACCTCGCCGGCTTCCTCACGGGCTGGTCGCTCTTCCTCGACTACCTGATCGTGATCTCGCTGTCGGCGCTCTTCCTGCCGCACTACCTCGCCGGGGCGCTGCAGGTGCAGGCGCTCCGGCACTCGCCGTGGGACGTCGTCGTCGCCGTGACCGGGATCGCCCTCGTCGCGTCGATCCGGCTCGTCCGGCGGCCGTCGCTCTACGGCCTCGGCATCGTCGTGCCGGCGCTCGACCTGCTCACGCAGCTGCTGCTCGTCGTCCTCGGTTTCGCGCTCGTCTTCTCGCCGCACGCGCTGACGCACGGGACGTCGCTCGGGCACCATCCGTCGTGGCACGACCTGGCGTTCGCGCTGCCGCTCGCGATGCTCGCGTTCACGGGGCTCGAGACGGTCGCGAACCTCGCCGAGGAGGCGCGCCGGCCGGGGGTCGACCTGCCGCGCTCCGTCTTCAGCGCGATCGCGACGGTCGTCACGCTGTACGTCGCGATCGCGATCGTCGCGCTGTCGGCGTTCCCCGGTCCTGAGACCGAGCTCGGGACGCGCTGGATCCAGGCGCCGCTCCTCGGGGTGGCCGACCGCCTCCGGCACGAGCTGCCGGGCGGCGTCGGCACGACCCTCCGCTTCTACGTCGGGATGACGGGCGTGCTCGTCCTGCTCGCCGCGATCACCACGTCGGTCTCGGGGTTCGCCCGCCTCGCGTACTCGCTCGGCGAGCACGGCCAGCTCCCGCGCGGATTCGGGCGGGTGAGCCGGCGCGCACACGTCGCGCCGCAGGCGATCGTCGTCGGCGCCGCGATCTCGTCCGCGATCGTCGTCGGCGCCGCGTCCTTCAAGAAGAACGACGACGTCGCCTTCCTCGCGAGCCTCTACTCGTTCGGGGTGCTGCTCGCCTTCACGGCGGCCCAGGTCGCCGTGATCAAGCTCCGCATCGACGAGCCGGACCTGCCGCGCCCGTACCGCGCGCCGTTCCCCGTCACGATCCGCGGGCGCGAGATCCCGCTGCCGGCGATCGTCGGGTCGGTGCTCACCTTCGCCGTCTGGATCATCGCGATGGCGACGCATCCGGCCGCGCGCTACGCGGGGCCGCTGTGGCTGCTCGCGGGCGTGATCGTGTACGTCAGCGGCAGGATCGCGCGCGGTGAGGGGCTCCTCGAGCGGGTCGAGGCGCGCGACGAGCGGCCTCTGGCGCCCGTCGCGCAGTTCCACCGGATCCTCGTGCCGATGAAGCTCGGCGTGATCGGCGAGGAGATGCTCGCGACGGCCGTGAAGCTCGCGTCGGAGCACGGCGCGGAGGTGGAGGCGCTGCACGTGATCAGGGTCCCGCTCGAACAGCCGCTCGACGCGCCGATGGAGGACGAGGAGGAGCGCGCCGAGGCGTCGCTCGCCGAGGCGAAGCTGCTCGGCGCCGACTTCGGCGTGCCCGTCGAGGGGACGACGGTGCGCGCACGCGCGATCGGGAATGCGATCGTCGAGCACGCGACGGCAGTCGGCGCCGACCTGATCGTCCTCGGCTCGGCGCCGCGCTGGCGGCGGCAGTCGCGCTTCTTCTCGCCGACCGTCGACCACGTGCTACGGCGCGCGCCGGCGGAGGTCCTCATCGTCGCGTTCCCGCAGTCGGTCCTCGACGAGGAGCTGGCCGCGACATAGCTGCCCCGCGGAGTACGCTTGGCCCCGTGAAGGCGCTCGTCATCGGCTCCGGCCGCGTCGGCTCCGCCGTCGCGCTGCAGCTCCAGCGCTCCGGGTGGGACGTCACGGTCCTCGACGAGAACGAGGACGCGCTCGGCCGGCTCGGCGAGAGCTGGACCGGCGAG
>DASWRL010000096.1:0-28408 GCA_036403195.1 Gaiellaceae bacterium
CCGTCGACCGCGTCGCAGGCACGGAGCAGCTCGCCGAACTCGGTGCGGATCTCCGGCAGCAGGTCGCGCCCCCAGGAGTTGACGTTCTGGCCGAGCAGGGTGATCTCGCGCACGCCCTGCCGGGCGAGCCGCGTCACCTCCCCGAGGATCTCGCCGGGGCGGCGGCTCCGCTCGCGGCCGCGGACGGACGGGACGATGCAGTACGAGCACACGGAGTTGCAGCCCATCGAGACCTGCACCCACGCCTGGAACGACCGCTCGCGGTGCATCGGCAGCTCCGCCGCGAACTCGCGCTCGTCGAGCCCGAAGCGGCCGCGCGCGACCCCCGTCCCCCCCGCGCCGAGCCAGTCGGCGAGGTGCGCGATCGACCCGGGCCCGAACGCGACGTCCACGAACGGGTAGAGCTCGAAGATCCGCTCGCGCTGCGCCTCGGCGTAGCACCCGCCGACGGCGATGATCCGGTCGGGGTCCTCGCGCTTCCTCGCGGCCGCCTCGCCCAGGTGGGCCGCCAGCTTCTGGTCGGGCTTCTCGCGGATCGTGCACGTGTTGAAGACGACGACGTCCGCCTCCTCCGGGGCGGCCGCCTCCCCCAGCCCGAGCTCCTCGAGCATGCCCTTGATGCGCTCGCTGTCGTGGGCGTTCATCTGACAGCCGAACGTGGTGACGTGGTACCGGCGCATCGCCGCCGAAGGGTAGCCCCGTCAGGCCGCGTCGACGCGCTCGACGGGGGCGGCCCGGCGGTGGTCGAGCTTGTTCGCCGCCACGTCGATTGCCCGGCTCTCGCGGATCACCGTCACCTTGATCTGGCCCGGGTACTCCAGGTGATGCTCGATCTCGCGCGCGATCTCGTGCGAGAGGAGCACCGCGCCGTCGTCGTCGACCTCCTGCGGCTTCACGAGGACGCGGATCTCGCGCCCCGCCTGCAGGGCGTAGACCTTCTCCACGCCCGGGTGGCGGCCGGCCAGCTCCTCCAGCGACTCGAGCCGCTTCACGTAGTGCTCGAGGCCCTCGCCGCGGGCGCCCGGCCGCGCGGCCGAGATCGCGTCGGCCGCGATCAGCAACACCGCCTCGACCGTCTGGGGCTGCACCTCGTAGTGGTGCGCCTCGATCGCGTGGCACACGGCGGGCGTCTCGCCGTAGCGGCGGGCGAGCTGCGTCGAGATCGCCGCGTGCGACCCCTCCACCTCGTGCGTCACCGCCTTCCCGAGGTCGTGGAGGAGCGCCGCGCGCTTCGCCGTCTTGACCGACGCCTCGACCTCGGCCGCCATGATCCCTGCGAGCTGCACCACCTCGAGCGTGTGTCGCAGCACGTTCTGCCCGTAGCTCGTCCGGTAGCGGAGCCGGCCGAGGATCTTCACGAGCTCCTCGTGGATCTCGCCGCAGTTGGCCTCGTAGACCGCCTGCTCGCCCGCCTGGCGCACGTGCTCGTCGAGCTCGGCCTTGGAGAGGTAGTACATCTCCTCGATCCGGGTCGGGTGGATTCGCCCGTCCTCGATCAGCTTCAGGAGCGTCATCCGCGCGATCTCGCGACGGATCCCGTCGAACGACGAGAGCACGACGGCGTTCGGCGTGTCGTCGATGATGAAGTCGACACCCGTGAGGTGCTCGAGCGTCCGGATGTTCCGGCCCTCGCGGCCGATGATCCGACCCTTCATGTCGTCGGACGGCAGCTCGACGAGCGTGACCGTCGTCTCCGCCGCCGCGCTCGCGGCGACCCGCTGGAGCGCGTCGGCGACGAGGTTCCGCGCCCGCCGCTTCGCCTCGGTCGCGGCCTCCTCCTCGAGCTGCCGCACCCGCCCCGCCAGCTCGTGCCGCACCTGCTCCTCGGACTCCTCGAGGATCCGTTGCCGCGCCTCCCCGGACGTCATCCCGGCCACCCGCTCGAGCTCGGCGCGGTGGCGGTGCTTGAGCTCCTTCATGTCCTCCTGGAGCTGGCGGAGGTGCACCTCCCGGTCGGCCACGCCCTGCTCGCGGCGGATCAGCTCGGTGAGCTTCCGGTCGATGTCGTCCTCCTTCGCTAGGACGCGCTCCTCGATCTTCACGACCGAGTCCCGCCGCCCGCGGAGCTCTTCCTCGAGCTCCCCGCGCAGCCTGATCGCATGCTCGCGCGCCTCGATCGCGGCCTCGCGGCGCGTCGCCTCGGCCTCGCGCCGCGCCTCGTCGAGGAGCAGCGCACGCTCGCGGCGCGCAGCCTCGAGGCGGGAGCCCGCAAGCAACCGGAGCGCGAGGAGCGTCGCCAGGCTCCCGGCGGCGACTGCGATCACGACTGCGACAACGAGCATGGGGCTCCCTCGGGCTCGTTTGCCCGCCGACGCCACTTGCCGATCAGCTGTCCAGGCGCGGCCGCGCCGCGCCCCGCGAATTCAGATCAGTTCGTCGTCGCGAGAAACCCTGCGCCGCAGGGTGGTCGGTGACTGAAGTCGGGGTTCATCGGGACTGGGGCTCGATTCGGTGGAAGTGGAGCGTTTGCAGGCAAAACAGCGGTTTCAGAGTTCAGTGGTTCGAGTCAGGGCGACGAACTCTACGCCTCCTCGACCTCGACCGCAAACCCCCCGCCGAGCGCCTCCTCCACGCTCTCGGGCGCGAACCCTTTCCGCAGGAGCCGCGCCGCGCAGCGCCGCGGCTCACGGCCGCCGGCGAGCTCCCGCCGCGCCCGGTCGACCTCCGGCTCGAGCGCGGCGAGGACGTCCTGGACGACTTCCGCGGCGATCCCGTCGGCCTCGAGCAGGTGCGCGATCGCCGCGTCGCCGTGACCGCGTGCGACGAGCGCCGCGGCCCGGCCGGCCGCGAAGCGCCCGTCGTCGAGGTACCCCACGTGCTCGAGCGTCTCGAGCGCCCGCGCCCGCCGGTCCTCGCCGACGCCTGCGCGCGCGAGCCGCTCCTCGACCTGCCGCCGCGAGCGGTCGCGGTGGCGCAGCGCCCGCACCGCGACCTCGATCGGATCGGGCCCGCCCTCCACCGCTCAGACCGTCGCCGCGGCCTCTTCCTCTTCTTCGACGACCGGCGTCGCCTCGGCCGAGACCTCGCTCTGCGGCAGCAGCCGCGCCGAGATCACCTGCTCCGGCCCGGCCTGCGCCTGGATCGCGCGGAGGATCCCCTGGACGACGTCGGGATGCTCCTTGAGGAACGCCGTCGCGTTCTGGCGCCCCTGTCCGAGCCGCTCGTCGGCGAACGAGAAGTAGGAGCCCGACTTCTGCACGACCTTCCGCTCGAGGCCCGTGTCGAGGACCGTGCCCTCCCACGAGATGCCGTCCCCGTAGATGATGTCGAACTCGGCCTGCTTGAACGGCGGCGCGACCTTGTTCTTCACCACCTTCACGCGGACGCGGTTGCCGATCGCCTCCACCCCGTCCTTCAGCGTCTCGATCCGGCGGATGTCGAGCCTGACCGACGCGTAGAAGCGCAGCGCCCGGCCGCCCGGCGTCGTCTCCGGGTTGCCGAACATGACGCCGATCTTCTCGCGCAGCTGGTTCGTGAAGAGGCAGATCGTGTCGGTGCGACTGAGGGTGCCGGCGAGCTTCCGCAGCGCCTGGCTCATCAGCCGGGCCTGGAGCCCCACGTGCGAGTCGCCCATCTCGCCCTCGATCTCCGCCTTCGGCGTGAGCGCGGCGACCGAGTCGATCGCGACGACCGAGAGGGCGCCGGAGCGGACGAGCAGCTCGCAGATCTCGAGCGCCTGCTCGCCCGTGTCGGGCTGCGAGACGAGGAGCTCGTCGATGTTGACGCCGATCCTCTTCGCGTACGCCGGATCCATCGCGTGCTCGGCGTCGATGAAGGCGCAGATGCCGCCGCGCCGCTGCGCCTCGGCGATCACGTGGTAGACGAGCGTCGTCTTCCCGGAGGACTCGGGGCCGAAGACCTCGATCACGCGGCCGCGCGGCAACCCGCCTACGCCGAGCGCCACGTCGAGCGAGAGCGAGCCCGTCGACACCGCCCCGATCGCGACCTGCGCCTGGTCGTTCATCTTCATGACGGCGCCCTTGCCGAACTGGCGCTCGATCTGTCCCAGCACCGTCTCGAGTGCCTGCTCGCGATCCATCTGCCTAACCTCCTAGGGCTGCCGTTTCGAGTGCCTCGTACCGGGCGCCGCCCGGTCCGAGGATGGAACGGTAGAGCGCCGACCGGACGACATGAATCGAACGCATGTTCGCCGGCTGCGGGCGCAGTCCTGCCGGCTCGCGGAACCGGACGACCGTCACGTGCGGGAGCCACGGGCGGCGCTCGCGGCGGTAGATGCCCGCGCGCTCGAGCCGCTCCTGGACGTCGGCGGCGAGCGCCGCCGCAGCGCCCGTCACGTCGTCGAGCACGAGCATCCCCACGCTCCGGGTCTCGCGGTACCGGACCGGCCGCAGCTCGACGGGACCTGCGGCCGTGGACGCGGTGCGCAGCTCGTGCGCCGCGCGCACGCCGTCGGCGGGCGGCCGCGACCCGAGGAACGCGAGCGTGACGTGCAGGTCGTCGGCGCGTACGAGCCGCCCCGCGCCGCGAGCCTCGCGCTCGGCCCACGCCGCGACCTCCGCACGCGCGTCGTCGGGGAGCTCGAGAGCGCAGAAGAGCCGGTATCGTTCATCCCCGGCCACGCTAGCGGCGGAGCTGCGACGCGCGGGTCACGACTTCGTGACGAGTTCGCGCACGAGGTGGAGCGCCGCGACCGTCGACCGCAGGCGGATCGTCTCGCGATCCCCGGGGAAGTCGATGCGGCGGGCGAGGTCGCCGTCGGGGCCGGCTGCGTGCAGGAACACGAGGCCGACCGGCTTGTCCGCGGTGCCGCCTCCCGGCCCGGCGACGCCTGTGACAGCGACGGCCACGTCCACCCCGAGTGTCGTGCGAGCGGCAGCGGCCATCGCCGCCGCCGCCTCCGCCGAGACCGCGCCGTGCGTCCGCAGCACCTCGGCCGGCACCCCGAGCGGCCGCTCCTTCACGTCGTTCGCGTACGCGACGACTGACCCGAGGAAGACGTCGCTCGCCCCGGGCACGCCGGTGAGGCGGGCGGCGACGAGGCCACCGGTGCACGACTCGGCGGTGCCGAGCGTGAGCGCGCGGTCGCGGAGGAGGTCGAGGACGAGCTGCGCCGTCGAGCGCTCGTCGTGCGCGAAGACGTAGTCGCCGACCGCCCGCCGGAGGCCCTGCTCGACCTCGTCCGCGCGTCCGTCGCCGCCCTCCCGCACGAACAGGTCGACGTGGATCTCGAAGTCCCGGGCGCAGATCGTGACGTCGAGCCCGTCGCCGTCGCCGCCCGCTGCGGCGAGCGCCTGGGCGACCGCGGACTCGGAGACGCCGAACATCCGGAGGACGCGCCGCTCGGTCGCGACCGCGCGGGCGAGCACCGACTTGAGCGGCGCGGTCTCGCAGACGCGCGGCCACAGCTCCTGCAGCTCCTGCGGCGGCCCCGGCAGCGCGACCGCCACCCCGTCGCCGACCGGCAGCACGACCGCCGGCGCGGTGCCCACCGGCTCCACCCACTCCGCGCCCTCCGGGAGCATCGCCTGCTTCCGCACGCCCTCCTCGAAGTCGGCGTACGGCCGGCGCAGGCGCTCGGCGACCATGCGCGAGCGCGCCTCGATCCGGCTGCGGAGCTCCTCGTCGACCTCGAGGCCGACTCCCGCTGCTCGCGCGAGCAGCTCGAGCGTCCGGTCGTCGTGCGTAGGCCCGAGCCCGCCCGAGACGACGAGCAGGTCGTGCGCGAGCGCGTCCCGGAGCGCCTCCTCGAGGTCGCCGGCGTCGTCGCCGACGACCGTGATCCGCGCCGGGTCGATACCGCGCCGCAGGAGGTCGGCCGCGAGGAACGGGCCGTTCCGGTCGTGGCGGTCGCCGCGGACGAGCTCCGAGCCCGACGCGACGATCGCTGCGCGCGGGCCTCGCCCGCCTATGCGGGATGCCACCCGGTCTTCGTGACGATGCCGACGCGCGGCGCCGACCCGGGCACGCGCACGCGGTGGCCCGCGATCACGATCCGGAGGTTCTCGGGCGTGTCGATCTGCACCCACAGCCTGCTGCCGCGGAGCGCGAACGGTGCGTGCCCCTTCGCGATCGTGCCGTCGAAGAGGATCGTGCCCGTCGCGCTCCCGCGGTGCACGACCACGTGCGTCTGTCCGCGCGTCGCGGTGACCTGGAGGAGCGGCGGCGCGACGTGCCTGCGCACAGGCTCGTGCCGTGTCGTCGTCGTCACGGGCGTGATCGCGGGGGTCTTCGCGCCGCCGCTCGCCTTCCACGCAGAGATGACGATTACCGTGAGGACGGCGATCGCCCCGAGCGCCACGAGGACGACGTTCGCCTCGAGGCGGCGGTTGCGCCGCTGCGGGCGCGCGGCCACCGAGCGGCGGACGCGCGGCTCGTGCTCCTCCCCGCTGACGAACCGCGAGTTGTACTCGTCGACGTAGAGCTGCCCGTCGAGCCCGAGGTACTCGGCGTAGGTGCGGAGGAATCCCTTGACGTAGGTCTGGGCGGGCAGGAGCTCGAACTGCTCCTCCTCGAGCGCGCGGAGGTACTTCCCCCGGATCTTCGTCGCCAGCTCCGCCTGCCCGAAGTCGACGCCGCGCCGGACCCGCGCCTCGCGCAGGCTGTTCCCGATCTCGAACACCCGCGGGAAGCGTAGCCGCCGACCGGAGACGCGGCTACTGCGCCCAGCGGAGCACGCCGTAGACGGCGAGCGCGAGCGCGCCGGTGACACCGGCGTACATCCCCGCCCAGGCCGCGACGCGCGCGAGGCGGATCGGCCCGCGCCGATCCGCCGTGATGCTGCGCCCCGCTGCGAAGCGCGCGCGCCGCGCGGCGGCGAGCGCGAGGAGGCCGAGGACGACCGCGGCGGGAACGACGACGTACAGCGTCTCGAGCAGCCGGAGGCGCCCGTTCGTCTGCGCCGCGACGACCCCGGCGGGGATCACGACCACTCCGAGCGCGCCGAGGACGACCGCCGCGCGTGCGGCGGCCCTACTGCCTCTCATACGGGCGTCCCGCCGCGGCCGGGCCGACCGAGCGGCCGATCACGCCGGCGACGGCGACGAGCGTGAGGAAGTACGGCAGCGCCTGGAAGAGCGTGCCCCACTGGTTGCCGTAGGCGTTCGGCAGCCGGTCCGCGAGCGCGCTCGAGAACCCGAAGAGGAGCGCGGCGCCCCACGTCGGGAACGGCCGCCACTTGCCGAACACGAGCGCTGCGAGCCCGATGAACCCCGTGCCGCTCGTCATGTTCTCGTTGAACGAGTGCACGAAGCCGAGCGAGAGGTAAGCACCCCCCATCGCGGCGATCGCACCGGAGGCGACGACCGCGACGTAGCGGATCCGGTACACCGAGATGCCGACCGTGTCGGCCGCGCGGGGGTGCTCGCCGACCGACCGCAGCCGAAGCCCGTACGGCGTGCGGAACACGAACACGTACGTGGCGATCAGCAGGACGAACGACGCCCAGATCATCAGGTTCAGCTGGCCGAGGATCGGCCCGACGAAGTACCAGTTCTTGAGGAAGTTGATGTGGATGTCGGGAATCCCGTAGTCGGCGACGTTGCCCGGCGTCCCGGTGTCGCCGTACTTGTCGATGAACAGGTAGCCGGTGATGCCGAGCGCCAGGAAGTTGAGCGCGGTGCCCGAGATGATCTGGTCGACCTTGAGCGTCACCGACCACACCGCGTGGATCAGCGCGAGCCCCATCCCGGCGAGCGCGGCGATCCCGACGCCGATCACCCACTCGAACCCGGGCGCCCACCCGTGTGCCCAGATCGCGCCCCAGATGCCGAAGAAGGCCCCGGTGAGCAGCATTCCCTCGAGCGCGACGTTGACGACGCCGCTCCGCTCGCAGTAGAGCCCGCCGATCGCCGCGAAGGTGAGCGGCGTCGCGTACCGCAGCGTCGCCCCGAGGAGCGCGCTCCAGACGACGACGGTGTCGAGGTGCGCGGTCGAGGAGCGGGTCGCGAGGACGCCGAAGAGGATCCCGAGGAGCCCGGAGGAGACGGCCCCGCCCCCGAAACGGTGCTGGCCGCGCGACCACGACCAGATCCCGGCTGCGACGGCGAGGATCCCGAGCGCGATCGGGAGGACGGCCGTGCGCGAGGCGAGCGGGGGCAGCGCGAGCCAGAACGCGAGCGCGCCGAGGACGATCCCGGCGATGCCGACCGTCCGGGGGTGGCGCCACTCGATGCCCCCGAGCCGTGCCGCGACCGCGCTCACGAGGCGCGCCTCCTACGCTTCGTGATCCATGCCCACGCGCCGCCGAGGTTCAGCCCGACGAACAGGATCACGAGCCCCTGGATGATCGTCGTCAGGTTGCCCGCGAGGTCCGGCCGGAAGATGGACGGGTCGAGCTGCCGGCCCGACGTGCCGTTGATGAGGGCGCCGAAGAGGAGCGACGCAAACCCGACGCCGAGCGCGGTGTTCCGGCCGAGCAGCGCGGCCGCGAGCCCGATGAAGCCGATCTGGTTCGCCTGGATGTCGTTCTCGCCGATGCGGTACTCCCAGCCCGTCACGTCGAGCGCTCCGGCGAGCCCCGCGAACGCGCCGCTGATCGCCATTGCGAGGAAATAGTTGCGCGCGACGGAGATGCCGCCGTACCGCGCCGACTCCGGGCTGAAGCCGACCGCGCGCACCTCGAACCCGATCGTCGTCCGGTTGATGATCACCCAGTAGACGAGGAGCATCGCGAGCGCGATGAAGATCCCGATCGAGAGTCCCTGCAGGAGCTTGAGGCCCCAGAAGACCGGAAGCTTCGCGCCCTCGGCGATGTCGTTCGAGATCGGGATGGACGCCTGCGACCCCTGCAGCGGGCCGCCCTGCCCGAAGAGGTACGAGCCGACCCAGATCGCGATCCAGTTGAGCATGATCGTCGAGATCACCTCGTGTGCGCCGACCGTCGCCTTGAGGAGACCGGCGATCCCTGCCCAGGCCGCACCCGCGAGGGTGCCGACCACGAGGCACAGGAGGACGTGCGCCCACGGGTTCAAGCCCCCAAACGAGGTTCCGAGCCAGACGGCGAAGATCGTTCCGGCGAGGTACTGGCCCTGCCCGCCGATGTTGAACATCCCGCACCGGAACGCGAAGGCCACCGCGAGCCCCGTCAGGATGATCGGCGTCGTCAGGAGGAGCGTCTGCTGCAGGTTCCCGGCGGCGATCGACGCCGTGTCCCACGGGAACCACATCTTCGTCGTCGAGAACGGGATGCGCGCCGAGTGGCTGCCGACGTGGAAGAACCAGCTGATGCCCGTGCCGTTGTAGACGGCGTGGTAGACCTTGAACGGGTTCTTCCCCGTGAGCGCGACCACGAGGCCGCCCATCAGGAACGCGATGATCGTGGTGACGACCGGCGCGATCACCCCGCTGAGGCCGCCGAACCGCGACGCGTAGTGCTGCTGCGGCGTCGGGATCGTGCCGCTCGCCGGCGGCTGCGGGACCTCGTCCTGCGTCGGCGGCAGCTCGCGCCGGTCGCCGCTCACGCCGCCTCCCGCCGTCCGCCGGTCATCGCGAACCCGAGCTCCTCCTCCGTCGTCGCCGGCGGGAACTCGCCGACGAGGCGACCCTCGTAGATCACGAGGATGCGGTCCGAGAGCGAGAGGATCTCCTCCAGCTCGAGCGACACGAGGAAGACGGCGCGACCGGCGTCGCGCTGCTCGACGAGGCGGCGGTGGACGAACTCGATCGCGCCGACGTCGAGGCCGCGCGTCGGCTGCGCGGCGATCAGCACCTTCGGGTCGCCGTCGATCTCGCGTGCGAGGACGACCTTCTGCTGGTTGCCGCCAGAGAGCGCGCCCGCGGGCGTCGAGGGCGTGCCGCCGCGGACGTCGAACTCCTGCAGGAGCCGACGCGCTCGCTCGCTCATCACGCCGAGGTTGAGGAACCCGAGCCGCGACTCGGGCTCGTACCGGTAGTCGTGGAGGGCGAGGTTCTCCGTGAGCGAGAACGGGAGCACGAGGCCGCGGCGGTGCCGGTCCTCGGGGATGTGCCCCACGCCCGCCTCGAGCGCCTGGCGCGCGGAGTGGTTCGTGACGTCCTTCCCGTCGACCACGATGCGCCCGCCGTCCACGTGGCGCAGCCCGGCGATCGCGTCGATCAGCTCGCTCTGCCCGTTCGCGTCGACGCCGGCGAGGCCGACGATCTCGCCGGCTCTCACGTCGAAGGTGACTCCCCTCACCGCCTCGAGGCCGCGGTCGTCGATCACCCGCAGGTCCTCGACGTGGAGCAGCGGCTCGCCGGGGCGGCCCGGCTTCTTGTCGACCCGCAGCAGCACCTCGCGCCCCACCATCATCCGCGCGAGGCTCTCCTCGGTCGCGCCCGGGGCCGGGATCGTCGCGACGACCTGGCCGCGCCGGAGCGTCGTGATCCGGTCGGCGATCTGGAGCACCTCGTTCAGCTTGTGCGAGATGAAGATGATCGACTTCCCCTGCTCCTTCAGCGAGCGGAGGATCTCGAACAGCTCCTTCGCCTCCTGCGGCGTCAGCACCGCCGTCGGCTCGTCGAGGATCAGGATGTCGGCGCCGCGGTAGAGCGCTTTCAGGATCTCGACGCGCTGTTGCTGCCCGACCGTGATCCGGTCGATCCGTGCGTCGGGATCGACCGCGAGGCCGTACCGCTCGGAGAGCTCGCGGACGCGCCGCCGGGCCGCGTCGTAGTCGAGCAGCACCCCCGCGTGGCGCGGCTCGACGGCGAGGACGATGTTCTCCGCCACCGTCATGACGGGGATCAGCATGAAGTGCTGGTGCACCATCCCGATCCCGTGCTCGATCGCCGCCTTGGTCGAGCCGAGGTCGATCGCCTCGCCGTTCAGGAGGATCTGCCCCTCGTCCGGCGTGTAGAGCCCGTAGAGGATGTTCATCAGCGTCGACTTCCCGGCGCCGTTCTCGCCGAGCAGCGCGTGCACCTCGCCCGCACGGAGGTCGAAGTCGACGGCGTCGTTCGCGAGGACGCCGGGGAACTGCTTCGTGATGCGACGGAGCTCGAGAAGAGGGGCGTCGGCCATCGCTCGCGCGATCCTATCCTCACGCATCCGGTCCGGCCCTCGGGCCGGACCGGATGCCTCGAGGCGGGATCCGGCTACTTGACGGTCGCCGGGATGCCCTTGACCTTGCCGGCCTGCAGGAGCTTGTACTGCGCGGCGACGGCGCTCTTGATCGACGCCGGCACCTTGGAGCTCCACTTGCCGTAGCCGACGCCGGTGATGCTGGCGCCGAACTGCTTGTCCTGCCCACCCAGGAGCTTCCCGTGGTTCGCGGCCTGGATCGCGTTGTACACGGCGACGTCGACGCGCTTGAGCGCGCTCGTCATCACCCACGAGCCGAGATACCCCTGGTCCGCGTCGACGCCGACGCCGAAGAGGCCCTTCTCGTGCGCCGCGTCTAGGACGCCGAGCCCGCACTGGCCGGCGACCTGGAACTCGACGACCGAGCCCTGGGCGATCTGGTTCAGCGCCTTCTCCTTGCACTTCGCCTGCTTGACGAAGTCCTGGGAGTAGTCGTTCAGCGTCTTGATCCCGGGATCGGCCTTCTTCGCGCCGAACTGATAGCCGGCGATGTACCGGTCGACCGGCGGGATCTTCAGGCCGCCGACGGAGCCGACCGCCTTGCCGTTGTGCTGCTTCGCCCACAGGCCCGCGGCGTAGCCGACGAGGTAGCCGGCCTCCTGCTCCTTGAAGAGCAGGCCCTCGACGTTCTTCGGCTTGTGCTTGAGGCCCGTGACATCGACGTCGACGATCGCGAACTTGTTGTTCGGGAACGACGACGCGATCGCGTCCATAGCGTCCGTCATCAGGAACCCGACGCCGATCGTGACGCCGGCGCCCGACTGCACGCACGCCTTCAGGTTCGGGATGTAGTCCGCCGCCGAGTGGGACTGGATGACGCGTCCCTTGATGCCCGCTCTCTGCGCATGCTGGAGCCCGACGTACGCCAGGTGGTTGAACGACTTGTCGTTCAACCCGCCGATGTCGGTGACGAGGCATGCGGAGAACGAGGCCTTCCGTGCCGCAGACGCCGTGGTGCCGTGAACGGCAGCCGCGAGCGACGCGATCAGCACCGCCACGGCAAGCGCCGCGAGCGGAAGCCAACGCTTCCTCACTGTGTGAACCCTCCTGTTTGTTGTCCTGCTGGGGGGACTGGCGCCGCGTAGCGTAGCCCGTTGGCAGGACTGCCCCTACATCGGGCCGTCGACCCCGGCGGGCACGGTCCGCTCGAGATCGTGCTCCGAGACGAGCACCCGGCGCGGCTTCGACCCCTCGTACGGGGAGATGATCCCGCGCCGCTCGAGCATGTCGACGAGCCGCCCCGCTCGGGTGTAGCCCACGCGAAGGCGCCGCTGGAGGAGCGAGACGCTCGCGGTCTGCGCCGTCACGACGACCTCGATCGCCTTGTCGAGCAGCGGGTCCTCGTCGGGGTCGAACTCGCCGTCGTCGGAGTCGGCGTCGTCGGCGAACACCTGCGGCGCCTCGAGGAAGGTCGCGTCGACCTGCTGCTCGCGCTGCGTCCGCGTCTGCTCGACGATCAGGGCGATCTCGTCCTCGGTCACGAACGCTCCCTGAACGCGCTGCAGCCGCGAGGTGCCGAGCGGCTTGAAGAGCATGTCGCCCTGCCCGAGGAGGCTCTCGGCTCCGTTCTGGTCGAGGATCACGCGCGAGTCCGTCTGCGACGAGACCGCGAACGCGATCCGCGACGGCACGTTCGCCTTGATCATGCCCGTGATCACGTCGACCGACGGGCGCTGGGTCGCGAGCACGAGGTGGATCCCGACGGCCCGCGATTTCTGCGCGAGCCGGATGATCGAGTCCTCGACCTCCTGGGGGCTCACCATCATCAGGTCGGCGAGCTCGTCGATCACGACGAGGAGGTACGGCAGCTCCTCCTCCCCGCGCTTGCGGAACGCGCGGTTCGCCTCGGGAAGGTTGCGCGCGCGCACCTGCGAGAGGCGCTCGTAGCGCCGCTCCATCTCCGTCACGACGTTGAGGAGGACGGCGCTCGCCTCCTTCGGGCTCGAGACGACGGGCGTCAGCAGGTGCGGGATCGACTCGTAGTAGTTCAGCTCGATCCGCTTCGGGTCGATGAGGATGAGCCGCGCCTCGTCCGGCGTCGCGCGGAGCAGGATCGACGTGAGGATCGTGTTGATGCAGCCGGACTTGCCCGACCCGGTCGTGCCGGCGATCAGTATGTGCGGCATGCGGGCGAGGTCGGCCCAGACGGACGAGCCGGAGATGTCCTTGCCGAGCCAGACCGAGAGCGGGCTCGCGCTCTGCGGCAGGTCGTCGTAGATGTCTCCGAGCGTGACGAGGTTCGGGCTGAGGTTCGGCACCTCGACGCCGACCGCCTGCTTCCCCGGGATCGGCGCGAGGATCCGGATCTCCGTCGTCGCGAGCGCGTAGCTCAGGTCGTCCTTGAGGTTCGCGACCTTCCCGACCTTCGTGCCGGGCGCGAGCTGCAGCTCGTAGCGCGTCACGCGCGGCCCGGAGATCTGGCCGATCACGGTCGCCTCGACGCCGAAGTGCGCGAGGCAGGTGACGAGGGCGTCCGCGACCCGCTGGCTCGCCTCGCCGTTCGGCCCCGCGCCGGGCTTCGACTTCTTGAGGAGCGCGCGGTCCGGGAGCTCGTACTCCCCCACGGGCTCTGCGGTCGGGAACAGCTGCTCCTGCGACTCGTGCGTCGGCTGCTCGCTCGCCTCGTCCTCCTCCTCCTCGTGCACGTAGAGGACGGGCGGCGGCCCCACCGAGATGGAGTCCGAGATCACGTCGTGGTGGTCGAACGGCGCCGCCGGCTCGGGCTCCTCGACCGCGTACTCCTCCTCGTCGTCGACCGCGACGTCGAGGTAGCGCGCCTGCGCGTCGCGGACGCGCTGGTGCGCGAGGTGCACGACGTGACCCGTGCGCCGCAGGAAGGCGCCGAGGCTCGTCCCGGTCAGGAACGTGACGCCCGCGATCGCGAGCAGGACGCCGAGGATCGTCGCCCCGGTCGAGCCGAGCGCGAGCGCGACGGCGCGCTCGAGGCCTTCGCCGGCGAGCCCGCCGTGCGCCTCGCCGAGCGTGAGCAGCAGCCCGACCACGGCGACCGCGAGCCCGAGCCGGAAGGGCCTCAGGTCGACGAGCTCGCTCCGCGTGACGATCAGCGCGCCGAGCGGCGCGAGGACGAGCGGCGTCAGGTACGCCGCGGCGCCGACGCCCGACTCGACGAGGTGCGCGACGGGGCCGCCCTTGAACCCGAACCAGAGGATCGCCGCGAGGAACACGCCGAGGCCGGCGAGGCCGAGGCCGACGAGCTCCGGATGGTGGTGCGACCGGCTGCGCGGCTTCTTGGATCCGCGCCGCTTCTTCACGCGGCTCGGCGTCTTCGGGGACGACCTGTGGGGCCGCTTCGGGCGCGCCATCGGGGGGCACTTCGCCCCGCCGGGCTTCAGTCCTTCCGCGTGAACGACGCCGTCAGCATCCCGAAGTACGTCGGCGCCTCGTAGGACACGAGATCCGCGTCGAAGCGGTCGCCGAGCGCTCCGTGGAGCATGAGCATCTGCCAGAAGCTGTCCGCGAGCGCGTCGTAGGCTCGACGCGGGTCCCAGCCGGCGAGCTCGCCCAGCGCGTTCCGCCGGATGACGTCCTGCACCGCCTCGTCGTAGGGCGCCGAGTGCTCGCTGAACCCGTACGGGCCGTCGTGCGCGTGCCCGTGCCCGTGGTCGGCGCTCGCGACGAACGCCGCCCGCCGCTCGCCGGTCGCGGCTGCGAGCGCCGCGCCCGCAGCGACGTGCTGGTCGTTCGACAGCGCGCGGCACGGAGTGACGACGACCGCGGGCAGCGCCAGGAACGTGAGCGGGATCCCGACTCCCCAGTCGACGGGCATGACGGAACCGCCCGCGACGGTCGACCCGAAGGACATCCCGACCGCCGGGAGCCCCGCGTCCACCAGTGAGCGGACGCAGGCGTCGGCGAGCGCAGGGTCGCCCGGGCCGGCGTACAGGCGCTGGGTCTCGCCGAACTCGCTCGGGTGCTCGGCGAGGCGCGCGGAGCGGACGACGCCGAAGTGGCCGTCGAGGAGCGTCCCATGCGGGGTGACGACGATCGCCGTCTCGGCGCCCGACTCCCGGAGCCGCCGGGCGAGCGTGTGCATCCCGACGGCCGTCGGGCCGTCGGGATGGTCGAACACCGGGTCGCCGTGCGGGGCGATTGCGCCGAAGACGACGGTCACCGCTCGAACGAGCCGATTCGCTCGACGACGAGGTCGGCGAACCGCGCGCCGTCGATGTCGATGCCGACCTTCGCGTTCGGCGGCAACCCGTGGTCCCTCCCGCGCCAGTCGACGTTCGTGCGCCCCCAGCTCGGCCCGGTCGTGCAGTCGACGTCGATGTGCGCGTCGCGCACGTCCATCAGCGTCGGATCCACCAGGTGTGCGACGCACACGGGGTCGTGCATCGGCGAGCCGGCGAGATCCGTGTACCGCGCCCTGTGGAACCGGGCGTAGAAGTCCATCAGCTCCGCGACCACCTTCCCGACGCGGCCGGCGCCGCGCATGCGCTCCGTGTGCTCGTCGGTGATGAGCGCGCGGTGCGTGACGTCGAGGCCGACCATCGTGGTGTCGAGGCCCTCCTGGAACACGCGCTGTGCCGCTTCGGGGTCGGCCCAGACGTTGAACTCGGCCGCCGGCGTGCGGTTTCCCTCCCCGATCGCGCCGCCCATCAGCACGATCCGGTCGGGCCGGGCGTCGGGGTGCGTCGCGAACAGCAGGCCGACGTTCGTGAGAGGCCCGGTCGCGACGAGCACCGGCTTCTCGGCGCTGCGGAACTGCCGCGCGAGGAAGTCGACCGCGTGCTCCGGCGCAGCGCTCCGCGACGGCGGCGGCAGGTCGGGCCCGTCCAGCCCCGACTCGCCGTGCACGTGAGCCGCGACGTCCCGCGCGCGGACGATCGGCGCGTCGGCGCCGGCATGGACCGGGATGTCGCTGCGCCCTGCGAGGTCGAGCACCCGCAGCGCGTTGGCGGTCGTCTTGTCGAGGGTCTGGTTCCCGGAGACGGTCGTCACGCCGACGAGCTCGAGCTCGGGCGAGGCGACGGCGAGGAGGATCGCGATCGCGTCGTCGTGACCCGGATCGCAGTCGAGGATGATCGGCGTGGGCGTCATGCCTCGAGTATCGCTGCGACCTCGCCGGCGGCGGGCAGGGAAGGCTGCGCTCCGAGCCGGGACGCGGCGACGGCCCCGGCGGCGCAGGCGCGCGTCAGCGCGGCCTGCCGGTCGCGCCCCTCCAGGAGCGAGACGACGAGGCACGCCGCGAAGGCGTCGCCGGCCGCCGTGCCGTCGACGGCGTCGACCGCCGGGGGTCTCGCGCGCGCGACCTCGCGGCCGTCCTCGAACAGCGCGGCTCCGTCCGCCCCGTAGGTGACGGCGACGAGCCGGCCGCGCGAGACGACCTCGTGCTCGAGCCGGTTCACGATCAGCAGGTCGGGCTCCACGTCGACGGCGCGCGCGGGCGCGGCGTTGAGCGCGAAGAAGCAGGCGCCGCGGGCGGCGGCATGCACGACCTCGTCCGGGACCTCGAGCTGGCACAGCACGTTCCCCCCCGGCGACCGCGGCTCGACGAGCGCGTTCGCACCCGGGACGACGACGATCTGGTTCTCGCCGTCGCCCGCGACGAGGACCAGCGCGACCCCGGTCGTGCCGCGGCGCGAGACGTCGAGCTCGACACCGGCCTCGCGGAGACCGGCGAGCGCCTCGTCGGCGAAGGCGTCCTCGCCGACCGCACCGATCATCCGCACGCGGGCGCCGAGGCGCGCCGCGGCGACCGCCTGGTTCGCGCCCTTGCCGCCGGGGACGCGGACGAAGCCGCCCGCGGTCACGGTCTCGCCCGCGCGCGGCAGCAGCTCGACGCGCGCGACGAGGTCGAGGTTGATCGAGCCGACGACGGTGAGCTGGACGCCCACGGCGGCCGGACCGGTGCTAGGCCGCGATCGCGCGGAGGTCGTCCAGCGCGCGGCCGAGCAGGTTCTCCCGCAGGTCGAACAGGCCGGCCCAGAGAGAGCTCGCGTCGACCGTCGACTGCCAGCGAACCGTCGAGGCGAGCCCCTCGAGCGCCCGCACGAGCACGGCCAGCTCGAGGTAGGCCTGCGCGACCCGGTGCGGCGCCACCTTCACGCCGGCGCGGTCGAGCACCGGCGCCCAGTCGACGAGCTCGCCCGGCCCGGGCTCCCCGAACCACGACCTTCCCTCCGCCTGGTCCGCCTCGAGCTCGAGCAGGTAGCGGCCGAGCGGGCCCTCGAGACCGGCGAGCGCCGTCTCGACGCGGTCGGCGGCGCGGCGCAGCGCTGCCTGCCTCCGCCCGGCCGTCCCCGGCTCCGCCTCTCCGCGCGCCCACCGCTCGAGCAGCCGGCAGAACGCGAGCGACGAGACCTCGAGCGCGACGAGCTGCGCGATCAGCCGCTGCCCCGTGCGCTCCTCGACCGCGTGGTCCGCGATCACCGCCGCCCACTCGGGCCGCGTGCCCAGCGGGACGCTCATACCTCGACCACGACCGGGAGGATCATCGGACGCCGGCGGGTCCTGTCGTAGACGAGCTGACCGATCCCGTCGTGGATGTGCTCCTGGAGGAGCTTGATCTCGCGCACGTCGTCCTCGAGGAGCTCCCGGACGATGTCGTGGGCCTCCTGCCGCATCTCGGCGATCAGCTCGTCGCTCTCGGCGAAGCCCCGGGAGATCAGCTCCGGCTGCGAAGCGGCGCCGTCCGCGAGCGTCGTGACGACGATCAGGACGCCGTCCTCCGACATGTGGCGGCGGTCGCGGAGCGCGACGTCGGAGATGTCCCCCACTCCGAGCCCGTCGACGAAGGTGACGCCGGCCTCGATGCGGTCGACGATCCGCACGCCTTCCCGCGTGAGCTCGACGACGTCCCCGTTCTCCGCGAGCACGATCGACGACGCCGGGACGCCTGCATCCTGCGCGAGCCGCGCGTGCGCGGCCTGCATCCGGTATTCGCCGTGGATCGGCATCACCGCCTTCGGGCGGACGAGCGAGATGAGGGTGCGCAGCTCCTCCGCGCGGCCGTGGCCGGAGACGTGCACGTCGGCGTTCTCCTCGTGCAGCACCTCGGCTCCTCGCCGTGTCAGCTGGTTGATCGTGTCGTGGACGCGCAGCTCGTTGCCCGGGACCGGCCGTGCCGACAGGATCACCGTGTCGCCTCGCTCGACCTTGATCGCCGGGTGGTCGTCGTAGGCGATCCGCGTCAGGGCGGAGAGCGGCTCCCCCTGCGACCCGGTGCAGAGCACGAGCTGCTCCCGCGCGGGCACGTCGTCGACGTCGGCGGGCTTCACGAGCGTGTCGTCGGGCACCTCGACGTACCCCAGGTTGCGCGCGACGTTGAGGTTCCGGCGCATCGACCGCCCGACGACGACGATCTTCCTGCCGCTGTCGACGCCGACGTCGATCGCCTGCTGCATCCGGTGGATGTTCGAGGCGAAGCTCGAGACGAGGATGCGGCCGCGCCGCGTCGGGATGATCTGCCGGAACGCCTCCCCGACGACCCGCTCCGACCGCGTGAACCCGGGACGCTCCGCGTTCGTCGAGTCGCCGAGCAGCAGGTCGACGCCGCGGTTGCCGAGGTCGGCGAGCCGGCCGACGTCGGTCCGGAGGCCGTCGACGGGCGTGTGGTCGAGCTTCCAGTCGCCGGTGTGGAAGACGCGGCCCGCGCCCGTCTCGATCGCGATGCCGACGGCGTCGGGGATCGAGTGCGCCATGCGCACGAACTCGAGCCGGAACGGCCCGATCTCGGCCGGCGGCCCCTCGGGGTCGACCTCGCGCAGCTCGGCCGCGCGGAGGAGGCCGTGCTCGTCCAGCTTCGACTTGACGAGGCCGAGGGTCAGGCGGGTCGCCCAGATCTCCTCGACGCGGACCTCGCGCATGAGGAACGGGAGCGCGCCGACGTGGTCCTCGTGCGCGTGCGTGAGGACGACGGCCCGCACCGGCGCGTCGCGGAGGTACCCGAAGTCGGGGAGGATCACGTCCACACCGAGGTGCTCGTCGCGCGGGAACGACATCCCGGCGTCGACGACGATCCGCTCGCCGGCCGCCTCGTAGACGGTCATGTTCTTGCCGACCTCGCCGAGGCCGCCGAGCGGGATGATGCGGAGCGCGTCCATGTGGCTCCGCAGTGTAGGGCGGGCGGCGGGGTCAGGCGTGCACGAGCAGCCCGAGCCGCTCGAGGCAGTCGCGGACGCGGGCGAGCTCGACCGCGTTCACGTCGACGAGCGGCAGCCGGACGCCGCCCACGCGGTGGCCGAGCAGGCGGAGAGCGGCCTTGATCGCGATCGGGTTCGACGCGACTCCGACGAGCTCGCACGCGGGCGCGAGCGTGCGATCGATCTCCCGCCCGCGGTCGAGGTCACCGTCGAGGGTGGCGCGCACCTGCTCGGCGACCTGCGGCCCGACGACGTGCGTGTGGACGCAGACGCCTCCGACGCCCCCGATCTCGAGGAACGCCTGGACGAGGTTGTCGTCGCCGGCGTAGAGGTCGAGGCCGGACTCGACGATGTGGCGGGCCTGCACGAGGTCGTCGTTCGCCTGCTTCACGGCCTTCACGTTCTCGATCTCGGCCAGGCGCGAGATCGTGTCCGGCTCGATGTTCACGACGACGCGCGACGGGATGTTGTAGGCGACGATCGGGCGGTCGCTGGCGCGCGCGATCTCCTCGAAGTGGGCGACGATGCCGCGCTGCGGCGGCTTGCTGTAGTACGGCGTCACGACGAGGAAGCCCGTGACGCCGACGTCGTGCGCGGCCTCCGTCAGGTCCACCGAGTGCGCCGTCGAGTACGTGCCGGTGCCGCCGATCACCGTGACGCCGTCGCCGACGGCCTCGAGCGCGGCGCGGAACAGGTCGAGCCGCTCGCGGTCGGTGAGCGTCGGGCTCTCGCCCGTCGTGCCGGCGACGACGATCCCGTCGGACCCCGAGTCGACGAGGTGGCGCGCGAGGTCCTGGAACGCGTCGAAGTCGACGCTCCCGTCGTCGCGGAACGGTGTGACCATCGCCGTCAGGACCTGGCCGAGCACGGGAGGATTCTACGCCTGCAGGAGGCGGACAACGCGCGGGGCGAGCTCCTGCACCTCTCCGGCGAGCCGCAGGAACTCCTGCTCGTACGGGCGACCGGCGAGCCCGACGACCGCCTCGGGCGCCAGCTCGCGCAGGCGCGCGAGCACGGGCTCCACGTTGCGGCGCTCGTAGAGGACGTCCGCCGCGAGTGCGAGGTCGTAGCTCTCCGGCCACGGCTCGCGCCAGTCACGCACCTCCGCTCGCAGCCGGACGCCGTTCCGGTCGGCGTTCCGGCGCAGCAGCTCGATCGCGTCCACGGACCAGTCCGTCGCGGTCACGTCGCCGCCGCGCGCGGCCGCGACGAGCGAGACGAGGCCGAGCCCGCACCCGAGCTCTACGACGCGGCGGCCGGAGACGTCCGGCAGCGCGTCGGCGAGCGCCGCCGCCGCCGGCCAGAGCTCCGCCCAGTACGGCAGGAACTCGTCGACGGCGAACGTCTCCTCGTCGAGCAGCGCCTCGGGCGACACCGGCCGGAGAATCGAGAGCTCGACGTCGCCGACGCGGACGACGTCGTCCCTGAGCTCCATCGTGGAGCTAGATGAGCGAGTCCAGCCCGACCGTCAAGCCGGGAGGGAGGGTCGGGAGCCGCTCGAGGGCGAGCACGACCCCGGGCGTGTACGCCTCGCGCGAAAGCGCGTCGTGGCGGATCGTCAGCGTCTGCCCGCGAGTGCCCAGGATCACCTCCTGGTGGGCGTTCAGCCCGGGCAGTCGCACCGAGTGGATCGGGACGTCCCCTCCGAGCCTCTCGGCCGTCAGCCGCGCCGTCCCCGACGGGGCGTCGAGCTTCCCCTCGTGGTGGAGCTCGACGATCTCGACGCGCTCGAAGTGCGGTGCCGCCTCGGCCGCGAAGCGCATCATCAGCACGGCGCCGACGGCGAAGTTCGGCGCGTAGAAGACCGTCACCGGCGCATCCGCGAACTCCTCCGGCTTCCATCCGGTCGTCCCCACCACCGACGGGACGCCCGCCGCGACCGCGGCTCGCACGTTCGCCGCGACCGCGTCCGGGCGGGTGAAGTCGACCATCGCCTCGGCGTCGGCCAGCGAGCCGACGAGCGTGTGCCCCGCCTCCTCGAGCCCGGGGCCGAGCGCGGCGCCGACCCTGCCGCGGCGGCCGTTCAGGAGGACGTTCACGCCGCGGTCGCGAGCGCAGGCGTGACGCGCGCGAGCGCCGCCAGGAACCGGTCCTCGTTCGGGCCGATGCACGCCGCGGACAGGTGGTCCGGGGCGAGCAGCGTCTCGGCGAGCGCCGCCACCGACGACGCCTCGACCGCGTCGATCTCCGCCACGATCCGGTCGAGCGACAGGAGCTCCGAATCGGTGATCAGCGACTTCCCGAGCCGGTTCATCCGGGTGGACGTCGACTCCATCGAGAGGAGGATCCGCCCCTTCAGGTTCTCCTTCGCCCGCTCGAGCTCGCGATCGGGGATGTTCCCCGCGGCGACGTCGGCGATCTGCTCCGCCGTGATCGCGAGCGCCTGCTCGAGGTTGTCCTCGCGTGTCCCGACGTACACGCCGATCTGGCCGGTGTCCGTGTACTGCGACACGAACGAGTAGACGGCGTAGGCCATCCCCCGCTTCTCGCGGATCTCCTGGAAGAGCCGCGACGACGCCGAGCCGCCGAGGATGGCGTCGAGGAGCGAGACGGCGAAGCGCCGCCGGTCCGACCGCGAGATGCCCGGCGCGCCGAGGCAGACGTGGTACTGCTCGGTGTCCTTGCGCAGGAAGCGCAGCCGCGGCGGCGGCGCCTGGACGAGGGGCGGCCGCACGTTGACGTGCGACTCGCCGACGGCGTTGCGGCGCGTGAGCGCGCGCTCGACGAGCTCGACCACCCGGTCGTGGTCGACGTTCCCGGCGGCGGCGACGACGATGTTCGCCGGGATGTACATCGACTGGTGGTACTTGGCGATCGTGCTCTGCTCGATCGACGAGATGACGTCCTCCGTCCCGATCACCGGCCGGCCGAGCGGGTGGTCGCCGAAGACCGCCTCGGAGATCAGGTCGTGCACGAGGTCCTGGGGGGCGTCGTCGTACATCGCGATCTCCTCGAGCACGACGTCGCGCTCGGAGTCGAGGTCCGCGAACGTGGGCGCGAAGACCATGTCGCTCATGACCTCGACCGCCGTCTCGAGATGATGGTCGGGCACGCGCGCGTACACGAGCGTGTGCTCGCGCGACGTCGCCGCGTTCAGCTCGCCGCCGAGGCCGTCGAAGATCTCCGCGATCTCCACCGCGCTGTACCGGCTCGTGCCCTTGAAGAGCAGGTGCTCGATGAAATGCGTGACGCCCGCCTCGGCGGGGTCCTCGTCGCGGGAGCCGGCGCCGATCCAGTAGCCGACCGCCGCCGAGCGGACGTGGTCGAGGCGCTCGGAGACGACGCGCTCACCGGAGTCGAGCTCGGTCAGCATCCAGTTCTGCATCGACGTAGCGTAAGCCCCGGCGCGGATCCCGGGCACGGCGGCGCGGCCGCCCTCTCGGATGTCCCGGAGGGCGACCGCGCCGTCGGACCAGGTGGCCGGTGGCCGCGGGCCGCTACTCGGCCCGCGACTCCTGCCGTTCACGCCGCGGGCCGCGTCCGCCGCGGCGCTCGCCGTCGCGCCGCGGACGATCCTCGCGCGGCTCGCGCGGCGGTGCGTCCTTCGCGCGCTCGACGAGCTCCTCGGGCGAGACGAAGCCGCCGTTCTCGTGCTTCTGCACCAGCTTGAGGCCGATCCGGCCGCGTGCCTTGTCGACCTCCTGGACGAGCACGTCGAGCACGTCGCCACGCTGGATGACGTCCTCGATGTGGTTCACCCGGCCGGGGCCGACGTTCGACACGTGCAGGAGGCCGTCCGTCCCCTTCTTCAGCTCGACGAACGCGCCGAAGTCGGTGGTCTTCACGACCTTCCCCGTGTACTCGTCGCCCACCTCGGGCTCCTTGGTGAGCGCCTGGATCGCGGAGATGGCGGCGTCGCCCTTCGTGCCCTCGGTGGCGTACACGAGGATCGTGCCGTCCTCCTCGATGTCGATCTGGACGTCGTGGTCGGACTCGAGCGAGCGGATCGTCTCGCCGCCCTTGCCGATGACCATCCCGATGTACTCCGGGTTGATCTGGATCGTCGAGATCCGCGGTGCGTGCTCGGCGAGCGCCTCACGCGGCTGCGAGATCGCCTCGAGCATGCGCCCGAGGATCGCGACGCGCGCCTCTCTCGCCTGCCCGAGCGCCCGCTCCATGATCTCCCGGCTGACGCCGGTGATCTTGATGTCCATCTGGAGCGCCGTGATCCCGTCGGGAGTGCCCGCGACCTTGAAGTCCATGTCGCCGAGGTGGTCCTCCGCCCCCTGGATGTCGGTGAGGATGACGTAGTCGTCGCCCTCCTTGACGAGGCCCATCGCGATGCCGGAGACCGGCTCCTTGATCGGCACGCCGGCGTCCATCAGCGCGAGCGTCGACCCGCACACGGAGCCCATCGACGACGAGCCGTTCGACTCGAGCGTCTCGGAGACGAGGCGGATCGTGTAGGGGAACTCGTCGGCCGGCGGGATGACCGCCTCGAGCGCCCGCTGCGCGAGCGCGCCGTGGCCGATGTCGCGCCGCTTGGGCGAGCCCATGCGACCCGTCTCACCCACCGAGTACGGCGGGAAGTTGTAGTGGTGCATGTACCGGCGATCCGTCTCGAGCGAGAGGTCGTCGATCCGCTGCCCCTCCTTCGCCGTGCCGAGCGTCAGCAGGGTCATGATCTGCGTCTGCCCGCGGGTGAAGAGGCCGGAGCCGTGGGTGCGGGGCATGACGCCGACCTCGACCTCGATCGGGCGGATCTGCGTCTCCGAGCGCCCATCGGGCCGCCGCTTCTCGACCGCGATCTTGCGGCGGACGAGGCTCTTGTAGATCGACTCGCACGCCTTGCGGACGTAGCTCTTCGTCAGCGAGTCCTTCTCGCCGTCCTCGCCGCCACCGGGGAACGGCACCTTCACGCCCTCGACGATGTGGTCGTAGAGCAGGCTCCGCTTCGCCGACTTCAGCTCCTTCGAGTCCTGCTCGGCGTCGGTGAGCTCGCGCAGCTCGCCCTCGAACTGCTCGCGGACGGCCGTCTCGACGGCGACCGACCGCTGCTTCTCGAGCAGCATGCCGAGCGACATCCGGGCCTGCAGCTCGCGCAGGACGTCGTCCTGCGTGGACGTCATCGACGGCGTGCCGGCCTCGCGGACGACGATCTCGTCGACGATCGAGGCGGCCTCGCGGAGGCCGACCTCCTGGATGCGCGTCCAGATCTCGTGGCCGTACGCGCCCTCGAGCCGCTCGGTCGTCGCGGGATCGAGCCACTTCGGCTTCCCCGCCTTCGCGCGCAGCTCCTCCTGGGCCGCGCAGAGCTTCACGATCTCGCGGTGCGCGATGTCGAGCGCCTCGAGGATCACGTGCTCGGGGACGCGGTTCGCGCCCGCCTCGACCATCGTCAGGCCGTCCTTCGTGCCGACGACGATCAGGTCGAGGTCGGAGCTGTGCTCGGTCTCCTCGAGCGTCGGGTTGACGACGAGGTTGCCCTCGAGCAGGCCCATCCGGACGGCGCCGATCGGCCCCAGGAAGGGCAGCGGCGACACGTGGAGCGCCGCCGACACCGCGTTGATCGCGAGGACGTCGTGCGGCGTGACGAGGTCGGCCGAGAAGACCGTGGCCACGCACTGCACCTCGTTGCGGTAACCCTTCGGCCAGAGCGGCCTCACCGGGCGATCCGTCATGCGCGCGGTCAGGATCGCCCGCTCCGTGGGACGGCCCTCGCGCTTGAAGAAGCCACCCGGGATCTTCCCGGCGGCGTACATCCGCTCCTCGACGTCGACCGTGAGCGGGAAGAAGTCCGCGCCTTCGCGCGCCTCCGTCCGGCCCTGGGCGGTTCCGAGGACGACCGTCTGCCCGCTCGACACGACGACGGCGCCGTCGGCCTGCTTCGCGAGCTTGCCGGTCTCGAACCTGATTTCGCGGCCGCCGATGTCGACGGACACGGAAACCGGCACCCCTGCAGGGTGCTCAGCTTCGACGATAGACATATCTCCTTATTCCTCCACTGTGCTTGTGAAGGGTGGAGATTGGGTCAGCGCCCCGCCCGGGCGCTCGCCCAAGCTCCACCCTTCTGTTTTCGTGGAGCTAGCGGCGCAGGCCGAGCTCCTTGATGAGGGCGCGGTAGCCCTCGAGATCCTTGCGCTGCAGGTAGTTCAGGAACCTGCGGCGGCGCCCGACGAGCTTGAGCAGGCCGCGACGCGAGTAGTGGTCGTGCTTGTGCGTGCGCAGGTGCTCCGTCAGGGTGTTGATGCGCTGGGTGAGCATCGCGATCTGGACCTCGGGCGAGCCCGTGTCCGTCTCGTGCTTGCCGAACCTGCCGACGTGCCCCAGCTTCTCTTCCTTGGTGAGGGTCATCGTTCTCCTCCCGAGATGGATGTCACCCAGGTCCCAGGCGCCGCGAAGGAAGAACGCGCACGGCCGGGGCCGGGTCGACCGGTAGGGTAGCCGATTCCCGATGAATACGTCGTTTCGGGCCGTCTGTGAGGCCGCCGCGGAGCGGTGGCGGGTCCCGGCGCTCGTCGTCGGGACGGGTCGCGGGACGGTCGCGCTCGGGTGCGACCCCGGCACGCGCTTCCGGATCGCGTCGATCACGAAGCCCCTCACGGCGGCGCTCGCGCTGCTGTTCCTCGACCCGGAGGAGCCGACGGGCGTCTGGCCGGAGGACGTCCGCCTCCGGCACCTGCTCTCGCACATGTCCGGCTTCGACTGCGAGCTCCCGGACGGCGACAACGCCAAGTACGGATCGGGCGACGACGCTCTCGGCCGCTGCGTCGCGGACCTCCCCCACGTCCGGCGGTTCGTCGGCGCCGACCGCGTCTGGTCGTATGCGAACACGGGGTTCTGGCTCGCAGGCCTGCTCGCTGCGGAGCGCGCCGGGGCGACGTTCGAGGACGCGCTCGCCGCCCACGTCCTCCACCCCGCGGGCGCGGAGGCGACCGACTTCGGCGAGCCCGACATTCGCGGGACGGGCGCCGCGGCGCGCGAGGGGTATCCGCGCTCGCGGCGGCCGTCGGGCGGACTCGTCTCGACGGTCCCGGACCTGCTCCGCCTCGGCTCGTGGCTCCTCGCGCACGGCGAGGCGCAGCGGATCGTCGCCGCGACGGCCGTCGACGGGGTCTACGGGCTCGGGATCTTCGGCGAGCGCGCCGGCGGCGTCGAGGTGTGGGGCCACGGCGGCTCGGCCTACGGCTTCGAGTCGTCCCTCCTCTTCGTCCCGTCGCACGGCGCGGTGTTCGCAGGGCTGACGAACGCGAGCAACGGCGGCCGGGCGCTCGCGGAGATCGAGAACGCCTGGCTGGAGGAGGTGGTCGGCGCCCGGCGGCCGGAGCCCCACTACCTCCACGCCGAGCCGGGCGAGCTCGAGGCGTTCGCGGGGACGTACGAGAACAGCTCGACGCGGTACGTCGTCGAGCCTGCGGCCGACGCGCTCGTCGTCCGCTCGGACGGCGAGGAGCTGGTCGGCCGGAAGGTCGCCGAGCGCACGTTCCAGGTGGCGACGGGTGAGTACGTGAACGAGCGGTTCGACTTCCCGCTCGACGGCTTCATCCGCTTCGGGGTCCTCGCAGCGCGCGTCGGGTGATCGCCGCGATCGCAGCCGGGCACCCGGCGACGGCGGACGCAGGCGCCGGGATCCTCGCCGAGGGCGGGAACGCCGCCGACGCCGCGATCGCCGCCTGCCTCGCCTCCTGCGTGGCCGAGACCGTCATGACCGGGCTGCTCGGCGGCGGCCATGCGATCCACCTGGACGCGACGACCGGCACCGTGCGGAGCCTCGACTGCTTCGTCTCCGTCCCGTCCGGCACGGGGGCGCCGATGGAGGAGCTCCGCGTGCCGTTCGGCGAGGAGCTCGTGCACTACGCCGTCGGCGCGTCGTCGTGCGCCGTGCCCGGGCTGCCGGCCGGGCTCGACGCGCTGTGGCGCGCGCACGGGAGCCTCCCGTGGCCGCGGCTCGTCGAGCCGGCCCTGGCGATCGCCCGCGGCGGGGTCACGATGCCTCCGGCGCACGCCGCGTGCCTCGCGATGCTCGCGCCCGTGATGACGATGCGCGAGGGCGCGACGATGTACGCGCCGCGAGGGTCGCTCCTCGGAGCCGGCGGCCGGCTCGAGCAGCCGGGGCTCGTCCGCGCGCTCGAGCTGGTCCGGGACGAGGGTGCGGCGTCGGTGTACCGCGGGTCGATCGCCGACGCGCTGCTCGCTCTCGTCCGCGAGCGCGACGGCGTCCTCACGCGCGGCGACCTCGAGGCGTACGAGGCGCACTGGTCGGCGCCCGTGGAGGTGCCGTTCGCAGGGAGGCGGGTCCTGACGCGAGCCGGCCTCTCGTCGGTGCCCGAGACGCTAGCGCGGCTCGACACCGCCGGCGGCGACGACGCGCTGCTCGCCGCGCTCGGCGACGCGACCGGGAGCGGGCACACGACGAACCTGTCGGTCGTCGACGCGGCCGGGAGCGCATGCGTCGTCACGACGAGCCTCGGCCTCGGCTCGGGCGACTGGCTCCCCGGCCTCGACCTGCACCTGAACAGCATGCTCGGCGAGACCGACCTCGTCCGCGGCCCGCTCGCGCCGGGCACGCGGATGCACAGCATGATGGCGCCGACGCTCGCGTTCGACGGCGTGGGGCTGGAGCTGGCGGCCGGCGCCGCCGGCGGGACGCGGCTTCGGACGGCGCTCGTGGGCGTCCTCGCCGGAACGCTCGTCCGCGGCGACGGGGTGCAGGCGGCGATCGACCGGCCGCGGTTCCACGCGGCGGCCGGCATCCTGAACGCGGAGCCCGGCGTCGACGAGGCGTTCCTCGCGCGGGCGGAGGAACGCGGGCACGTCGTCCGCCGCTGGCCGGCCCGCCACCACTACTTCGGCGGCGTGAGCGCCGTGGGGCGTCGAGGCGCGGGCGCCGACCCGCGCCGGAGCGGCGCGGTCAGACGGGTCTGACGGCGGCGCGCGTCTCGTCGACGTCGCGGGCGATCTGCGCCACGAGATCGGCCTCCGACTCGAACGCGCGCTCCTGGCGCAGCCGCTTCCAGAGCTCGACGACGAGGCGGTCGCCGTAGAGGTCGCCTTCCCAGTCGAGGAGGTACGCCTCGATCCGTCGCTCCGTGCCGCCGTAGTGCGGGTTGACGCCGATCGAGATCGCCGCGCGCCGCTCGCCGACCGCGCCGGCGTAGATCCCGAACGCGGGCACGAGGAGCGCGGGGTCGACGCGGAGGTTGGCGGTCGGGAAGCCGAGCGTGCCGCCCCGCTGGTCGCCGGGGACGACGACTCCGTCGACCTCGAACGGCCGGCCGAGGAGTTGCGCCGCCGCCTCCATCTCGCCCGCGTGCGCGTGCTGCCGGATCCGCGTCGACGAGATCCCGGGCACGAGGGGCACCTC